>NZ_JAYKYQ010000001.1:0-935884 GCF_035544775.1 Nocardia implantans | reverse complement strand
AAACCCCGCGAAATCCACATCGTCCCCGAACTCCCCAAAACCCGCAGCGGCAAAATCATGCGCCGCCTCCTACGCGACGTCGCCGAAGGACGCGAACTCGGCGACACCTCCACCCTCGTCGACCCGAGCGTCTTCGAAGCGATCCGAGCGGGCAAGAACTGACCGCACAGCACTGAACGCGGCCGGTGGCGGGATCCGTCACCGGCCGCGGCCGTTAAGATTGCCTAAGGTGTGCCGGGAAGTCTGGTCGGCGAGCGGTCGCGCACCCGTTCAGCCGACTCCGGTGGGGTGCCGCCTCCGCGTCCGCCCGACCACCGGCCGAAAGGTTTCCCGTGATCACGCAAGTGCGCTCGGAACTGTCCCGTTACCTCCGCACGGAAACCTTCGGCGGCGCACTGCTTCTGATCGCGGCGGCGATCGCGTTGCTGTGGGTGAACTCGCCCTGGGGTGCCAGTTATCTGACGGTCACCGAGACGGTCCTCGCCATACCGCCGCTGCACTTGGACCTGACCCTGGCCGAGTGGACCGAGGACGGTCTGCTCGCGGTGTTCTTCTTCGTCGCCGGGCTGGAACTCAAACGCGAACTGGTCGTCGGCGAACTCGCCGACCGCAGACGCGCCGTGCTTCCGGTGGTCGCCGCGGTCGGTGGCGTGCTGACTCCCGCGCTGATCGCGGCGGTGGTCGGGTTCGGGATACCCGGCATGGAGCGCGGCTGGGCCATCCCGGTCGCCACCGACATCGCGTTCGCGCTCGCCGTGCTCGCGCTGACCGGTTCCCGCATCCCGGCGGGCGCGCGGGTGTTCCTGCTCAGCCTCGCCGTGGTCGACGACCTGATGGCGATCATCCTGATCGCGGTGCTGTTCACCACCACGGTGTCGCTGCTGTGGCTGCTGGTCGCCGCAGGATGCTTCGCGGGGTGGGCGTCAGGGCAACGCGCCCGCATCCGCACACCGTTGCTCTATGTACCGCTGGCGCTGGTGTCCTGGTACGCGCTGCACGAGGCCGGTATCCACCCCACCTTGGCCGGCGTCGCGCTCGGCCTGCTCACCCGGGTGCGTCCGGATTCCGGGGAACCCGAAGCGCCCGCCACCCGGCTCGAGCACATCTTCCAACCGGTGTCGGCCGGATTGTGCGTTCCGCTGTTCGCCCTGTTCGCCGCGGGGGTTCCGTTCAATCCCACGGTTTTCGGCGATCTGTTCACCGATCGGCTCGCGCTGGCGGTCATGCTGGGCCTGCTGGTGGGCAAGCCACTGGGGATCTTCGGGATCAGTTGGCTGGCAATCCGCTCTGGCGTCGCGACGCGCCCCAGCGGTCTCGGCTGGCGGGACATGTTCGCCCTCTCGGTGCTGGGCGCGATCGGGTTCACGGTTAGCCTTCTCGTGGCGGAACTCGCGCTCACCGATGTCGCGGGCGAGTCGGCCGTCGAGTTGGCGAAGGCCGCCGTGTTGGTGACATCAATGGCGGCGTCGCTCGCCGGTTCGGCGCTACTGTTGCGGCGTGGGCGTGTCCACCAGGCTCGGCGGGACGCCCGTGCGCTACAACGTGAACAAGACGGCGGCGCGAGCGATCCGCCCGGAGGCGGTAGCCTGCGTGACCACGGAGGGCACCGGGAGCACCGCCGATCGAACGGGAGTTGAAGCAGTGCCGGGACAGGGAGAAGGGTCGACCAAGTGAGTTTCAACCACGGCGGTAACGGGAGCGACGCGCAGGGCGGTCGGACGGTCACCTCCATTCCCCTCACGGATGCCGATCCGCTCGGCAACGCCAGTTTCGGGACGCTGGTGCGCGACGCCGCCGAGCAGATGTCGACCCTGGTCCGCGCCGAGGTCGAACTGGCCAAGGCCGAGGTCACCGGCGAGATCAAGAAGGGCCTGCAGGGCAGCGTCTACTTCATCCTCGCGCTCACCGTGCTGCTGTTCAGCACGTTCTTCTTTTTCTTCTTCCTCGGCGAACTGCTCGATGTGTGGCTGGCGCGCTGGGCGGCCTTCCTGATCGTCTTCCTGCTGATGGTCGTGGCCACCGCGGTGCTGGCGTTCCTCGGCTACCGCAGGGTGAAGAAACTGCGCGCGCCGGAGAAGACGATCGATTCGCTCAAGCAGGCGCGCACGGTGCTGCCGCACGGCCTCGGCGCCGCCGCGCACGACGACCGCCTCGCGCTGGAGAAGCGGACTTCGTAGGCGCGCGTTCGCGAGCCGGTACGGCGGCTACTAGGCTCCATCGGCGTGTCGGCGAACTTGCTTCCGGATCCGTCCAGCGTCCGTTACGACGGACCGTGGACGCATCGGGACGTGCACGCCAACGGCATCCGATTCCACGTCGTCGACGCGGCGCCGGAGCGGTCCGATGCTCCGCTGGTCGTGTTGCTGCACGGCTTCGCGGACTTCTGGTGGTCCTGGCGGCACCAGCTCACCGGCCTGGCCGAACTCGGCTACCGCGCCGTGGCCGTCGACCTGCGCGGCTACGGCGACAGCGACAAGCCGCCGCGCGGATACGACGGCTGGACGCTCGCCGGTGACGTCGCCGGGCTGATCCGGGCGCTCGGCTACACCGAGGCGACGCTGGCCGGGCACGCCGAAGGCGGGCTGGTCTGCTGGACCACGGCGGTGCTGCATCCGCGGCTGGTCCGCTCGATCGCGCTGGTCGGCTCGCCGCATCCGTCCGCGCTCAAGAGCGCCGTGCTGCGCAACCGCCGCCAGCGCGCGGCCTGGCTGCCGAACTTCCTTCGCTACCAGCTGCCCCGGTACGGCGAGCACTTGCTGACCACCGACGACGGCTTCGAAGTGGAACGGCTGCTGCGCCAGCGGGTGAGCGCGGGATGGGCGGGCACCGAAGAATTCATCGACACCGCCCAGCGGATGCGGTCGGCGATCCGGATCCCCGGCGCCGCGCACTGCGCGCTGGAGTACCAGCGCTGGGCCTTCCGCAGCCAGTGGCGTCCGGACGGCCGCCGGTTCATGGCGACCATGCGTGAACCCGTCCGCATCCCGGTCCTGGCCATGCGCGGCGAATTGGACCCGTATGTGCTGCCGGGAACTTTCCGTCGCGACCCGCACCTTTCGCCGGAACGGCGGCTGGTGGGCATCCCGGCGGCCGGGCACTTCGCCCACCAGGAGAACCCGGACGCCGTGACCAAGCGACTGGCCGAACTCCTCGGCTGAACCCCTTCGCGATGCACTCCCGGCCGCTGGGTTCACGGCCGGGGTCGCAGCGATCCCCGCGTTCGCCGGTCGCTTGCAGTCTCACTGCCGCCGAAGGAGTTACGCGGTATCAGCGCGACGCCACCGCACCATTCCAGTGGTACGGCCTGCCGTCGCGCTGAGCACCGCCGATCAGCTCAGCACGCACGCTCCGGTGGCCACCGGACCGTCGGAACGCTGCGAAGCGTCGAGTTCGGAGCGGATCTCGTTGAGCGTCAGCACATAACCGGTGTCGTTGTCGGTCACCGCGGCGCCGAAGACGACCCCCAGCACCTGCCCTTCGGTATCCACCAGCGGCCCACCGGAATTGCCCGCCTGCACCAGGCCGCGGACGGTGTACACCTCCCGCTTCACCGTTCCGTCGCGATAGATATTCGGTCCGGTCAGGTCCAGAGTCTCGCGAATCCGGGCCGCGCTGGCGGTGTACCGGCCACCACCCGGATAGCCGAGCACGATAGCGCTGTCGCCGGTACGAGCGGGTGACGGCGCCTGGGGCACGACCGGAGCGGTGAGGCCGGGCACCGAGAGCACCGCGACATCCGTGAACGGATCGAACAGCACCACCGACGCGGGCAGCGAGCCGTAGGCGGTGTCCACGTCGACACTGGTGGTGCCCGCGACGACGTGGGCGTTGGTCATCACGCGCTCCGGGGCGATCACGAAGCCCGAACCCTCCAGCGCCCGCTGGCAACTCGGCGCGACACCGCGGATGCGCAGCACACTCTGCTGCAGCGAGGCCGCGACCGGGCTGGCCAGCACGCTCGGATCGGGTGGTTCGACGGCGGCGATCGGCGCCCGCCCGAACGGTCCGATCACATCCGGCAGACCGGAGGTGTTGAGCAGTTTGGAGAATTCGTTGGGCAGCTTGCGCAGCCAGTTCGGCGCGACGTCGTTGACGTCGGCGAGCACCCGTGAGCCGTTGATCGCCGTGGCGATGGCCGGCTGCGACGACGTGGCGAGCGGCAACGCCAGCAACCAGGCGGTGACCAGCACGGCGACCGCCTGCAGCACCGCGCCGACCACGCTGTCCACGCTGCGGGTGAACGGATGACGCATGCCGCTGCGCGCGGCGCGCCCGAGCACCATGCCCGCGACCTCACCGACGATCACCAGCACCACGATCAGCAGCACGCCGGTGAGCACCCTGGTGCGGCCCTCGTCGACGTGCACCAGGATGTGCGGCGCGATCAGGATGCCCGCGACCGCGCCGAGCACCACGCCGAGGAAGGCGAGCGCGGACGCCACCGCGCCCTGCCGCCACCCCGACGAGGCGGCGAGCAGGGCCAGCAGCACGACGGCGATGTCGAGCCAGGCCGATGAGCTCATAACGTCATTCCTACGGCGGCGAGTGCGGTCTCCAGATCACGGACGTCATCGTGGTCCCACTCGCGATCCCAGCCGGAGGCCTTGCTGATCCCGGCGATGATGCCGCCGGTCAGGCCCCAGACCAGCATCCCGTCCACCTGGAACGCCGGGCTCTGATAACCGAGCGGACTGCGGACCAAGAAGCGGTTGGCCGGATCCAGCAGCTGCGCGAGCGGAACGCGCACCACCCGCTCGGTCTCGCTCTGGTCGACCACCCCCACCGCGCCCGGCGTGCGCCAATACGCGAGCACCGGCGTCACGTCGAATCGGGACGGCGGCACGAACAGCTTCGGCAGCACCGCGAACGGTTCCACGCCGGAACGGTCGAGCCCGGTCTCCTCGCACGCCTCCCGCAGCGCGGTATCGATCGGCCCGGCATCGCCCGGGTCCGCCGCGCCACCGGGGAAGGCCACCTGACCGCGATGCTGGCGCAGGGTCGAGGCGCGCTGGGTGAGCAGCACCTCCGCGTCGGCGGGCAGTCCGCCCGGCGCGTCCGGGTCCGGCTCCGGCGAGCCGCCGAACAGCACCAGCACCGCCGCTTGGCGCGGCTTCGAGGTCACGGTCATGGCGCGGCGCAGCGCACGCGCCCTGGTCAGGGTGTCGGCGCTGTCGGGGGCGGGTTCGGCCGAGCGGGTCAGCCATTCCGGGATGCCGGGGGGCATTTCGATGGTCATCGCACACCTCCCCCGCGCATTCGCCCACCGACCCGCGTGCACGCCCGCACCGTCACCTCCACCATCGATTCGTCCACCCGCATCGTCACGCGGCTACTCCGAGCTTGCCCGCGACGGTATTCGCGATGTCATCCACCCCGTCGAAAGCGCGCACCTCGACGCCGGCGATCGAGCCGTCGGCCCGCACCAGCACCGAGATCGGCAGCACCGCGGGGGCGCCGACGGCGGTGCGCACTCGCGCGTCGGCGTCGAGCACGCCGGGCAATCGAACGTCCAGTCCGCGCAGACGGGACAGTGCCTTGGCCTCATCAGGGTCGCTGTGCACGGTCAGCACCGTAATCGCGTTTCCGGCGCGTTGGGCGTATTGCTGCAAATACGGCAACTCATCGGCGCACGGTGCGCACCAATAGGCCCAGAGGTTCAGCAGGGCGGGCTTGCCCGCCAGCGCGGCGGCCAGGTCGACCGGCCTGCCGTCGGCGAGACAGCTCAGCGTCATCCCGGACAACGGGCCGCTACCGGAGGCCGCGCCGCTCGGGCAGTCGGGCAGATGGGCCGCGGCGCGCAGGTCGGCGGAGACGCCGGAGGCTACGGAAGCGGGGTGTTGCTCCTGCGTCCGGTCGTCCCCGCCGCGCGGCCACACCGCGACCGCAAGCGCGACCACCACGATCAGACCGGCAAGCGCCCAGCGCCACGCATGTCCCGCTCTCCTTCGGCCCGAGGGCTCCGAACTCACCGGCCCACCAGCTCGAGCAGATGCTCCCGCTCCGGCCCCTTCACCAGCTTGGCCGCGGCTTCCGGATCGGTCGGCCCGATCCCGAACGACGGACAGTCCTTGGCCAGAACGCACGCGCCGCACGCAGGCTTGCGGGAATGGCAGACGCGTCGCCCGTGAAAGATCACCCGGTGCGAGAGCATCGTCCATTCCTTGCGCTCGATCAGCGCGCCGACGATGTGCTCGACCTTGACCGGGTCCTCTTCCTCGGTCCATCCCCAGCGGCGCACCAGGCGGCCGAAGTGGGTGTCGACCGTGATGCCAGGCACCCCGAACGCGTTCCCGAGGATGACATTGGCGGTCTTGCGCCCGATGCCGGGAAGCTGGACCAGTTCGGACAGGGTGTGAGGCAATTCACCGTCGTGACGTTCCAGCAACGCCTGGCCGAGTCCGATCAAAGAGGAGGTTTTGTTTCGGAAGAATCCGGTCGGCCGGATGTATTCCTCCAGCTCCGCCCGATTTGCCTCGGCATATGCACGCGCGTCCGGGTAGCGGGCGAACAGCGCGGGCGTGGTGAGGTTCACGCGCTCGTCGGTGCATTGCGCAGAAAGTATTGTCGCGACCGCCAATTCGAGCGGCGTGGTGAAATCCAGCTCACAGTGCGCGTCGGGGAAGGCGGTCGCCAGTTCCCGGTTCATCCGGCGCGCGCGGCGCACCAGCCCGAGCCGGGTTTCCGCCTGTCGCGCCCTTGTTTTCCGTTTCGGAGCCGCGGCGGCGACCGGCGGCGTTCCTGCGGGCTCGGAGCCGGGCGCAAGCCCGTTCCCGGAGGCGGTGGAGGGGGAGACACGCACGCGTCCACCATACGGAACCGCCGGACAACGTTGCCCTTCCAGTTCAGTTGCCGTGTTCCATCTGAGACCTCGACGGTGTTTACTGCTCGTCATGCAAGGACTCGCTGTGGTGCTCTTCCCAGTGGTGCTGATGCTGTTCGCACTGGGCATGGAGCGGGTCGAGAACCGGCTCCGCAAACTTCTCGAACCCGACGAAGAGGTTCAGCAGTACCTGGACAAGGCAAGCAACGCCGAGGTGAAGGAGCTGACGAAGCTCGGTCTGCCCGCCGCCGTTGCCCGGATGCGCAAGCGCCGCTCCCGCGGCGATGAGATGGATGTGGCCCGCGCGAGCTGATCCGGCGCGAGTGTCGCGCAATCCACTCGTTACGTGGTGTCCGTCACTACGCTGTAGTGACGCCGCGTAGACTGCGCTGTTGGCCGAGTCGCTTCGGTCCGGTACAGAGCCATTTCCCTAAGGAGCACATTCGTGGACGAGGCCCTCGCCAGAGCAGGCATCTTCCAGGGCGTCGAGCCCACTGCGGTGGCCGCCCTCGCCAAGCAACTTCAGCCGGTGGATTTCCCGCGCGGTCATGTCATCTTCAACGAGGGTGAGCCGGGTGACCGGCTGTACATCATCACGTCAGGCAAGGTGAAGATCGGACGCCGTTCGCCCGATGGGCGCGAGAATCTGCTGACCATCATGGGCCCGTCCGACATGTTCGGCGAGCTGTCCATCTTCGACCCCGGTCCGCGCACCTCCACCGCGACCACGGTGACCGAGGTGCGCGCGGTGACGATGGACCGCGACGCACTGAAGGGCTGGATCGATCAGCGGCCCGAGATCGCCGAGCAACTGCTCCGCGTCCTCGCCCGCCGCCTGCGCCGGACCAACAACAACCTGGCCGACCTGATCTTCACCGACGTGCCGGGCCGCGTCGCCAAGGCTCTGCTGCAGCTCGCACAGCGCTTCGGCACGCAGGAAGCGGGCGCGCTGCGGGTCACCCACGACCTGACCCAGGAGGAGATCGCCCAGCTGGTCGGCGCCTCCCGCGAGACCGTGAACAAGGCGCTCGCCGACTTCGCGCATCGCGGCTGGCTGCGGCTGGAGGGCAAGAGCGTGCTCATCTCCGACTCCGAGCGCTTGGCCCGCCGCGCCCGGTAACACTTCTACGACGAGAACGCCGGGTTCAGCGCTCCACTGAACCCGGCGTTCTCGTCGTTCCGGCTAGCCGTGCACGCGCAGGTAGTCCAGCTGCGCCTGCACCGAACTGCGCGCCGCGGGCCACAGCCGCTCGTCCACATCCGCGTACACGCGCCGGACGACCGCCATCGCGTCCGCGTCCGACCCGAGTATCCGCAGCGCCTCCCGCACCTGATCGAGACGCTCGTGCCGGTGCGCGATGTAATACCGAGCCACCGGCTCGAGATCCGGATGGTCCGGGCCGTGCGCGGGCAGCAGGGCCTTGCCCTTGCCCGCTTCGACCAGCCGGTCCAACGAGGACAGATAATCGGCCAGCGCGCCGTCGCCCGGGCCGAGCACGGTGGTGCCCGCGCCGAGGATGGTGTCGCCGGTCAGCACCGCGTCGTCGAGGACGAAACTCACCGAGTCACCGGTGTGGCCCGGCGTCTCGAGCGCGGTGATCCGCAGTCCGGCAGCCTCGATCACCTCGCCGTCGGCGAAGGCGGCGGCCGAGCCGCGCAAGAAGCGGGAGTCCTTGGCGCGCACCGTTGTCCCGGTCAGTTCGACCAGTCGGTCGATGCCGCCGGTGTGGTCGTGATGGTGGTGGGTGATCAGGGTGAGAGCGACCCGGCCGCCGGTGGCCTCCGCGATCGCGGCGCTGTGCGACTCGTCCTCCGGGCCCGGGTCGATCACCACACAGTCCGACCGCCCCGGCGCGCGCAGGATCCAGGTGTTGGTTCCCTCCAAGGTCATCTGGCCCGGATTGGCGGCCAGCAGCACCGCAGCCGTCTCGGTGACCTGCCGCAGTTGCCCGTAGGCGGGGTGTGTCAACGTCATCGCAAAACCTCGGGTAGGAACGGAGCCGACAGTTCCGGTCTAGCGCACCTCGGCGATCAGTTCGACTTCGACCGGAGTGTTGCGCGGAAGCTCGGACACGCCGACAGCCGAGCGCGCGTGCTTGCCCGCGTCACCGAACACCTGACCGAGGAACTCCGACGCCCCGTTGATCACCACCGGCTGGTCGCCGAATCCCGGTGCCGAGGCGACGAATCCAACCACCTTCACGATCCGCACCACCGCGGACAGCCCGACCAGGTCGTGCACCGCGGCCAGCGCGTTCAGCGCGCACAACCGGGCGGCTTCCTTGGCCGCCTCCACCGAAACCTCCGCGCCGACCTTGCCGACCGCGGACAGCTCGCCGTTCACGAACGGCAGCTGACCGGAGGTGTAGACGAGCGACCCCGTGCGGATCGCGGGAATATAGGCCGCGACCGGGGCCGCGACCGGGGGCAGGGTGATTCCGAGCTCGGCGAGGTTCTTCTCCCACTGGGTCACTGCGTCACCCTCCTTCGCTACTTGGGCCGCTTGAGATAGGCGACGTGCTGCTCACCGGTCGGACCGGGCAGCACGGTGACCAGCTCCCAGCCGTCGGCTCCCCACTGATCGAGAATCTGCTTCGTCGCATGCGTCAGCAGCGGCACGGTCGCGTACTCCCACAAGGTCGTGTCACTCATGTGGTGAGCGTAGCTGTGTCTGATTTGCAGCGCCTTCGGCGCTGCGTGTTCGCGGCCCCTTTGTGGCTCGCGTTCGAGCGACCGCCGCTTGCTCCTTCGTCGCGTACGCGGCGGCCGCTCGAACGCGAGCCGAGCCGCGAACGGAACAGGCTCGGTCTCGCTTCGCTCGAAACCTGTGGTCAGGGTGCGCTGGGCACGTCGGCGGTGAGCACTCGCCCTGGCGTTTGCCTCACGGAGTGACCGGGTCCGGCTCTATCGGCGCGCCGGCGCAGAACCAGGCACGCTTCACCCGAAACCCGGGGTGGCGGGCGCTCAGCACGCAGGCGGTGAGCGCTCGCCCTGGTGTTCACCTCCGACGGTGACTGGGTCCGCTCTTCCGCGCGTAGGCGCAGGGGTTCGGGCTCGTTTCGCTCGAGACGGTGGTGCGGTGCACTGGGCGCATGGGAGGAAATCGCGCTGTCGGAGGTTTCGCGGTTTCCCTCGGGGTCGGCGGGCGCATCCCTCGGTGTCATCCGGACACGGCGGCCGTGCGGTGTCCGAGGCGCGCTGCGAGGAGCGAAGATCGTTTCGCCCTGGCGGACCAACCGTTGCCCAGGCCTCCGCAGGCGCGGCAGTCGGGCGAATTCGACCGCACCGCGAACGAGCACGGTCGGTCTCGCCCGGCTCGGCGGCGTCGGATTGATCACTGGCTGCCGCCCACGTATCACCCCCGCCGAATCCGTGGTTCGGTTGCTGATTTCGCACGGTGATCGGGGGCTTCGGCGGGTGGGCTCGCAACTCGTGGCGGGGGTCGGGAACCGCTTGGGGATCAGCCCGTCTGGTACGGCCTGTGCCCGGCGGCGGCGAACCAGTTATAGGCTCGCGATCGTGGGAGTACCAACTGCAGTGCCGCTTTCGGAGGAGCCCGGAATGGGCGCAAGGTGGCCGAAGCGCGCTGAACAGGCCCGTTTGCACTACGTCTCCGGTAAGGGCGGCACGGGCAAGTCGACGGTTGCCGCAGCGCTGGCGCTCGCCCTTGCCGCGGGCGGGCGACGGGTGCTGTTGGTCGAGGTGGAGAGCAGGCAATCGATCGCGCAACTGTTCGATCTGCCGCCGCTGCCGCCGACCGAGACACGGATCGCCACCGCGGACGGCGGCGGCGAGGTGGTCGCGCTGGCGCTGGACATCGAGCACGCCTTCCTCGAATACCTCGACATGTTCTACAACCTCGGCTTCGCGGGCCGCGCGATGCGCAGGATGGGCGCGATCGAGTTCGTCACCACGATCGCGCCCGGTCTGCGCGACGTCATCCTGACCGGCAAGATCAAGGAGTGCGCGGTCCGGGTGGACAAGTCCGGTAAGCGCGTCTACGACGAGATCGTGGTCGACGCACCGCCCACCGGCCGGATCGCGGGCTTTCTCGACGTCACCAAGGCAATGGCCGAGGTGGCCAAGGGCGGGCCGATCGCCTCGCAGGCCGAGGGTGTCTCGCAGCTGCTGCACTCCGACCAGACCATGATTCACCTGGTCACGCTGCTGGAGGCGCTGCCGGTGCAGGAGACGGCCGACGCCGTCGCCGAACTCACGGCCGCGGACCTGCGCATCGGCACCGTCATCGTGAACCGGGCGACCGAGGGCCAGCTCCCGCCCGAGCTGCGCGCCAGGGCCGCTCAGGGTGATCTGGACGCCGACGCCATCCGCGCCGGCCTGGACGCCGCGGGGATCAGCCTCCCCGACAGCGACTTCCAGGGGCTGCTCACCGAAACGATCGAGCACTCCGCCACTCTGCAAGCACAGGACGACAGCGCCGAGGAACTGGCGAAGGTCGACATCTCCCGGCTCTACCTGCCCGCCCTTCCCGACGGGATGGACCTGGGCGGGCTGTACGAACTAGCCGAACACCTCACCGCACAGGGAGTCCGATGAGCGAGCGAACCATCGACACAGCCACGCCCGTGGTCCTGTCGGAGCCGAGCGAGGCGCGGGCATGAGCACGCCGGCCCATCCCCTAGCTGCCCCCCTGGACATCTCGGGGATCATCGCCGACCCATCCGCGCGGGTGGTGGTCTGCTGCGGCTCCGGCGGCGTCGGCAAGACGACCACCGCCGCCGCCATCGCGTTGCGCGCCGCCGAACAGGGGCGCAAGGTCGTGGTGCTCACCATCGACCCGGCGCGCAGGCTGGCTCAGTCACTGGGCGTCGCCGACCTCGGCAACAACCCGCAGCGGGTGGCGCTGGGCCCGGAAGCCAAAGGCGAACTGCACGCGATGATGCTCAACATGCGCCGCACGTTCGACGACATGGTGCTCGAGCACACCAGCGGGGAGAAGGCGGCGCAGATCTTCGCCAACCCCTTCTATCAGACGGTCGCCTCGTCCTTCGGCGGCACCCAGGAATACATGGCGATGGAGAAGCTGGGCCAGCTGGCCCAGCGCGGCGAATGGGACCTGATCGTGGTCGACACCCCGCCGTCGCGCAACGCCCTCGACTTCCTGGACGCTCCCAAACGACTCGGCAACTTCCTCAACGGCCGGATGATCCGGGTGATCATGGCTCCGGGCCGCGGCGTGACCCGGCTCGTGACCGGCGCGATGAGCCTGGCGGTGCGCGGTGTGTCCACCGTCGTCGGTGGCCAGATGCTCAAGGACGCGTCGAATTTCCTGCAATCCTTGGAGTCGCTGTTCGGCGGCTTCCAGGAACGGGCCGAGCGGACCTTCGCGATGCTGTCGAAGCCGGGCACGCACTTCATCGTGGTGGCCGCGCCGGAACCGGACGCGCTGCGCGAGGCCTCGTTCTTCGTCGACCGCCTCTCCACCGAGCGCATGCCGCTGGCGGGGCTGGTGCTCAACCGCACCCACCCCGTGCTGAGCTCCCTGCCCGCCGATCACGCGCTCACCGCCGCCGACCAGGTGGCGGACTCCGATCCGCTCACCGCGGCGGTGTTGCGGGTGCACGCCCGCCGGGTCGCCACCGACAAGCGCGAACAGCATCTGCTGCACCGGTTCACCGGCGCGCATCCGCGGGTGCCGATCGTGTCGGTCACCGCGCTTCCGTTCGAAGTGTCCGACCTCGACGCGCTGCGCGCCGTCGGCGATCAGCTGACCGGCACGGCACGCGCGACCGCCTGATACTTAGGCGTATCCGCTATTGGTCGGACGGAAATAACAGTCCTGAAACGAAACTGAGCCCGCTTGCGCGGGCTCTGTTTCGACGTCGCCGGGCCTACATCGCCACCTGATGCTGGCGCTGGGCCTGGAAGAAATCGGCCCACGAGGTCACTTCCGGATGCTGCTTCAACAGGGCGCGACGCTGCCGTTCCGTCATGCCGCCCCACACACCGAACTCGACGCGATTGTCCAGCGCGTCGGCACCACACTGCATGAGCACCGGGCAGTGCCTGCAGATCGTCGCCGCTTTGCGCTGCGCCGCGCCGCGGACGAACAACTGATCGGGATCCACTTCCTTGCATCGGGCCTGGGCTACCCAGGCGATCCTCGCTTCGGCCTGCTCCACGTCCAATCGAGCGATGGGGGTTGTCATGTGCATTTGGTGTGCCCCTTTGCAGTCCGAACACCGGGTCAACGGCGCTCCAGAATCGCGTTGTCACCACGCAGCACCCAAACCCCGCTGCGAAGTGCACCACATTCCACTTTGAGTGTTAGCTCTATCACACTGGGTTCTCAATCTAGGTAAAGGTATGGCGCTTGCGCAAGACCACCTCGAGATTTTTTGGTACGTCCGTCCATACAAAGCCCGGCGCGCACTGGACGGGCAGGCAGATTGCGTGCGGGCCCTCTTGCGACACGCCGTGCGCGATCGCGCGACACGCCCATTCCGGCTCGTGAACAACCAGTTCCGCGCTTCGGACAAATGCCGCCAAGAACGCCGGAATGGCAACCCGTAGTCTTGATTCGTGCCGATCACACATACGCTCGCGCGGCTGGCCGGTAGCTGCGTGCTTGCCTCCGTGCTCGTCGCCGGGTTGTTGTTCCCGCTCGCCGGCGGCTTCGGGTTCGTCTCCAACCGCGCCGCCGACGCCGTCGACAACGTCTCCTCGGAGCTGGTCGAGGGAACGGTGCCCGCGGTGTCGACCATGGTCGACGCGGCGGGCAATCCGATCGCCTGGCTGTACGAGCAGCGCCGATTCGAGGTTCCGAGCGACCGGATCTCCAACGACATGAAACTGGCGATCGTGTCCATCGAGGACCGCCGCTTCGCCGAGCACGAGGGCGTCGACTGGCAGGGCACGCTACGCGCGTTTCTCACCAACTCCGCCAGCGGCGAGGTCCAGCAGGGCGCCTCGACCCTGGACCAGCAGTACGTGAAGAACTTCCAGCTGCTCGTGGTCGCCAAGACCGACGCCGAGCGCCGCGCCGCCATCGAGACCACTCCGGCCCGCAAGATCCGGGAGATCCGGATGGCGCTGACGCTGGACCGCGAGCTGACCAAGGACGAGATCCTCACCAGGTACCTCAACCTCGTCCCGTTCGGTAACTCGTCCTACGGCATCCAGGACGCGGCGAAGACCTACTTCGGCGTCGACGCGGCCGATCTGAACGTCTCGCAGGCCGCGATGCTCGCGGGCATGGTGCAGAGCTCATCCAAGCTGAACCCCTACACCAATCCCGACGGCGTGCTGGCCAGGCGCAACACGGTGCTGGACACCATGATCCAGAACATCCCCAGCCGTGCCGACGAGTTCCGCGAGGCGAAGACCAAGCCGCTGGGCGTGCTGCCGGAGCCCAAGGGCCTGCCGCGCGGCTGCATCGCGGCCAACGACCGCGGCTTCTTCTGCGACTACGCGCTGCAGTACCTGGCCAACGCCGGGATCAGCCGCGAACAGATCGAGAAGGGCGGCTACCTGATCAAGACCACCCTCGATCCGGCCGTGCAGGACTCGGTGAAGCGCGCGGTGACCGACGCGGCGAACCCGAACCTGGACAACATCGCGGAAGTCATGTCCGTGGTGGGGCCTGGTCAGGACACCCACCCGGTGCTCGCGATGGCGAGCAGCCGCACCTACGGCCTGAACCGGGACGCGAACGAGACCGTGCAACCGCAGCCGTACTCCATGGTCGGCGACGGCGCGGGGTCGATCTTCAAGATCTTCACCACCGCGGCGGCCATGGAGAAGGGGCTCGGCATCGACGCCCAGCTCGACGTGCCCGGCCGGTTCGAGGCGAAGGGCATGGGTAACGGCGGCGCCCGCGGATGCCCGCCCGCCACCTACTGCGTGGAGAACGCGGGCCGGTACAAGTCGCCCATGTCGGTGACCGAGGCGCTGGCGACCTCGCCGAACACCGCGTTCGTCAAGCTGATCCAGGCCGTCGGCGTCACCCCGACCGTCGACATGGCGGTGCGGCTCGGCATGCGCTCGTTCACCGAGGCGGGCACCTCCGGTCACGGCAACCAGAGCCTGGCCGACATGATCAAGGAACAGAACCTCGGCTCGTTCACCCTGGGGCCGGTCGCGATCAATCCCCTCGAGCTGTCCAACGTCGCGGCGACATTGGGCTCCGGCGGCCGGTGGTGCCCGCCGAACCCGATCAAGGAGGTCGTCGACCGCCAGGGCAAGCAGGTGCCGCTGACCCAGCAGGCCTGCGAACAGGTCGTCGAGCCCGGCCTGGCCAACACCCTGGCCAACGCCATGAGCAAGGACGACACTTCCGGCACGGCGGCGGGCGCGGCCCAGTCGGTGGGCTGGAACTATCCGATGTCGGGCAAGACCGGTACCACCGAGAGCCACCGCTCCTCGGCCTTCCTCGGTTTCACGAACGCGCTGGCCGCCGCCGTCTACGCCTACGGCGACAGCCCCACCCCGGGTGAGATCTGCTCGTTCCCGCTGCGCAACTGCGGCGACGGCAACCTGTTCGGCGGTAATGAACCCGCGCGCACCTGGTTCAACGCGATCAAACCGGTGATACCGCTGTTCCCGCCGCCCGTGTTGCCCCCGCTGGACAACAAGTACGTGCGCGGCGCGAACAACGCGCAGGTACCGGATGTCGTCGGCATGACACAGGGTGAGGCCACCGCGGCGCTGGTCGCCGCGGGCTTCCAGGTGTCGCCGGTGACCGGGGCGGGCGATCGCCCCAAGGGGACCGTCATGGGCACCGCGCCCAACGGGTCGGCGATCCCCGGTTCGGTGATCACGCTGTACATCAGCGACGGCACCGTCCGGGCCGCGCCGCCGCCGGGGCCGCCCCCGCCGCCGCCGGGCATCCCGGGGCTGCCCGTGCCGCGGCTGCCACCGATCCCCATCCCGATCCCGATCCCACGCTGAGCAAGCAAAGGGGCCGCGAACCGTACGGTTCGCGGCCCCTTTCGCGTCGCCGTCCTACAGCCGCGCCTTCACCGCGGCCGAGATGCGCGAGCCGTCGGCCTTGCCCTGGGCCAGCCCGGTGGCGATCTTCATGACCTGACCCATCTGGCGCATGCCGGGACGCTCGCCGATCTCCTCGGCGACCTGCGCGATGGCGGTGTCGGCGAGATCGGCGACCTCGGCGTCGGTGAGCTGGGTCGGCAGGTACTCCTCGATGATCTGCGCCTCGGCGCGCTCGTTCGCCGCCAATTCGCCGCGCCCGGCCTGCGTGTAGACCTCGGCGGATTCGCTGCGCTTCTTCGACTCCTTCTGCAGCACGGAGACCACCTCGGCGTCGGTGAGTTCACGGGCCTGCGAGCCGGCGACCTCGGCGTTCTGGATCGCCGACAGCAGCATCCGCAACGTGGAAAGGCGCAGCGTGTCCTTGGCTTTCATCGCGGCGGTGAGGTCCGCTCGCAGCTGCGATTTGAGTTCCGACATGCCGCTCACGGTAGCCGCTCGGGCACGGCGGTCCCACTACATTTGCCGCGCGGCCCGATTTCCCGCCGGAAAAACGGGCGCCTGTGCGGAAACACACTCGGCGGTCCTGCGCGAGGTCACCTATGCTGGGCAAATGCCCGTGATCTCGACCTCTGCTGTACGCACGACCGCGCTGGGAGCCGCCGGGGCCGCGGTGGCCGGAATCGGCTACGCCTCGCTGGTCGAACGCAACGCCTTCGTCCTACGGGAAGCGACCATGCCCGTGCTGGCGCCGGGGTCGTCGTCGCTGCGGGTGCTGCACATCAGTGATCTGCACATGATGCCGGGCCAGAAACTCAAGCAGCAATGGCTGCGGGAACTGGACCGGCTCGAGCCCGATCTGGTGATCAACACCGGCGACAATCTCTCGCACCAGAAGTCGGTGCCCGCGGTAGTCCAGGCCCTCGGCGGGTTGCTCTCCCGTCCGGGCCTTTTCGTTTTCGGCAGCAACGACTACTTCGCGCCGGTGGCGAAGAACCCGCTGAAGTACTTCAAGAAGGATCACCGCCGCACCTACGGCGCCCCGCTGCCGTGGAAGGACCTGCGCGCCGCCTTCACCGAACGCGGCTGGCTCGATCTGACGCACGTACGCCGCGACCTGGAAGTGGCGGGCATCCGCATCGCCACCGCAGGCGTCGACGATCCGCACTTGCAGCGCGACCGGTACGACACTGTCGCCGGCGCTCCGAACCCGTTGGCCGACCTGCGGCTCGGCCTCACCCACTCCCCCGAACCCCGAGTGCTGGACCGCTTCGCCGAGGACGGGTACGACTTGGTCCTCGCCGGGCACACGCACGGCGGCCAGTTGTGCCTGCCCGGCTACGGCGCCCTGGTCACCAACTGCGGGATCGACCGGTCCCGGGTGAAGGGGCAGTCGAAGTGGGGCGAGCACACCCGGTTGCACGTCTCCGCGGGTGTCGGCACCTCGCCGTGGGCGCCGTACCGATTCTGCTGCCGCCCCGAGGCGACCCTGTTGACGCTGGTGGCCGCGCCGCCGAAGCGTCCGGGAGCCGACACGGGCCACGGAGTGTCGGCATCGGAGGCCGTCGCCCGCTAATGTCCCCTGCCGAGACGTGTGGCAGGTAGGGGACAACTGTGAGTGGATTCGACGACCGGCGCGACCCGACTACTCCGGGAGGGCCCGCCGGGCCGCCGACTCCTCGGCAACAACCCTTCCGCGCGTTGCGTTCCGTCCCTACCCCGCCGGACGATGACGACCGCGCTCGGCCACCGCACGGCGGAGCGCATCCGGGCCGAACCGGTGACTCGGGACGCCCTACCGGCACACCGTGGCAGCGGGGCGACCGGTCTTCCGGGCCGGCCCCTGGGCAGCAGCCTCCGGACTCGACCGAGAACGGCGCGATGTCCCAGTGGTGGCAGCCCGACCCGGCCACGCAGTGGCAGCCGTATCAAGAGCCGGCGCCAACGCTTCAGTGGCAACCCGGCTGGCAGAGCGACCCGGCGCTGGGTTGGTCCCCGGACGGCGGTTCGCCGTCGGGCACGCGGGACGATCCGACCATGCTCGCCCCCTCGCCGGGACGTCCCGCGCAACCCGGGTCGCCGGGCCGCGATGATCCCACCATGCTGGCCCAGTCTCTGGGACACACACCTCCCGGGCAGTGGCCACCACAGGCCCAGCCCGGTACCGGCGGACGCAACGATCCGACCATGCTCGGCCAACCGCTCGGCGCGCTCGACCAGCCCGTCCCCTTCGGTCGCGGGAGACCGGGTCCCACACCGGCGCAGAACGATTCGGCGCCGACCTTGCTCGGCTATCCGAGCGCCGATCGGTTCGGTCAACCGGCGCAAACCCCGCAGTGGCAGCCGGTCGGCGGGTCCGGGCCGTACGGCACCGCGCCGGACAGCCGGCACCAGCCGGGCTACGGTCCACAGGCGGGCGGACCGCCGCCGCACAGGCCCGGCGGGAGCGGAAAGGTCATCCTGTCGGTCGGACTCGCGGTGCTGCTGGTAGCCGGTCTCGTGGCCGGTGCGGTGGTCCTCAGCCGGATGAAGACGAACGATCCCGCGCAGCAGACCGCGCCGTCGATGGTGAATGCGCTCGGCACGACCACAGCGGGCGCGCCCGCGCGGACCACGACCAGATCCGCCCCGACGACCACCGCACGGGGTTCCGGCGACAAGAATCCGGTCGTCCCCGGTTATCAGGTCGTCCGGGCGCCCGACAGCGGCGCCGCCTACGACGTGCCCGCCGACTGGACGGTCGCGCCGCCGGGCACGATCGGCGGCTTCGGCGAGCCACCGAACGCGGTCGCGGGCAAGGGCTTGGCCAGCGAGGGCAAGGGCTACTGCCCCGGCTCGACCCGGACCGTAGCCTTCCTGACCGGCTCGAACACCGCCGACCCGGGAAAGGCGGCCACCGAACTGGGCACGAGAACCGCCACACTCGCCTACAAAGGAACGACCGGCGGCACACCCGGCCTGCCCATGCCGCTGGCATCGCTGGACGGATCGCAACACGGCATGTTCGTGGAGACCAAGGGCACCGTCTCCGACGCCAAGCCCGGCTGCGCGAAGGCTTACTCCATCTACACCGCCGCCTTCCCCAACGACCAGGGGAATTTCGTCATGGTGATCGCCGCCGACACGGGTGTCCCGCACGCACTCGACGCCGAGACCGCCAAGCGCATCTTCACCAGCATCCGACCCCTCGAAGGGTGACTGACCTGCCGGTTTAACGTCTCGGGCACCCCTGTTGTAAGCTACTCCAGGTCCACTTCACGGGGTGTGGCGCAGCTTGGTAGCGCGCTTCGTTCGGGACGAAGAGGTCGCAGGTTCAAATCCTGTCACCCCGACTCGTGGTTGAGACGACGGGAAGGCCCCTGACCAGTACGCATGGTCAGGGGCCTTCTCCGTTGCCCGGACGTGGGAGCCGAGACACTCTGCGTAGGCTCGACGCATGCTTGCCCTCTACAGTGCGGCGGTCGCGATCGTCACGGGCGCGACATCGGCCTGGATCGGCTACTACTTCAGTGTCCGCAAGGACCGGTTGCAATGGGACCGGAGTCACGCGACGCGATGGGACAGTGCGCGTCGCGAGGCTTACGTCGCGTTCGCGGCGGCGATCAAGCGCGAGGTCCGCTTGCATGTGAAAATGGCCGCCGCGCAGCATCCGGACGTCTGGCCAGGACACGAGACGTTGTCGATGGAGGAAGGCTGGCCACTGCTCGCGGCAGCCGAGGACGCACGTGCCGACCTCCTGGAATCCATCCTCTTGCTCGCCGACGGCCCCACTGTCGAGGCGGCACGCGAGTGGCAGCAGAAGGTCTGGGAATTGCGTGTGCTGCATCGAGATGCGAACGCCTCCGTGGAGACGATCCGCCAGGCGCTGGCCCGGGCATCGGACGCGCGGGACCGCTTCTACGCGTGCGCTCGACCGGACCTCGGCATTCACTCCGCGCTTCCGGGACCGCGGCCATTGCTCGCCATCGCCGATGAACCCGACACCATGGTCGGCGCCCGATCGTAGGTTGGTCCGATCGTATGCGGGAATATCATGCCTAGAACCGATTCCCCGCAATCGACGAAAGGTCGGCAGATGAGCAAGCCCGTCGATGGCGTGCCCGCGGACAGACCACTGTCCGGGAAGACCGCGCTGGTCACGGCGGCCTACACCGGAATAGGCAGGTCGATCGCGAAAACGCTTGCCGCGCAAGGAGCGAAGGTCGTGGTGCAGCATCCGCACTTCCCCGAGCCCGCCGCGGAGGTGGTCAAGGAGATCACCGAGGCGGGTGGCGCGGCGCTGGCGCTCGCGGCCGACATCGCCGATCGCGACGAATACGAGGAGCTGGTGCAGGCGCTGCTCGAGGAAGGCGGCGGGTGGCACGTGCTGGTCAACACCGCCGCGGTGCCGGAATCCGAACCGTTCCCGAAGCTCAGCTCCGAGGCGTTCGACAGCAATTTCGCGGCCACGGTGAAGGGCGTCTTCCACGGCCTGCAACTGGCTTTGCAGCACTTGGCCGACGAAGGCCGGGTCGTCAACGTCTGTGATCCCGCCGACCCGGGCAGCGCGGTGCACGACGCGACGCGCGGCGCGGTCGAGCAACTCGGCCAGGCCGTCGCCCCGGATTTCAGGTCACGGCGGATCACCGTCAACACGGTCAGCTACGGCGCGGGCACGACCGACAACGCGGAGCTCGAGACCGCACTCGCCTCGTTGCGGCCGGCCGAGCCGGGCGCGGTGGTCGCCTATCTGGCCGGTGCCGCGGCGAGCACGGTGAACGCCCAGGTCATCCGGCTCGACGGCACGAGCGGCCGGTAGCAGGAGCGACTACGACCGGCGCGCCCGCGGTCGGCGAGCACGCCGGTCGGACGCTCAGGCGGTGACCGTGCCGCCGTAGGAACTGAATCCGCGGCCGAGCGCCTGGCAGGTGAAGCTGCCGTGGAAGCCGACCTGGCACGTCGCTCCGGCATGCTCGATGATGGGGCCCCACTGGCCGGAGCCGGTTTTCACGTCGTAGATGCTGGGATTGCCACCCGGCAGGGTGTACGACGTGGCCGGGTCGAAGGTGGGATGCGCGGGCAGCCAGGCCTGGTCGATCACGATTTCGTTCACCGTCACCGGCACCGGGATGTAGGTGCCGCCGACGTAGTAGCTCAGGTGCTGGGGATAGCCGAAATCGCATCCGACGGAGCCGTTCGCGAAGATCGCGCAGTTCGTGCTGCCCGCCGAGAAGTAGACCGTGCCGGTGTCGGCCTGGGCGCTACCGGCCGCCAAGAGCGGCGCCATCGCGGCGGCGGCGAGTACTCCGGCGAACTTCGTGCTGCGCTTCATCTTTTCTCCTCGATCTTCGCTGATGGACAACCGACTCGATGACTCTGTCGAGCCCGCGCGGGATTTCGTTTCGTCCCGAGTACCCACACAGCCGCCGACCGACGCGGTGAGCAGACGCTAACGCGGCGATAACTTGCGGTCACTCCGCCGAAATGCGAGGTCAATAGCGTATACAGCCATGTCGACACGGATAGCAACCCTGGCCGACGCGGCGGGCAAACCCCTGCGCGACGTGGTGTACGAGAAGCTGCGCGGCGAGCTCATGAACGGGGACATCAAGTTCGGCGAGCGCCTCACCGAGCCGAAACTCTCCACCCGCTTCGGCATCTCGCGCACGCCGATCCGCGAGGCGCTGACCGTGCTGTGCTCGGACGGACTGCTGCAACGCGAAGAATACGGGTTCAGCCCCGTCCGGCCGAGCATCCCGCTGATCCGCGACCTGTACGAGTTGCGAATCACCCTGGAGCTGGGCGGTCTTCAGCGCGCGATGACCAACCCCGCGGTCACCCACGATCGTGCGCTGCTGGAGGCCGAGCGAGCCGCCTGGCTGGAACTGCGCGCCGACCCGCCGGAACAGGAACCGGGCTTCGTGGTGCGCGACGAGGAATTCCACGTCACCCTGCTGACCGCTGCGGGCAACACCGAGATGGTGCGCGCGCTCAAAGCGGTGAACTCCCGCATCCGCCACGTGCGCATGTACGACTTCATGGTCAACAACCGGATCGAGACCACCATCGCCGAGCATCTCGGAATCCTCGAAGCCGTTCTGGCCGAGGATCTTTCGCTGGCGTATCGGCTGCTGCACACGCATATCGGCGAATCGCTGGACGTCGTGCTCGAACGGGTCACCCGTGCGATCGCGGCGATGTCGCTGGCCACGGAATAGCAGGGAGCGGTAGTGAGTCTGGAATTCGATACGGTGCTCGTCGCCAATCGCGGCGAGATAGCTTGCCGCGTCATGCATACCGCCCGGCGGCTGGGGCTGAAGACGGTGGCCGTGTACTCCGATGCCGACGTGGGCGCGGCGCACGTCGAGATGGCCGATGTCGCCGTGCGCCTGGGGCCGGGACCGGCCGCGCAGTCCTACCTGCGCGCCGACGCGGTGGTGGAGGCGGCGCTGGCGACCGGAGCGGGGGCCATTCATCCCGGCTACGGGTTTCTCTCGGAGAACGCGGATTTCGCCACCGCGGTCGAGAAAGCGGGCATCGCGTTCGTCGGACCGACCGCCGAGCAACTCCGCGTCTTCGGTGACAAACACACCGCCCGCATGGCCGCCCGCGCGGTCGGCGTGCCGCTGATCCCCGGCAGCGACCTGCTCGAATCGGCTGATCACGCCGTGACGGAGGCCGAGCGGATCGGTTTCCCCGTGATGCTGAAGGCGGTCGGCGGCGGTGGCGGCATCGGCATGCAGGCGTGCTTCGACCCGGACGAGGTGCGCGCGGCCTACGAGCGGGTGCAGCGCATCGCCACGGCGAACTTCGGTTCGGCGGGCGTCTTCCTGGAACGTTTCGTCGCGCGGGCCAGGCACGTCGAGGTGCAGCTGTTCGGCGACGGCAACGGCCGCGTCGTCAGCCTCGGCACCAGGGACTGCTCGCTGCAACGCCGCAACCAGAAGGTCATCGAGGAGGCGCCCGCGCCGGGGCTCGCCCCGGAGCAGTCGCAGCACCTGCTGGCGGCGTCGCGGGAGCTGGCCCGCTCGGTCGGGTACCGCTCGGCGGGGACGGTGGAGTTCGTCTACGACACCGACAGCGGCGCCGCGTCGTTCCTGGAGATGAATACGCGCCTGCAGGTCGAGCATCCGGTCACCGAGGCGGTCACGGGCGTCGATCTGGTGGAGTGGATGCTGCGTCTAGCCGGCGGCGACACCTCGATGGTGGACCAACAGCCCGAGAGCGGACCGGTGATCACCGGCCACGCGGTGGAGGCCCGGGTCTACGCGGAAGATCCCGGCCACGAGTACCGCCCGAGCGCGGGCCTGGTCACGGCCGCGCACTTCCCTGGTGACGTCCGGGTGAACACCTGGGTCGGTACCGGTTCGGAGGTCAGTTCGTATTACGACCCGCTGCTGGCGAAGGTGATCAGCAGCGGCGAGAATCGAGCCGACGCTTTCGCCGCCCTGCGCACCGCACTCGATGCGACCCGGATATACGGGGTGCAGACGAATCTGCCCCAGCTGCGTCAGGCCGTGGCCGACGGCCGGGTCCTGCGTACCGAGCACACCACCACCACGCTGGCCGACATCCGCCCGGTCGGCCGCCGCATCGACGTGCTGCGCGGCGGAACCATGACCACGGTGCAGGATCATCCGGGCCGGATAGGTCTGTGGGAGGTGGGCATTCCGCCGTCCGGCCCGATGGACGACCTCTCCTTCACCCTCGCCAACACCGCGGTCGGCAACCCGGTCGGCGTCCCCGCGCTCGAGTGCACCTTGCAGGGCCCGCGGTTGCGCTTCTCCGACGCCACGGTGGTGTGCGTGACCGGCGCCCCGGCTCCGGTGACCGTGGACGGCCGTCCGGTGGCCATGTGGGAGCCCGTCACCGTGGCCGCCGGCGCGGTGCTGGACATCGGCGCGCCGACCGACACCGGCCTGCGCACCTATCTGGCGGTGCGCGGCGGCCTCGACGCGCCGCTCTATCACGGCAGCGCGTCCACCTTCACCCTCGGTGGATTCGGCGGTGTGACCGGCAAGGCGGTGGCCACCGGCGACGTGCTCGGCATCGCCCCCGCCGAGGCAGCCACACTCGGCGCGCCGGCCGCCGTAGCGCCGGGCGACCGGCCGCAATTCACCCACGAGTGGCAGCTCGGGGTCGGTGTCGGTCCGCAGACCTCGCCCGCGTACTTCACCGACGCCGACATGGACCAGTTCTGCACGCACCCGTGGCGAGTCGGCAGCCACGCCAACCGCACCGGCATCCGGCTGGAGGGCCCGAAGCCGGCGTGGTCGCGCACCGACGGCGGGGATGCCGGTCTGCACCCGTCCAACCTGCACGACAACCCCTACAGCGTGGGCGCGTTGAACGTCTCCGGCGACACCCCCATCCTGCTCGGTCCCGACGGCCCGAGCCTCGGCGGGTTCGCCTGTCCGCTCACCGTCGTGTCCGCGCATCGCTGGCGGATGGGTCAGTTGCGTCCCGGCGACTCGGTGCGGTTCGTGCCGGTCGACGACGACAAGGCAGCCGAGTTGCGGGCGTCCAACGGCAGCCGCGTGCCGGATCTGGTGACCGATTCCCGCGCCGCCCGGCGCGATCGCGGCGTGCTCGGCGGCGTCGAGGCGTCAGCGGACCGCCCGCGCGTGCGTTACCTGCGCGGCGGTGACGACAACGTGCTGGTCGAATACGGCGAGATGGTCCTCGATCTGGGCTTGCGTATGCGGGTGCACGCCCTGGCCGAAGCACTCGCGGCCGTCCGGCTGCCCGGCGTTGTGGACGTGACCCCCGGCGTGCGGTCCCTGCACGTCCACTTCGACCCCGAGGTGCTGCCGCAGTACCAATTGCTGGGCACGCTGACCGAACTCGAACTCGACCTGCCCGCCACGACCGACCTGGTGGTGCCGAGCCGCACCATCCGGCTGCCGCTGTCGTTCGACGATCCCTCGATCGCCGAAGCGATCGACCGCTATCGCAGCGGCGTGCGCGACACCGCGCCGTGGCTGCCGTCGAACACCGAGTTCATCCGCCGCGTCAACGGGCTCGACAGCGTGGACGAGGTACGCGCGACGGTTTTCGACGCGGAGTATCTGGTGCTCGGCCTCGGAGACGTGTATCTCGGTGCGCCGCTGGCTGTTCCGCTGGACCCGCGGCACCGCCTGGTCACCACCAAATACAACCCGGCCCGCACCTGGACCCCGTCCGACGCGGTCGGCATCGGTGGCAAGTACCTGTGCGTCTACGGGATGGCCTCGCCCGGCGGCTACCAACTGATCGGCCGCACCGTGCCGATCTGGTCCAGCTACCGGCAGTCCCCGCCGTTCGAAGCGGGCACGCCGTGGCTGTTCCGGTTCTTCGATCGCATCGTGTGGGAACCGGTGGGCCCGGAGCAGTTGCTCGAACACCGCGCCGCGGCCGAGGCGGGCAGATTCGACGCCGAGGTGAGCGAGGGCAGTTTCGCGCTCGCCGACCATCTGCGGCTGCTGCGCACCGAGGCCGAGTCCATCGCCGCGTTCGAAACCAGGCAGGCCGTCGCGTTCGAAGCGGAGAAGCAGGCGTGGCGGGCGGCGGGCGAATTCGCACGCGACACCGTCGCGCCCGTCACCGCGCCGGTCGACGACCCGCTGGCCGGACTGCCCGCCGACGCGACGGTGGTGACCGCCCCGATGATCGGCAATGTCTGGCGGGTAGAGGTCGCACCGGGGCAACGGGTCGAGGCCGATGCGCCGGTGGCCGTCCTGGAGGCGATGAAACTCGAATTACCCGTGCACAGCCCGTGCCCGGGCACCGTTTTGAAAGTACTGACCACGCCCGGCGCCAAGGTGGAGCCGGGCACGCCCCTCGTAGTGATCGGAGTCGACTGAATGCCCCTCCTAGGCGACACGGCAGCCGACCCTGTCGAACGCGTGGCGGCCGCCTATCGGCGGATCGCCGAGGTCGATCGGCCGGAAGTGTGGATCACCCTGCGACCGGAACCCGAGGTCGCCGCCGAAGCGGCCGCGCTCGCGCGCAGGCTCGCCGCCGGAGAGACCTTGCCGCTGGCCGGAGTCCTGGTGGCGGTGAAGGACAACATCGACGTGGCGGGGCTGCCGACCACCGCGGCTTGCCCGGAGTTCGCCTATCTGCCGGAGGTGACCGCGGCGGCGGTCGAGCGGTTGCTCGCGGCCGGGGCGCTGGTGCTGGGCAAGACGAACTTGGACCAGTTCGCCACGGGACTGGTCGGGACGCGCAGCCCGTACGGCGCGGTGCGCAACGCCCGGTACCCGGAACTGGTGTCGGGCGGGTCGAGTTCCGGTTCGGCGGCGGCGGTGGCGCTCGGGATCGCGGATATCGGCATCGGCACCGACACGGCCGGATCCGGACGGGTGCCCGCCGCGCTGCACGGGATCGTCGGCATCAAAGCCACTCTCGGGGTGATCCCGGCGCACGGGACCGTGCCGGCCTGTGCGGACTACGACGCCGTGACCGTGTTCGCCGCCGACCTCGACTCGGCGGTCTCCGCGGCGGCGGTGATGGCGGGCCCGGAGCCGCGTGACCCGCGCAGCCGCACGTGGCCCGCCGATGTCCGGCTGGCCGCACCGCTCGCACCGCGCATCGCCGTGCCGCGCCCCGAGGACTTGGCCGCGCTCAGCGAGCCGTACCGGGACGCGTTCGCGCGCACCGTCGCCTTGGTCGCGGAGACGGGCGCGAAGACCGAGGAAATCGACATTTCCGCCCTGCTCGACGCCGCGCTGTTGCTCTACGACGGCGCACTCGTCGCCGAACGCCATGCCGCGGTGGGCGCGTTCCTCGACACCGCCCCCGCCGGGGCCGATCCCACGGTCGCCGCCATCATCGGCGCGGCGCGGGAGAAGACCGGTCCGGCGTTCGCCGCCGACCTCGACCGGCTGGCCCGCGCCAAGGCGAAGGCCGCCGAACTGCTGCACGGCTTCGACGCACTGCTGTTGCCGACGACCACCGAGCATCCGAGCATCGCCGCGGTGCGGGCCGATCCGGTCGGCATCAACCGGCGGATGGGCACCTACACCAACTTCTGCAACCTGCTGGACATGGCGGCCGTCGCCGTGCCCGGAGCGCCCACCGCCGACGGTGCGCCGTTCGGCGTCATGCTGGTCATCCCCGCCTTCGCCGATCAGGTGGCGGTCGATCTCGCCGCCCGCCTGCTCGGTCTCGACAGCGCGCCGCTGCTCGTCGACCAGGGCGCCGACCTGGCCGTCTTCGGTGCGCACCTGCGGGGGCAGCCACTGCACTGGCAGCTCGAGCAACTCGGCGCCCGCTTTCTCGGCGAGATCCGGACGACCGACGCCTACCGCCTGACCGCGCTGGACACCACCCCGCCCAAGCCGGGACTGGTGCGGCACGGACCCGGCCGCGGGGCTCCGATCGAGGGAGAGCTGTTCCGCGTCGCCACGGCCGGGCTGGGTCGCTTCCTGGCCGAGCTGCCCGCTCCCATGGCCCTGACCCGCATCGAACTCGCCGATGGCCGCGAGGTCGTCGGGTTCGCCTGCACCTACGACGCCGCGCGCACCGCCACCGACATCACCCACCACGCGAGCTGGCGCACATACCTCCAACGTCGCTCCTAGCTGCTGCGATTCGTCCCCGAGCCCATGGCCGCGAGCACCCGTCGCCGCCATGGGCTTTCACTTGCGAGCCGATTTAGACATTCGTGCTAGACATTCGTACCACCGCATGTTAGACATATGTCTAAGACATTTGGTCAATCCAGTGGGAGTCGAGGAAAGTCATGAGCGCCAAGTCCGTAAGCCAGCTCCGCGTGCTCGTCGCAGGCGGCGGCATCGGCGGCAACGCCGTCGCGCTGCAACTGCTCCGGTCCGGCATCCGAGCCACCGTGGTGGAGCGCGCCGCAGCGCCGCGCCCCGGCGGGCAGGCCGTCGACCTGCGCGGACCCAGTCGCGAGGTGGCCGAGCGGATGGGCATGATGCCGGGCATCAAGAAATATCAGCTCGACGAGCGCGGCATGAAGTACGTCGACGACGCGGGCCGCGAGATCCTCCGCATGTCCGCCGAACTCTTCGACGGCAAGGGCGCGGTCGCCGAAATCGAGATCACCCGAGGCGATCTCAATCAGGTGCTGCTCGACCTGCTCGACGCCGAGGGCGGCGTCGACTACCGCTACGGCGAATGGATCACCGAGATCCGGCAGGACGGCACGGGCGTCGACGTGACTTTCGCATCCGGCGCCGACGAGCGATTCGACCTGGTGATCGGCGCCGACGGGTTGCACTCCGCGACCCGAAGGATGGTGTTCGGCCCCGAGGAGCAGTTCGCGACCTACCTCGGCGGATACATGTCGTTCTTCACGCTGCCTCGACCGGAAGACCTCGAGCCCCACTGGTTCACGATGCACTCGCTGGTCGGGGGCACCGGCTTGGGCATGCGTCCCGACGCCGACCCGGCCACCTGCAAAGCACTCGTCGTGCTGCGCGCGGCGGCGGACCCCGCG
Organism: Nocardia implantans; assembly: GCF_035544775.1. Taxonomy (NCBI): domain Bacteria; kingdom Bacillati; phylum Actinomycetota; class Actinomycetes; order Mycobacteriales; family Nocardiaceae; genus Nocardia; species Nocardia implantans. Next base: position 907,691 of record NZ_JAYKYQ010000001.1, on the reverse strand, counting down.
CTGCGCCGCGACGTCTCGGCACAGCAGCGGTTCATCCAGGAGCGCCTGGCCGGCGGCGGATGGGAGTCCGCTCGCATCGCCGCGGCGATGTCCGACGCGCCGGACTTCTACTTCGACGAGCTGGCCCGCATCGACATGCCGAGCTGGGTCGAGGGCCGGGTTGTCCTGCTCGGCGACGCCGGGTACTGCGGTTCCCCGCTCACCGGGCAGGGCACCGCGATGGCGCTGGTGGGCGCGTACGTGCTCGCCGGTGAGCTCGCCGCGCACGCCGACGACCTCGGACAGGGCCTGGCCCGCTACCAAGAGGTGCTGCGCCCGTTCGTCGAGACGGCCCAGCAGTTGCAGCCGGGCGGCCTGAACGCCATGACGCCCAAGTCCCGCTTCGGCATCCGCGCGGGCCACGCCGTCAGCAAACTGATGATGTCGAAGGCGATGCGACCGGTCATGATGCGGATGCTGAGCAAGACCGAGACCTACGATCTGCCCGACTACTCGGCGGCGACCGTCTGAGCCCGTGGCGCACACGTGGACCGGAGTCCCGCGCGGCTCCGGTCGACCGGCGTCAGTCGATCACGGTCCGGTGGTCGAGCAGGAACGGCAGCACGAAGGTGCGCAGCATCCCGCGTTCCTCGTCTTCGCCCGCGCCGGGCAGCGTCAGCAACGACACCATCGCGCGCACCACCCACCGACCGACCCGCTCGGCCGCGACGGAGGACAGCCCCGGACGGAATCCGGCGACGAAGTCGGTGGCGAGCGCGTCGATCACACCCGGCGAATTCGCCAGCTGGGCAACGATTCCCACGTTGGACGGTTCGAACCAGACCGCGAGATGCGGCGTTTTGCGCACCTCGGCCAGCAGTGCGGTCAACGTGTCGAGCAACTGCTCCCCCGGCTCCGTGTTCGCGGGCGTGGCCCGGTCTCGCCAGACGCGCTCCACCAACTGCCGCGCCTCCCGGCCCGCGAACGCCACGTAGAGCGCCTGCCGGTTCTCGAAGTAGCGATACAGCGTCGCCCTGGAACATCCTGCGGCGTCGGCGACTTCGGCCATGCCGACCCCGCTGACGCCTTTGTCGATGAACAGCGCGCGCACCGCGTCGAGAATGCGCTCACCGGCCAGTTCGGCGCGGCCGTCGGCCAGCCAATCGCCACTCATGCCGTGTCCCTTCCCGTGCTCACGCCCCGCACCGGAACGGCACAGTAGTCGGCCTGCGGACGTACGGCCCGCTCGCGTACTCCACCGCGTCGATGTCGACGACGTACTCCGGGAACCGATCGAGCAACTCTTCGAGCGCGACCCGGGCTTGCATCCGCGCGGCCGCCGCGCCGAGACAGTGATGCGGCCCGTGCCCGAAGGTGAGGATGCGCTGCGGATTGCGATCGATGTCCAGCTCGGCGGCATCGGGGCCGAACGCCCGCTCGTCGCGATTGGCCGACCCGAACACCAGCAGCGCCTTCCGTCCCGCGGGCACCGTCTTCCCGGCGAGTTCCACGTCACGCGTCACGGTGCGCGCCAATCCCTGCACCGGTGCGGTGAGCCGGGCGAACTCCTCCACCGCGACGCGAATCCGATCCGGTTCCGCGGCCAGCGCGGCGCGCTGATCCGGGTGTTGTTGCAGCAGCTGGACGGCGCCGCCCAGCAGGCCTGTGGTGGTGTCGTTGCCGCCCGCGACCATGGTCCAGGTGTAGGCGAGGATCTGGATCAGTCCGCGCACGTCCGTGTCGTCGGCCGCCATCCCCGCCTGCACCAGCAGGGACACGGTGTCGTCGCCGGGGTCGGTGCGCCTGCGTTTGATCAGTTCGGCGAAGTACCCCATCATCTCCGCCGACGCCGCTCGCGCCTTTGTGTTCGTCCGGTCAATGCTGCCCGCGACGACGGCGTCGGTCCAGCCGTCGAATCTCGCCCGATCCTGCTGCGGCACCCCGAGGTAGTACGCCACCACCATGCTCGGCAGCGGCTTGAACAGTTGCTTGACGATGTCACCGCCGCCTTGCGCCGCGATGGCATCGAGCCGGTCGCGCACGAAGCGGCGCACCACCGGCTCCACGTCCTCGACCTGGCGCGGGGTGAATCCGCGAGCGACCAGTTTTCGGAAGTCGGTGTGCTGCGGCGGGTCCTGCATCACCAGCGGGGGGTTGTCGGTCAGACCGAGTTCGTCGAGTTCGCCGTATTCCACCGTCAGCCCGTCCCGCGAGGAGAACGTCTCGCTGTCGCGCGCCGCCGCGTAGACGTGCTCGTGCCGAGTGAGCACCCAGTAGTCGTGTTCGGGCCGCGCGGCCGGGACGACGTGCTGCACCGGATCGTGCTCCCGCAGGGCCGCGTACATCTCCCACGGCGAGGCCCAGGTGGGGCCGGAGCGAAGTTCGAAGACCGGGGGCCGATACGACACGTGCGTCATGTATCGACCGTAAGACAATTTACTAAAAGTGTCTAGAACCGGTTCCAGTTCGGTGGGCCGATCACCATGACGACCAGCCCGGCCGCTTCCGCCCCGCGTGGAACCCGGCGCCGCACACTCGTGGGTTACCTTCGGCAGCGGCAACGCCGTCTCGTTGCCGGTCAGCTCCAGGAAGAGCCAGCGCGAGCGACCGCTCCGCGTCCCGCGTCCGCCGGGCCGGCCACCCCTCGTAGACCGGCCCGGCGGACACCCACCCCCGAGACCCGGCCTGTCACCCCTCGAGACAGGCCGCTTCTCGGTTCGCACCTCGCGGTGCTGGGTATGTCCCTCCCGCGAGACAAACAATGCAGGCACGGGCTTGGCGCGCTCTTAAGAACACCTTGCAAGATCGAAATCGCAGGTGAGCGGGATTCACCAGGTGGTGACCCGGCAAGCGCCTACCGCCCGGCGGCGGAACGCGGGATGATGGTCACGAGTGCGCCAAAATGATTGGGAGCGACGATGGAAACCGTGGTGGTCTGGATTCTGGCGACCCTGCTCTACTGGTGGGGTCTGCTGTAGGTGTCCGAACCTGGCCGCCTGATCCGGCCAGGTCTACTACAGGTCGTCGTTATTCGCTCACTCGCCGCGCCGGTCAGCGAAGACCGTCCAGGACCACCCGCGTCACGTCCACCAGCAAATCGTTGCTCACCCCGGCATCGGCACTTGGCTTGCGGCTCATGATCGCGATCACGATCGGCGCCCGGCCACCGTCGGGCCAGACGATCGCGACGTCGTTGGCACAGCCGTAGGAGCCGGTACCCGTCTTGTCGCCGATGACCCACTCGGCGGGCAACGCCGCACGGATGCGCTCGGCACCGGTCGTGTTCGCCTTCAGCCAGGCGACCAGCTGATCGCGTTCCCGTACGCCGAGCGCGTCGCCGAGCGCCAAGGCGCGGTAGTTCGCGGCGAGCGCGGCCGGAGTGGTGGTGTCCCGTTCGTCACCGGGGATCGCGGTGTTGAGTTCGGTCTCCCAGCGGTCGAGCCTGCTGGTCGGATCGCCGAGGGTGCGGAGAAACGCCGTGAGCCCTTCCGGGCCGCCGATCTCACGCAGCAGCAGATTGCCCGCCGTGTTGTCGCTGCGGGTGATCGCGGCCTCGGCCACGCGCGCCAGCGTCATCCCCTCGGCCAACTCGGCGCCGGTCACCGGCGAATTGTCGACCAGATCCCCCTCATGGAAGCGGATCACCCGATCGAAGTATCCCGTGTCCAGCGGATGCGCATACAGGGCCGCGGCTGCCGCGAGCGTCTTGAAAGTGGACAGGAACGGGAAACGCTCGTCGGCGCGGTGGGTCACCGTCCTGCCGGTGCCGGTGTCCACCGCGAACAACCCGACCTGCGCGCCGTACCGAGCCTCCAGGTCCGCCACGCTCGTGTCCGCGGCGGGGCCGGCCTGGACGCTCGACGTGAGCGGGTCCGGCCGCGCCGCATCGGTTTCCGCACCGCAACCGGCCAGCAGCGTCAGCGCGGCGGCCAGCGCCACCCGGTAGTCACGTGTCAGCCGAGGCATGCCCACACTCTGGCACCCGAGCACTCACCGGGCGGACAGGATGGGCCGGACACGCCGAAGGCAGGTGCGCGATTCCGCACACCTGCCTTCGAAGTGAGTGATCAGCCCTGCGAGCCGTCGAGTCCGGCGCGCACGCCCTCCTCGACCCGCTTGCCCAGATCGGCGTCGACGTTCTTCCAGTACTGGAAGACGCGGCTCAGCACCGGCTCGCGGACGCCGACGAGCACGTGGCCGACGATGTTGTCCACCAAGCGTTCTCGCTGCGCGTCGTCGAGCACCTCACGTACGAGGGTGCCCGCCTGGGTGAAATCGCCGTCCTCGGCATGCCGGATGTAGCCCGCGCGCACGATGGTCGGATCGAAGTCCCAGATACCGCCGTCCGCGGCCTTTTCCGGGTCGGCGTGCGGGCCGCCGAACGAATTCGGGGCGTAGACCGGCACATTCGGATCGTTGTAGTGGTACCGCATGGCGCCCTCCTTGGAGTAGGAGTTCACCTCCGCGGCCCTGGCCTGGTTCGGCGGCAGCTGCGCGTAATTCGTGCCGATGCGGTAGCGGTGCGCGTCGGCGTAGGCGAAAACGCGGCCGAGCAGCATCTTGTCCGGTGAGAAGCCGATGCCGGGAACGACGTTCGACGGCTCGAACGCGGCCTGCTCGATGTCGACGAAGTAGTTGCGGGGGTTGCGGTTCAGCGTCCACTTGCCGACCTCGATCAGCGGGTAGTCCTTGTGCGACCACACCTTGGTCAGGTCGAACGGGTTGAACCGGTAGCCTTCCGCCTCCGCGACCGGCATGACCTGGACGTACACCGTCCAGCTCGGGAAGTCGCCGCGCTCGATCGCCTCCCACAGGTCCTTGCGGTGGTAATCGGCGTCCTCGCCCGCGATCCGGTCGGCCTCGGCCTGGGTCAGGAACTCGATGCCCTGGTCGGTCCTGAAGTGGTACTTGACCCAGAAGCGCTCCCCCGTGGCGTTGATCCACTGGTAGGTGTGCGAACCGTAGCCGTTCATGTGCCGGTAGGTCTTCGGGATGCCGCGATCGCCCATCAACCAGGTCACCTGGTGGGCGGTCTCGGGACGCAGGGTCCAGAAATCCCACTGCATGTTGTGATCGCGAAGACCGTTGCCGGGCAGGCGCTTCTGCGAGCGGATGAAGTCGGGGAACTTGATCGGGTCCTTGATGAAGAAGATCGGCGTGTTGTTGCCGACGAGGTCGTAGTTGCCGTCCTCGGTGTAGAACTTCACCGCGAATCCGCGCGGGTCACGCCAAGTGTCCGGGCTGCCCTGCTCGCCGGCCACGGTGGAGAACCGCGCCAGCGATTCGGTGCGCGCACCGGGCTGGAACAGCTTCGCCTTGGTGTACTTGCTGACGTCGTTGGTCACGACGAGCTCACCGTAGGCGCCCGAACCCTTCGCGTGCACGATGCGTTCCGGCACCCGTTCGCGGTTGAACTGGGCCAGCTTCTCGATGAGGTAGTGATCGTGCAGCAGGATCGGGCCCTGCGTGCCCGCGGTGAGCGATTCGTCGTCGCTTTCGACCGGGATTCCGGTGTTCGTGGTTGTCGGTTTGGTCACGGAAGACTCCTCGGCTGGTGAACATCGTTTCCCGGGAGGGCTGCCCCGGGCGTATGGACCGCTACTCGGAACGGCAGGTCGGGCACAGCCCCCAGAAGACGACCTCGGCTTCGTCGACCACGAATCCGTGCGCGTCCGACGGGTCGAGGCATGGGGCTCGGCCCACGGCGCAGTCGACGTCGACGACCGCACCGCAGCTTCGGCACACCAGATGGTGGTGGTTGTCACCGATCCGGGTTTCGTACAGCGCGGACGAACCCGCGGGCTCGATCCGCCGCAGGATCCCGGCGCGCACGCACGCGTGCAAGACGTCGTAGACGGCCTGCGTGGACACCGAGCCCAGCGCTTCGCGGACGGTGGCGGCCACCGTGTCCGCGTCCGAATGCGGCCGTGCCGCGACCGCGTCCAGTACTGCGAGCCGTGGCGCGGTGACCCGCAAACCCGCTGCTCGCAGCCACTCGCGTGAGGCAGTGCCGTTGGTGTGCATACTTCGATTCTGACCCTTTTCTGGAACTAGTCAAGAAAAGAGAGTGGAATCACTCCAGAAAACACTCTGGTTCGGAGCTGCTCGACGAGTCGCTCCCGCAGGCGACCAGGTGCGATATGAAGTGGCGAGCGTCACAAATTCTCGTCGGAATAGCTTCCGGCAGCGCGTGGTTGAACCCCCTGTCGGCGTCCGGACAGCCCCGGGCCGCACCCTTTGTCGCTTCGAGCGACCACCCGCCGAGAGGCGCTTGTGGGACGTCGACACCCACCGTCGGCGTCCGGACAGCCCCGGGCCGCACCCTTTGTCGCTTCGAGCGACCACCCGCCGAGAGGCGCTTGTGGGACGTCGACGGCAACGACACCACCACGGTGTCCCAGCCAACAGCGCCGCCAGGTCATCCCGACCTGGCGGCGCTGTCGCATCCACCGGGCCGGCCCGGCGAGCGAAGTCGCGCTGCGGGGGCGGGGGTGGTGGGGGAGGATGCGGGTATGGCGTCGGTGGATGGGGAATTGAGTCGGCGGCTCGGGCTTGCCGATTCGGTGGTCATCGGGCTGGGGGCGATGGTTGGGGCGGGAATTTTCGCGGCGCTCGCGCCCGCGGCGGCCGCGGCCGGGAGTTGGCTGCTGGTGGCTCTCGCGGTGGCGGCGGTGGTGGCGTATTGCAATGCGACGTCGTCGGCGCGGCTGGCGGCGCGATATCCCGTTTCCGGGGGCACGTATGTGTACGGGCGGGAGCGGCTGGGGCGTCTGTGGGGGTATCTCGCCGGATGGGGGTTCGTCGCGGGGAAGACGGCTTCATGCGCGGCGATGGCGCTGACGGTCGGTAGCTATGCCTGGCCCGAGCAGGCGCACGCCGTGGCGGTGGGCGCCGTGGTGGCGATCACCGCGATCAATTACACCGGCGTGCAGAAATCGGCGTTCGCGACTCGGGTGCTCGTCGGCGTCGTCCTCGCGGTGCTCGCCGCGGTGATCGTGATCGGGCTGCTCGGAACGCATTCGGCGGCATCCGCCCTGCCCGACCGGATCGGTCCGCGCGACGTGCTCACGGCGGCGGGACTGCTGTTCTTCGCGTTCGCGGGGTACGCGCGCATCGCCACGCTCGGCGAGGAAGTACTCGAACCACAGCGCACCATCCCCCGCGCCATCATGCTCGCGCTCGCGCTCGCACTCGCGATCTACACGCTGGTCGCGGTCGCGACGCTGAGCGTGCTCGGCTCCGCCGGACTGGCCGCGGCCACCGACCCGCTGGCGCGAATGGTCAGCGCGGCGGGCGTCCCCGCTGCCGCGCCGGTGGTGCGGATCGGCGCGGTGCTCGCGGCGGCCGGATCGCTGCTCGCGCTGATCCTCGGCGTATCCCGCACGGTGCTGGCCATGGCGCGGGACCGCTATCTGCCCGGAGCGCTCGCCGCGGTGCATCCGCGGTTCGGGGTGCCGCACCGTGCCGAACTGGTGGTCGGCGCGATCGTCGCCGCGGTCGCCGCGCTGTTCGATGTGCGCGCGGCCATCGGGTTCTCTTCGTTCACGGTGCTCTTCTACTACTTGATCGCGAACATCTCCGCGGCGACACTGACCGCCGAGGAGAATCGGCCACCCCGGTGGATTCCGGTGGTCGGCGCGGTCGGGTGCGTCGTCGTCGCATTCGCCCTGCCGCTCGGCTCCGTGCTCGCCGGGCTCGGCGCGCTCGCCCTCGGGGCAGCGCTGTATGCGTTGGGTGAGCGCTACCGCTAGCGGCCGCCCTTGTCCGCCCGACTCCGTCATCAGCCGATGCACCGACCCCAACTCGGCGCAGTGGTGTAGACACCGGGCGAGCGCAACCGCCGAGACGGTCGCGCAGCGGGCCGATGGGAGCTGCTGTTGCCAAATCCGAGGGGGCGTCGGCCGTAACTTCTCCGGCAATCGCAGGGTCATGGAGGGGATGCTGCATTGGCTGCGCACACTGCTGGCCCACCATGTCCCCTGCGTCTATCGATCGGCAACAGAAATCGCGCGGTAGACGAACGCTTCCAGTTCCTCGGCCGCAGCCCGCAGATCGAACCCGGGTTCGGTCAGCCATCGGCCGACCAGACCGTCGATCGCGCCGCTGACGACCACCGCGGTCGTCTCGACGTCGAACGTGCGGAACCAGCCATCCGCCTGCCCGGCGGCCAACAGGTCCGCCAGTACTCGCCACCGGGACGAGTCCGCGCGGATCGTGCTGCGGCCGGCGGCTTCCGCGATCGCGATGACCTCGGTGAGCGCCCGGATATGGGACGGATGGGCGCTCAGATGGCCGAGCATCGCCCGGATGTACGCGCCGACCGCGTCGGCGGGCGTGCCAGCGCTCCGCACCGCCGCATCCACTTGCTCGACCAGGCCGCCGAGCACGCGGCCGAGCACCTGGTCGAGCAAGTCCTCTTTGTTCTGGAAGTGATACAGCACCGCGGCTTTCGAGACGCCCGCCTTCTCGGCGATCCGCGACAGCGAGGCACGAGCATGTCCTACCTCGGCGATCAGGGCGATCGCACTGTCGACAATCTGCCCGCGGCGTACGTCAGCCGATTCCACCGTCTCGGCGGTCACGAAATTCTCCTTCTCTCCCTGAGACCAGTGCGGGCAACCGATTCACGACCGCGAAACGGACACCGCCGGGGAGTAGACGCCGGTCAGATCACGACTGAACCCGAGGATGGTGTCACTATCACGCCTTCGGACCGTCACCGGGCTGCCATCCGCCGACAAGGTGCCGGTGGATCCCGGGATCGACAGTGCCTTCAGGGTGATCTCACGCCCCTTCGGATAGCCGATCACCAAGACATGGACGGCAGTGCTGTCACACGTCAGCCGGACCGGCAGCCCCTCGGCTGTCTCGCCCTCCGCTTCGTTCCAAGGGCTGGTGTCGTAGATCGCCGGGCCGTTGCGCCGCAGCCAGCTGCCGAAAGCCGCCAGCCGATCGAGTTGCGCTGCCGGGATGACGCCCGCGCCACCGCTCGGGCCGACATCGAGCAGCAGATTGCCGTTCTTGGCGACCGTGTCGGCGAAAGCCGGGAAGAGATCGTCCTCGAATGACGCGTAGTCCGCGTCGGCCTCGTCGCGGTTGAAACCGAACGAGTTGCCGATACCCCGGGTCGCCTCCCATTTGGCCGACTGGATCGTGTCGAACCGGGCGTACTCGCGAGTAGTGAAATCCGCGTGCGGGACCGCCTGCGGCGCCGCGGTGTGGAGGATGTCCGGGCGCGCGGCGAGCAACTGCTTCATCAGCAGGTCGAAACCGGCCCGGGCCGGTTTCCAGTGCATCACCTTCCTGACCCACGAGTCGATCTGCCAGCGATCGTTGACGACGCCGTCCGGCACCATGCTGTAATAGTCGGCGAACAACGAGAGCAACTGTTTCCGCCCGGTCGGCCACGAGATGTCGTTCCACAAGATGTCCGGCCGATAACGGGTCACGAGTTCACGCATCTGGGCGTCGGCGTAGGCGGGATAGTCGCGGCCGTGCGGTGAATAGATGTAGTCCCCGAGAGTCTTCATCATCTTCGGCTGGAAGGTCCAGTCGATTCCGCCGGAATAATAGACACCGAATCTCATCCCGCGCCCGCGCACCGCGTCCGCGAGTTCGCCGACCAAGTCGCGTTCGGTGAACCATCCGGCTTTGTGCGGGTTTCGCACACCGGTCGGCCACAACGCGAATCCGTCGTGATGCTTGGTGACCATCACCACGTATCGGGCGCCTGCCTGCTGGAACGTCTCAGCCCACCCGTCCGGGCGCCAATCCTCCAGCCCCTGCTCGAACATCGCCTTGAAACCGTCGTACGGCAGATCACCGAAGTGCCGCCGGTGGAACGCGGCGGTGGGCGAGCCGGGATCCTTCATCGCGTTCGCGTATTGCTCGGCGTAGGGATTCCTGGTCATGGCGTGCCCGTAATCGTCGCGCAGCACATCGGCATAACGTCCTCTCGGCGCGAATCCGGGCACCGAGAACAATCCCCAATGGACGAAGATCCCGAATTTGGCCTCCGCGAACCAGGTCGGTTCCCGGCGCGCCCGTGATCCCAGCGAAAGCCCGTTCCCGCCATCCGCGACCTGCTTCATCCTGCGCCTCTTCTCGTGTACGTGCAGGCCAAGGGTAGCTGACCGATCGGTCAGCCGCTGCGCGCCGCCGAGAGGCGACTACCTACCGAGCCGGATACGTCCTGACAGTGATCGTCGAGTGGCTCGAGTCATCGGGAAACCCGGCCTGGTCCAACAGCCCCATAACCCGACCGGCGAACCGACGGGAACAGACCACCGGATCAGCGACGGCTCCTCGCGCCCGGCTCGGCATCGGTGCCACCTGTGCCGCGCGGACCCGGCGAATGCCCGTGCCCGATCTGCGCCTCGTTGCGGATATCAGACGTCCAGTTCCCCGCCTGTTTACCGCGTGAACAGGACGAAGGGCGCTAGCCTTTTGCACATGGGGCGTTTCGGTGGATTCCTGGCGGGAATCGCGGCGGTTTCGCTGGTGGCGGGCAATCTCTTCGCTGGAAGCGCGGGCGCCGCGACCGGTGACGAGGCGCGGTGCGCGGTCACCTCGGGGCGCGATCTGGAGCGGGCGGCGCCGGAGCAAGTCGGGTTGGATTCCGCGAAACTCCAGGACGCGCTGACCTTCGCGGCCGGCCGGAACCGTTTCAACGTCCAGGTTTTCCGGCACAACTGCCTCATCGGCGAAGGGCCGACGAACGAGCAGACCGGCAACGTGGCGTGGAACATCTGGAGCGCGACCAAGAGCGTCGTCTCGCTGCTCGCGGGAATCGCCTGGGATCGTGGCGCACTCGATCTTCACGCGCCCATCGATCGCTATCTTCCCGCCGGACTCGGTGATGCCCAGCACCGGTCGATCACCGTCGAGAACCTGCTCACCGAGACCTCGGGCATGCGGGTCGGCGTGCTGACCGAGGGTGTCACCGGCGTGATCCCCGTCGACCCGGACAGCGCGGTGCAGGCGCTGGGCGTGCCGCTGGACAATCCGCCGGGCACCGTCTTCACCTACAGCCAGCGCAATGTCGACCTGTTGTCCTACGTGCTGGAGCTGGCCGTCGGCGAACCTCTGCAAGATTTCGCGCAGCGGGAATTGTTCGATCCGCTCGGGATTCCGCGCAGCGACTACTACTGGGCTCAGGATCGCTCCGGGCACACCTACGGCTACGCGCACCTGATGATCCCGCCGAACGATTTCGCGAAGCTCGGACTTCTGGTGAGCAACGACGGGCGCTGGGGCGAACAGCAGATCGTGTCCCGCGACTACCTGCGCAAGGCGCGCACGCCGTCACCGACGAACTCGTGCTACGGGTACCTGTTCTGGCTCGGCCGCGGTTGCGCGGAGATCGCCGATTTCCTGCCCGACGACGTGTACGCGATGGCCGGGCTCGGCATGCAGAACGTCTTCGTCATACCCAGCCTCGACCTCACGGTGGTGTGGACCGGCGTCTTCGGGAACGTCAGCAGCCAGGGCGTGTCCGGAGTCGTGCAGAACACCCAGGAATTGCCCTACGAATTCTTCCGCAAGGTGTTCGACGCGTTCTACGACCGGCCGGTACCCGACCCCGGTCCGTACGTCGAGCCGCCGCTGCGGCTCGATCCACGTCGTTTCGTCGACACGGATATCTTGATCGCCGTGTTCGGCCTCGGTCCCGCCGCCTATCCAGGCTGCAATGTCTTCGCCTGCCTGAATCACCCACTGGATCCGCCGTTCGCGGACACCCCGCCGGGTTGCGCCATCCTGGTCTGCCTCGGACCCGACCCGCGCACCCCGGCGATCCGCTGACCTGCCGCTACCGGGTGAGATCCGTGACCCAGCCGTGCACGTCGTCGGTGCGCAGCGCGGCGTGATGACGTTTGCGCAGCGCCTGGGAGATCGGGCCGGGAACCCCGTCGGCGACCAGGCGGCCGTCCACTTCGACGACGGGCGCGGCGCCGGATGACGTGCCGGTGACGAACACTTCGTCGGCGATGTACAACTCGGTGAGATCGACGGTGCGTTCCACCACCGGGATGCCGTCCTCGGCCGCCAAGGTGAGAACGGTCCTGCGGTTGATGCCGTCGAGAATGTCGCAGGAGACAGCGGGCGTGATCAACGTGCCGTTGCGGACGAGGAAGATGTTCGCCGCGCTGAGTTCGCAGACGTGCCCGTTGCCGTCGAGGAAGACGCAGTCGTCATAACCGCTGTCGATCGCGTCCTGCTTGGCCAGCACCGAGTTGACGTACGCGCCGTTGACTTTCGCCCGAGACGGGATCGCGTTGTCCGGAATGCGCCGCCACGGACTGGATTTCAGGCGCATGCCGTTCTGCGGGACGATGGGCACCGCGTCGTAGACGAACATGCTGACCCGAATGGCACAGCCCCGCACCCGGGTACCCGGAATGGACTCGACCACGTGCACCGTCGCCCGCACGAAGACGTCCTCGCGCGGAGCGTTCGCCGCGACCAGTTCCACGACGGCCGCACGGAACCGGGCGTAATCCCACTCCGCCGCGAACCGATCCATCCCGATGATCTTGCAGGACTCCTCGAGCCTGCGGAAATGGTCGTCCAAACGGAACGCCGTCCGCGCTGCCCCATCCACATGCACCGGGAAAACGGTGTAGACACTCAGTCCGTACAACACCGCCGACGATGCGACGCTCACCGTGGCAGCTTCGGCCGCAACGATCCGGTCGCCGAGATACACATGAGGATGAGGGTTCGCCATCGACGCAGGCTAACAGCCGCGCCGCGCGACGAGCGAGGCCTTTTCCGCGTGCGGCCCGCCGTCAGTCGTAATGCTTTCCGACCTTGGCGATCCAAACCGCATCGTCGACGATTCGATAGACGAGCCGGTGCTCCTGCGTGATCCGGCGCGACCAGTACCCTGCCAAGTCGTGCTTCAAGGGCTCGGGCTTGCCGATGCCTTCGAACGGATCGCACAAGATGGCTTTGATCAGCACATTGACCTTCTTCAATACGAGCCGGTCACGCTGAAGCCAGGCCGCGTATTCCTCCCATGCGGATTCGGAGAATACGACCTTCATTCGATGAGATCGCGTTCGACGCCGCCACCACCCTCGAGCTCTTGAATCGAGCGGCGTAGGCGCGCCCCGTCGCGTCCGCTCAACAGCTCCACGGTTGTCATCAGCGAGTCGTAGTCCTCCTTGGACATCAACACCGCGTTCCCCCCTTTCGACACGATCTCGATCGTGTCGTGATCCTCGTTGACCTTCCGCACCAGAGGAAACAGGTTCTTTCGCGCCTCGCTCGCCGTGATCGCCGAAGCCATGGTTCCTCCTAGCAAGTCGTACAACATACGGTACCACTCGATTGGCATTCGTCCGCACCGCACACGGCTGCGCAGAACAGTGCGCGCCGAGTAGCAGCTCAGCTCGTGGCCAGGCGGGTGAAGCGGGCGGTGTCCATGTAGTCGCGGAAGAGCACCACTCGGCCGTCGCGGACCCGGACGACGTTCACCGAGGTGCGCACCCGGGCGCGACCGGAGCCGGGGACGGTCATGTCCACCTCGTTCTCCACGAGCAGCACCTCGGGGTCGGTGGTCTCGTAGACCTGGGGATGGATCGCGTGCACTTCGATCCCGGACAGGCCCGACCATCGTTGCGCCAAATGCTCGCGGATCGCCTCCCGGCCTTCCAGTCGCGTCGGAAGCCCAGGGATGGTGAACGGGATTTCGAAGACCGCGTCGGGCGCGAGCAGCGCGACGAACGCGTCGGCATCGCGCGCAGGCAGGTCGCCGAACAATCGCTCGACCAGCTCGCGCGGGCTCCGCGCGGACGAACCATCGGTCATCGGACACCTCCAAATAAGCGGAACGCAAGACCCGCTTATCATCCGGAACGCGCGCCCCGGTTGTCAACAGTAGACTCCTGACCCGTGACCGAACCCGAGCGCCGACCCATGCGCGCCGACGCTCGCCGCAATCGCGAGCGCGTTTTGGCAGCCGCGCAGGAAGCGTTCGCCGCGGAAGGGCTCTCCGTGCCGCTGGACGAGATCGCACGGCGGGCCGGTGTCGGCGCGGGCACCGTCTACCGGCACTTTCCCACGAAGGAAGCGCTGTTCGAGGCGGCGATCGTGGACCGGGTGGACCGGATCATCGCGCTGGCACGGCAATTGGCCGACTCCGCGGATCCGGTGCCCGCGTTCTTCGACTTCCTCGCCCGGCTCGTGGCCGAGGGCAGCGTCAAGCGGGATCTCGCCGACGCCGTCGGCGGCCAGGACGCCCCCGAATACCTGCGGCCCGTCCACGAACTCAACGCGGCCATCGGCACGCTGCTCACCCGCGCGCAGCAGGCGGGCGGCGTGCGCACCGACATCGAGGTCGAGGACCTGATGCGCGTCATCAAGGGCGCGTTCCTCGCCACCCACGGCACCGCAGCCACCGCCGCGCAGCGCGAGCGCGCCTTCGCCGTCGTCTTCGACGGTCTGCGCACCCACTGAGCCGTTCCCGAGTCGCCTCGCCGGAATCGGCAGCGGCTCGGTCCCCCGCCTGGTCGCCCACCCGGGCAGCACCGATACCAGCGATACGAAGCCGACCGCCTCAACCGGCGGAGTCATCCGCGCACGGTAACGAAGGAGGGAAACGACGAACGGGCCGCGAAACCCGCGGCCCGTTCGATCGAGTAGCTCTCAGCGCTCGCTGAGCAGCACCTCGGCGATCTGAATAGTGTTGAGCGCAGCGCCCTTTCGCAAGTTGTCGCCGGAGATGAACAGCGCGAGCCCGCGGCCGTCCGGCACACCAGGGTCCTGCCGGATGCGACCGACGAGCGAATCATCGATGCCCGCCGCGGCGAGCGGAGTCGGCACATCGACCAGCCGCACACCGGGGGCCTTGGCCAGGATCTCCTTGGCGTGCTCGGCCGAGAGCGGCTCGGCGAACTCGGCGTTCACCGACAGCGAGTGGCCGGTGAAGACCGGCACGCGCACGCAGGTGCCGCTCACCGCGAGATCCGGGATGCCGAGGATCTTGCGGCTCTCGTTGCGCAGCTTCTGGTCCTCGTCGGTCTCGCCGGAGCCGTCGTCGACCAGCGAACCCGCCAGCGGAAGCACGTTGAACGCGATGGGCGCGACGTACTTGTTCGGCGCGGGGAAGTCGACGGCGCGGCCGTCGTGGGTCAGCTTCTCGGCGTCATCGATCACCGCGCGGGCCTGGCTTGCCAGCTCTTCGACACCGGCCAGGCCGCTGCCGGAGACCGCCTGGTAGCTGGAGACGATGAGGCGGCGCAGACCCGCGATGTCGTGCAGCGGCTTGAGCACCGGCATGGCCGCCATCGTGGTGCAGTTCGGGTTGGCGATGATGCCTTTGACCAGGTTGCGCGTCTGCTCCGGGTTGACCTCGCTGACCACCAGCGGGACCTCGGGGTCCTTGCGCCACGCCGAGGAGTTGTCGATCACCGTGACGCCTGCGGCGGCGAAGCGCGGCGCCTGCACCCGGGACATGGTGGCGCCCGCGGAGAACAACGCGATGTCCAAGCCGGACGGATCGGCGGTCTCGGTGTCCTCGACGACGATCTCGCGGCCGCGCCAGGGCAGCGTCTTGCCCGCCGAACGAGCCGAGGCGAAGAACCGCACCTCGTCGGCCGGGAAGTTGCGCTCCTCCAGCAGCTTCCGCATGACGGCGCCGACCTGCCCGGTCGCGCCGACGACTCCTACGCGAACTCCCATGGCCTATCGCCCCGTTCCCGCGTGGACCACCGCGACCTCGTCGCCGCCCAGGTCGAACGCCTTGTGCAGCACCTTGACCGCCTCGTCCAGTTCGGTGTCCTTGACCAGCACGGAGATGCGGATCTCGGAGGTGGAGATGAGGTCGATGTTGACCCCCGCCTTGGCCAGCGCCTCACAGAAGGTGGCGGTGACGCCGGGGTGGCTCTTCATGCCGGCGCCGACCAGCGACACCTTGCCGATGTGGTCGTCGTAGAGCACCTGGGAGAAGCCGATCTCGGACTGGCGCTTGGTCAGCATCTCGACCGCGCGGGCGCCCTCGGTCTTCGGCAGCGTGAAGGTGATGTCGGTCTTGCCCGTCTCGATCTTGGAGATGTTCTGCAGGACCATGTCGATGTTGATCTCCGCGTCGGCCACGGCGCGGAACACTTTGGCGGCGTAGCCCGGTTCGTCCGGCAGCCCGACCACGGTCACCTTGGCCTCGCTGCGGTCGTGCGCGACGCCAGTGAGGATTGCTTGCTCCAAGGGGATGTCCTCCATCGATCCGTAAACGTAGGTGCCCTGCTTGTCGGTGTAGGACGAGCGCACGTGCACGGGCACGTTGTAGCGGCGGGCGTATTCCACACAGCGCAGCATCAGGACCTTGGCCCCGCAGGCCGCCAGCTCCAGCATCTCCTCGTAGGAGACCTGCTCGAGCCGCTGCGCGTCGGGCACGATGCGCGGGTCGGCGGTGAAGACGCCGTCCACGTCGGTGTAGATCTCGCAGACGTCCGCGTCCAGCGCCGCGGCCAGCGCGACCGCCGTGGTGTCGGAGCCGCCGCGACCGAGCGTGGTGACGTCCCTGCTGTCCTGGCTCACGCCCTGGAAGCCCGCGACCAGCACGACCAGACCCTCGTCCAGAGCGGCGCGGACGCGACCGGGGGTCACGTCGATGATCTTCGCGTTGCCGTGCGCGCCCGTGGTGATCACGCCCGCCTGCGAGCCGGTGAACGACCGGGCCTCCGCGCCGAGCGAGTGGATGGCCATGGCGACCAGCGCGTTGGAGATGCGCTCGCCCGAGGTGAGCAGCATGTCCATCTCGCGGGCCGGCGGCGACGGCGCCACCTGCTGAGCGAGGTCGAGCAGCTCGTCGGTGGTGTCGCCCATGGCGGAGCAGACGACCACCACGTCGTGGCCCTGCTTCTTGGTCTCCACGATCCGTTCAGCGACGCGCCGGATCCGCTCGGCGGTCGCCACCGAGGATCCTCCGTACTTCTGAACCACGAGAGCCACGACAGGGTCCTCCAAGATCGACAACAAACTGGTAACAGTCATTCAGGGTACCGGCCGGGGCCAGCGGTTTTGCCGCTACCTACCCGGCTTGTGGAAAAGCACACAGCCGCATCCCATCCCGATCGCGCCGCGCGAGCCGCGGCGGATGGGGGACGATGGGCGCATGAAGAGCACACTGCTGGAGGTGCGAACAGGCCACAGTGAAGTGGTACAGGACATCACGCCGCAGTGCGCGGCCTTCGCGCGCGAAGCGGGCGGGGACGGGTTGCTGCACGTCTTCGTGCCGCATGCCACGGCCGGGATCGCGATCATGGAGCTGGGCGCGCGCAGCGACGACGACCTGCTGGCCGCGCTGCGCGATCTGCTGCCCGCCGATGATCGGTGGCGGCACGCGCACGGCTCCCGCGGACACGGGCGCTCGCACGTGATGCCCGCCCTCATCCCGCCGTACGCGACCGTTCCGGTCCTCGGCGGGAAGCTCGCCCTCGGCACGTGGCAGTCGATCGCGCTGGTCGATCTGAATGTCGACAATCCGGACCGGCAGGTGCGGCTGTCGTTCCTCGCCGACGCGAGCTGAGCCGGGCGACGAGAAGCCGGTCCCACCGTCCCGCCTCGACCGGTTGCCGCTGCCCCACCTGTTCGCCCAGGCGGTTGTGACGCGCACCACTGGCGTCCGATAATGGGGCGATGATCGCACATGTAGGAGATCGACTCTGCGTGCACGGACACGTGGTGGGAGAAGGGGATCACCTAGCCGAGATCATCGAGGTCCGCGGACCGGACGGGACGCCGCCCTACCTGGTGCGCTTCTCCGACGGTCACGAGTCGCTGGTGTATCCGGGGCCCGACGCGATCGTCGAGCCCGCCGCATCGCAATGAACGTCGCGCCGGGTCGAGCGGCGGGCGGCCTCGCCGTCGCTCGGCCCGGCGCCCACCGACCGGAAACCACCCCCGCGCCGATCAGTCGCTTCGCCGGAAACGGCGGGTCAGCGCGAAGGCCAAGATGCCCGCGATCAGCACCTTGCCCGCCGTGTCGATGATCGCGTTGACGTCGACGGCCGGGTGCCAGGTCAGCCGGCCGTCGCGAAGCACGTAAGCGCCGACCGGCTTGGCGCCGACGCCGAACGCCGCGCCTTCACCCGAGCCCTCCCCGTCCGCGCCGTTCCCGGTGCCGCCGCCTCCGCCTCCGCCGCCACCGACCGACGCGGCGGGAATGACGATCGCCCCGCCTGCTTCGTAGGGGTCGCCGTAAACCCGGCGCACCGTGATCGCGTCCCGTGCCTGCGCCAGCAGTTCGGCGTATTTCATGACGTCCTCCCGCGCGTCCCGACGGCGCCTGATACCGGCGCCCATTCGGATCCGATGGTAGGCGCGCAGGCCCCGGCGCGGACCCATCCTTCCGGACGGAAGTTGTTCCCGTGTTTGCCGATCGCCGATCTCGGGCAGATAACGGCATGTTATCCGGGTAACCGAGATCCCCTCTGGCACAGTCAGGTTGACGAACCGGACAAAACGCGGAGACAATCGGGCCGACTTGTCCATCCGGGGGTCGGAGGTATGCCATGCGCACCAAAACGGATATCCGATTCTTCGTCGACACCGATCCCGATCAGGTCATGGACGCCCTGCGGGACGTGGAATCGCTTCCGGAATGGTCGTCCTCCTACAGCGACGTCCGGGTCGCGACCCGCGACGCACGGCGAAGGCCGCGGCGGGTCTTCCTCAAGGCGGAGCTTCTCGGCAGTTCGGATCTGCAAGTACTGGAATACGATTGGACCGACGACCGGTCGTCCTGGACCGTCGCCGACAGCACCAGGGGCGTGCGGGGCGGCGGTTTTTTCGAGGTGTCCGACAGCGTCGACGGCACGCACGTCTGGTACCACGTCGAGCTCTATCTGCCGCTGCCGGTGCCCGGATTTCTGCTCAAACGCACTTTCCGCAAGGCCAACGAGGTGGTCGTGGAGTGCTTCATTGATTTCGCCGAGCGGTTCCCGGAAACGGAGACCTATCAACCCGTATAGCCGGCAGCTGCGCTCTGCGCGAAATCGGCCGCCTGGCTACCGCGGGGAACCGGCGCGGAATCGGCCGGGGTGCGACGATGAGCGCATGATCGGTTCCAAACGGGCGCGGTTCCAGCCGATGGCGGAAGGCGCGTCGGTGACCCAGCTCGAGTTGTTCTTCGACCTGGTGCTCGTCTTCGCGTTCACCATGGTCACCGGCTTGGTCGCGGAGGAAACCAGCGCGAAGAACATGCTGCGCGGGCTGCTGGTGCTCGCGGTGATGTGGTGGCTGTGGATCGCCTACTCCTGGCTCGGCAACGTGGTCCGCGCCGACGAGGGCATCGCGCGGGTCGCGATGTTCGCCGCCATGGGCGGCGCCTTCCTGGCCGCGCTCACCATCCCGGAGGCGTTCGAGGACCTGGACGGCGGATGGTTCGGGCCGCTGGTCTTCGCCATCGCCTACCTGATCGTGCGGTTGGTGCATCTCGGGATGTTCTGGCTGGCCAGCGCCGAGGACCCGCAATTGCGCGGACAGCTGCTGCGCTGGGCGCTCGGGTCGATCACCCTCGGCACCACGCTGCTGGTGGTCGCCGCGCTGACCACCGGCCGGGTGCAGATCGCGCTGTGGATCGCCGCGATCGCGGGCGACTATCTGTGGACACTGTTCGCGGGCACCGATTGGCGATTGAATTCGGCCAACCATTTCGTCGAGCGATACGGGCTGATCATCATCGTCGCGCTCGGTGAATCGATCGTCTCGATCGGCATCGGAGTGGCGGGCCTGCCGATCTCCTGGCCGATCGCGCTCGGTTCGCTGCTCGGCCTCGCCATTTCCGGCCTGCTGTGGTGGGCGTATTTCGACGTCGCGGCCCTCGCGGTGGAGCACGAATTCGTCCACGCCGAGGGCAGGCGGCAGATCAAGATCGCGCAGGCTTCCTACACCTTCTGGCATTTCCCGATGATCGCCGGGATCATCGCGCTGTCGCTGGGGCTGAAGAAGGTCCTCTACTACGTCGGGGATTCCTCGCACCACACCTTGCGGGACGCGCTGTACGGAATCCCGCTCTACGCCCTCTACGGCGGCGTCGTGCTGTATCTGATCGCCCTGGTGGGGTTCAAGCACTACGCCACGCGCACCGTCACGGTGCCGCGCGTGTTCGCCGTCGTGGTGCTGCTGGCGCTCATCCCGCTGGCCTGCGCCCTGCCCGCGCTGGCTTCGCTGGCCCTCCTGTGTGGCGTCCTGGTCGCGCTGATCGCTTGGGAGACCGTGCGTTTGGCGCAGCCGCGGGACGCGATCAGGCACGCGGTACCCGAGTGACGTGATGCCGCACGCCGTGCTCGGCGGCTGTCGGCCCGTACGCGGACGGCGGTACCCGCACACCGTCGCGGACGGCGTCGCGGATCTGATCGATGTTCTCCCGCAGCACGTCCGCGACGAGTTCGTCGGTGCGCGGATCCTCCAGCACCTGGAACACGATGCGGAAGGTGGTGTCGGCGATCAGCCGGATGATCTCGTCGTGGAACGGGATGTAGCGCACCCGGCCCGCCTGCGGGTCCTTCTTGATCAACTCCAGGATCATCTCGTCCAGCTCGGCGCGGTTCTCCTCCAGCGCGGCCGCGATGTTGCGGGTGTAGTGGCCGGTGCGCAGCACCTCGGCCACCTCGTCCATCACCGCGATGGTCATCGGACGGCGAATGGTGTCGACGATGGTCGCCACGAACCGGTTCACCACCGCGGCGGTCACCCGGTCGCCGAACACCCGATCGGCCACCCGGGCCAGCCTGCCCAGGATCACCACGATGCGCAGCAGCCGGAAAGCGCGGAAGAACGGGCTGGTCACCGGGATCATGCCGAGGATCTCGTACCAATAGACGAACGGGAAGGTCCATGGCCAGCCCGCGCGACGCCAGCGCCACAGGAACTCGAGCGCGAAGACCGCGCACAACGACCAGTCGACCAGCACGATCGCGTGGTAGGTCTGCCCGGAGACCGGGAAGAACGTGATCCAGCTGACCAGCGCCACGGATACGACGGCCAGCGCCAGCATCAGGAAATCGGTCCACAGCATCGGCGGCTTGCGCGGATAGTCCTGCGGCTCCGGCGTTTCCGGCAGGCCGTATCGCTCGACGGATGAGCTCTCGATACCCGAGCTGGGAGCGGACACTGCGGATCCCTTCGACGCCGAACGGTGCCGCCGACATTAGTACGCGAAAAGCACGCTCGGCACGGATGGCGATACCACCGAAAGAAGGCGCCGGGCGAACGTCGCGCCCGGCACCGTCGAATCTCAGCGACCGGCGCGAACGATTGCCTCGATATTGCGCTCGGCCAGCGCCGCGATGGTCAGCGAGGGGTTGACCGTTCCGGTGCTGCCGGGGATCGCCGCGCCGTCCATCACGTACAGGCCGGGGTGCCCGTGCACCCGGCCGTAGCCGTCGGTGGCGCGACCGAGCACCGCCCCGCCGAGCGGATGCGCGGTGAACAGCGCGTTCGCGTCGTAACCGAGAGCGCTGTACTCGACGAGGGCGTCGGCGCGCTCGGCGATCCGGTGATCGACGGCGCGCGCCGCCGCGACGGTCTCGTTCCGGTTCTCGACCGACCAGCTCAGCCCGACCCGGCCGGTGGCCCCGTCGTAACCGAACCGGGTGCGGGTCGGGTCGAGCACCATGCCGAGCGAGGCGAGCGCGCCGGTCTCGAACGGAATGCCGGGGATGTACCAGCTCTCCAGGGTCAGCGGCACGGCGGATTCGTCGAAGATCCGGCTCGCGCTCGGCACGCCCTGGCCCTGACCGGCCAGCGCGCTGGCGCCGCGGGCAAGGACCACATCCCCGTTGGTGCCCCAGCCGTCGCCGATGTGTTCGTTCAGGTTGGGCAGCGCGCCGGTGGCCTGCGCGCGGACCAGCAATTCGGAGCTGCCGATCGACCCGGCGCCGAGGAAGAGCCGGTCGCAGGTGAGGGTGCGGGTGGACAGCACGTCACCGGTCGGCGACAGCTTCGCCACGGTGACCGCGTAGCGGCCGCCGGATTCCTGCGCGATGGCGTCGACCCGGTGACCGGGGAAGACGCCGCAGCGGCCGGTGCTCTGCGCGTACGCCAGGTAGTTCTGATTCAGGTCGAACTTGGCGCCGTTGGAGTTGCCCAGATTGCTCCGCGCCGCCGTCGCGGAAGGCCTCGACGCTCCGGCCAATTCGGCGCGCAGGATGTCCCAGTTGAAGATCGAGTCGTTGGCCTGCGGCTGGTAGCCCGCCTTGCGCACTTGGTCGTCCCAGGCGCGGGAATGCGCGAACGGCGAGGAGTTGTAGATGTCTGCGGGCATCGGGCTCAGCCGCAGCATCTCGCGCACGCGCGGGTAGTAGACGCGCTCCATCTCGCCGTAGTCGACGAGGCCACCGAAGATGTGGTCGAAGAAGCGGCGCTCCGGGGCGATCATGGCGCCGCTGAAGATCACCGAGCCGCCGCCGACGGCGGCCGCGCGCCAGACGTCGATACCCGGGTATTCGGTGCAGTCCAGCACGCCGCCGAAGCTGGCGAAATGCATCGGCACCTTGGTGACGCCGGTGAAGTTGGTGCGGTGCCAGAAGCCACGGCCGTCGGGCAGGTCGTCGCCGGTGAAGATCTCCCGCCACGGGTCGTTCGGCCAGCGCGAACCGCGCTCGAGCACGGTGGTGGCGATCCCGGCCTCGGCCAGGCGCAACGCGGACACGGCGGCGCCGAAGCCGGAGCCGATGACGATCGCGGGCGAATGCTCCGGCGGATCGGGGATCGGGGCGAAGATCTCCGGAACCCAGGCGCGGAACAGGGCCTCCCACATCGGATTCGCGGAGGCCGCGGCCGTCCCCGCCATCGTTCCCACAGCACCGAGCAGGGCGGCCGTGCCAGCCGCCTTGAACAAGGCACGTCTACGCACCGGTCACCTTCCATCATCAGGCTTAGCGTGCGCAGATTACCGGTATTCCCGATTTGTGAACAGATATCCGATTTGGCTATCGCTCGAACGGCAGCTCGTCCGCGCGACAGGTCGCGCCGGGGGCAGGTAGCTGCAAGTCGACGAGATAACGCTCGCGCAACTTACGGGCACACTCGCCGAGCGGCGTGTGCCCGTAACCGCCCTCCACGACCACCAACCGGGCGTTGACCAGTTCCCGCTGCGCGCGCCGCGCGGCGCTGAGCGGGGTGGCGGGGTCGAAGCGGTTGTTGATCAGCAGAGCAGGGGTGTCCGACCGCAGGATCCACGGCCCGCCGTACCGCTGGGCGTACCCCTCCGGCGGAGACGGCCAAGAGGCGCAAGCCTGGTGCAGCCACAGCCAGAACGCGCCGTAAGTGGGGCTTACCCGCTCCAGATCCTTTGCCATCGCGGGCCATTGACCGGGGTCGCGCGGAAAGGTGTTGTCCGCGCACGAGATCGCGGTGTACGAGTCGAGGAAATCGCCGGTTTGCGCGGTGGCCGCGAGAATCTCGCTCACCGCGTCGGGATTACCCGCCGGACCGCGCTCCAGTTCGGCGAGCAATGCGGCCAGGGCCGGCCAGCCCTTCTCCGGGTCGTACAGCAACAGCGCCCGCGACGACAGCACCTCGGCGTAGGTGACGGTCCGCGCCCGTTCCCCGGCCCCCACGACCTGCGGCGCCTCGCGCAGACGTCGCAGGAGGGCGTCATCGCGCGCGCGCAGATCGACGGGGGTGCCGGGATCGCCCGCCCCCGCGCGCGCGACGGCCCCACCATGGCCGCTCGGCGCGGCGAAGGGGCAGCGCTGCAGGCCCGCGTCCGCGCACAGCCGCAGGAATTCACCGAGCACTTCTTCGGTCCCCGCGGCGGTGGCCTCGACGGCGCTGCGGGTGTCGTTGGTGTACGCGTGCGGGTCGATCATCGACGCCAGGGACAGCGCGCGCACCCGATCGCCGAACAGCGCGCCGTACACCTGGCCCAGATAGCTCGCGTAGGAACCGCCCGTATAGGTCAGCTGGGCGTCGCCGACGGCCCGGCGCAGCAGATCGAGGTCGCGCGCCACGTCGACGGTGGTCAAGTGGCCGAGCAGAGCGCCGCCGTGCGCCGCGCAACCGGCGGCCAGCTCGCGGCCGGCCACGTCGGCCGCACGCTCCTGCTCCGGGCCGACGGGCGGAAGCACCGCGCCGGACCAGAACCGCCGCTGCCGCTCGGCGTCCGCGAAACACCGCACCTGTCCGCTGCGGCCGACGCCGCGCTGGTCGAAGGTGATCACGTCGAAGCGGCGTGCGAGCTCGCCGCCGAGCAGTTCGCCTTCGGCCGCCCAGCGCAGTCCCGAATTCCCCGGACCGCCTGCGGCGGCGAACAGCGTGCCGATCCGTCGCTGCGGGTCGGTGGCCTGCTGACGCAGCACCGCCAGACCCAGGGTCGGGCCGTCGGGGTGCGCGTAGTCCACCGGCACCTGGGCGGTCGCGCAGTGGAATTCGCGCAGCTCCGGCTCTGCGCACTGCGCCCAGTCCAGCCGGGGCGTCGGCGCGGCGTCGGCTTGCGCGACCAGGTCCGCGACCGCCGACTCGTGTCGGCTCGGCGGCCCGCCGCAGCCGCTCACCACGGGCAGCGACGCGGCGAGCGCGGCGACTATGACGATCTTCCAGCTAGGCACGGCACTCATCCTGTGCCCCGTACACGGTGGCCGTCGTCAGCCTGAGGGTTGACATCCGACCCTGATATCTCGCGGCACGGGTCCGTCCGCCACCTAGGACGTCACCAAGCGGATCACCGCGATGAGACCGACCACGACAATCACCGCGCGCAACAGGTTCGGTGGCATCCGCCTGCCCAGCCGCGCGCCGAGCTGCCCGCCGATGATCGAGCCGAGGGCGATCAGCGCCACCGCGCGCCAGTCCACATCGGCCACGACGATGAAGATCAGCGCGGAGACCGCGTTCACGATCAGGGCGAGCACGTTCTTCGCCCCGTTCAGGCGCTGGATGTCGTCGTGCACGAAAACGCCGAGCAACCCGATCAGCAGCACGCCTTGCGCCGCGCCGAAGTACCCGCCGTACACACCGGCGGCGTAGACCGCGGTGACCAGGATCGGTCCCCCGTGCTCGGGCACCGGTGCGCCGTCGTTCTCCCGGCGGCGCTTGACCCAGTTCGCGAGCCGTGGCTGCACGACGACCAGCACCAATGCCAGGATGATCAGGATGGGCACGATCGCCTTGAACGCTTCGGCGGGTAACTCCAGCAGCAGCACCGCGCCGGTGATGCCGCCGAGCAGCGACGCCGTGCCCAATCGCAGCAGCCGTTGGCGCTGGCCCGCCAGTTCGCGCCGGTATCCGTGCACACCGCTGATCGAGCCGGGGACCAGACCGATGGTGTTGGACACATTCGCGGTCACCGGCGGAAGGCCGAAAGCGAGCAGAACCGGGAAGGTGATCAGCGTGCCGGAGCCGACGATCGTGTTGATGCCGCCCGCCCAGATGCCGGCGCCGAAGACGGCCAGTTGCTCCAGCCAGGTCATTTGTCAATCCTTCTACGTCCCGTCGGACCCCGGGGTCCGTACAAGCGTCGTGCACTGCCGGACGAACGGTAGCGGGGTCATCGGATCACCCGACGACGGGACCTCCCTTCCCGGCGGTATGCCGGCACGGTAAACTCGCGGACATCATGCAGCGGGCACTTCTTCTCGACCGCCGCGACGGGGTCTGATCGGACCGGCTCCCGTCGCGGGGTTTTGCCGCGCCGGTCGACCAGCCCATTGGGAAAAACGACATCCTCGGGAGAACCGCCCATGTCCCCTGCTGACGCATTCGTATCCGGCGCGCGCACCATCACCGCGCCGAGCAAACCCGCCCCCGCCGACCAGCCCGGTTGGAACAAGCAGAAGAACTCCTCGATGCCGACGTTCCGTTACCGGCCGTTCGCCGAGGAGGTCGAGCCGATCTCGCTGCCCGACCGCACCTGGCCGGACAAGGTCATCGACCGGGCGCCCGCCTGGTGCGCGGTCGACCTGCGCGACGGCAACCAGGCGTTGATCGACCCGATGAGCCCGGCCCGCAAGCGCCGCATGTTCGACCTGCTGGTGCGGATGGGTTACAAGGAGATCGAGGTCGGCTTCCCGTCGGCCAGCCAGACCGATTTCGATTTCGTCCGCGAGATCATCGAGGACGGCGCGATCCCCGACGACGTGACCATCCAGGTGCTGACCCAGTGCCGTCCCGAGCTGATCGAGCGCACGTTCGAAGCCTGCGCCGGCGCGCAGAACGTCATCGTGCACTTCTACAACTCCACCTCCATCCTGCAGCGCAAGGTGGTCTTCCGTGCCGACCGCGAAGCGGTGAAGAAGATCGCCACCGACGCCGCCGCGCTGTGCCTGGAGATCGAGAAGCGCTACCCGGACACCAACTGGCGTTACGAGTACAGCCCGGAGTCCTACACCGGCACGGAGCTGGAGTACGCCAAGGAGGTGTGCGACGCGGTGTCGGCGATCATCGCCCCGACGCCGGAGAAGCCGCTGATCATCAACCTGCCCGCCACCGTGGAGATGGCGACGCCGAACGTCTACGCCGACTCCATCGAGTGGATGAGCCGCAACCTGGCCCGCCGCGACGCGATCGTGTTGTCGCTGCACCCGCACAACGACCGCGGCACCGCCGTGGCCGCCGCCGAGCTCGGCTACCAGGCCGGCGCCGACCGGATCGAGGGCTGCCTGTTCGGCAACGGCGAGCGCACCGGCAACGTGTGCCTGGTCACGCTGGGGATGAACCTGTTCTCCCGCGGCGTCGATCCGCAGATCAACTTCTCCGACATCGATGAGGTCCGCCGCACCGTCGAGTACTGCAACCAGCTGCCGGTGCACGAGCGGCACCCGTACGGCGGCGACCTGGTCTACACCGCGTTCTCCGGCAGCCATCAGGACGCCATCAACAAGGGCCTGGACGCGATGAAGACCGCGGCCGACGCCGCCGGGGCGGACGTCGACGACATCGTCTGGGAGGTGCCCTACCTGCCGATCGACCCGAAGGACGTGGGCCGCACCTACGAGGCGGTCATCCGGGTCAACTCGCAGTCCGGCAAGGGCGGCGTCGCCTACATCATGAAGACCGACCACGGGCTGGCGCTGCCGCGGCGGCTGCAGATCGAGTTCTCGCAGGCGATCCAGAAGATCACCGACGGCGAGGGCGGCGAGGTGACGCCCAAGGAGATGTGGGACGTCTTCCACGAGGAGTACCTGAGCCCGATCCGGCCGTTGGAGCGGATGCGCCAGAAGGTCACCGCGTCGGAGACCGACGGCGGGGTCGACTCGATCGTGGCCGTGGTGAAGGTCGACGGCGTCGAGCAGGAGATCACCGGCAAGGGCAACGGGCCGCTCGCCGCGTTCGTCGACGCGATCGCCACAGTCGGCTTCGACGTCGAGGTCCTGGACTACTCCGAGCACGCCATGTCGGCGGGCGACGACGCGCAGGCCGCCGCCTACGTGGAGTGCGCGATCGGCGACAAGGTGGTGTGGGGCGTCGGCATCGCCACCTCGATCACGACCGCGTCGCTGCGCGCGGTGGTGTCGGCGGTGAACCGGGCGCACTGACAGCGCGTCTCGGCACGCATCCGGACGGGCGCCGCGCGGGTTCACCGCGCGGCGCCCGATCTCGCTGGGGCAGACCGCTTGTCACGGGCGTCTCGCTCCCCATGCCCGGCACGCCTACCGCGACACGGGGTAGCGAACCCCGTGCTAGCGTTGGATTCGCACTCCAAGCGCCGAGCTCTCTGCTCGAACTCCCGAGCAGATGGGGGAACCGTGACAACAAACGACCACAATCCGACCTCTCCACCCTGGCTGCAGAGCCATTCCGTGGATACGGCCGAAGCCAGCGACGTGGAGTCATCGGCCAACGACCCGGCGGCCGAGCCGACCGGCGGCGCGGAAGCGAAGGAAACCGACGTGCCTGCCGGGGCGCCGCAGCCGGACGCCCAACTCGAACAGCTGGAGCCGCAAGGCTCGACGGAGCAGACCACGGCCTACCCGCAAGCCGCCGCACCGGTGCAGGCCTGGGCTCCCCCGCAGGACGGACCGGCCGAACCCTACGGTTCGTACGCCCCGCCTCCTCCCGGCGCGTATCCCCCTCCGTCGCCCTTTCCTGGAGAGGCGTTCGCTACCGGCGCATTTCAGCCGCAGCCGGGCCACAGCGGTAGCCATCCGGTAGCCACCCCGCCGGAGCCCAACCAGGGTTACGGGGACTACCGCCATGACATCGGCGGCGACGGCCTGGCCAGGCACGCGCCCATGGATTCCGCGCAGCCGGAACCTCCTGCGCCGCAACTTGATCAGCCCAGCGGCCCGATCTACAGCTGGGCGCCGCCGCCTCCGCCGGTGACACATCAACCTCCGCCGCCCGCCTATCAACCGCCTCCGCCGCCGCTGGGGCAGCCGCAGGGGCCGAGCTGGCAGGGCGGCCCCGGGCCGCACCAGTCCGCGCTGCCGTTCCAACCGCAGCATGTGCCGCAGCCCGGCCAGCCCGGACATTCCGTGAACGACCTGAATCTGCTCCGGCGTGCCCGCAGGGCGCCGCGCAGCGGTTGGCGCCGCGCGGTGCACAAGGTGTCCGGCGGCATGATCAATCCGGGCGAGTCGGCGGCCGACATCGTCTACCAGGACTTGGTCGACCGGGTGAACCAGCCCGTGCGCGGTGATTACCGAATCGCGATCCTGTCGCTCAAGGGCGGCGTCGGGAAGACCACCACCACGGTCGGTCTCGGCTCCACCTTCGCCTCGCAGCGCGGCGACCGTGTCATCGCGATCGACGCCAACCCCGACCTGGGCACGCTCGCGCACCGGGTGCCGCGGCAGACCCGCTCCACCGTGCGCAACCTGCTCGAAGATCAGCACATCACCAGGTACTCCGACGTGCGGGCGCACACCTCGCAGGCGCCGAGCCGCTTGGAAGTGCTGGCCAGCGAACAGGATCCGGCGGTCTCCGAGGCGTTCAGCGAAGCGGACTACCGCAAGGCGATCGGCATCCTGCAGTCGTTCTACAACATCATCCTGACCGACTGCGGCACCGGCTTGATGCACTCCGCGATGGCGGGCGTGCTGGATATGGCGAGTTCGCTGGTGCTGGTCACCTCGCCCGCCATCGACGGCGCGCGCAGCGCGTCGGCCACGCTGGACTGGCTCGACCACCACGGCTACGGCAAGCTGGTGGAGCGAACCGTGGTGGTGGTGAACGCTTCCCGGCGCGGCGCGTCCACCGTCGACCTCGACCAGCTGCGCAAGCTGTTCCTCGATCGCACCCGCGCGGTGCAGGTCGTGCCGTTCGACGACCACCTCGCCGAAGGCGCGGAAATCGATCTGGAACTGGTGAGCAAGCCGACCCGGCGGGCGCTGCTGGAACTGGCGGCGATGGTCGCCGACGACTTCGGTTACGTCAGTTCGCAGGCCCAGCACCCCTATCGGCACCAGCCGCCGCCGGGATACTGATCGTCGTCGGCGCCGCCGCGCGGAGTCATATCCGCGCGGCGGAGCCGTTTCCGTGCGCGGAGTCGGCGGTCGCCAGTGCGGCGGCCGATTCGAACGCCGTGAGCACGGCCGCGATCGCGGGCCGGGCATCGGCCCTGGGCCGGGTCGCCAGTTCGTATATCCGGGCGGCTCGCACGCCGGACAGCCGCAGCACCGTCAAGTCGGGATGGCCCACCGCGTAGCGGGGCATGAGCGCGACGCCGTATCCGGTGGCCACCAGCGTTTCGATGACGCGAAAATCGTTGAGGCGCTGGGCGATGCGCGGCTGCACGCCGGTCACCGTGGCGATCGAGCGCAACACGTCGTCCACCGGGAAGCCGCCCCGCACGCTGAGCCAGGTCTCCTCGGCCAGTTCCTCCGGTGCGACGGCCGAACGGCCCGCGAGCCGATGCGTCGGCGCCGCGACCACATCGATCGGCTCGCGCATGAGCGCCCGGGTGGTGACCCGCGGGTCGGCGATGGGCGCGGCGTGTTCGTCACGATGGGTCAGCACCACGTCGTAGTCGGCGAGCAGGCGCGCCACTTCCGACGGCGGCACGTCCTCGTCCCGCGCGATCACCTCGACTCCGCTGTCCACCATGCCGGGCAGCACATGCGGCAGCAGCAACGCACCGCCCGAGGGGAACACCGCGACGCGGACCCGTCCGCGCGGCGAGCCGCGGTAGTGCGCCATCTCGGCGACCGCCCGGTCCATGGCGGCGAGCACTTCGTCGGCGCGCACCACCAGGGCGCGACCGGCGTCGGTGAGCCGCACGCGTCTGCCGTCCGGTTCGAGCAGGGCCACGCCCGCCTCCCGGGCGAGCACCTTGAGCTGCTGGGAAACGGCGGAGGGCGTCATGGACACGGCGGCCGCCACGGCGGCCACAGTGCCGCGATCGGCTAGTTCGCGCAGGATACGCAGACGCTCCAATGCCATGGGCGGGCCGGACGCGACAGGTTCGGAGCCGAAATCCATTAAGCTAAACTACATCATTGATACAGAATTATTCGATTGTCCTGATCTTTAGCGGACCGCACGATGAAGGCGTGACCAACCGTGACCGTCTGCTCGGCCTGACCGTCGTCCTGCTGTGGGGAGTGAACTTCCTCGCCATCCGGGTC
Source organism: Nocardia implantans (assembly GCF_035544775.1). Lineage (NCBI taxonomy): Bacteria > Bacillati > Actinomycetota > Actinomycetes > Mycobacteriales > Nocardiaceae > Nocardia > Nocardia implantans. The sequence goes on along the minus strand of NZ_JAYKYQ010000001.1, from coordinate 877,200 downwards.
GGGCTCGACCACTTCCCCCCGTTCTTCTTCGCTGCGCTGCGCTTCGCGGTGCTGGCGGTGCCCGCGCTGCTGTTCGTTCCGCGTCCCGCGGTGCGGATGCGTTGGATCCTGCTGTACGGGATCGGATTCGGCATCCTGCAGTTCGCGTTCCTGTTCACCGCGATGCGGGTGGGGATGCCGACCGGGCTCGCCTCGCTGGTGCTGCAATCCTCGGCGCCGTTCACCGTGCTGCTCGGCACGCTACTGCTGCGCGAGCGGATGCGCCCGGTGCAGGTCGCGGGCATCGCCGTCGCGGTGGCGGGCATGGCGGTGATCGGCTGGGACCGGCTCGCCCACGCCACCCTGCTCCCGGTGCTGCTGACCCTCGCCGGCGGGCTGGGCTGGGCCTTCGGCAACATCGGCGCGCGTCTGGCCGGCACCGAGTCCCCCGGCGTCAATCCGCTGCACCTCATGCTCTGGACCACGGCCATCCCACCGGTGCCGCTGTTCGCGCTGTCGGCGGTCGTCGAGGGGCCGACCACGGGAGCGCGCGCTCTGGGTGCGGCGTTCACGCCGACGGGTCTGCCCGCGCTCCTGGCGCTCGCCTATATCGCCGTCCTCGCCACCGTGGTGGGCACGGGGTTGTGGACCTACCTGCTCGGTCGCTATCCGGCCGGGCTGGTCGCGCCGTTCTCCCTGCTGGTCCCCATCGTCGGCATCGCGGCGGCTTGGACTTTCCTGGGCGAGACTCCGGCCCCGTTGTCGCTGATCGGCGGGGTTGTGGTGCTGGCCGGCGCGTTCGCCGCCACGTCGAGCAGGCCACGGGCGAACGCCCACGTCGAGGCATCGGGAACTGCCGCGATGGTGGGCGCCGGTCGCCCGGCCTGAGCGACGGCAGCGGTGTTCACTCCGACACGAGAATCGCACTCCGCGCCGGTCGCCGCACGGGGTCGGTGCGAATTGATCGGATTGTCGCTCTACAGTAGTGCGCGGCGTGGAAGTTGGTCCCGAGGCTAGGCAGCAGAGCGGCGCATGGCAGACAATCAGTGGACCGTATCGCGAAGAGCACTGCTTCGTAACACGGTCGCGGCGGGGGTGGCTACGGCGGGGGCGCTGACGGCGGGTGCGCTGAGACCCACGCCGGCGAGGGCGAATCCCGGTGGCAGAAGAGTCGCGGTACTCGGCGGCGGTGTCGCGGGCCTGACCGCGGCACACGAACTGGCGGAACGCGGGTTCCAGGTCACCGTCTACGAGAAGCGGGCGTGGGGCGGCAAGGCCCGCAGCGTCGGCGTGCCCGGCACCGGAACGGAAGGACGGCCGGACCTGCCCGGCGAACACGGCTTCCGCTTCTTCCCCGGCTTCTACCAGCACATCCCCGAAACCATGCGCCGAATCCCCTTCCCGGGCAACGCGAATGGCGTATGGGACAACCTCGTCGCGGTGCCGGAAGCACGATTCGCCCGGCACGGCGGCGACGACTTCCGCGTCCCGCTCGGGCCGCGCTCCCGCGCCGAATTCTCTCCCGACAGTTTCCGCGAAACGCTCGGCGCGGCGCTGTCGACCGCACTGAAGATGCCGCCGCACGAGGGCGTCTACTTCGCCGAACGCCTGCTGGTCTTCAACACCAGCTGCGATGCCCGCCGCCTCGGCCAGTGGGAGCGCACCTCCTGGCACGATTTCGTCGGCGGCCACGCGCGCTCGCACGAGTTCCGCGCGCTGCTGTCGCGCACGCTGACCAGCATCATGGTGGCCGCGAAAGAGAACATCGCCAGCGTGCGCACCATCGGCACCATGGGCGAGCAGTTCCTCGGCAACCCCATGGGGATCGGCAACGACGGCAGCTTGGACCGGGTGCTCAACGGCCCGACCAACGCGGTGTGGATCGAGCCGTGGACGCAGCGGATCCGGGAACTGGGAGCGCAGTTCGTGCTCGGCGCCGAAGCGCGCGAGCTCGAGGTGCGTGACCGCAGGATCGTCGCGGCCCGCGTCGTGGACGAGACCGGCGCGCAGCGCACGATCGAGGCCGACTACTTCGTCGTCGCGTTGCCCGCCGAACGGGCACGCACGCTGTGGTCGCCGCAAGTGCTCGCCGTCCAGCCCGAATTGGCCGGGATGGACAACCTGTTCACCGACTGGATGAACGGCATCCAGTTCTATCTGCGCCGATCGGCCGACATCTCCCGCGGCCACACCGCATACATCGACGCGCCGTGGTCGCTCACCTCGATCAGCCAGAACCAGCTGTGGCGCCGCAAGCTGACCGAATTCGGCGACGGCGGTGCGCAGGACTGTCTTTCGGTGGACATCTCCGACTGGAACACCCCCGGCATCCTGTTCGGCAAACCCGCGAAGGAGTGCACCCACGAGGAGATCGCTCGCGAGGCGTGGGCGCAGATCAGAGCCCACCTGGACGATCGCGGCGAAGTGCTGGGCGACGCCGACCTGCACTCCTGGTTCCTCGATCCGGGCATCACCTGGCAGGAGGGCCAGCGGCGCAACGCCAACGCCGACCCGCTGCTGATCAACACCGCCGGGTCGTGGGAGCACCGTCCGCAACCGCACGGCGCGCTGGAAAACCTCTTCCTGGCAGGCGATTACGTGCGCACGAACATCGACTTGGCGACCATGGAGGGCGCCAACGAGTCCGCCCGCGCGGCGGTGAACGCACTGCTGGACGTGGCCGGCTCGAACGCGGAGCGCTGCCGGATGTACACCCTCTACCGCGCCCCCGAACTGGAACCCCTGCGCCGGATCGACGCCGACCGCTTCGCAGCCGGGCTACCGAACATGTTCGACGTCCCGGTCTGAACGGATGTGATCGATCTCCTCTCGCCCGAACCCAATTCGATCGTCATTCCCCAGGCCGTGGTGCTTGAATCGAACTATGCGCGAGAGCACCGCCAACGACATCACCGACCCGGCGGATCTGCGGGCACTGCTCGGCGAGGTGGCGCCGCGCGTCGCGACCAAGGAGCGTCCCGTCCTGCACGCCAGGGACCGCGAGTGGATCGCGCTGTCCCCGTTCCTGGTGATGAGCACCTGCGACGCGAACGGGAACTGCGACGCCTCGCCGAAAGGCGACCCGGCGGGCTTCGTGCGGGTGCTCGACGACACCACCATCGCCATCCCGGAGCGCCCCGGTAACCGGCGCGCCGACGGCTACCTGAATATCCTGTCCAACCCGCACGTCGGCCTGCTGTTCATGATCCCTGGCCGCCGCGAGACGCTGCGGATCAACGGCCGCGCGCGGCTGGTGCGCGACGCGCCGTACTTCGACGACATGGTGGTGCGCGGCCACCGCCCGATCCTCGCCGTCGAGGTGAAGATCGACCAGATCTTCTTCCACTGCGCCAAGGCGTTCATGCGCAGCCACCTCTGGGAGCCGGATCAGTGGCCGCAGGACACCTTGCCGAGCGCTGCGCGCCTGGTCAAAGAGGTGCAGACGAACGTGACCGAGACGGTGGAGGAACTGGAGCGCTACTACGCGCCGGAGAACTACGCGGCCAAGCTCTACCAGGCGTGAGCCGCGTGGCCCACGCCACCCGACCGCGGCGCGCCCGGATCGCGCGTCGAACATAGACTCGCGGCGTGGCAGAACTATCGGTGCGCGGACGGCTCGCGCTGGCGGCGGCGGCCGCGGCGTCCTGGGCCTCGCAGAAGGCGGGTCGCGGCAAGGGCTCGATGATCGGCGGCCTGATCGCGTTGAAGATCGATCCGACCGTCATGGATCAGCTCGGGCAGCGACGGCGCACCGTGCTGGTGACCGGCACGAACGGCAAGTCGACCACCACGCGGATGACCACCGCCGCGCTCAGCACCCTCGGCGCGGTCGCGACCCAGGCCGACGGCGCGAACATGGACGCGGGCATCGTCGCCGCGCTGAACGCGCACCGGCGCGCGCCGCTGGCCGCGATCGAGGTGGACGAACTGCATCTGCCGCACGTCACCGATTCGCTGAACCCCTCGGCGGTGGTGCTGCTGAACCTCAGCCGCGACCAGCTCGACCGGGTCGGCGAGATCAACATGATCGAGCGCAAGCTGCGCGCGGGCCTGGCCGAGCACCCGGCCACCGTGGTGATCGCCAACTGCGACGACGTGCTGGTCACCTCCATCGCCTACGACCATCCCAACGTGGTGTGGGTCGCCGCGGGCAGCGGCTGGGCGATGGACGCGACCAGCTGCCCGCGCAGCGGCGAGCCGATCGTCTGGGAGGGCGCGCACTGGCGCAGCACCGGAGCGGATTTCCAGCGTCCCGAGCCCGATTGGTGGCTCGACGGGGACGATCTGGTCGGACCGGAGGGCAAGCGTTTCCCGCTGCGCCTGGCGCTGCCGGGCCGGGCCAACCGCGGCAACGCCGCACAGGCGGTGGCCGCCGCTGTCGCGCTCGGCGCCGACCCGGAGCAGGCCGTCGCGGCCGCGGGCACGGTGCGCGAGATCGCGGGCCGCTACCGCACCGTGCAGGTCGGCGAGCACGACGCGCGGCTGCTGCTGGCCAAGAACCCGGCCGGCTGGCAGGAGGCGCTGTCGATGATCGAGCCGACCTCGGCGGGCCTGGTGATCGCGGTGAACGGCCAGGTGCCCGACGGCGAGGACCTGTCCTGGCTGTGGGACGTGCGCTTCGAGCACTTCGAAGGGGTGCAGGTGGTGGCGGCGGGCGAACGCGCCACCGACCTGGCGGTGCGGCTGACCTACGCGGGCGTCGAGCACACCCTGGTGCCCGATCCGGTGCGCGCCATCGCGTCGTGTCCAGCGGGCCACGTGGAAGTGCTGGCCAACTACACCGCGTTCCGTGATCTCAACCGTGACCTCGAGGAGCGGGCATCATGAGTGAATCGACCTTCCGCATCGGCTTGGTGCTGCCCGACGTGATGGGCACCTACGGCGACGGCGGCAACGCCCTCGTGCTGCGCCAGCGGCTGCGCATGCGCGGCTACGACGCCGAGATCGTCGAGATCAATCTGTCGGAGCCGGTGCCGGATTCCCTGGACGTCTACACCCTGGGCGGCGCGGAGGACTCCGCACAGCGCCTGGCCACCCGGCACCTACAGCGCTACCCCGGTTTGCAGCGCGCCGCCGGGAGAGGCGCTCCGGTGCTGGCGATCTGCGCGGCCATCCAGGTGCTCGGCCAGTGGTACGAGACCTCAGCGGGCGAGCGGGTCGACGGCGTCGGCCTGCTCGACGTCACCACCTCGCCGCAGCACAAACGCGCCATCGGCGAGGTGACAACCACACCGCTGCTCGACGGGCTCACCGCCGCGCTCACCGGCTTCGAAAACCACCGGGGCGGAACCAAACTCGGCGGCGACGCGCACGGCCTCGCCCGCGTCACCCGCGGCGTCGGCAACGGCGTCGGCGACGGGCTGGAAGGCGTCGTGCAGGGCTCGGTGATCGGCACCTACATGCACGGCCCTGCGCTGGCCCGCAACCCCGAACTCGCCGACTTGCTGCTGATGCGCGCCCTCGGCGTCACCGAACTGGCCCCCCTCGATTTGCCCGAGGTCGACCAGCTCCGCCGGGAACGCCTGCGCGCCTGAACCGGCGCATCACGGTCGGACCAGGCCACCTGAGCCGCCACCGGCGCTCCTCGCAGGGCGGGCGGCGGCACGAGGCTGGGTAAGCGCCGGTCGCGTCTTGTGCACGGTGGATTCTCCGGCCGTCCTAGCACCATGAGCCGGACTACCTTCGTGTGCCGATGACGCGATAGGAGAGGTGGGAAGGAACCGGACCTCGAGGTCACCGATGGCTTCATCGCCCTGGTCGACGGTGAGTTCGAACCCGATCCGCCGGGGGGCTGGTGGCTTCTGAGCCCGGCGAAGCGCGCCACCGGTGGATAGCAGGTCGTAGTGCTCAGGCGTCCACCTCGGTGACGTCGACGGAGACGGTGATCGCGCTGTCCTTGGCGTCGGTGTAGATGATGCCGCGCAAAGGAGGGACGTCGGCGTAGTCGCGGCCCCAAGCCACGGTGATGTACCGCTCGTCGCCGAGCTGGTCGTTGGTGGGGTCGAGGTCGATCCACCGGCCCGAGCGGTCGGGTCCCGCGCCGGGCGTCCACACCGCCGCCCAGGCATGCGTGGCGTCGGCGCCGACCATCCGCTCCTTGCCCGGCGGCGGATCGGTGGCCAGGTAGCCGGACACGTACCTGGCGGCGAGGCCGTGCGACCGCAGGCAGGCGACCGCGAGGCGCGCGAAGTCCTGACAGACGCCTGCGCGGGCCGCGAACACGTCGGCCACCCGGGTGGACACCGTCGTGGCGCCGGAACGGTAGGCGAAGTCGGTGTAGATCCGGGTGTTCAGCTCGGTCACCGCGTCCAGCAGCGGCCTGCCCGGCCGCAAGGATTCGGCCGCGTACGCGACGAGCTCGGAAGTGATCTCCTCAGGGTGCAGATCGAGGGCGAACTCCACGGCGAACGGCCCGTTCGCCCCCGTCGGGCGCGCGCGTTCCCACGGTTCCGCCGCCGGGCCCGCGTCATCGCGGACGGGAACGTCCACATCGACGAGTGATTCACCGACGACCGTCAAAGCGCGATGCTCCGTGGTGACGTGGAAATAGGACGTGATGTTGCCGTACACGTCCGCCCCGACCGACCGGTCCGATGGAGCGGGGTCGATCCGGATCTCATGGGCGAGCAAGCGCTGGCCGGGCAGATCGCGCGGCGTCAAGTACGCGCGCCCGTAGGAGTTGATGACCTCGCCGGAGTACGAGTACTTGGTGCGATGCTCCACTCGGTAGCGCCGGCCGGTCATCCGACGACCTGCGCGCTGCCCCACAGCGGCTGGATGTCCACCGGCAGCGACAGCGTCGTGGTCTCGAAGGATTCCGATACCTTGCGCAGGCGCGAGTGCACACCCTCCAGCAGCTCCGCCAGTTCGGTGCGCCGGTCGTCCGCGTCGGTGACCTCGAGGTCGTCGGGGTCGAGGCGGCGCAGCATGCGGCGCGCGTCCGCCAGCAGCCGCTGTGGACGCGACGAGCCGGACGCACCGGGCAGCGCCTGGAAATCGGCGTGCAGGCGACCCAGTTGATAGGCCAGCGAGCGCGGATTGGCGGTGTCGAACAGCAGCAGCTCGGCGACGTTCGAGATCCGCACGGAATCCTGGTGGCGCCGACGGTAACTCACCGACGACTCGGTGGCGCGCAACACCCATTCGGTGACCTCGCGCTCGATCTCGTCCGGGTACCGCTGGGTCAGCGCGGCCGACAGCAAGGCGGTCAGGGCGAGGCCGCGCTCGATCCGTTTCCCGATGTCCCTGACGTGCCACCCGGTGTCGCGGATCAGCGACTCGCCGTCGATCCCAGACAGCGCGAGCAGCCCGGCCAGGGTGCGCGCATGCACGTCCGACAGCTCCGCCTCCTGATCGTCCACCGCGGCCGGGTAGCAGGCCAGCGCGCGTTCGACCGCGCCGAGGATCATCCAGGTGTCCACCGAGAGCTGGTCGCGCACGGCACGCGCGGCGCTGCCGTACCGATCGATCGCGAAGGCCAGTGATCCTGGCAGCTCCCGGTCGATCGTCAGCGCGACGAGGTAGTCGTGGCCCGCGCGGGACGCGCCCGGCACTCGGTGTGCCCGCGGGGCGGTGTCCTGCGCCGCACCGGTCGTCTCGTCGTCCGGTCGTTCGGCGACGGCCTCCATACCGGCCGTAACGGGTTGTGCCACACCGGCCACGGCTTCGTCCCTGGTCACGGCGGAGCGGCGTTCGATACCGGAATCGACCGCACGCCGAGCAGGCTCGGTGGCGGGAACATCCTCGGCCGACCGGCGACCGGGAGACCGCGACGCCGGGGTGCCCTCCGCGCGCTCGCCCGTACCGGGCAGCGCCGGTAGGGCATCGGAAGACCAGGCGGGCGAGCGCTCGTCCCCGTACTGCGTGACACCTCCATCGAGGCCTGCCCCCGACGGAGCGAGCATGCCGCGATCGGCCGAACTCTGCTGCGGCGCTGGGGCTCTCACCTCGGCGCCGAAAAGTCCGTCGGTCGGCGCAGGGGTGGCGGTGGTCCGGCCGAGCGCGGTCAGGAGGATCGGCAACGCGCCCGCGCCTTCCAGCCACGGCCGGTACCGGAACTCCTGGTAGCGCTCGTGGGTGGCGATGAGAAGCCGGGCGGTGTCCTCCGCGCGCTCGCCGTAGCGGCCGATCCAGAACAGGTCGTTGAGCACGCGCGGAGAGCTGATCGCCGCGACGACCGGAGCGGTGCGCCGCGGCTCGCGCGGCGGCTCGGTGCTGATCGCGGCGGCGGCCGTCGGCGCGGCGCGCACCCAGATGTCCTTGGCGGCGACTTTGCGCGCGACACGGTCGGTCGTGCGCTGCCGCACCTGGCCGAGACCGCCGGACAGCACGGTGTAGCCGCGCCGATGGGCGAGCGAGAACAAGCGCATGCCGACCGGAGCCGCGGCGAGGCCGGCCTGCTCGCGGACGGCGGGCGCGACGGAGAACTGTGCCGGTTCCTGGCCCACCCACTGCCATCCGTGCGCACCGATGCGCGCCTTCAGCTCGTCGCGCTGCTCCCGGCTCAGCTCGGGACCGAACAGCGCGGCGCCGTGGACCGCCGAACGGAGAACCAGCTTGTCCAGATTCGCGATCAGATGCTCCCGCTCCCGCTCCCGCCCGCCCCAGTACGAGGGCGCGCTGTCCAGCAGCAGGTCCTCACCGAGCAACGCGCGCGCCAGGGCGGGCAGGAATCCGGTCAGCGCGGGATTCTCCAGCAGTCCGCTGCCGAGCGTGTTCACTACGGTCACCGCGCCCCGGCGCAGCACCTCGACCAGGCCGACCACGCCCAGTCGCGAATCCGGCCGTAGGTCCAGCGGATCGGACAATTCGGCCTCGATCCGGCGCAGCACCACGTCCACCCGCTTCAGCGTGCCGAGCGAGCGCATCCACAGCGCGCCGTCGCGCACCACCAGGTCCGCGCTCTCCACCAGCGGAAAGCCGAGGGTGGAGGCGAGATAGGCCTGATCGAACGCGGTCTCGGAATGCACGCCGGGGCTGAGCACGACGACCACCGGCTCGTCGTCGTCGGTCTGCGCGGATTCGATCAGCATCAACCGCATCGCCCTGGCGAAAGGCGTCAGCGGACGGGGATTCGCGTGCTCGAACGCCTCCGGGATCGCCGTCGCCACCACCCTGCGGTCGGCCAGCGCGTATCCGACGCCGGAAGGCGCCTGCGCCCAGTCCGCGAGCACGCGGAAGCGGCCGTCGCTCCAGCGGCTGAGATCGCAGGCGTGCAGGAACAACTGGTGGCGCCCCGGCACGGTGATGCCGTGCGCGGCCCGCACGTAGCCGCGGTGGCCGAACACGATCTCCGGCGCGATCAACCCCGAGGCGAGCGTCCTGCGCGGCCCGTAGATGTCGGTGAGCACCTCGTCGAGCACGCGGGAACGTTGTTCCAGCCCGGCTTCCAGCCGGCTCCAGTCGTCCGCGGCGACCGGCAAGGGAATCGGATCGAGGCGCCACGGCGCCGGGGTCGCGGCTTCGGCCGACGCGCCGGCCTCGAGGTAGCTGATGCCGTCGTCATCGATCAGCCTGCGCACCCGGCTGTCCAGCCTGCCGAGACCGTCCTCGCCGAGTTCGGCGAAGTCCGCGGACAATTGCGACCACACCCGGCGCACCTTGCCGTCCACGTCGACCAGTTCGTCGTAATAGCCCGCGACGGGCGCGCCGCACTCGTCGTAGGCGGCGGTGGCGGCGGCCTCACCGCGATAGCGCGCGACCTGTTCGCGCACGGTGGTCGCGGTCACCCGCCGCTCATCGCGCAACGTCACCGCGCCGACCTCACTTTCGCCGCCGTCCGTGCCCAACGGTCGCCGAATGCTGTCCAGGCGGTCAGTACCGATCGCGCCCGGGGCACCGCAAGTGTGGGCTGTGCAGCCATTTTCGCATGTCACGGCTAGCGCACCTGGCACATCGGCGGTGCGTCCACGTCCGGTTGCACGATGTTTGCCCGATACCCGACTGTGCGACACACGGGCGCGGGTCCCACCGCGCGGCCCGCGCCGGTGGTATCACCGAACGACGACAACGATCTCGTCAGGAGGTCATATGCGTAAATCCAACTGCTCTTCTTGCGAATCCGCGTTCGACCACTGCCACGGCACCCTGATCGTGCACGTGAGCCGGATCGCCGAATGCACCGACGAGCACTGCCTCGAACTCGACCACGCCAGGCACGCCTTCGTCCTCGATTGCCGCGACCTCGCCGGCGGCTGCCGGTGCGGCGAGGACGAGACGGCCCGGCGCCGCGCCTGAACGGTTCCGTACTCTGGCCCGGTGAGCTATGACCACGTGTTGCTGCCGTCCGGAGTCGCGTCGTCGATCGCGGAGGTCGACGCCTACCTGAGCACTCAGCAGGGCGTCCCCGAGTCGGAGGCGGTCGCGCGGATCGCCGCCGAACTGAACAGACGCAACGCGGAACTGCCCGAGGAGGACAACTTCCTCAGCACCGCGCCGGTCGGCGGCGCGGCCACCGGCGCGGCACTGCACGTGGCCTGCCCCTACGACGCGATCGGCTTCGTCCGCCACTTGCTGTTCGAACTCGCCACACCGTTGAACTACGCCGTCTACGACCCGCAGCTGGCCTGGCTGATCGATCCCGCCGGGCATGTCAGGGCCATCGTCACCCACGGCGGCGCGGGCGAGTTCCCGTACCTGACCGAAGCGCTGGTCCAGCAGTGGATCCCGGAGCTGAGCCCGCCCAACCCGTATCTCGTCGTCGAACGCGGCGAGCAGTTCTACATACAGACCTACCGGGAGAACTCGGGCGCTTACACCGTGGAATACCGGGACGGCTCCCCCGACAAGCATTTCGGCACCACCGTCTCCGATCCCGCCACCGTGGCCGCGCTCATCTGGGGCTGGGCCAACGACGACCGCTCCCGCTTCACCGGCCTGCCCTGGGCGCGCGTCGATCTCTGAACCCGGTCACTGGTTCTGAACGGCCAACCGGCCCGCGAGCGCGAGGAACGAGGCGCCGAAGACCCTGCGCGTCCAGGTGACCACGGCTGGGCGGGAAACGACCTGATCGCGGACGGCGGCGGCACACGCGCCGTACACCGCGAACACCACCAAGGTGGCGAGCATGAAGATGCCGCTCAATTCGAGCATGCGGGCCAGCGCGTCCGGCGTGCCGGTGGGTACGAACTGCGGCAGGAACGCGAAGAAGAAGATGGTCAGTTTGGGGTTGAGCAGGTTCAGCAGCACCGCCGAGGCGATCACTTTCCGCACCGTGGGCGCGGTGTGCCCGGTCTGCTCCGGCACGGCGAGCGCGCCCTTGTCCCGGAACGTGGTCCAAGCCATGTACACCAGGTAAGCGACGCCCAGGTACTTCAGCGTCTGGAACGCGACCGCGCTGGCGTCGAGCAGCGCGGCCAGACCCGTGATGGCCGCGATCAGGTGCGGGACGATGCCGAGCGTGCAACCGAAGGCCGCGATCACCGCGGCCCGCGCACCGCGAGACAGCCCCGCCGCCAACGTGAACAGCACACCGGTGCCGGGGGTGGCGACGATGACGAGCGTCGTCAGCACGAATTCGATGCTCATCCCCGACACGGTAACGCACGCCCGGCGCGGCGCAATGCCCGTGCCGGGAGGCGCTTTCGGGAGCTACAGCGCGCGTCGGCCGGACAGCGCGCGCCCGAGGGTCAGCTCGTCGGCGAACTCGAGGTCGCCGCCCATCGGCAGGCCCGAAGCCAGCCTGGTCACGCTCAGACCGGGGAAGTCGCGCAGCATGCGGACCAGATAGGTGGCGGTGGCCTCGCCTTCGGTGTTCGGATCCGTCGCGATGATCACCTCGCTGACGTCGACGCCGTCCTCCTGATTACCGATGCGCGCCAGCAGTTCCCGGATCCGCAGTTGGTCGGGACCGATGCCGCTGAGCGGATCGAGTGCGCCACCGAGCACGTGGTATCGACCGCGGAATTCCCTGGTGCGCTCGATCGCCTGCACGTCCTTGGGCTCCTCGACCACGCAGATCATGGTCCGGTCCCGGCGCGGGTCGGCGCAGATGCGGCACAGCTCGCCGTCGGAGACCGTCCCGCAGCTCACGCAGAACTGCACACCGTCGCGCACCTTCTGCAGCGCGGCCTGCAGCCGGTCGATCTCCGGCGGCTCCACGTGCAGCAGGTGAAAGGCGATGCGCTGCGCGCTCTTCGGACCGACGCCGGGCAGCTTGCCCAATTCGTCGATCAGATCCTGGACCGGACCCTCGTACAACTGCTACCTCGGCTCAGAAACCGGGCAGCGAACCGCCGCCGAAGCCACCGGACAGCGGTCCGAGCCGTTCGGCGGCGATGCGCTGCGCGTTGGCCATCGCGTCGTTGACCGCGCCGATGACCAGGTCCTGCAACGTCTCGACGTCGTCGGGATCCACGGCCTTCGGGTCGATGGTCAGCGACACCACCTCACCGCTCGCCTTGAGCCTGACCTGCACCAAGCCGCCGCCTGCCGCGCCGTCCACCTCGGTCGCCGCGATCTCGGCCTGCGCCTCCATCACCGCCTGCTGCATCTGCTGCGCCTGGGCGAGCAACTGTTGCATATCGAACTGGCCACCTGGCTGCACGGGAGAGTCCTCTCTGGAGAAGGTGTCATCGGCCAGCCTAGTCCTGCCGCGGCGCGGCAACGGCGCGGCCCGACGGTCCCGGGTGCGCGGCGCATGGTGGATAACAGGTTGGGTAGTTCCGATTGGAACCGACCGATCGCGCCCTACCATCGACACCTAGTCGGAGCGCGGTGGGCAAACCTGGAGCCAAAGATGATCGCAGTTCGTGCACGTTTCCTGAGCACCCTGGTGCTCACGCTCGGTGTTCCCGGCATCTTTCTCGGCGCCGCGGCGTCCGCGGACCCGGATATCACCGATGCGACCGAGGTGATCGACACGCAAGAGGCCGTCGAGCCCGCGACCGCCCCGGCGGTCGCCGACTACGGGGGCGGCTGCGTCCTCTACCCCGACGACAAGGCGGCGACGCTCGATTCGCTGCGCTTCCGGTGCTCCCCGGAGCAGCAGGACGCCATCTTCCGCGCCGCGCCTCTCGGCGCCGTTCCGGTCGGCGTGAAATCGGGCTGGGTCACTCGTCCGCCGGTCATGCAGGCCGTCGCGCCACCGCTGTGGATCGGCAAGACCTTCTACACCGGCCCGGACGGCGGCTACCTGATGAACCGGATCACCGGCGCGGGCATCGAGGGCTGGCGCGCCGACGTCTACTCCGCGCCCGCCCTGACCGACGGGCAGCCCGCTTGGGCACTGAACTACGCACCGTCCCCGACGCCGCCGGTCTACGACGAGATCCGGGAGGTCACTCCCGGTGTGTGGTTCGGCTACTCGTGGTGGCGCGGCGCGTTCCAGACCACCCTGCTGCTGACCTTCGCGCTCGCCTGAACAACGGGTGTCGTTTGACCCTCCCGCCACTGGAGGGTGTTGGCTGATGCCATGACGGCGACCGTCCCCATCGGGGAATTCTCCAGGCTGAGCAATCTCAGCGTGAAGACGTTGCGCTACTACCACGAGATCGGCCTGCTCGCTCCGGCCGATATCGACGCGAGTTCGGGCTATCGCCGGTACGCGACGGCGCAGGTGACCCAGGCTCAGTTGATCCGGCGGCTGCGTGAGCTGGACATGCCGGTTCCGGAGATCCGCGCCGTGCTGGCCGCGCCGGACGAGAACGCGCGTGACGCCACGCTGCGCGCGCATCTGGAGCGTATGGAGGCCGAGCTGGCCCGTACCCGCGCGGTCGTGGCCTCGCTGCGCGCGCTGCTGACGCCGTCCGCTCCGATCACCGTGGAGTATCGCGCGGTCGCGGCGTTCCCGGCGGCGGCGATCGGCGCGACGGTGGCGCGCGAGCACATCGGCGAGTGGTGCGCTTCGACGTTCCAGGCGTTGTACGAGGCGCTGGCCGCCGCGAACATCGCGCCAGCGGGCGTCGGCGGCGCCACCTACGGCACCGATTTCTTCGAACAGGACGAGGGCGAGGTCGTCGCGTTCGTGCCGGTCGCCGACGCGGAGGTGGCCCTGCCCCCGCGGCTTTCGGCGATCGAGTTACCCGCGCGCCGTTTCGCCGTCGCCGTGCACGAGGGCCCGTTCGTCGATTTCGACCGCACCTACGGCGCGCTCGGCAGTCATGTCGCCGAACACGATGTGGCGCTGCCGGAGCCGATCCGCGAGATGTACCTGCTCGGACCGGACGTGTCCGACGATCCCGCCGCCTACCGGACCGAAGTGTGCTGGCCCGTGGCCCAGCCGTGAAAAGGAGATATCCATGACGATCTCGATCGCCCACGTCACCATCGATTGCGCGAATGCGGGCGCACTCGCCGAATTCTGGTCACGATTGCTGGACACGCCCGTCGATCCCGGCCCCACCCCGGAGTTCGCCACCGTCGGCCGTACCACGGGCGCCGCGACCCCGCTGATGTTCATCCGGGTGCCCGACAAGAACCCTGGCAAGAACGTCATCCACCTCGACCTGCTCGCTTCCGGCCGGGACGAGGTCGAACGCGCGATCGATCTGGGCGCGAAGCACGTCGCCGACTTCGACGAGTGGGGCATGAAGTGGACGACGCTGGCCGATCCCGAGGGAAACCTCTTCGACGTCGCGGCCGAGTAGACCGCGTGCAGACCCGCGACGACGGCCCGAACGGACCGTCGTCGCGTCCGTCCGATCAGGCCAGTTCGCGCTGCAGGTTGGCGAGCACTTCGGCCTGGATCTTCTTCAGCCCGAGCGGCGCGAAGATGCCCTCGAAGATGCCCGCGATGCCGCCAGCGCCCTTCCAGGTGGTGCGCAGCGTGACCCGCGCGCCCGTGCCCTCCGGGGTGACGGTCCAGGTGTTCACCAAGGTGGAGTTCGAGTCACGCTCGGTGACAATGGAATCGGACACCGTGACCACCGCGTGCACGTTGCGCGAGCGCTTCTCGGTGGCCTGCAACGTCCACTCCGCGACGGTGCCCGCGCCCTTGCCGCCCTCGACCACCTTGTAGTCGCGGTAGTGCGAGGAGAGGATGCGCGGACGCACCGTGTCGTAGTCGGCGATGGCCTCCAGCGCACGCTGCGGATCCGCCGCCACGTCGATCGAACTACTGGCGCTGACCTGTCCCACAATGAGCTCCTTGTCCGGATGCGGTGTCTCGACGGATCTCCATCCTGCCCTGCCCGCGCCGGAGCGAAGCGGCGAGGGCGCAGCGTGTGGCGAACTTCTCCGGACAATTCGGTATTCCCCTTCGCAACATATGCGTGACATTTCTCCACGACCGTGGCCGAGCGGTGGCCCCGCCGAATGGTCCGTACTAGCGTCGAGGGGTGGCAGTGAGTCTGTTGGGGAAGGCCGGACACCCACCGGCCGCACGCGAATCAGGATTTGCCGCGCATCGAGCGGGCGTGGACCGCCTCCTGGCGAGTTACCGCGCCATACCCGAGCACGCCAACGTCCGTTTGGCCAAGAAGACCTCGAACCTATTCCGCGCCAGGGCCAAGAACACCGCGCCCGGCCTCGACGTCTCGGGGCTGACCAGGGTGATCGCGGTGGACCCCGCCGCGAGAACCGCCGACGTGGCCGGCATGACCACCTACGAGGAGCTGGTCGCCGCCACCCTCCCGTACGGGCTCGCGCCGCTGGTGGTCCCCCAGCTCAAAACCATCACGCTGGGCGGCGCGGTCACCGGACTCGGCATCGAGTCCACCTCCTTCCGCAGCGGCCTGCCGCACGAGTCGGTGCTGGAGATGGACGTGCTGACCGGCGCGGGCGAGATCCTCACCGCCACGCCGGACAACGAACACGCCGATCTGTTCCGCGGCTTCCCGAATTCCTACGGCACGCTGGGCTACACGGTCCGGCTCAAGATCGAGCTGGAAGAAGTCCAGCCGTACGTCGCGCTGCGGCATCTGCGCTTCCGGGACCTGCGCGAACTGGAGGCCACCCTCGCGACGATCGTCACCGACCGGGTGCACGCGGGCGAGCCCGTCGACTATCTCGACGGCGTCGTGTTCTCCGCCGAGGAGAGCTATCTGACGCTGGGCCGCAGGACCGACGAACCCGGCCCGGTCAGCGACTACACCGGAATGGACATCTACTACCGGTCCATCCAGCACGACGGCGACACGCCCAAGCGCGACCGCCTGACCCTCCACGACTACCTGTGGCGCTGGGACACCGACTGGTTCTGGTGCTCGCGCGCCTTCGGCACGCAGAATCCGAAGATCCGCCGGTTCTGGCCGAAGCGCTACCGGCGCAGCAGCTTCTACTGGAAGCTGGTGGCCCTGGACCACAAGTACGACATCGGCGACAAGCTGGAGGCCCGCAAGGGCAATCCCCCACGGGAGCGGGTCGTGCAGGACATCGAAGTGCCGGTGGAACGCACCGCCGACTTCATGGAGTGGTTCCTGCGCGAGATCCCGATCGAGCCGATCTGGCTGTGCCCGCTGCGTTTGCGCGAGACCGGCGGCGCCGAACGCCCCGGCGGACGCACTTGGCCGCTGTATCCCTTGGAGCCGGGCCGCACCTACGTCAACGTCGGATTCTGGTCGGCCGTGCCCACCGTCCCCGGGCAGCAGGAGGGCGCGGCCAATCGCGCCATCGAGCAGAAGGTGACCGAATTCGACGGTCACAAGTCGCTGTACTCGGATTCCTATTACGACAAGGATGAGTTCGCGGCGCTCTACGGCGGAAACACCTACACCGAACTGAAGAAACGCTACGACCCGGACCAGCGCCTGCTGGATTTGTATTCGAAGGCGGTGCAACGCAAATGACGACATTCAAGGACCGTTCCGATGTCTTTGCCGATCTCGGGACCAAACTCAGCATTGCCGAGATCTTCGAGACCCTCGTCGAGGGCGAAGTCCCGATCCGGTTGACGGCCTACGACGGCAGCGCGACCGGCCCCGAGGACTCGCGGTTCGCCCTGGACATCCGGACCCCGCGCGGCATCAACTATCTGGCCACGGCCCCCGGTGACCTCGGCATGGCCCGCGCCTACATCTCGGGCGACATGACCGCCAGCGGCGTGCACCCGGGTGATCCGTACGAGCTCCTGAAGGCGATGGACGGGTTGAAGTTCCGCCGTCCGTCCGCGCTGGCCCTGGTGACCATCGCGCGCTCGCTGGGCTGGGAGCGGCTCAAGCCGGTCGCCCCGCCGCCGCAGGAGACGCTGCCGCGCTGGCGGCGGATCGCTTTCGAGGGGCTGCGCCACTCCAAGACGCGCGACGCCGAAGCCATCCACCACCACTACGACGTGTCGAACGCCTTCTACGAGTACGTACTCGGCCCGTCGATGACCTACACCTGCGCGGCCTACGGCGACGAGAGCTGGACGCTCGAGCAGGCACAGGAGAACAAGTACCGCCTGGTCTTCGAGAAGCTGCGGTTGAAGGAGGGCGACCGGCTGCTCGACATCGGCTGCGGCTGGGGCGGCATGGTGCGCTACGCCGCCAAGCGCGGCGTCAAGGTGATCGGCGCGACGCTCTCGGCCGAGCAGGCGGACTGGGCGCAGAAGAAGATCGCCGAGGAGGGCCTGGCCGATCTGGCCGAGGTGCGGCACTCCGACTACCGCGACGTGCCGGAGGGCGAGTTCGACGCGGTGTCCTCGATCGGGCTCACCGAGCACATCGGGGTGCACAACTACCCGTACTACTTCGAGTACATCAAGAACAAGCTGCGCGACGGCGGCCTGTTCCTGAACCACTGCATCACCCGCCCGGACAACACCCGCACCACCAAGGCGGGTGATTTCATCGACCGCTACGTGTTCCCCGACGGCGAGCTGATCGGCTCCGGCCGGATCATCTCCGAGATCCAGAACATCGGGCTCGAGGTGCTGCACGAGGAGAACCTGCGCGAGCACTACGCCCTGACCCTGCACGAATGGTGCAAGAACCTGGTCGCCAACTGGGACGCCTGCGTCGCGGAGGTCGGCGAGGGCACCGCGAAGGTGTGGGGACTGTACATGGCCGGCTGCCGGCTCGGCTTCCAGCGCAACGTGGTGCAACTGCACCAGGTGCTCGGCGTCAAGGTGCCGTCCGACGGCGACTGGACCGTGCCGCTGCGCCCGTGGTGGCAGCCGTGACCCGGTTCGTTCAGTAGATCTTGCTGCCCGCCTCGTTCAACAGTTCGTCCAGGAACGGGGCGGGCAGTTCGATGTCACCGACCTGCGCCGAGGCGGGCAGGTCGGTGCGCAGCACGCGCAGGATGCCGACCACGCCGGGGCCCGCGTCCAGCAGCGGCCTCGTCCAGCCGAGGTCGGCGCAGGTCGCGACGGCGGGCAGCAGCAGGTTGGTGGCCTCGCCCACCCAGCCCGCGGCGGCCAGGCATTCCGCGAGCAGCAGCGCGGCGTCCAATTGCGCTCGGGGGCGTTGCTTCTGGCGCGTGTGGTCGTAGAGCGCGCGAGCGCGGCGCACGGCGCGATCGTCGGAGCCGAGCCGGTGGTCGGCGAGCAGCGCGCGGATGACGGCGAGTTCCTCGGCCTCCGCGGTGAGCAGGGCGGCGCCGGTCAGCCGGTGCGC
Source organism: Nocardia implantans (assembly GCF_035544775.1). Taxonomy (NCBI): domain Bacteria; kingdom Bacillati; phylum Actinomycetota; class Actinomycetes; order Mycobacteriales; family Nocardiaceae; genus Nocardia; species Nocardia implantans. Next base: position 858,748 of record NZ_JAYKYQ010000001.1, on the reverse strand, counting down.
CGCCTGCAACGGCGTCGACTCGCTGAGATCGGTGTATCGGCGGTCCGCGGCCTCCAGCGGCAGCCCCAGGCGCAGCCGTTCGGCCCTGATGTGCGCGGACAGCCGGGGCAGGCGGTTGTCGGCGGCGATGCGCGCGCCCTCGTCCAGCCGGGTGGCGGCGGTGAACAGGTCCCCGCGAACCGCCTTGACCCGGGCGCCGACGACGAAGGTGGAGATCAGGAAATCCACCGGTCCGACCCGGGTGACCAGCTGGTGGCTCTCGTCGAGCCGCCGGTCGGCGGTGTCCAGATCGCCTGCGCGGTAGCTCATCTCACCGAGCAACGCGGCGGCCACGCGCATCGCGTGCGAGCGCGGGCCAGAGCGCTCTCGCGCGGAATCCCACGCCTGCTGGAAACAGCGGGTCGCGGTGGCGACGTCTAGTTGTTCGTAGGCGGCCGCGCCTTGGCCGCAGCGGCCGAACACCAGGCCGAGCGAATCCTTCGAGCGTTCGTGATACTCCTCGGCCCATTCCTGGATCTCGCGCGCGCCCTCGAAGTCGAATCCGCACAGGCGAACGAAGGAGGTGAGGTTCGCCGCCGTCGAGACCGTCCACGCGGGTAGATCGTCCGGCTCCCGCAGACAGTCGGCGACCCGGTCCAGCACGCCCTCGGTATGGTCGCGCGCGATCTGATCGGCGGCGGCGAGCACGGCCGCCTGGCAACGCTGCACGCGCACGTCGGCATCGCCGGTGGCGCCGCGGGCCAGGATGTTCGACAGCCTGCCCAGCGCGTTGCGCGCCGCGCCGGACTGCTGGAGGTTGACGTTCGCCCTCGCCACCGCCATCAGCAACTTCGAGCGCGAGGCCACCTGCTGCATCGGCAATTTCGACACGCTGCCGAGCAGGGTGGCTAGGCGGGAACCGTCGATCAGATCCATCCCGCCGCCCTCGAGCAGGTCCAGCGCCATCTTCAGGTCGGTTGCCGCCAGCGCGTGGTCGACCGACTTGCGCAGCAACTGGTGTTCGGCGTACCAGCGCGAGGCCTTGCGGTGCAGCGACTTCAGCTTTCCGGGGTGGACGCGCTCGAGCCGGGTCCGCAGATGCTCGGCGAACAGCGGCTGCATCCGGAACCACTCGGGGTCGTGCTCGATGCGCCGCAGGAACAGCTCGCGCTGCTCGGCCTGCTCGAGCAGCTGTTCGGCGTCCGGCTCCCCGGACAGAGCGGCGGCGAGCGAGCCGCACACCCGTTCGGTCACCGCGATCGACATCAGGAACTCGAGCATTTTCGGTTCCAGGGTGTCCAGAACGTTCTCCGCCAGGTATTCGCGGATGCCGTGGTTGCCCTCGGAGAGGGTGGCGATCAACTGGGCCGGGTCGGCGTTGCCGCGCAAGGACAGGCCGACCAGCTGGATGGCCGCAGGCCAGCCGTCGGTGGCGGTGTGGATCTCGGTGACCTGCTCGGGCGTCAGGTCGAACCCGTTGCGATCCACGAGAATCTGACGGGTTTCGGCTTCGGTGAGGCGCAGCGCGGCCGAGCCGATCTCGACCAGTTCGTCGTGCACCCGCATGCGGCTGGTCGGCAGGCCGGACTGCTCGCGGCTGGTCACCACGAAACGCAGGTGGTGGCAGCCGTTGTCCAGCAGGGCCTCCATCGCGCGATGCGCCCCCGCGTCGGTGATCCGCTGCCAGTCCTCGACGATCACCACCACCGTCTTGCCCGCCGCGTGGATCTCGTCGATGAGGGTGGGGATCACGAAGGCGGCGGCGTCGGCGGGCCGCTCCTCCAGCACCTGTTCCAGACCGGCGCCGACCTCGGGATGCACCCGCCGGATCGCCTGGATCAGATGGGCCAGCAGCCAGATCTCGTTGTCGTCGTCGCGGTCGATACCGATCCACGCGACCGCGACATCGCCTTCGGTGAGCTCGGCGCGCCACTGTGCGGCCAGCGTGCTCTTGCCGAAGCCCGCGGGCGCGTGGATCACCGCCAGCCTGCGCCGCCCGCCCGCCCGCAGGATGTCCAGCAGCCGCGGGCGCGCTATCGGCTCGCGCGTCGGCGTCGGCGGCCGGAACTTGGTCACGGCCGTCGGCGGCGCCGTCGGCACGGCCGTCGGATGCTGGGAGACGGCGGGCCGCAGCGTCAGCGGCCAGCTGCGCCGCGCGGTGACCGCTGGACGCGAGCCCGTCCACGCCATGGTCGGATCGCCGACGGCGGCCGGGGTGGCCGGCTCCGGCTCCGGCGTGGTCTCCAGCAGGGCCATCTCGTCCGGCAACTGATCGTGTCCGCGCTGCACGGTGCGCAGCATTTCGCCGAACTCGTAGGCGCTGGCCGGACGATCCCGCGGATTCGGCGCCATGGCCTGTTCGATGACGGTGGCGACATCCGGTGGAATGTCCTGTTCCCGCAGATCGGGCACCGGCTGGGTGGTGATCCGCAGGAACTGCGCGACCACCCGTTCACCCGCCTGCCGCTCGAAGGCCGCGTGCCCGGTGAGCAAGGCGAACAGCGTCGAACCGAGGCCGTAGACGTCGGAGCGGACGGTCGGCTCGTCGCCTTTGAGGACCTCCGGCGCGGTGAACGCGGGCGAACCGGTGATCATGCTGCTCGACGTCCGGAAGCCGCCCGGGATGCGGGCGATGCCGAAATCCGTCAGCTGCGGTTCGCCGTAGCCGCTGAGCAGCACATTGGCCGGTTTCACGTCACGGTGCAGAATCCGGGCGCGGTGGGCGCTCTCGATGGCGCCCGCCAGCTTGACCCCGGCACGTAGCGAATCCGCCCACGTCAAGGGGCCTTGCTCGCGAATCAGCTTCTCCAGCGACCCATGGGTGCAGTACGGCATGACGATGAGCGGCATGCCGGTCGGCGTCACGTCCACCTGGAGTATGTCCACGATGTTCGGGTGGCCCGACAGCCTGCCCATGGCCTGTTCCTCGCGCAGGAACCGCTCCCGGCTCTCCTGGTCGATCTCCGATGGCAGTACCTTCACCGCGACCACACGGTCCAGCGCGGTCTGGACGCAGCGGTAGACCACCCCGAATCCGCCGCGCCCGATCTCCACCGCACCGGACAGGCCCATCGCCTCGAGTTCGTCGGCGATGTCGACGGGCGTCTGCCGCTGCGTCTTCGCCTCGGCCGCAGAAGATTCCGGGCGCACCCGGCCCGAACGCGTCTGTGGATTCATGTGATCACCTCGAACACTCACATCGAATCGGCGACATCGGCGACCAATTCCGCGCCGGCTTCCGGACGCCGGGTCCGATATGCCTGCGCATACTCCAACGTAGCGCGGCCCGGTATCACGCGGGTGACGTTTCCGAACAGGTCGGGTGTGTTCCGCGTCCGCGTGTTCCGCGCCGCCGATCGTTCCGATCGGAACTCGTTGACCAGCGCGAAAAGGACGCTCCGGCGCACCTTTGCGAGTGTCGTCTCGAGTGTGACCATCGCCACGTCGGGTCTACCCGTGCGGATATCCGGAGCAGCTGGGGCCAAGCACGCCGCCCATGATAGGTTACTTCTTAGGAGAGCTTTCTTCTTTACAGAACTCTCTTTACGAAAGAAGACGTTAGGTGCGGAGGAAACCGTGTCGACATCTGAACCCAGCCAGGAGTCCGCGGCGCGCGGCGTCCGCTCGGACGCCAGCGAGGTCTACCGGCGCTATCTGAGCGCGGTGATGCTGCACGGACAAGCGGGGGCGCGGGCGGTCGATCTCGGCGCCACCGATCTCTACGCGCTCAACATCCTCGAACTGGCCGGCCCGATGACGCCGGGCGAACTCGGTGCGCGCAGCGGACTGACCACCGGCCCGACCACGCGGCTGATCGACCGCTTGGAGGACGCGGGCTATGTCCGCCGCGCACCCGTCCCGGGCGACCGTCGCAAGGTGATCGTCGAATTGATCGGCAAGCCCGCCGATCTCGACGAGGTGCTCGCCCCCGCGCGGCAGCGCATCGGCGAGATCATCGGCGGCTACACACCCGAACAGCGCGAGGTGCTGTTCGACTACTTCACCAGGGCGGCCGCCGCGTATCAGGCCGCCGCCGAGCAGCTGCGGCCGACGGATTAGGCCACCGCGAGGGCGATGACCTGGGTGATCTGGCGGCTGTCGAAATTGTCGTCGCTGACCAGCACCAACGTCCGCTCGCCGGACGGCAGGCGCGGACCCCAGGTCATGCCCTCGACATTGTCGACGGCGGGGAGTCCGACGTCGTCGAGATCCACCAGCAACCGCTTGGCCGCCGGGCGAGCCGCGCCGATCGGGGCATCGATGATGTTGGTCGCGGCGCTCAGGTCGGCCTCGTAGAGGCGGATCTTGTTGGGCGTCCCCGGCGAGAAGGATCGTTCCAGCACAAGCACTTTCGCGGGGTCGAGCGGATCGGCGGCGAGGATGGAGGCGATCCCGTTCGATCCGCGACCTGGCTCCGGCCGCGACTCGGCGAAGACCGGGTCCAGCGGATACGCGTACTGGGCCAGCACCGGCCCGGATCGAGCCTGGACGGTGATCCGAGTGAGAGACCCGCTCGTCGTAGTCGCCGCAGGACCGTCCGGCAGCAGCGACTCTTCCGTCGCGGTGGCGAACAGTGTGCCGCCCGCGAGGAAGGTCGCGCCCTCCAGCGCCTGATTCTGGCGCGGCCCTGAGCCGGGGAGCATCCGCTCGTTCTCCGGAATAGGGAGCTCACCGGCGTAAGAGCCGTCCGGGTGCGCGATCCGCACCGACGGGTCCTGCAGCACGGCGCCGTCCCGCTCACCCTCTTGCGTCCAGTAGTAATCGCCGGTCCACGGGTCCACCCGGATCTCCTCGGGGTCCACCGACATCGGCGCGTAGGGCACGCCCGCCGCGGTGAGCAGCGGCCGGGTGCCGGTGAACGTCACCGGCCCGACTCCGCCCTCGCCCACCTCGAAGCGCGCGGTGTAGTACCGCGCGGGGTTCTTGTTCGATCGGTCGTCGCTGATCAGCACGAATTCGCCGGTACCCGGCGAGTAATCGATGCCGGAGAGGCCGCCGACGGCGGTGCCTGCGAAATTCACGCCCGATGCGACGACCTGCTCGCCCAGCAAGCGCACCGATGGCGCCGCCCCCGGATCGGCAACCGCCACCGGGGCCGAGGCGAGCGCGAGGGCGCAACTGGCGATCAGAGCATGGCGACTACGTCTCGGCACGTCTGCCAACTTATCGCGCCGAACGGACGCGAAGATTCACGGGCGGGAACACAGCGGAAGCCCGCCACCGCGAAAAGCGATGGCGGGCTTCGCCGCTGCGTTTGCGTCGCGCGACTACTTGCGCAGCGAGGCCGGAACCTCGAAGCGCTCGCCGTAGGTCTTGGCGAGGTAGTCGGCGCGCTCCACGAAGGCCTCCTGGCCACCGGGGTAACCGACGATGAACTGGTGCACACCACCGGTCCAGGCCGGGAAACCGATGCCGAAGATCGAGCCGATGTTGGCGTCGGCGGTGGAGGTGAGCACGCCCTCGTCGAAGCACTTCTGGGTCTCGATCGCCTCCGCGAACAGCATGCGGTCGATCAGATCCTGCAGCGGGACACCGAAGTCCGCCGTGGTCTTGAAGTGCTCACGCAGGCCGGGCCACAGACCGGTGCGCTTGCCGTTCTCGTCGTACTCGTAGAAGCCCGCCTTCTCCAGGCGGCCCGGACGGCCCTCGGCCACCATGTAGTCGATGACGTCCTGCGCCGGGTGCCGCTTGCTGCCGAGGGTGGTGTCGCCGGACTGGGCGGCCTCCTCGGTCTCCTTGGCGATCTTCTGCATGAGCTTCATGTTCAGCTCGTCCGACAGCTGCAGCGGCGCGGCCGGGTAGCCCGCCTGCAGACCGGCCTGCTCGATGGTGGCGGGCTCGATGCCCTCCTTGAGCATGGCGATCGCCTCGTTGACGAAGGTGCCGATCACGCGAGAGGTGAAGAAGCCGCGGCTGTCGTTGACGACGATCGGGGTCTTCTTGATGGCGAGGGTGTAGTCGAACACCCTGGCCAGCGCCTCGTCCGAGGTCTTCTCACCCTTGATGATCTCCACCAGCGGCATCTTGTCGACCGGCGAGAAGAAGTGGATGCCGATGAAGTCCTCCTGGCGCTTCACGCCGGTCGCGAGACCGGTGATCGGCAGGGTGGAGGTGTTCGAGCCGAGCAGCGCGTCGGGGGTGACGATGTCCTCGATCTCCTGGAACACCTTGTGCTTGAGTTCGGTGTTCTCGAAGACGGCCTCGATGACGAAGTCGACGCCGGCGAAGTCGGCCGCGTCCGCGGTCGGCTTGATCCGGTCCAACAGCGCCTTGGACTTCTCCTCGGTGGTCTTGCCCCGGGAGAGGGCCTTGGCCTCGATCTTCTCGGAGTAGTTCTTGCCGCGCTCGGCCGCCTCGATCGAGACGTCCTTCAGCACGACCTCGTAGCCCGCCTTCGCGGAGACGTACGCGATGCCCGCGCCCATCATGCCCGCGCCGAGCACGCCGACCTTCTTGATCTCCTTCTTCGGCACGTCCTTCGGACGCGAGCCGCCGTTGTTGATCGTCTGCAGGTCGAAGAAGAACGCCTGGATCATGTTCTTCGCGACCGGGCCGGTGAGCAGGTGCACGAAGTAGCGGGACTCGATCAGCGACGCGTTGTCGATGTCGACCTGCGAGCCCTCGACCGCGGCGGACATGATCGCGCGCGGCGCGGGCATGTTCGCACCCTTGATCTGCTTGCGCAGGTTCGCGGGGAACGCGGGCAGGTTGGCCGCGAAGGCCGGGGAGGACGGGGTGCCGCCGGGGATCTTGAAGCCCTTCTTGTCCCAGGGCTGCACGCCGGCCTCGGGGTTGGCCTTGATCCACGCCTTGGCGGCGGGAACCAGCTCCTCGATCGAGCCGACCAGCTCGTCGATCAGGCCGATCTCCTTGGCCTTGGCCGGCTTGTTGCGCTGGCCCTGCAGCAGCACCTGCATCAGGGCGTTCTGCAGGCCGAGCATGCGCACGGTGCGGATGATGCCGCCGCCCGCGGGCAGCAGGCCGAGGGTGGCCTCGGGCAGACCGATCTGCGAACCGGGCACGTCCGCCGCGATGCGGTGATGGGTGGCCAGCGCGATCTCCAGGCCACCGCCGAGCGCCGCGCCGTTGATCGCGGCGACGACCGGCTTGCCCAGCTGCTCCAGGCGACGCAGGGCGCTCTTGATCTCGGTGAGCTCCTCCATCAGCGCCTGGGCGTCGTCCGGGCCGACCTTCATCATGTTCTTCAGGTCGCCGCCGGCGAAGAAGGTCTTCTTCGCGGAGGTCAGGACGACACCGGTGATGTTGTCCTTCTCCGCCTCCAGCCGGTCGACGGTGGCCGTCATCGACTTCTTGTACAGCTCGTTCATCGTGTTGGCGCCCTGGTTCGGGTCGTCCATCGTCAGCACGACGATGCCGTCCGAATCCTGCTCCCAACCGATCATGTTGGTTTCGCTCACAGCTCTGTGTCTCCTAAGTGAATTGGCGGCGTTCGCGGCCCTACGTGGTTACGCAGGCTGCCGCCTCCGGGCCTGACGCTCACGCCGCGTGAATTCTCAGCTGTCGGTTGGGGCTCAGACCCGCTCGATGATGGTGGCCACGCCCATGCCGCCACCGATGCACAGGGTGATCAGCGCGTAGCGGCCGTTGCGGCGCTCCAGCTCGTCGACCATGGTGCCGGTGATCATCGCGCCGGTCGCGCCGAGCGGGTGGCCCATCGCGATGGCGCCGCCGTTGACGTTCAGCTTCTCGTCCGGGATGTTCAGGTCCTTCTGGAACTTCAGCACCACGGAGGCGAACGCCTCGTTGATCTCGACCAGGTCGATGTCGTCGAGGGTCAGGCCCGCCTTGGCCAGCACCTTCTTCGAGGCCGGGGTCGGGCCGGTCAGCATGATGGTGGAGTCCGCGCCGCTGGTGGCGGTCGCGACGACGCGCGCACGCGGGGTCAGGCCGGAGGCCTTGCCCGCCTCTTCCGAACCGATCAGCACGAGCGCGGCGCCGTCGACGATGCCGGAGCTGTTGCCGCCGTGGTGCACGTGGTTGATCTTCTCGACGAAGTGGTACTTCTGCAGCGCCACCGCGTCGAAGCCGCCCATCTCACCGATCACGGCGAAGGAGGGCTGCAGCTTGGCCAGATCCTCGGCGGTGGTGCCGGGGCGCATGTGCTCGTCCTTGTCCAGCACCACGATGCCGTTCTGGTCCTTGACCGGAACGATCGACTTGGCGAAGTAGCCGCCGGTGGTGGCCTTGGCGGCCAGCTCCTGCGAGCGCACCGCGTAGGCGTCGACGTCGTCGCGGCTGAAGCCCTCGATGGTGGCGATCAGGTCCGCGGAGACGCCCTGCGGGACGAAGTAGGTGTCGTAGTTGGTGGCCGGGTCCAGCGCCCACGCGCCGCCGTCGGAGCCCATCGGCACGCGCGACATCGACTCGACGCCACCGGCGATGACCAGGTCGTCGAAGCCGGAGCGCACCTTCTGGGCGGCGAGGTTGACCGCCTCGAGGCCGGAGGCGCAGAAGCGGTTGAGCTGGAAGCCGCCGACGGTGTCGGGCAGGCCGGCCACGGTGACCGCGGTACGGGCGATGTCCGCGCCCTGGTCGCCGACCGGCGCCACCACGCCGAGGATCAGGTCGGAGATCCGGTCCTCGTCGAGGTTGGGGAAGCGGCCGCGCAGTTCCTGGATCAGACCAACAGTCAGGTCGATCGGCTTGACCGAGTGCAGCGAGCCGTTCTTCTTGCCACGGCCGCGCGGAGTGCGGATGGCCTCGTAAATGTAGGCCTCTGTGGTCATGGAGTGTTCCTTCCTCAATTGCGGCGGCCGGACGTTCGTCCGTCCGAGCGCTCCTGTGCGGTCGGCCGGTACGTCTGTCCGTCCGAGCGCTCCTATGCGGCGACACCGCGGGTGCGGTATGGCTGCGGCTGACCTCGCCGACCGGCCTTGCGGCCGACCGTTCCTAACGCTGTACAAAACCAGGCAGGCAAGGACGAACGCACGGCCAGGTCGCCCGTACGCCTGGGCATACCATAGAACGTCGGCGTACCGAAGCTCCCGGCTACCCGTCCATACTACCGTGGAGTGCGAACTCCGGTTAACTTAACGTCGTGAGAGCGGTGGTTGTCAACCATCCAGCCGTGTGGCACCAAGCTCACTCTTCAGCAATTCGAGGGCGACCTCGTCCGGGTCGCGCCGGTCGCCGGGAGCCACCGGATCGGCCGCGGCGGCCATCATCTCCTGCTCCTCTTCCGGGGTCGAGGCGGGAATGACCCGGGCCCGGTCCCAGTCCAGGTCGGCGGCCGCGACGTCCGCACTCGGCGCGGCGTCGTAGCGCGGATAGTCCGCGGGGCCCGGGTCGTCGGGTAGGTCGGGGTAGTCGGGCGGCGGGATGTCGTCGTCCGCCGGATACGGGCGCTGATCGGCGCCGCCGGGCCGGGAACGCCCCGCGCCGCCCGCCTTGTCGGCGTTCTTCGCCTGGCTCGGGCGGGAGAAGCGAGGCGCGGGCGCGGCAGTTCCGCGGCCTGCCGCGTTGCCGGATTCACGTCCCGGCTGATTGGCCGCCTGCCCGCGGGTCCGGTTCGCGGCGGCGCCCGATCGGGGAGCCGGGGCCGGCCGTTGCGGCGCGCCGCCCGCTTCCCAGCGCACCTCGTGGTCGCGGCCGAGCACGGCACGCACCGCCGACCGGACCGCCTCGAGATTGCGCGGATCGGACAGGCGCTGGGCCAACGGCGCGTGCTGGTGCGCGAAGACGATCACCTCGCCCTCCACCCGGGCGACCGACGCACCGGCGAGCATCGCCTGCACGGCCGCGCCGAACTCACGCACCTTGGCGCGAATGTCCGCCCACGCGGATTCCACCTCGCGCAACAGATCACCGCTCGGCACGGGAGCGGGCCCGTCGGCAGGCTCCGGCGCGGACGTGTTGGCAGCCGGTGCGCCGGATCGATCCCGGTCGGCCTGCCCGGTGACAGGAGCCCGGGCGGCAGAAGACTCGACGGCCTGATCGCCCCGGGCCGCGGCATCCCGCGCCGCACCGGAGTCGGCGTCGCCGTGATCACGCCGGGCCCCGATAGGCGACCCCGCACCGGAGTCGGCAGCACCCTGATCACGCCGGGCCCCGATAGGCGACCCCGCACCGGAGTCGGCAGCACCCTGATCACGCCGGGAGGCCAGATCGGCGGTAGGCGACGCTGCCTGCGCGCCCGCGACCCGAGAACCCGTTGCTTGCGCCGACGGCCGCCCGGCGTCGGAAGGACGTTGCGCCGCTGCCGATTCGGGAGAGTCTGCGCGGCTCGCTGCGTCACCGGCCGGCCCGAAGGGCGCGGGCATGGAGCCCGGCGCGTCGGCCGTCCCGACCGTCGAGGCACTCGGCTCAGCGGTCGCGCTCGACCCTCCCGCCGACATCCTCCCGGCCGACCCACTGTCGGAGAGCGCAGCGGACTCCGGTTCCAGAACCGGAACAACCGGATCCGTGCCGCCTTCCGCCCCCGCGGCCGACGCGATCGAGGCTGCGGAGGGCGCACCACCGGCAGGCGTCGGCCGACTCGCGGGTTCCCCGCCACCGGCACCGGGTCCACTACCTGGCGCCGCGACACCGGAGCCTGCCGCGCCGCGCACTGGCCCGTCACCGACCTGCGCTGAGCGCTCAGCGGCGTCAGCGGACGATCCCGCGGCGGACACCGGCCCCTCTGGACCACCGCTCTGCGCCGGACCGCTCGCGGGAGCGCCGCCACCAGCTCCAGCCGCACCTCCCGACTGGCCGCGGTTCTCGCGACGAATCGCGGCCAGCGCCTCAGCGCCCCGGCGACGCGGCGGTTCCGACGGCGCACCGGCCGCCGATGACGGCGCGGGAGCGGACGACGCGGCGGAAGCCGGCGCGATGCAACCACCGGCCAGACCGCGTTCGAGCCGTTCCAGCCGTTGCAGGGTGGCGGATTCCGCGTCCGACACCGAGGGCAGCAGCATGCGCGCGCAGACGACTTCGAGCAGCAGTCGCGGCGCGGTGGCGCCGCGCATCTCCCCGAGACCTTCGTGCAGCAACTGGGCGTAACGGGTGAGCGTGGCCGAACCCAATCGCTCGGCCTGGCCGCGCATCCGGTCGAGCACGTCGCCGGGGCCGGTGACCAGGCCGCGTTCGGTGGCGTCGGGCACCGCTCGCAGCAGGATCAGGTCGCGGAAGCGGTCGAGCAGGTCGGCGGCGAAACGGCGCGGATCGTGACCCGCCTCCATCACCCGGTCGACGGTGCCGAACAGCGCGGCGCCGTCGTCGGCGGCCAGCGCCTCGACCGCGTCGTCGATCAGCGCCACGTCGGTGACGCCGAGCAGCGAGACCGCGCGGGCGTACGTGACGCCCTCGGGGCCCGCGCCCGCGAGCAGCTGGTCCAGCACGCTCAGGCTGTCGCGCGGCGAACCGCCGCCCGCGCGAATCACCAAGGGGTACACCGCTTCTTCGACCGGCACGTGCTCCTGCTCGCAGATCCGCCCGAGCAGCCCGCGCATGGTGGCGGGCGGCAGCAGCCGGAACGGATAGTGGTGCGTGCGCGAACGGATGGTCGGCAGCACCTTGTCCGGCTCGGTGGTCGCGAAGATGAAGATCAGGTGGGCCGGCGGCTCCTCGACGATTTTGAGCAGCGCGTTGAATCCCGCCGTGGTCACCATGTGCGCCTCGTCGACGATGAACACGCGGTACCTGGACTCGGCGGGCGCGTAGAAGGCGCGATCGCGCAATTCCCTGGTGTCGTCGACGCCGCCGTGGCTCGCGGCGTCGAGTTCGATGACGTCCAGGTTGCCCGGGCCGCCCGGCCCGAGCGCCACACACGACGGGCAGGTGCCGCACGGCGTCGAAGTGGGCCCATCCACGCAGTTCAACGAGCGGGCGAGAATGCGCGCGGAGGACGTCTTGCCGCAGCCGCGCGGACCGGAGAACAGATAGGCATGACTGATCCGCCCCGTGTCGAGCGCGGTACTCAGCGGGTCGGTGACGTGCTCCTGACCCACCACCTCAGCGAACGTTGCCGGTCGGTACTTCCGGTACAGAGCCACGGCCAGAGGTTACCGGCGACCACCGACAATGCACATTCCCGCCTACCGCCCCGGGCAGCGGCCCACCGGACCCCAGGAATGTGATGTATGTCACAACAGACGCACTGTCTTCTTCAGTGGCCGACCGGGATATGCATAACAGCAACCTCAGAGCTATCGCTCATGCTGCACGGGCGAATACCGGACGCACCCGCCGCGGCATCCCGGCTGGGCCGGAAAAGATGGACTCACACCCCGATTTACCTCGACTTTTTGGAAATAACGAAACCGTCACCATGGGTGACATAGACGCAATCGTCTGGCTAACGTGGCAGACGGCAACTTCGGTAGCCAAACCTTCATCAGGTTGGTGACCCCGGCCGGTCCCTCATCCCGACCGGGGCACAACCAACAAAGCTCGGCCCACGGGTGACCAGCGCCAATTCCCCCACTTCCACCGGAGGATTGTCCACCGTGTCGTGTGACGACATCGCCGCTGCCTGGCTGTCCAGCACCGATTTCGCCGGCGACCGCTCCGCCGTCGCCCTCTTGAGCCGCGCCATCAGTCCCCAGGAGTTCGCGATCAAGCGCGACTCGCTGCCGGTGACCGCGGCCGCCGATCCCGCCACCGCCGCCGCCATCCTCGAACTCCTCGAACGCGGCCAAGTGCCCACCATGGCGGCGATCCGCACGCTGACCGCGCAGAACGAGATGCGCCGCGAGGCCGAGCGCATCGAACGTCTCGGCCGCCGCGCCCAGCGCAGCATCGACGACTTCGGCCGGGTGCTCGCCAAACTCGCCGACGCGCACTGGACCGCGCACGGCTACGGCCCCACCCGCCGCGACGTGCTGTGCACCGAGCAGATCATGACGCTGATCCGCACCCGCGTCGGCAATATCGCGCCGTCGGCGGTCAAACACCTCTGGCTCATCGAGCGGGCCCAGCGCGCGGGGTGGATCGCCTCCAACGCCAATCCCCGGTCCCTGTGCGCCGGGCGGCGCTTCTACGCCGCCCAGTACGGCAATCGGGTCTCGCTGCGTCCCGTGAACACCATCGGCACGGCGATCGCCACCTATCTCGCGGACTACCAGGCCGAACACGGCCGTCCGCCGCGCTGGTCGGTGGTCGCCCAAGAATTGCGGGACGACCGGGGCCGCCGGATCTTCCACAACACCGCCGACGCTCGTGCGCAGCAACTGTGGCTGACCACCGCGGAGTGGGTGGAGATGCGCGACGACCTTCCCGTGCCCGGCCGAAGAGGTCTGCGGGCGATCCGCAAGTCCCGCGGCTGACCTCGGGCGCACCGTGGCAGTCGACACCATAGGTTAACGGCGTTACTCTAACGCCGTTAACCTAGCGAGCGGAGCCGCGATGCTGACCCGGATAGCCCGATTCATCACCCGATCTCCGCGCGCCGTGCTGGCCGCCGCGCTCGCCGTCGCCGTGCTGTGCGGCGTCTTCGGCGCCACCGCGCCCGCGCACTTGAAATCCGGCGGGTTCACCTCCGAGGACGCCGAGTCCGCCCGTGTCGCCCGGCTGATCGCGGACAACTTCGCCGGCGCGGCGCCCAACTTCGTCCTGCTGGTCAGCTCGGACGCCGGTGCGGACGATCCGGCCACGAAGGCGGTCGGCGCCGGCCTGGCCGACGCGCTGAAATCCCGCGCGGATGTGCAAGGCGTCCAGTCGTACTGGACCACGCCGCAGCCGCTGGCGAACGCGTTGCGCAGCACCGACGGCAAGAGCGCCCTGGTGGTCGCCTACATCGACGGCGACGAGACCCAGGTGCAACAGACCGCGAGCGAACTGGAACGGCAATTCGCCGGCGACGCGAACGGCATCACGGTGCGGCAGGGCGGCATCGCCGCGATCTATCACGACGTCACCGAGCAGACCACCCGCGACCTCGCCCTCGCCGAGGGCGTCGCGGTGCCGCTGTCGATGATCGTGCTGGTCCTGGTGTTCGGCAGCCTGGTCGCCGCGTCCCTCCCACTGGCCATCGGGGTGTTCGCCATCCTGGCGACGCTGGCGCTGCTGCGCATGTTCACACTGTTCACCGACGTCTCGATCTACGCGCTGAACATGACCACGGCGATGGGCCTCGCGCTGGCCATCGACTCCAGCCTGTTCATCGTCAGCCGCTTCCGGGAGGAACTCGCCAACGGCCTGGATCCGGCCGCGGCCACCGTCCGGTCCGTGCAGACCGCAGGGCGCACCGTGCTGTTCTCCGCGCTCACCGTCGCGCTGTCGATGGCCGTGCTGAGCGTGTTCGACCTGTACTTCCTCAAGAGCTTCGCCTACGCGGGCGTCGCGGTGGTCGCCGCCGCCGCGCTCGCGTCGATCGTGGTGCTGCCCGCGGCGCTGGTGCTGCTCGGCCATCGGGTGAACTCACTCGACCTGCGCGCTCCGTTGCGTCGCCTGTTCGGTCGCGGCGCGCCCGCGCCCGGCCCGCAGGCGCCGGAGGACACCGGCTGGTACCGGCTGGCCGAATGGGTGATGCGGCACGCGGCGCCGGTCGCGGTCGCGATCATCGCGCTGCTGCTCGCGCTCGGCGCGCCGTTCCTTTCGGTGAAGTTCGGCTACCCCGACGACCGGGTGCTGCCGGACTCCGCCGCGAGCCGCCAGGTCGGCGACGCCCTGCGGACCGAGTTCCCGCAGGCCGATCCGGTCGCCAGCACCACGATCGTGCTGGACGGTTATCGCGGCGACAGCGCGGCTCTGGGCGGATACGCCGCGGAACTGTCCAAGGTGCAGGGCGTGCCTGCGGTGCTGTCCGCCGCGGGCGTCTACGTGACCGGCGCGCGAGTCGCGCCGCCGCCGCCCGGAATGAGCAACGACACCGGCACCTACCTGAGCGTCGCGACCAAGCTCGATCCCTTCTCGCCCGCCGGTGACCGGCAGCTGAAAGCGATCCGGGCGATCCCCGCTCCGGGCGACGCGCTCTACGGCGGCGCCGCGGCCGCCAACGCCGACTCGCTGGAGGCGCTGGCCGCCCGGCTACCGCTCGCCGCCGCCTTGATCGCGCTGGCGACGTTCGTCGTGTTGTTCCTGTTCACCGGCAGCGTCGTGCTGCCGATCAAAGCGCTCGTGCTGAACACGCTGTCGCTGGCCGCCGCGTTCGGCGCGATGGTGTGGGTGTTCCAGGAAGGCCACCTGTCCGGCCTGCTGGGCTTCACCGCGGTCGGCTACTTGGTGCCGACCATGCCGATCCTGATGTTCTGCCTGGCCTTCGGCCTGTCCATGGACTACGAGGTGTTCCTGCTGTCGCGGGTGCGCGAGGAGTGGCTGGCCACGCACGACAACACCCGCGCGGTCGCGATCGGCCTTGCCCGCACCGGCCGCATCTTCACCGCCGCCGCCGTGCTGATGGCCATCGTGCTCGGCGCCCTGGTGACGGCGAAGGTGTCGTTCATGCAGCTGCTCGGCCTCGGCCTCACGCTGACCGTGCTGGCCGACGCCACGCTCATCCGCGGCCTGCTCGCGCCCGCGCTCATGCGCCTGCTCGGACCGGCCAACTGGTGGGCGCCCGCCCCGCTGGCCCGGCTGCACGCCAAGATCGGGCTGACCGAAGGCGAGGAGGACGCCGCCGCACGCCCGCTGGAAACCGCGGGCCGCGCATGATCGGTGGCAGGCGACCGCGCTCGCCCCGCGGTTCCGGAGCCCAGCTGCGCGAGGAGATCCTGCGGGCCACCGCCGAGTTGCTCACCAGGACCGGGCACGCCGAAGCCGTCTCGATCCGGGCGGTGAGCAAGCTGGTCGGGGTGAGCGCGCCGTCGATCTACCGGCACTTCGCCGACAAGGACGAGCTCATCGAGGCGGTGGTCGCCCAGGTCTTCGAAGACCTCGCCGACGCGATGCGGGCCGCCACCGACACCTCGACCTCCCCGCTGACCCAGCTGCACGACCAAGGCATGGCGTATATCCGCTTCGCCCTCGAGCATCCCGAGCAGTACCGGCTGGCGACCGCGCCCACCGAGACCGGAGGCGCGGTGGACCAGGTCCTCACCAGCGGGGCTTTCCAGCATTTCGCGGCCACGGTGCGCAAATGCATGGACGAGGGGACGATCGCGCCGCGCGACCCGCTGCCGATCGTGCTGGAACTGTGGTCGGTGGGCCACGGCATCGCCTCCCTGCTGCTCGCCAAACCCTTCCTGCCCTGGGGTGACGCGGAAGCGACCGCGTCACGTGTGATGGGCGCGGCATGCATCGGCTACACCGTGCTCGACCTGGTCGGCGCGGATCCGCCCACACCGGACGCCGTGGCGGCGTGGCTGCGGGGTATTCGCGAGGACCGACCCTCCCCTTGACCGATCGGCCGTCGGCCCGCGAGCGACCATTCGGTAACCTCGCAGCGCACGCGCGCCGAAGGAGTAACCCCGTGTCATCGACCATCGACCCCGCGGCCACCGCCTGGCTGCTGATCAGCACGGCGCTCGTCCTGCTGATGACCCCCGGCCTTGCCATCTTCTACGGCGGGATGGTGCGTTCGACCGGCGTGCTGAACATGCTGATGATGAACTTCATCGCGATTCCGCTGGTCACCGTGATCTGGCTACTTTTCGGCTACAGCCTGGCGTTCGGCGCCGACGCCGGTGGCGGCCTGATCGGCGGCCTCGATCACCTGGGCATGGCGGGCATCGATCCGGGTTCGGTGCACGGCTCGGTGCCCGAGCTGTTGTTCGTCACCTTCCAACTCGCCTTCGCCGTCCTGACCGCCGCGCTGATCAGCGGCGCCATCGCCGACCGCGCCAAGTTCTCCGCGTGGATGATCTTCGTACCGGTGTGGGCGCTGGCGGTGTACGCGCCGATCGCCCACTGGGTGTGGGGCCCGGACGGCTGGCTCGCCCGCTTCGGCGCGCTGGACTATGCGGGCGGCCTCGTGGTGGAGATCGCCTCCGGCGCGTCGGCCCTGGCCTTGGCGCTGGTGCTCGGCCCCCGCATCGGGTTCCGCACCGATGCCATGCGTCCGCACAATCTGCCCTTCGTGCTGCTCGGCGCGGGCCTGCTGTGGTTCGGCTGGTTCGGCTTCAACGCCGGTTCGGCGCTGGCGGCCAACGGTCTCGCCGCGGCCGTCTTCCTGAACACACTGGTGGCGGGCTGCCTCGGCATGCTCGGCTGGCTGGCGGTCGAGCAGATCCGCGACGGCAGGCCCACGACCTTCGGCGCCGCCTCCGGCGTGGTGGCCGGGCTGGTCGCCATCACTCCCTCCTGCGGGTCGGTCAACACCCTCGGTGCGGTGCTGGTCGGGCTGGCCGCGGGCGTGGTCTGCTCGTTCGCGGTGGGCTGGAAGTTCAGGGCGGGCTACGACGATTCGCTCGACGTGGTCGGCGTGCACTTCGCCGGTGGTGTGGTCGGCACCGTGCTGATCGGCTTGCTCGCCACCGCGGTGATGACCGGCGGCGTCGACGGCCTGTTCTTCGGCGGTGGACTCGCCCAGCTCGGCAAGCAACTGGTGGCGGTGCTGGTCGTCGCGGCCTACGCCTTCGGCGTCTCGTTCGCGCTCGGCAAGGGCATCGACCGGCTCGTCGGCTTCCGGGTCAGCAAAGAGGACGAGACCGCCGGGATCGACTTCGCCCTGCACGCCGAGACGGCGTACGCCGAAGGAGTGCACGGGCACGCGCCCCGCCGCCTCGGCGAAGGTCACCTCGGGCGTCCGCACACCGATCGCGCGGTGGAGGACGATCCGAAGTCCTGACTGGCGGTCAGTACCCGAACCGGCGGCGCGATCACCTGTTCGCAGTGTGCCGCCTGGTTTCGCCGAAACGGTTGCCGATCCTCACTCGCCGTTGTGGTTTCGTCGATCCGAGATGGTTCGTTCGGCCGCCACGGGCTTCCGCCCTCAGCGAGCCGTAGCGATGGGCGGGGGCGTCGACGTGGGCGCTCTACCGCCTCGGCAAGCCATCACCAGCGTCGATGCTCGCGCTGGAGACCGTCTCCCGGAACGAAGGACGGGTGCGGGTGCGGAATCCTCGCGCCGGGGCAGCAGCAACGGGCTGGCGAGGATCACGGCATGGCCCGGCCGCACACCGCGCGGCCCATGTCAGCTCACCGAACTCGCCGACGCGGTGAACGTATTGCACTGCGCCGCACGGTTCTTGTCCAAGCCCGTCTCGAACCACTGACCGCCGTTCTCGGCGGTCCCGTGGTCGCGCATGTCCCCGGCCTGGTCGCCGCGCCCATAGGCGTCCTTGCGGGCCACGGTGAGCTGCGGATCGGTCAGCGAGCCGCCTCTCGACGACGATGAGAGGTACATGCCGTCGAAACAATTGGCCTGCAATTCGACTCGACGGGACAATTCCAGTCCCTTGGCGGTGCGCGGCCCGGCGTCGGCCCGCTCGCTGTTGGCCTTGCGCAAGATGCCGGACATCGCCTGCACGTGGTGTCCGTACTCGTGCGCGAACACCGAGAGGTAGACCACCCAGTTGTCCTTGAAGTACTCCGTCTGCAACTGGCTGATCGGCATGTAGATGGTCTTGTTCGCCGGGCAGTAGAACGCGGCGAAATTGCTGGTCGAGCCGGTGCACGGTGTGGTGATGCCCGCCGTGGTCGCGCTGACGTTCAGCGCCGGAGGCTGGAACGGCAGGTTCGCCTTGCGCAGCACGGGTTTCCATGCCGACTCCAGGCACGACGCGGCGCTTTCGAAGAACTTGCGGGCGGCGTCGACCTGGGTGCCCCACGGCGAGTAATCGCACCGCGCCGGAACGAGTGTCGCGCTCGGATCGGTGAGCAGCGGGTTGGCACCGGTCTCCGAGGGACCGGTCGCGCCGTCCGGCTGGGCGTCGAACGTGAAGCTCGGACGCGGGCCGGACGCGTCGCTGTCGCCGCGCCCCACCGAGATCGCGTTGCGCACCAGCCCCGCCGCGACCAGGAAAACGACGACGACCAGCAGCGCCACCCATCCGCCGCCACCGCGTTTGCGCTGCGGCGGGTAGGGAGGCCGACCGGGCGGCCCATAGGGCATCGGCGGCGGGACCGGAGGGCTGTAACCGGGTGGCGGACCGTAACCGGGCTGGGCATATCCCGGCGGCGGACGGTAACCGGGAGGCGGGCCGTATCCAGGTGGCGGACCGTAACCGGGACGCGGTCCATGGGGCGCACCGTAGCCGGGCGGCGGAGGAACCGGACGCCCCTGGTGCGGGACCGGTCCGTGTCCGTACGGTGGTTGTGTCACGCCCCCGTACCCCCTCGTCTCAGTGATCGCCGACAGCCGCTGACGCAGGATAGCAAGCTGTCTAGAGTAGGCAGCCATGCTGACTTTTCGGGGGGCCGCCCTAGGCGCGCTGCTTCTCGCCGTCGCGGCAATGTTCGCGGCGGCCCCGGTCGCCGAGGCCGAGCCCGCGCCCGACGGCGTGACCATCACCGCCGATCTGAAGCTGAATCGCGAGGGTGTCCTCGAAGTCGTCGAACAGATCTCGGTGCCGCCGGACGGATCGTTCCGGATGTCGCTTCCACTGCGGCTGAAGGTGAGCGACGACGCCGAGCGCGTCTTCCGGGTCACCGATGTGAACACCGAGGGCGCCGGGACCGCGACCGTCGCGAACGACCAGTTCACCATCGAGGCGCGGCCGGGCGAGTCCACCTTCCAGTACTCCGTGCGGAACACCGTCAGCGACGCGCCGGGCACTCAGGTGTTCCATTGGCTCGGCGTGCTCGGCGCCGACATCGCGTCCATCAGCGCCTCGCTGATCAGCCCGAGCTTCGAAATGGGCATCGTGGACTGCAAACTCGGCCCGCCCGGCAACACCAGGCCGTGTGCCGACGTCAAGATCGAGTCCGACGGCGTCCTCTTCCTCGAGCAGACCGACCTGCACAAGGGCGACGCGATCGACCTGACGCTGCAGCTGCCGCCCGGCACCGTGCCGAGCAACGCCGACGTGCGCGGCGGCGACGACGCGGGCGCGTTCGCGATCACCGCCCCGGTGCTCGTCGCGTTCGGCGTGCTGCTGCTCGCGCTGGCGGGGCTGGTCGCCTTCGCGCTGCGCGCCCGCCGCAACGACTCGACCGTGGGCGGTGGTTCGGAGACGATCGACCCGCTGCTGCGCGAAGGCGATCGAGTGCAGTTCACCTCCCCCGATGGGGCGCTGCCCGGCGAGGCCGGTCTGCTGCTGGACGGATTTGTCGATCCGGTCGACATCGCCGCAACGGTGGTGGATCTCGCGGTGCGCCGGTACATCCGGATCGCGCCGCTCAGCGACAGCGACTGGCGGATCACCCGGGTGAATACGCCCGACGATCAGCTGCGCGACTACGAGAAGGCGGTCTACCAGGCCTTGCTGCCCTCCGGCGCCGACGCGGTGACACTGGGCGAGCTGCGCAAGCCGGGGCGCGTTGCCTCCGGTCCGGTCCGCGCCGCCATGATCGCCGACGCCGTCGCCCGCGGCAATTTCCTCGATCGCCGCCGTCCCGGGCTCGCGGTGTGGCTCGGTGGGGCGCTGGTGGCCGCCGGCGTCGCGGTGACCGTGGCGCTCGCGCTCACTTCCGGACACGCCTTGGTCGGTGTCGCCATCGCGCTCGGCGGTGTCGCGACCCTGCTCGCACCGAAGTACCTGCCGGTGCGTACGGCCAGAGGCCTGGAACTCGCCCGGCAGATCCGCGCGTTGCAGCGTGGCTTGGAAAACATTCGGCGCGAACAGATCCCGCCGATCGACCAGGAGACGGTGTTCTCCCGCGCCCTGCCGTTCACGGTGCTCGGCGCGCGTGCCGACAATTGGATCCGTGTCTTCCGCGACCTCGATCCCTCGGCCGACGCGCAACCCGGCCTCTACTGGTTCGGCGGCTTCGAACGCGACCGCAACTTGCAACGCTTCGCAAGCCACTTCCCGTTCTTCATCACGGCGTTGGAGGGCCTGTTCGCGACCGCGGGCGACCCGCATCGATAGACGCCGTAGACGCACGAAAAGGGCGACCGGACAGGGTGTCCGGTCGCCCTTTCGTCGTATTGCTCAGTCGATCGCCGCGGTGCGCCGGATCGCGGCCAGCGGATCGGCGTAGAGGACGCTGAGCGAGGTCACCACGGCGGCGTATTCCTGGACCTTGCCGCCGAATCCGCTGATCCGGATATCGGTGGGCGGCAGCGTCGAACCCTGGTTGAACGCCCGCGCCACATGCGCGACCGCGGGGCGGTAGCCGGTGAACGCCTGGCCACCGAGGATGACCCGATCGGGGTTGAGCATGTCGCGCACCATCGCCACGGTGTGGCCGAGGATGGTGGCCCGCTCGGCGAGCAGCTCGCGCGCGGATTCCGAACCGGCCTCCGCGGCGCGGTACAGATCCGCGATGGTCGAGCCCGCGGTCCCGTTGTGCGCCGGGATGATGCCGCGGCCGACGGCCCTGGAGTGCAGCGACCGATCACCGACAGTCACCTCCAAGCAGCCACGCCGCCCGCAGGCGCATTCCACGTCCGAACCCGTCGGCAGGTGCGCGATCGAGCCGGGGCCGTTGCTCGGCGTGTGCACGCGACCGTCCAAAGTCACTGCGATACCGGCGGTCTCACGCACGTAGAAGTACAGGCTGCTGCCGCGCTCGACGCGGGCTTGGTCCTTCGGCTCGACTGTGGGCAGCAACAGCTCCGAGCCCGCCATCGCCTCGACGTGCGGCGCCACCGAGACGGGCAACTCCAGCACCTCGCCGAGCACCGAACCGACCTGCGCGCCACGCCATTCCAGCTTCGGGTGGTCGACGACGCCGGTCAGCGGGTCGACCCGGCCACCGATCGCCACGCCGGCCCACAGCGCCTTGCGCCGGTGCCAGCGCTGCAGGAACGCCTTCGCGCTGCGGGCGACGGTGACGGTGGCGAATTCCTGGCCGGTCTGCGGGGTGGCGATGGCAAGGCCGCCGAGGATGCGGCCGCGCAGATCGGCGGCGACGATCTTGGTGACCGCGGCGCCGATGTGGATGCCGATGGTCAGGTACGCCTCGTGATCGATTTCGAAGGGGACGCGGGGGCGTCCTACCGCACCCGAGGCCGTCAGGTCGGGGCGCTCCCGCAGCAGGCCGGCCGCGAGCAGGGCGGAGACCTGGCGGTTGACCGTGGCGATGCTCAAACCCGTTGTGCGGGCGGCGTTGTCGCGGGAGACGGGGCCACCGGTCGCGGCGCGCAGCACCGCGGCCGCCGGGTTGTCGCCGATGCGCAGTTCGGGGGCGACAACCGGGCGCTGGACGCGGGTACGGCTGCCCGCAACCCTGGAGACGGATCGTTCGAGGGTGGGAAGGGACATTGTGCAGATCCTTGCTGAAGTCCCGTAATCGAACGGGACGTGCCTACATGGGCGGCGAGGCAGCAAACGAGCAGGAAAAACAGCTCAGCTGCAGCAAGAGAGACGACACAGTTCGCGTGTCAACGGCAGCCGCAGACCCAGCGCGGCGGTCACGTAAGTGACGCGCAGGAGGTTCGATCGGCCGGCAGACATGTCATTTAAATTAACACCGATATCCATGACACACCAACCCTCGACGCGCCGTTGTGTGCACCCGCACATTGTTTCCCCAGGTCGCGAGCACACAAAAAGACCCCGCTCCCCGGAACCCGGACGGAGCGGAGTCTTTTCACGCGGAAGGATTACTTCGGAGCGACGAACGGCTGATTGATCGTCGCGAAGTACTGGATCGCGGCGGCGACCGCCACCGGAGCGGTGACCAGGATCTGGCCCGCCAGCGTGCCGAGCGCGCCGACGGCGATGATGCCGCCGAGGCAGCCGATGGCCGCGGCAGGGATGAACGCGCCGAACAGTCCGACGATCGCTGCGGAGGCGACGGTCGCGCCCGCGATGCCGCCGAGCACGCAGCCGATGGCGCCGCCGGCCAGGCCGCCGACGAGCGTTCCGATGGTGGCTCCGGCGGAGATCGTGCTGGTCAGGCGAGTCCAAGCGGCGACCTCACGGTCGTACTCGGTCTTCCACGGCGCCTTGTCCTCGTACGGGAGGGCCACCGGCTTGTAGACCGCGTGTTCCCGGTCGAACACGGGCGTCAGCGTGGCGGTGCGGCCGGAAACCGCTGCCGCGATGGGGAATTCGAAGTCCTCGAGCTGAAACCTCAGCGGCTGCGCCGCGAGGACGGTACCGTTGGAGGCCTTGACCTCCAGCACCTCGTTCTCGACCACCAGCGAGCCCGCGTCGATTTCGATGATCGACTGGGTATCGGTCGCGTGCGCGGTGAAATTGATCGCGCTTTCCGTACTTTCTTCCGCCGGGGCAGCGCCGGATGTACCAGCGGCCACTCCGGTCGCAATGGTCACCAGCGCCGCCACCACGGCGAGCTTCCTCATCCTCATGTCCTGCAATCCCTCATCTCAGGTGGAGCCGTACCAGCCAAAAGCATCGGGCAACGGCTCTGCGAGAACGAGGAAAAAACGCAGGGCGATTTCAAATAGGCAACCGGGGAGTTACGAGCACGGAACTACTTCGCTTTGGCCGCCGCTTTCGCCTGCTTCTTGAATTCCCTTACCTGCGCCAGGGATTCGGCGTCGGTGACGTCGGCAACCGAACGGCGCGAGCCCTCGTCGCCGTACGCGCCCGCCGCGGCGCGCCAGCCCTCCGGCCGCACGCCCCGCTGCTTGCCCAGGAGGGCCAGGAAGATCTTCGCCTTCTGCTCGCCGTAGCCGGGGAGTTCGCGCAGCCGCCGCAGCACCTCCTTGCCGTCGGGGTCGCCCGCGGTCCAGATGTTCTCGGTCTTGCCGTCGTAGTGCTCGATGACGTAGCGAGCCAGCTCCTGCGCACGCCTGGCCATGGACCGGCCGTAGCGGTGGATCGCGGGCGGGGTCGCGGCGAGTTCCTCGAACTCCTGCGGATCGGCCTCGGCGATGCGCTGGATGTCGAACCCGCCCATCCGGTCGGCGATCTTCTTCGGGCCCCGGAAGGCGTGCTCCATCGGGTACTGCTGATCCAGCAGCATGCCGAGCAGCGTGGCGAAATGGTCCTCGGTCAGTAGCCGGTCCGCTTCGGCGTCCTGCGCCAAGCACAGCGTGCGCGTCATGCCCTACCTCCTGCTCGGTGTGCTGGGACGGGTCGATCATCTCACCGGAGCCGACGGTGCGGCAGCACCCGGGTCGCCGCCGCCGGGCCTGCATAGTGACTCAACTCACAATGCCTACGCGCGGGTAGACGACCTGCCGCGTAGGCTCCAGGCCATGCCTCAGACGACGGCGACCCCCACCAAGACGACGCCAACGGCCAGGGATGGACACGGGCCCATGAACACCTACGCATTGCGCCCCGATCGATTCGACCGAGCAGGTCAGGACCAACTCGTCGACGTGCGCGACCTCCAGGCCGCGCTGCCGGGCATCCGCCGCTTGCGCACCTGGGCGCACGAAGCGCTCGCGCTGCGGCCCGGCGAACACGCCGTCGACATCGGCTCCGGTACCGGATCGGAGGTCATCACCTTCGCCGAGGCGGTCGGCCCGGACGGCAGCGCGGTCGGCGTCGAACCTGACCCGCAGCTGCTGGCCTCCGCCGAGCGCCGCGCCGCCCAGGCCGGCTCCACGGCCAGATTCCACTCCGGAGATGCCTACGGCGTGCCGTTCGGCGCGGACAGCTTCGACGCCGTCCTGTGCGAGCGCGTCTTCCAGCACCTCACCGCCCCGGGCCGCGCGGCCAACGAGATCGCGCGCGTGCTGCGTCCGGGTGGCCGCGTGGTCGTGGTGGACAGCGATTGGGACACCGCGATCGTGCACCCCGGTGACCGGCGGGTCGTCCGCGAGGTGATCGACACGCTCGTGTCGGCCACCACCAATCCGCTGTCGGGCCGTCGTCTGCCCGGTCTGCTCACCAAAGCGGGCTTGGTGGTCGACGACATCGGCTCGGAGGCTCTGGTGCAGGACCGCCGCGTCGGCGCGGGCTCGCTGATCACCAGGATCTCCGCGATGGCGGTCGCGCGCGGCGCGATCACCGAGGCCGAGCGGGAGCAACTGCTCGCCGACCTCGCGGCGGGCGCCGCCAGCGGCGACATCCACCTCTCGGTGACCATGTTCGCCGTCCTCGCGCACAAACCGCGCTGACCCGGCCGATGGCCGTCGATGTGGTGACCGACGTCGTGATCGACCGATCACGCGAGCTGGTCGCCGCGTATTCGGCCGATCCGGCGCACGCGCCCGCGTGGTACTCGCGCATCCACAGCGTCACCTGGGAAACGGAACCTCCGCTGCGCGTCGGCTCGCGGATGACGTTCGTCGCCCACTTCCTGGGCGGCAGGCTGACCTATACCTACGAGGTGGTCGACTACACGCCCTGCGTCCTGCTGGTGATGCGCACCGCACAGGGGCCGTTTCCGATGGAGACGACCTACACCTGGGCCGATACGCCGGAAGGCGGCACCAGGATGACGCTGCGCAACCGCGGCGAGCCGAAGGGTTTCCGGAAGCTGACCGCGCCTGTGCTGGAAGCGGCCATCCGGCGGGCCAACCGCGCGGATCTGGCGCGGCTGAAGGAACTGCTGGAAACCGGATAGGCCGCGTGCCGACGCCGCCACCGGCTTTCGACACAGATGACAGCGCCCGGCACGGAAGCCGTGCCGGGCGGTCAGTCGTTCGCGGTCCTACTTGCCGAGCAGCTTCTCGGTGGCGGCCAGCAGCACGCAGGTGGCCAGGCCGTCCATCGCCTTCTCGAGCTCGGGCAGCTTCGGGAAGCTGGGCGCGATGCGGATGTTCTTGTCCTCCGGATCGTTGCGGTACGGGAAGGCCGAACCGGCCGCGGTGAGCGCGATACCCGCCTCCTTGGCGAGGGCGATCACCCGCGCCGCGGTGCCCTCCAGCACGTCCAGGCTGATGAAATAGCCGCCCTTGGGTTCGGTCCAGGAGGCCACCTTGGACGCGCCGAGGCGGTCCTCGAGGATCTTCAGCACCAAGGCGAACTTCGGCTCCAGGATGGCGCGGTGCTTCTGCATGTGCGCGCGCACGCCGTCGGCATCGCCGAAGAAGCGCAGGTGGCGCAGCTGGTTGATCTTGTCCGGGCCGATGCTCTTCTTCGAGGCGTGGCTCAGATACCAGTCCAGATTCGCGGTGGAACCACCGATGAAGCTCACGCCCGCGCCCGCGAAGGTGATCTTCGAGGTGGAGGCGAACACCAACGGACGGTTCGGGTTTCCGGCGGCGGCGGCCAAGCCGAGCACGTCGATCACCGGGGCCGCCGTGTCGGTGAGCGGATGCACCGCGTACGCGTTGTCCCAGAACAGCCGGAAGTCGGGCGCCGCCGCCGGCATCGAGACGAGTTCGCGGACAACGTCTTCGGAGAAGACGACGCCGGTCGGGTTGGAGTAGTTCGGCACCGCCCACAGGCCCTTGATCTGCGGGTCGCTCGCCAGCAGCTCGGCGATGGCGTGGGTGTCGGGGCCGTCGTGGCGCATCGGGATCGGGATCATCTCGAAGCCGAGCGCCTCGGTGATCGCGAAGTGCCGGTCGTAGCCCGGGGCCGGGCACAGGAACTTCAGAGTGTCCTCGGCGGCCCAGCGACGCTCGGAATCATTGGTGCCGTACAGCATCGCGTAAGTGATCACGTCGTGCATCAGCTCGAGACTGGCGTTGTTGCCCGCGAGCAGATTGTCCACCGGGATGTTGAGCAGCTCGCCGAAGATGGCGCGCAGTTCCGGGAGACCGTGCAGGCCACCGTAGTTACGGCAGTCGGTGCCGGTGCCGTCGCGGAAATCGCCGTCGCCGGGCAGGTTCAGCAGTCCGGCGGACAGGTCGAGTTGCTCCGGCGAAGGTTTCCCCCTGGTCAGGTCCAGCGTGAGCTTCTCGGTCTTGAGCGTCGCGTAGTTCGCGGTCTGGGTGTCGTGCTCGAGCACGAGCTCCTCATGGCTCATCAAACCGATCTGCGTTTGCCGGGGCATCCTGGGCAGCCTTTCAAGCAGCGAAGGGACGATGGGTTGGCCGGACCGATGTGCGGCGGCGACCGAACAGGTTGTCCGTGCAGACGCACGTGCATCCGCGGACGGTGTTCACGTTACCCGTGCGGCGCCCGGAATTGGAGGCGTTATCCGGGGATGGAATGCGGGGACCGCTGCCCCACCGGCTCGACGCAGGCGAGCCGCCCCGCAAGCCCTTCGAAAGGGGACCCCGCGCACCCGGCAGAGCCCGTTGACCCTTGCTGCCTTCCGGCCCTGGGGGGGTTCACAGGATGCGCGCCGCGCGGGATCCGTCGGCCAGTGTAGCGCCTCCGGCCCACAAACCCATCCTCCGGGTCCACCACCCCCACGCGACCAGGCACTTCACCCACGTCACCCCACCTATTTGGCGACCGGCCGGGGGCTACCGGTATGCTGCTCCACGGAGGATTCGCCTAGTGGCCTATGGCGCTCGCCTGGAACGCGGGTTGGGTTAACGCCCTCAGGGGTTCAAATCCCCTATCCTCCGCCAGAGAAGGGCCTGGTCAGGACGGTTTACCCCGTTCCGACCAGGCCTTTTCTCATCGGGGGCCGAACGCACTGAGAAGATGCCCGGGCGAAGCCCGTTCCCCACCATCCAGGGCCACCGATGCAAGCATCCGTGAGCGCAGCGCCCCAATGGCAACGTCTACGAGCAGGCCGCCACGCTGCATTGTCATCGGTGGGCCGCTGAAGGCCGACATGCGAGGGCCGCGTCCCCCCTGCGCAACAGAAACCAGCGAGTCGACCACGTAGCAGGGCCGCTACTGACAACAAGCAGCTTCATCGGAGCGAACTTAGCACTGGAGGATGGCGGGCCCGCTTTCTTTGCGTCCCTCGCTCGTACCGGTGTCCCAGGTGGCCCGCATGACGATCTTGGCCTGCCACACGCCCGGCAGGCAGTCCAGCGCCATCGCGGCCGTGTGGACGCTGGGGTCGGGGATCTGCGTGACTATGCCGACTGTCCCTTCGGCCGCGGGTTGCTGGTGCCCGACCGATGCCACAGCTGCAACAGTGCCGAGCCTCGACGCGGTTCGGCATCAGCGCCAACCATGTCGCGAGGAGATCAGCGAAGGTATACAACCACACGGGCGGTTCGGCGCGGTCGTCGAACCGCGGAGCGGATGCGGCCGCTGGTTGCCGCGACAGCATAGGAGAGCACATCGCATGGTGCGGATCGGTGTCACCGGGCATATGAACATCACCGCGGCTACTGAACCGTTGGTGTACGACGCGGTGCGTTCGCTGCTGGACAAGCACGATCCGAGCGAGCTGATCGGAGTGAGTTGCCTTGCGCGCGGTGCCGATTCGGTGTTCGCGCGGGCGGTACTCGATGCGGGTGGTCGGCTCGAAGTCGTGTTGCCGTCCCGCGATTACCGGGAGCGGAAGGTGAAGCCGGTTCACGCCGAGCTGTTCGACGAGCTGGTGCGGCGCGCGGCCCAGGTGCGGGTGATGGATTTCGACAACGCGGGTCGTGAAGCGTACGAAGCAGCCAACGATGCGGTGGTCGGGTCGGTCGACCGGCTGGTCGCCGTGTGGGATGGCGATGCCGGGCAGAAGGCGGGCACGGGGACGGTGGTGGAACTCGCGCGTCAGCGTGGCGTGCCGGTCGACGTCGTGTGGCCGGACGGCGCCGCGCGCGGCTGACGCCGGTCCACCGTCGGATTTCCTCCCGAGTTGCCGGACGAGCCGGATTCGCCCGATCTGGGCTGTGCGACTTCCCATTCCGATGGAATGATCTTCTCCGTGACTCAGTGGCTTCCGCTCTTCGGTTCTCTCATCGTTGCCATTGCGGCATTGGTCGGCGTGCTGGTCAACAACCGCACGAACCGGGCGGCGCTCACCGCCGCGGACGAGCGGAACCGGGTCACGCTGGACGCGGCGCAGCGCACCGTGGAGGCGACCAACGCGGCGGCCGAGCGGCGTGAGCACGACAAGTGGCGGCGGGAATCGGTGCTGACCGCGGTGTCGTCCGTGCTGTCCATCTCGAGCGATGTCCGCCAGCAGTTGCTGCACTGCGAGCACTGGGAGGCCGACGAACTCGATGACGTCGACGCGGAGATCCGGCAGCTCATCACCGGCTCGCGCGGCTACATCAGCAACCTGCGCGTGCTGTCGCATCGCAAGATCCCCAATCGCTGCGAGGACCTGATGCGCACGCTCACCGCGGCGCTGAACATCAGTTCACAGCGCCGCCGGATCGAACTCGACGGCGAGGCCACCGCCGAAGAGATCACCGAGATCCAGGCGCTGTGGTCGCGGGCGATCGAGAACACTGTCGAGGAAGAACGCTCGGTCATCAACGCCACCCGGCTCGAACTGGACATCAAGATCTCCGCCGAGGTGCACCAGGCCGCGGCGCAGCCCGCCCTCGCCCGTTCCTGACCGGCGGGCTCGTCACACCGATGGCGACGCCTCGACCCGCGTGCGGTGGGCTTCGCGCAGCGCGGCACCGAGGTGGGCGGCGTAGGCGTCCAGGTCGGGCAGCACGGCCGGGTCGGCGTGCAGCGAGATGGTGACGGTGTCGCCGAGGCCGTGCACGCCGTGGGTGAGATGCATGACGGAGCCGAGGGCCGGGAACCCGGCCGTGAAACGCACGGCGCCACCGCCGAAGGACAGATCGGCTGGGCCGCGATCGACGCTGGAGACCACCGTGTGGCCCGCGATCGAGTCGGGGACGGTGTCGAGGGGGTAGCGATCCACGTCCCGCCGCAGCAGCGGGGCCGGCATGGCCGCGGTGACCCGATCCTGCGCGGCCAGCAGCGGGTGCAGCGCGCGGACCCGCCGGTCGGCGAGCGCGGCGGCGATCTTGTCGGCGCGCAGGCGCGGATCGGGTTCGTCGACGAAGAGATCGACGCCGAGGCTGCGATAGTTGTTGCGCGGGCGAGCTGCCTCGGGAAGAGCCATCGGCACCTGCGCACCCAGCCGCTCCACCGGCTCGCCACGCTCGGCCAGGTAGCGGGCCAGCGCCAGCGACACCGCGGTCAGGACGACGACCGTGACGGTGCGGCCCGGCACCCGCACGTCGGCGGACGGGAACACCAGCATCCGCGCTTCGTGTCGCGAAATGCCCTGCGGGGAAGATCTGTTCAGCACGGTTGGGAGGAAACCATCTGCGGGCGGCGGCACTTCGCCCGACGCGGTCAGATCCGCCAGCCGCTGCTGCGCGCGAAACGCCTGGTAGCCGCGCATAGCTGTGACGGCTATCCGAACCGGCGCACGCAGTACGCCGATCGCCGAGTTCACCAGCACCCCGGCCGACGACAGGCTTGACGGCACCGCCTCGCCGATCGCCCGCCCCCGTGCCGCGAAATCTCGCGTGGACGGCCACCACGCGGAACCCCGCCGCCACGATCCCGGCGCGCTCGCGCACTCGTCCGCCGCTTGGACTCCACCGTCGGACACCGGCGGAGCCTCCGTGAACAGCGCCCGCGCGATCGCGGCGGCCCGCCGCCCATCGGCCAGGGCATGGGACATCTGGAGCACCGCCACCAGCGCGGGCTCGCCTTCCAGGCCGGGCGCGTCCTGGATCGCACGGAACACATGCAGCCGCCACGGGTGCACGGCGGCATCGACGCCGGTGCCGAGCAGGTCGCCGAGCGCCT
Organism: Nocardia implantans; assembly: GCF_035544775.1. NCBI lineage: Bacteria > Bacillati > Actinomycetota > Actinomycetes > Mycobacteriales > Nocardiaceae > Nocardia > Nocardia implantans. Next base: position 828,341 of record NZ_JAYKYQ010000001.1, on the reverse strand, counting down.
CCAGCAAGCACGACCAATCGCGGTCCGGCAGTTCGTGTTCCATGAATTGCTCGGCGCCGAATTCGCATCGGGTCCAGCGCGGGTAATCGAGGTCGACGGGCAGTTCGCGCAGCCGGACCCGTAGGTCGGCGATGCGCGCGCTGCGTTCTGCGACGGCGGCGCGCAGTTCCTCCGTGGGGAGGCCGCGATCGGCGAAGCAATACAACAGAAAGAGGTCGTTGCGCGTGCGTTCGGACAGCCAATACATCGTCGCGTCCTGCGGTGCCATCGCGCTCACGAGTAAAACGATATCGACTCGGATCCGGTCACGTCCGCGGGGCCGGGCAATGTGAATGATCTTGTTCCACAATTCCGTCCGGAAAATCCCATCGATTCCGGCACGCGGCTCTGCTACCGTCTGTAGTAGGACCCGGATACCACTCACCCAGGCGGGGTGTCGGCCATGGCTATAGATCTAGCTCGCAAAATCGCCAACCAAGCCGATGAGGCGGACGAGCGGTACAAGGCCGCCGCGTTCGTGAAGCGGTCGATCAACAAGGTCTTCCCGACGCATTGGTCGTTCCTGCTCGGCGAGATAGCGCTCTACAGCTTCATCATCCTGCTGCTGTCGGGCGTCTACCTGACCTTGTTCTTCGACCCGTCCATGACGGAGGTCGTCTACAACGGCTCCTACCAGCCGATGCGCGGCGTGACCATGTCGCGGGCGTACGAGACGGCGCTGAACATCTCCTTCGAGGTCCGCGGCGGTCTGTTCGTCCGGCAGGTGCATCACTGGGCGGCGCTGCTGTTCGCGGTGTCGATCATCGTGCATCTGTTCCGGATCTTCTTCACCGGCGCGTTCCGCAAGCCGCGTGAGGCGAACTGGGTGATCGGCTCGTTGCTGCTGATCCTGGCGATGTTCGAGGGCTTCTTCGGTTACTCGCTGCCCGACGACCTGCTGTCGGGCACGGGCCTGCGCGCCGCGTTCTCCGGGATCACGATTTCGATTCCGATCATCGGCACGTGGCTGCACTGGCTGATGTTCGGCGGTGACTTCCCCGGCGACATCATCATCCCGCGGCTCTACATCGCGCATGTGCTGTTGTTCCCGGGCATCATCCTGGCGCTGATCGCCGCGCACGTGGCGCTGGTGTGGTATCAGAAGCACACGCAGTTCCCCGGCCCGGGCCGCACGGAGAACAACGTGGTCGGCGCCCGGATCGTGCCGGTGTTCGCCGCCGACCAGGGCGCGTTCTTCGCCTTCACCCTCGGCGTCGTCGGCCTGCTCGGCGGACTCTTCCAGATCAACCCGATCTGGAACCTGGGGCCATACAACCCGTCGCAGGTCTCCGCGGGTTCCCAGCCGGACATGTACATGATGTGGACCGACGGCATGGCGCGCTTGATGCCGCCGTGGGAGCTGTATTTGGGCCGCTACACCGTGCCCGCCGTCTTCTGGGTCGCCATGCTCATGGGTCTGGTGTTCGCCGTCCTCATCGCCTACCCCTGGATCGAGAAACGGCTCACCGGCGACACCGGCGCACACCACAACCTGTTGCAACGCCCCCGTGACGTGCCCGTTCGCACCGCGATCGGCGCGATGGCGATCACCTTCTACGTGGTGCTGACGCTCTCGTGCGTCAACGACATCATCGCCTACAAATTCCAGATCTCGTTGAACGCGACGACCTGGGCAGGCCGCATCGGCATCCTGCTCGCACCGCCGATCGCCTACTTCCTGGCCTACCGCATCTGCCTCGGCCTGCAACGCAGCGACCGCGCGGTGCTCGAGCACGGCGTGGAGACCGGCGTGATCAAGCGCCTGCCGCACGGCGAGTACATCGAGGTGCACCAGCCGCTGGGGCCGGTGGACAAGCACGGCCACCCGGTTCCGCTGGACTACCAGGGCGCCCCCGTGCCGAAGAAGATGAGCAGGCTCGGCGCGGCGGGCAAGCCGGGGACCGGCAGCTTCCTGCGCGCGGATCCGCGCGACGAGAGCGTCAAGCACTTCGAGCTCGAGCACGAAGAGGAACGCAAGCAGCTCGCCGTGCTGCGCAAGGTGCAGGAACGGGCGAACGGAAACGGGAACGGTTCCGGGCACCGATGATCCGGCGGCCACCCGCGCCGGCGCACAATCCGCACAGAAAACCGCGAAGGCCCCGAGTCCATGCGACCCGGGGCCCGCTTTGCCTTGTTCAGGCGATTCCGGCGTGACTCAGCCGCGCCGGAACTCTCCCGTCGAGACCCCCACTAGGAATGCATCCCACTCGCCCGGCGCAAACGCCAAGACCGGGCCACGTCCACTGTCCTTGGTGTCACGAACCGCGACATTGCCGTCGACGAGAAAAGCGACTTCCACGCAGTTCCCATCCGGACCGCTGTATGTGCTCTTGCGCCACACAGCGCCCGTCCAATCAACCTCCACGGCACTAGCTCCTTTGCTGCGTCGAGAGCGAGATTTCTCCTGACATCGTTCCAGCTAGCATCGGTACCCGACTGGAAAGCCGAATCCCGTGGTGCACCCCGTGCCGGAGCACACTTTCCCGGTGCGTCGATATCGCACATCGAGTTCGAGAGGAAATTAACCTCGCGCGGGGCCTGTCCCCGCGCGGTAACACTAGCAGGTCCTTCGAAAGTTTGCCCGGCTCTTGCCTATTCAATCATCGCAACCACACACGTTTGCGAAGCAACGGAGTTGCGGGAACATTGCCAACTCCCGGCATTCATTCCAAACACTGACGTACCACAATGTTTTTAACGGATGTGATTGCTCTGTTATCGGCCGACAATTCACCTCCCTCCGGAGGCCGCGTCGACGAAGGAGCGGCGGCCGTGCATGATGGAGCCTATGGTCGAACGCGATCGAGACGACGCAGGTCGCGCCCGTAATGCCCGTCCGCGCGACCGCCTCGGGCGTCCACTGCCTGCCGGCAGCACCGGAGTTGCCCGAATTCCGGACGATCTCGATCTTCCACCCCAGCAAACCTTGACCTTCGCCCAGCAACTGCTGGACGAGGGACTTGCATTCAACGCACACGAGGTTTTAGAGGCCGCGTGGAAGAACGGACCGTTCGCCGAGCGGATGCTGTGGCAGGCGCTCGCGCAGTTCGCTGTCGGTCTGACGCACATACAGCGCGGTAATCCGAAGGGAGCGCGTACACTGCTCGCCCGCGCGGTGTCGCGGTTGACGGCATACCGGCCCGAAGGCGAGCGCGCGCCCTACGATATCGACCTGCCCGGATTGGTCGCCCACGCCCGAGCCTTGCTCGCCACGCTGGAGGCGGGCGGCGAACCGGCGGACGACGACCTGCGGCCGCGTCTGCGCGGCTGACCGCCGTGACTTCTACCATGGCCGACGTGCGCATCTCATCGTCAATCAGGCGAGCCCATGAGTGAGCCGGGCGCGGGCCGGTATGCGCCGAGCCCGTCCGGGGACCTGCACCTGGGCAATCTCCGCACCGCACTGCTGGCTTGGGCGTTCGCTCGCTGCACCGGCCGCCGCTTCCTGCTGCGGATCGACGACCTGGACCGAGTGCGTCCCGGCGCCGAGCAGCGGCAGCTGGAGGATCTCGCCGCGATCGGCGTGGATTGGGATGGGCCCGTGGTCCGCCAGTCCGATCGGCTGCCGCAATACGAGTCGGCTATCGAACGCCTCACCGCCGCCGGGCTCACCTACGAATGCTTCTGCACCCGAAGAGAAATCCAGAAAGCCGCGACGGCCCCGCACGGACCGATGGGCGCCTACCCCGGCACCTGCCGCACCTTGCTCCCCGTGGAGCGCGAACGGCTGCGCGCGCAGGGCCGCCCGGCCGCACTGCGCTTGCGCGCCACGATCACCGAGTTCGAAGTGCGCGACGAGCTGCACGGTCGCTACCGTGGCCCGGTCGACGACGTGGTGCTGCGGCGCGGTGACGGCATCCCCGCCTACAACCTCGCCGTCGTGGTGGACGACGCGGCACAGGGCATCGACCAGGTGGTGCGCGGCGACGACCTGCTGCCGTCGACCCCGCGGCAGGCATACCTCGCGACGCTGCTCGATCTGCCGGTGCCGCACTATGCCCACGTGCCGCTGGTGCTCAACGCGGAAGGGCGGCGACTGGCGAAACGGGATGGGGCGGTGACACTCCGCGAACGATTGGCGCTCGGCAACACGCCGGAGGAAGTAGTGTCGGCACTGGCCGGTTCGCTCGGCTTCACCGCGACATCGTCGTCCGAGCTACTCGAGCGTTTCGACACCGAGCGGCTACCCCGCGAACCGTCGATATTCGACGTGGACGGGTTGTTGCGAAGCAGCCCATGTCCGTAACGTACGCATCGTCCAACTACTGATCAATCGACGAGGACAAACAACTATGACAAGCGGTGGGTACGACCCCAACCAGTATCCGCAGGGCGGGCAGCCGTACGGGCAGCCGTACCCACAGGGGGGCGACCAATACGGGCAGCAGCCGCAGTATGGCCAGCAGCCCCAGTACGGGCAGCAGCCTCAGCACGGCGGCCAGCAGCAGCAATACGGTCAGCAGCCCCAGTACGGCCAGCAGCAGCCGCAATACGGGCAGCAGCCGCAGTATGGGCAGGAACCGTACGGCCAGTACCCGCAGCAGCCGGGGTTCAACAACTACGGTGGCCAGCCGGGCGACCTCGGCACCCGGATCGGCGCGCGTGTCATCGACGCGCTCATCCTCTACATCCCGTACCTCATCCTGTACACCCTGTTCAACAACTCGCTGGGCCTGACCATCGGCCTCAGCATCGTGTGGACCTTGGTCCAGCTCGGCTACTTCGTCGGCATGGAGACCTCGCAGGGCACCACGCTCGGTAAGAAGATCCTCGGTCTGAAGGTGCTCGCCCCTGGCGGCGCCGCGAAGATCGAGCCGGCCACCTCGCTGAAGCGCAACATCTTCGTCGCGGCCAACATCATCCCGTGCGTCGGCGGCCTCGTCTCGCTCGGTTTGGCGATCTACATCATGGTCACCATCTCGCAGGACCCGAACAAGCAGGGCTGGCACGACAAGTTCGCCGGCGGCACCCAGGTCGTGAAGGCCTGATCCGCCGCGGCGGGCAAGAAAGCGGAAGGGGCGCACCCGAATGAGTGCGCCCCTTCTGCTTTTCCGTAACCGGCTGCGCTACGCGCTGGTCGCCCCCGCGATGATCACCACGACGAACCACAGGATGCCGAGCACGATCGCGCCGACCCCGATCCAGATGCCGGCGAGCGCCATGCCGCGCCCCTCCTGGCCGGTCTGCTTGACCTGGTTCAACGCGATCACGCCGAGGATGATGCCGACGATCGACCCCAGTCCGCAGGTGACGAACCCGACCAGCGACGAGATCAGCGCGCCGATCGCCATGCCGTTGGTGCCTTGCGACGGGACTCCGTAGGGCTGGTAGGGCGTCTGGTAGCCGTACTGCGGCTGGGCGTAGGGCTGCGCGGGCGGCTGGTAGGACGGGTACTGCGGCTGCGGAGGCGGCGTCATCGGCTGCGAGGGCGGCTGCACCGGGTACTGCGGCGCCGACGGGTAGCCCGACGGCTGCTGCTGCTCCTGGCTCGGATACTGCGGGACCGAACTCTGCGCCCCGGACTCCGGCGACACGCCTTGGCCGCCGTACTGCTTCCACCATTCGTCGGAGTCCCCGGGATTCGTCATTGCTACAGCGTATTCCACAACCTGGTTTGATGATGCGGGTGAGTGAGTCGAAAACCACGCAAGAGCACGGCGGGCCTGGACGCCCCGCGGACCATGCGGCATTTGCCCAGGTAGCGCGGGGGTACTACGCACCGATCGTGGCCCTGTTCACGGCAACCCTGATCATTTCCAACATCTGCGCCACCAAGGGGGTGGAGTTCTTCGGCGACCGGTCGGTGTCGCTGGGGCCGCTGCAAATCCTTCCGATCGCCACCGACGGCGCCTTCTTCCTGTTCCCGTTGGCCTACATCCTCGGCGATGTGCTCAGCGAGGTGTACGGCTTCCGCGCCACCCGGCGGGCCATCTACTACGGCTTCGCCGCCCTGCTGCTGACGGTCGCCTGTTTCGCCATCGCGATCCGGCTGCCCGCCGCGAGCTTCTACGACAACCAAGAGGCGTTCCGCACCGTCCTGGGGACGACGCCGCGGCTCGTCATCGCGGGCCTGGCCGGGTACTTCGTCGGCCAGTTGCTGAACTCCGCGACGTTGGTGCTGATCAAGGAGCGGACGAAGGAAAAATACCTGTGGGCCAGGCTGATCGGATCGACCATCGTCGGCGAGTTCGCCGACACACTGATCTTCTGCTCGATCGCCGCGGGCGCCATCGGCATCGATACCTGGCAGCAGTTCGTCAACTATGTGATCGTCGGCTTCATCTGGAAGACCCTCTGCGAGGTATTCGTACTCCCGATCACCTACCGGGTGATCGCGTTGCTCAAGAAGCGCGAACCGAGCTACGCACCGACCGAAGCGGATCCGCTGCACACCTGACGAAGTTCCCGGCCACACCACGGAGGGCGCGGGCAACGAGAGCCGATCGGAGAGTCACCGATCCGCCTCACGCCCCGCGCCCTTCTTGCTTTTCCAACGGCCCAGGGTCTCCGCTTTGTGCTCATCGAAGTAGCCGCCCTCGATGCTGTGGCGGATGCGGTCGACCAGGCGGACCGTGAACCGCTCGTTGTGGATCGTGCACAGCGTGGCCGCGAGCATCTCCTTGGCCTTGAACAGGTGATGGATGTAGGCGCGCGTGTAGTTGGCGCAGGTGTAGCAGTCGCAGTTCTCGTCGATCGGGGTGAAGTCGCGGCGAAAGCGGCTGGTGTTGATGTTGAAACGACCGGTGTCGACGTAAATGGCGGCGTTGCGGGCGACCCGCGACGGGTTGACGCAGTCGAAGGTGTCGGCGCCGTTCTCGATGGCGGTGAAGATGTCCTCCGGCTCGCTGATGCCGAGCATGTGGCGTGGCTTGTCTTCGGGCAGCTCGTCACTGCACCACCCGACGATGGCGCCCAGATTGTGCTTCTCCAGCGCGCCGCCGATGCCGTAGCCGTCGAATCCCGTCCCCGCGTTTCCGCGAATCGATTCCAGTTCGCGGCATGCCTTCCTGCGCAGGTCCTCGTACTGCGCGCCCTGGATGACGGCGAACAGCGCTTGGTAGGGACGGTGCGTGCGCGCGGCGGTCAGCCGCTCGTGCTCGTCGATGCAGCGCTGCGCCCACTCGTGCGTGCGCTGCACCGATCGTTCCTGGTAGGCGCGGGTGTTGAGCAATGTGGTGAGTTCGTCGAACGCGAACATGATGTCGGCGCCGAGCTGGTGCTGGATGGTCATCGACACCTCGGGCGTGAAGCGGTGCACGGAGCCGTCGAGGTGGGAACGGAACGTGACGCCGTCGTCGTCAACGGTGGCCAGCCGCTCTTTGCCCGGTGCGATCACGTCGTCGCTGCGCACATCGACCGCCTCCATCGCGAGCACCTTCTTGAAACCGACGCCCAGCGACATCACCTGGAAACCGCCGCTGTCGGTGAAGGTCGGCCCCGGCCAGTTCATGAACGCGCCGAGCCCGCCCGCCTCGTCCACGATGTCGGCGCCCGGTTGTAAGTACAGGTGATAGGCGTTCGCGAGCAGCGCTTGGGCGCCGAGTTCCCGCATGGTTTCCGGCAGCACCGCTTTGACCGTCGCCTTGGTCCCCACCGGGATGAAGGCGGGCGTGGCGATCGGCCCGTGCGGCGTGGCGATCACACCGGACCGGCCGTGCCGTCCGTCCAAGCGGGTACCGAGGGTGAAGGAGAAGGATTCGGGACCGGACACCCCGCTATCCTCGCAGTTCGGTGGTCGCCGCCCGAACCAGGCCACTGCTCGTCACAGGCATCAGCATGATTCGCCCGACCGCGAGACACGCTCGGTTTGCTCCTGGTGCACCCGCAGCGCGGTGCGCAGGAAGTCGAGTGCGATGCGCAGTTCGTCGGTGTCGAACCGTGTCAGAGCCTCGGCGCCCGCCTTCCCCACGGGTTCGAAGATCTCTCGCGCCACCTCGGCGGCCCGCGCGGTGGCTTCGATCAGGATCCGCCGCCGATTACCGGGATCTTGTGCGCGCGAGACGAATCCAGCCCGGGTCAACCGGTCGACGACGGTGGTGGTGGCGGCGGGACTCAGTCGCAGCGCGGCGCTGAGCTCCCCCGCCGTCAACGGGCCACGGCCGAGCACGATGTCCAGGCAGCGCAGGTCGGTGCGGTTCAACCCCAGACGAACGGCCGCGGCCTCGTCGAAGGCGTCGAAACTCTGCTGCAGCGTCCGCAGCTCTTGCGCGATCGCGCCGATCAACTCTTCTTTCGACATTCGAATCTTTCTGTTATCTTACATTTCGATAGTCGAATCTTAACACCGGAAGGCACCCCCATGGACGCGACCCTCGACCGCACCGACGACCGCGCGCTGCGCAGCCTGTTCGACGAGCTGATGCGCACCTGGACCGATAACGACGCCGCCGCGTACGCCGCCCTGTTCACCGAGGACTCCGACTACGTCTCCTACGACGGCACCCGAGCCACCGGCCGCGGCGAGCATCAGGCCAACCACGAAAAGCTCTTCCGTGGAGTCCTGGCCGGGTCGGCACTGGTCGGCGATCTGGAGTCGATCCGCTTCGTCACCCCCGACGTGGCGATCGTGCACGGCACGGCATCGGTTCTGATGCCGTGGCGCTCGCGCCTCCCCCAGCGCCGGCTGTCCCGCCAAACGCTGGTGACCGTGCGCACCGACCAGGGCTGGAAGATCACCGCACTACACAACGGCCGCGTCCGCCCGGTACGCATCCCCGGACCGAACTCGTTCCCGTCGAAGATGTCCCAGCTCATGAGCCGCCTGTCCCACCGCCTCGGCCTCGGCCGGAAACGGTCGTGAGTGCGGGCCGACTGAGCGAGCTGTTTCGGCGCCCGTGCGAGCGCACCGAGACAACGATGCCGTGCGCGCGACTCCCCTGACGAGCCCAGCGCCGGCCCACCCACACCTGCGAACGAAGAGCAGCCAGAGCGAGCATCCGCCGGGCTCACGTTCGGTCCGAGCCGACAACGAGCCACTACACCGCGCACCTGGTCGCGAGCTTCGACCACGCCGCGCCGCAGGCGCGGCCAAATCACACAGCTCCAGCGAACTGGGCGTTGTACAACCGGTAATAGGCCCCGCGCTCATCGAGCAGGCGTTCGTGCGAGCCGTGTTCCACGATGCGGCCCGCTTCCATGACGACGATCAGGTCGGCGTCGCGGATGGTGGACAGGCGGTGGGCGATGACGAAACTGGTCCGGTCGCGGCGCAGGGCGGCGGTGGCGTGCTGCACGAGCAGTTCGGTGCGGGTGTCCACCGAGCTGGTCGCCTCGTCCAGGATGAGGATGGACGGCTTGGCGAGGAACGCGCGCGCGATGGTGATCAGCTGCTTCTCGCCCGCGCTGACGCCGGCGCCCTCCTCATCGATGACCGTGTCGTAGCCGTCGGGCAGCGCGTGCACGAAGCGGTCGACGTAGGCGGCGCGGGCCGCGGCGAGGATCTCCTCTTCGCTCGCGTTCGGGTTGCCGTAGGCGATGTTCTCCCGGATGGTGCCCTTGAACAGCCAGGTGTCCTGCAGCACCATGCCGATGCGCGAGCGCAGGTGGTCGCGGGTGATCTCGGTGATGTCGACGCCGTCGATGGTGATGGTGCCCGCGTCCAGTTCGTAGAACCGCATGAGCAGATTCACCAGCGTGGTCTTGCCCGCGCCGGTGGGGCCGACGATCGCGACCACGTGGCCCGGCTCAGCCACCAGCGACAGGCGCTCGATCACCGGCTTGTCGGGTTCGTAGCGGAACGAGACTGCCTCGAACTCCACGCGGCCGCGGTCGACCGGGCGCGCGTCGGCCATCACCGGGTCGGGGCTCTGTTCCTCGGCGTCCAGGATCTCGAAGATCCGCTCGGCGGAGGCGACGCCGGACTGCAGCAGGTTCGCCATCGCGCCGAGCTGGGTCAGCGGCTGGCTGAACTGGCGCGAGTACTGGATGAACGCCTGCACCTCGCCGAGCGAGAGACTGCCCGTGGCCACCTTCAGGCCGCCGACCAGCGCGACCAGCACGAAGTTGACGTTCCCCAGGAACATGATGGCGGGCATGATCAGGCCCGAGATGAACTGCGCTTTGAAGCTGGCCTGGTAGAGCTGCTCGTTGCGCTGGTCGAACTCCTTGCCGACCTCGCGGTTGCGGCCGAACGCGGTGACCACCTCGTGCCCGGTGTATGCCTCCTCGACCTGGGCGTTGACCAGGCCGGTGTACTTCCACTGGTCGACGAAGTGCGGCTTGGACCGCTTCGCGATCTGCGCGGTGACCACGATGGCGGCGGGCACGGTGAGCAGGGCGATCACCGCGAGCTGCCAGGAGATCCAGAACATCATGACCAGGATGCCGAGCACCGAGAACACCGAGACCAGCAGCTGGCTCATGGTCTGTTGCAGGCTCTGGGAGACGTTGTCGACATCGTTGGTCACGCGGCTGAGCACGTCACCGCGCGGCGCGGAGTCGAAGTACCGCAGCGGAAGCCGATGGATCTTGTCCTCGACATCGCTGCGCAGCCGCTTCACCGTGCGGTTGATCACGATGTTGAGCAGGTAGCCCTGCAACCAGCCGAAGACGGCCGCGCCGATGTACAGCGCCAGCACCAGGGCGAGGACCCGCCCGACCGCGCCGAAGTCCACCCCGACGCCCGGGACCACGTTCATCGCGCCGAGCATGTCGGCGAAGGTGTCGTCGCCGTTGGCCCGCAGGGCCTCGATCGCCTGGTCCTTGGACACGCCGGACGGCAGTTGTTTGCCCACCACGCCGTCGAAGACCAGGTTGGTCGCCTTGCCGAGGATGTAGGGGCCGATGGTGTTCAGCACCACGGAGACGATGACGAGCGCGACGATCAGCGCGACCTGCACCCGCTCCGGCGCGAGCCTGCGCAACAGTCGTTTCAGCGAGGGCCCGAACGACTTCGCCTTGGTGCCGGGTGCGCCGGGGGTCGGCATTCCGGGTCTCATCGCGCCTCCTCGGCACTAAGTTGCGACTCGACGATCTCCCGGTACTCCGAACAATCCCGCAGGAGCTGATCGTGGGTGCCGATGCCGGCTATCGCGCCGTCCTCGAGCACCACGATCTGGTCCGCGTCCCGGATGGTGGCGATGCGCTGCGCGACGATGATGACCGAGGCGTCGGCGGTCTCCGGCTTCAGCGCCTCCCGCAGCCTGGCGTCGGTCGCCACGTCCAGCGCGGAGAACGAGTCGTCGAACAGATACACCCTCGGCTTCTTCACCAGCGCGCGGGCGATGGCCAACCGTTGACGCTGACCGCCGGACACGGTGGTGCCGCCCTGGGCCACCGGGGTTTGCAGCCCTTCGGGCATCTCGCGGACGAAATCGGCGGCCTGCGCGATCTCCAGCGCGCGCCACAGCTCCTCGTCGGTGGCCTGCGGGTTGCCGTAGCGCAGGTTGCTCGCGATCGTGCCGGAGAACAGGTACGCCTTCTGCGGGACGAGGCCGATCTGTGAGCGCAATATCTCCAGGTCGATATGGCGCACATCGGTGCCGCCGACATAGACCGCGCCGTCGGTGACGTCCATCAGCCGGGGTACGAGGTTGATCAGCGTGGTCTTTCCCGCGCCGGTGGAGCCGACGATCGCGGTGGTGGCGCCGGGACGTACCTGGAATCGGATGGCCTTCAGCACCGGCTTCTCCGCGCCGGGGAAGGCGAACTCGGCGAACTGGAAGTCGACGACGGCCGGGTCGTCGGTGAACGGCTGCGGCAGGCGCGGCGGGTGCACCGAGGACTCGGTGTCGAGCACCTCGCCGATCCGGTCGGCGGAGACCGCGGCGCGCGGGGCCATCATCGCCAGGAACGAGGCCATCATCACGGCCATCAGGATCTGCATGATGTAGGACAGCATCGCGGTGAGCGAACCGATCTGCATGTGCCCCGCGTCGATCGCGTGCCCGCCGAACCAGATCACTGCCACGGCGGTGACATTGCTGATCAGCATGACCGTGGGGAACATCAGCGCCATCAACCGGCCGACTCGCAGCGCGGTGTCGGTGAGTTCGGTGTTGGCCAGGCCGAACCGCCAGGTCTCCTGGCGTTCCCGCACGAAGGCGCGCACCACCCGGATACCGGTGATCTGTTCGCGCAGAACGCGATTCACCTCGTCGATCCTGGCCTGCATGTCCCGGAAGCCGGGCACCATTCTGGAGATCAGCACGGCCATGGACAGGCCGAGCGCGGGCACCGCGATCAGCAGCAGCCAGGACAGGCCGAGATCCTCGCGCAGCGCCATGATGATGCCGCCGACGCACATGATGGGCGCCATCACCAGGATGGTCGCCGACATCACGATGAGCAGCTGCACCTGCTGAATGTCGTTGGTATTGCGAGTGATGAGCGAGGGCGCGCCGAACATGCCCACTTCGCGCGCGGAGAACGTGCCGACGCGGTGCAGCAGCGCGCCGCGCAGGTCGCGGCCCGCGCCCATCGCCGCCTGCGCGCCGAGATAGACCGAAGTGGCCGACGCGACGATCTGCACACCCGTGACCGCGAGCATCCACAGGCCCGTGGTCCAGATGTAGCCGAGGTCGCCTTTGGTGACGCCGTTGTCGATGAGGTCCGCGTTCAGGCTCGGCAGATACAGCATCGCGATCACGGAAATCAGCTGAAGCGCAACGACCCCCGCCAACTGGGCGCGATAAGGCTGCAGATGCGAGCGGAGCAGTTGGATCAGCATGATGAGTCGCAGGCTACCGGCTGTCGGCGCGATGCGCCCTGATGTTTTCTGACCTGCATGGATGCTCTCCCGTGGTGGTGTGCGGGGCTAGCGGCGCGCCCAGGCGCCCGGATCTTCGGTGAGCGCCCCGACGAATCCGGGCAGCCGGTCGCTCGCGATGTCGGCGATGGTGACGTTCTCCAGCACCGCGCGAATATTGACCCGCAGCGCGATCCACACCCGCTGCAACGGCTCGGCCGCACCGGCGTAGTGAACGTCCTCCGGGCGCGCGCCGCGCACCGACGCCAGCGGGCCCTCGATCGCGCGGATCACGTCGGCGACGGAGATCTCGGCGGCCGGCCTGGCCAGCCAATAGCCGCCGTCCGGCCCGCGCCTGCTGATCACGAGTTCGGCGCGGCGCAGTTCGCCGAGCACCGACTCGAGCACCTTGGGCGGGATCCGCTGGGCGGTGGCGATCGCTTCGGCCTTGACCATCGGCGCGGCCTGCACGGCGGCTGCGCCGAGCCCGACCACGGACCGGTTCAGCCGCGGCGCACTGGCGATTTCGAGCAGCGTCCGCACCGCGTAATCGATCTTCGCGGTGATGTGCACAGCGGCGACTCCTGGCGTCGAGGGGATGGCTCGAATCTACGCGGCGCCGCCGCCAGCGAGCACGCAGGTCGCGGCGTCCAGCAGTGACGATTCCACCAGCGAGTCGTCCGCACCAGGCACGAGTTCCTTGGACACCAGCGCGACACCGATCACCTCCAGCGCGGCGCAGGCGCGCAGATGCGCTTCCTCGGTGGCGTCCGGCCCGGCCAGCCACAAGCGCAGTTCCCGGGTGGTCTCCACCAGATCGGGGTAGCGGTCGGCCATGGCGTTCACGATCGCGACGGTGTCGCGCACGACCAGCGCCCCGGCGTCACGGTGATCGATCAGACCGCGCAGATATGTTCGCAGCACCCGGCGGATGCTCTCGCTGTCGTGCGGGACCTGGTCGAGATCGTTCACCACCGAGCGCATGTGATCGACGATCGGATCAATGATCGCCAGGAGCAGATCGAGTTTCGACGCATAGTGATAGTAGAGCGACGCCTTTGTGATTCCTACCGCATCCGCGACCTCACGCAGGCTCGTCTGCTCGAATCCTTTGGCTCCGAAAAGTTTCACCGCGGCGTCCCGAATCGCGCTTTTGGTGCCTCCACCTGCGGCGACAGCGCCGGGTGTGTCACGCACAGCCATCCGATGATCCTCTCATCACCTTCGCATCGAGCGAATCTCGCCCGCAGAATAGAGGTTGTACCTCCGCTTATCCGCTGGGTAGTCTACCTACCGCACGGTAGGCAGAAAGCGTCAGTGGAGGCGGAGGCAGGCAGGGCACCTCCGCGAGTGCTGTCTACACGCAGAACCAGCACGATCCCAGTCATCGCTAGGAGTAACCACTCGTGTCCGTTTTTCTGTACAGATGGGGGAAGTTCGCCTTCCGCCGGAAATGGATAGTGCTTCCCGTCTGGCTCGTCTTGTTCGTGCTCCTCGGTGGCCTGGGCGCGCAGCTCAGCAAGCCGATGAGCGACGACTTCAGCATGCCCAACCTGCCCTCGGAGCGTGCCAACGAAATCCTCGACAAGCACTTCCCCGGCGCCTCCGCCGCGTTCGAGCTGGACGCGGTCACCGGCACCTACGTCGCGGCCGCGCCGGAGGGACAGACGCTGACCGATCCGGCGAACCGTGCGGCGCTGGACGCGTTCATCGCCAAGCTCGGCCAGCTCGACATCGTCGACCACAGCAAGCCCATCGCCAACCCGGTCGAAGCGGCCGAGAAGATGGGCTGCCTGAGCAACCCCGATCCCGCGCAGTGCAGTGGCGCCCCGCTGAACGTGCTCAGCAAGACCGCGCCCGCGACCGTGGCCGTGATCAATGTCCCGTTCACGATCGCGAAGGTCACCGACGTCACCGACGCCAACCGGGAAGCGGCCTACGACATCGCCGCCGACGCCCGCAACGCCGGGCTGACGGTGGAGATGAGCGGCTCGATCGCGCAGAAGCAGGAAGCGCCGAGCGGCAAGTCCGAGATGATCGGCATGGCGGTCGCGCTGGTCGTGATGGTCGTGGCGTTCGGCGCCATCGTCGCGGCGTTCGTGCCGATCGTCACCGCGATCATCGGTCTCGGCGCGGCCACCTCTTTGATCATGCTCGGCACCTCGGTGATCGAGATCCCCAGCTTCACCACCTTCCTCGCCTCGATGATCGGCATCGCGCTGTCCATCGACTACGCGCTGTTCATCGTGTCCAGGTACAAGCACGAACTGGCGGTGCAGGATTCGCCGGAGGAGGCCGCGGGCACCGCGCTCGGCACGGCCGGTTCCGCCGTGGTGTTCGCCGGCCTGACCGTCATCATCGCGCTCGCTGGTCTGAGCATCGTCGGTGTCCAGTTCATGACGTTCATGGGTCTGGGCGGCGCGATCGCCGCCGGTTTCGCCGTGCTCACCGCGATCACGCTGATGCCTGCGCTGCTCGGCGCCTTCGGCCGGTTCCTGTTCAAGCCGAAGCTGCCGGTGGTCGCCCAGCACGATCCCGAGGACGAGAACTCGGTCACCAACGGCATGCGTTTCGGCCGCCTGATCGGCCGCGCGCCGTGGGTCGCGCTGATCCTGAGCGTCGTGGTGCTCGGCGCGCTCGCCGCCCCCGCCGCCGGCCTGAACCTGGGCCTGCCGGGCGAGGACAGCATGCCGAAGACCTCCACCATCAGGAAGGCCTACGAGCTGCGGACCGAAGGCTTCGGCGAAGGCAGCAACGGCGTGCTGAACGTGGTCGCCGACCTGAGCGCCGTCCCCGCCGAGAACCGGGATGCCGCGGTGAAGGCGCTGCGCGACAAGCTCGCGTCCTACCCCGACATGGACTACGTGACCGAGCCGCAGTTCAGCCAGGACCAGCAGGGCGCGATGCTGAACGGCGTGCCGAAGTCCGGGCCCAACAACCAGGCCACCAAGGACCTCGTGCGTGACGCCAGGGAGGCCGAAGGCCAGCTGAAGGCCGAGTACGGCATCGAGTACGGCATCACCGGCACCACCGCGATCTACGCCGACGTGGACCACGTGCTGCTCAGCAAGATCGTGCCCTACCTGGCGATCGTGGCGGGCGCGGCGTTCGTGCTGCTGATCCTGGTGTTCCGGTCGATCCTGGTGCCGCTCACCGCGGCGCTCGGGTTCCTGCTGTCGATGGCCGCGACCTTCGGCGCGACCGTGCTGATCTTCCAGGAGGGCAAGCTCGGCCTGATCGAGGACCCGCATCCGCTGGTCAGCTTCATGCCGATCATGCTGATCGGCCTGGTGTTCGGCCTCGCGATGGACTACCAGGTCTTCCTGGTGACCCGGATGCGCGAGGAGTTCGTGCACGGCAAGTCGGCCAAGGACGCGGTGGTCGCCGGTTACCACCACGGCGCGCGTGTGGTGACCTCGGCGGCGATCATCATGATCTCGGTGTTCGGTTCGTTCCTGCTGGAGACCGACGTGACGGCGAAGTCGTTCGGCTTCGCCCTGGCGGCGGGCGTGCTGCTGGACGCGTTCATCGTCCGCATGGTGCTGATTCCGTCGCTGCTGGTGCTGATGGGCAAGTGGTCGTGGTGGATGCCGAAGTGGCTCGACCGCATCCTGCCCGACATCGACGTCGAGGGCACGAAGCTGCGTGAGTTGCAGCAACGTACCGCCGAGACGGCGAAGGTGCCGGTCGGCGTGAGCTGATCCGGAGAGCATCACCGGGCCCCGTATCCGTACTGCGGATACGGGGCCCGGTGCGTTTCACCCGCTCGGTTGGGGCAGCTCGCAGCCACCGACCTTGGGATTCACCCCGGCGTAGTTCAGCGGACCCGCGAGGGCGGTGAGACCGATCGTGCCCCAACCGGCGCAGTTGATCGGGGGGCCGCTGTCGAAATAATGCCGTTGACCGGCCGCGAGCAAACCGACCGCCAGCCAAGCCAGCAGCAGGAACCCGAATACCCGGGAGCCTGTGCCTGAGCCGCGCCCGGCACGCGCACGACGTTCGTAATCACGCCCCCGGCGTCCGTAATCACGCATCTCATCGGTCCCTTCCGTGCTCCCCGTCGAGCGGGGATACCCGGACACACCGACAGTTACCCAACAAATCCGAGGTACAGGCGACTCTTCGCGAGTTGGCAAATATCTAGTTCAAGTCTCGCGCGGACGAAAAGCGGACGGCCGGGTGGCATACCCACCCGGCCGTCCGCGGTCACTCGATCGAATTACGGGCTCGGTTGCGGGACATTGCAATCCGCGACCTTCGGATTGACGCCCATGTAGTTGAGCGGTCCGGCGATCACCGTGACGGCGATGGTGCCGAAACCGGCGCAGTTGACCGGCCCACTGTCGAAATAATGGCGTTGTGCTGCGGCTACCACGCCGATCAGCAACCAGATCAAGACGATTACACTTCCGATTCTCATGTTTCTCTCGCGCATCGCTCCCGCGCGGATCGTCCGACGGCGCATGTGGCATCGCGTCCTTCCCGCACTTTCCGTATCGGGCGTATACCCGCGATCGCCTCGGTTACCCGTCGCGAAGCGGGCAATTTTCACCCGGTTCGGCGGAAGCGCCTGCTGGTAGCTTCGTGGCATGGCAGCGCTGTTCCAGTGGTCGATCCCCGGCTGGGTGATCCTGCTCGTGCTGGTGGCCGTCTACGAGATGACCGTGAACAAACGCCGCAGGCGCCGCCGCACCCCGATCTCCGGCACGTTCACCGACGAGTTCACGGCGCTGTTCTACGCGACCAAGCGCATGGAGCTGGACCACCGTGAATCGGTGTCGATGTTGCGGGACGAGCAGGGCCAGGGCGCGCCGCCGCTGGCCGCGGTCGATCTGGACGACCGGAAGGTCGTGCTGCGCAGGGCGAAGGACGACAACCCGTAGCGCTGCGCCGATTCTCAGCGCGGGCGGTCGGCGTCGGACAGAATGAGGCCCATGCGTGGCTCGATGAGTGAGAAGTGGCAGCGGTTCGGCGAACACCTCGAGTCCGCGCCGGGGCGGTTGCCGAGCCGGGTCCGCCGGGCGCTGAAAGCCGGGGCCGCCGGGACGACCGAGTCCGGCCAGTACGTGCCGGCGGAACTCGCCGCCTTCGCCGACCTGGTGGCCGAACGGTCCTACCGGGTCACCGAGCAGCAGATCGCGGCGCTGAAAGCGGCCGGGCACAGTGACGACGAGATCTTCGAGGCGACCGCGGTCGTCGCCTACGGCGCCGCCGACCGGCGCCTGCGCGCCGCGCGCCTGGCTTGGGAGGGGAACTGAGATGTGGCTCGAGGCAGTGCGATCCGGTCACGACCGGCCGACCAAACTCGTGTTGTGGACCATGCGGCGGTTCAGCGGCGTCGAGGTTCCCGCCGTGCTCAAAGTGCTGTTCTACCGGCACCGGTTCTTCGGTTCGCCGTTGTCGGAGCTGATTCAGGACATCATGCGCGGACCGTCGTACTGGACCGTCGCCGAGCGGGAGATCTTCGCGACGCACACCTCGCAGGCCAACGAGTGCCCGTTCTGCGCCACCTCCCACGAGGCGATCGCGGGCGCCTACATCGATGCCGATGTGGTGACCCGGGCACTGGCCGGCGGCACGGACTCCCCGCTGCGCCCGGAAGCGCGGGTCATGCTCGATTTCCTGGCCAAGATGGCTCGTGACCCCGACGGGTTGACCGCAGAGGACGCCGCGGTGGTCCGGCTGGCGGGCGTCTCCCGGGAGGCGTTCGACGAGGCCGTCTGGGTGGGCACCTGCTTCAACGTGATCAACCGGATGATGAACACGGTCGGAGCGGGTCCACTGGAGGATCGGCAGCGCGGCGTGAGCGCCCGATTCATCAAACTCGCCGGTTACCGTATGCCGCCTCCGGTGACATTGTTCTCGCGCGGCGTCTGAGCGCATTTCACCTGATCCGCTCGCGCGCCGGATCGATGTGTGTTTTGCTCGAACGGTGAGCCAAGTCCACTTGGGGCACATTTTCCACATCGCCGGAAGTCCCGCTTCCGGCGATGCGGCCGACGCTTTGACCGACGTGCCGGACGGGGCTCTGGTGATCGACGAGAGCGGCCGGGTCGCATTCTGCGGACCGCGCTCCGATATCCCGGCCGAACACCATTCCGAAAAAGTGTTCGATCACCGTCCAGGGTTCTTGCTTCCCGGGTTCGTCGACACACATATTCACTTCCCGCAGACCTTCGCGGGCGATGCCTACGGCGGCGGCCAGCTGCTGGAATGGCTCGAATTGTGCATCTATCCCGCGGAATCCCGCTACGGCGACCCGGAATTCGCGCGCTCGGCGGCCACCGAATTCTGTGCGCGACGCATCGCCGCGGGCACCACGGCGGCGATGGTCTTCGGCTCGGCGTTCCCGCACGCGCAGGACGCATTGTTCAGCGAGACCCGGCGGCGAGGTCTACGCATGGTCGCGGGGCGTGGCATCCAAACGACCGGAGCGGACGCGGCGGCCGCACTGATGACCACCGAGGCCGATGCCATCCGATTGACCAGCGAAGAGATCGCCAAGTGGCACGCCGCCGACACCGGTGACGTGGACACGGCGCTACTGCACGTGGCGATCGTGCCGCGATTCTCGTTGGCGGTCACTCGCCAGACGCTGAAGAACCTGGGTGATCTCTACGATTCGGTGCGCGAACGCGGCGTCTATTTCCACAGTCACCTCAACGAGAACAACCGTCCCGGGACCGGCGAAGTCGACACCACCAAGCAGGCGTACGACGTCGCGACCTACCTCGACACCTACGACGGAAAGTTCCTGCCGGGATCGGCCGTTGGCGGCAAGAGCCTGCTCGGCAGGCGCAGCATCCTCGCGCACTGCGTGCACTGCCAGGACGTCGAGCTGCGGCGGATGGCCGAAACCGGCACGTCGGTGGCGCACTGTCCGGTCTCCCAGCAGTTCCTCGGCTCCGGCACGATGCCGTGGAAGCGGACGCTCGCCTCGGGTGTCACGGTGGCCGCGGGCACCGATTACGGCGGAGGCGACGAGTGGCTGATTCCGCAGGTGCTGTCGGCCGCGTTCAAGGTGCACATCTCCGAACCGGGCGAGCAAGGTGTGTCGATGCATCCGGCCGAAATGCTGTTCACCGGTACGCTGGCCGGTGCGCGCGCCTTGGATATGGAGAATCGTTTCGGCAACTTCGACGTCGGTAAGGAAGCCGATTTCATCGTGATCGATCCGGCGCGGGTCCCGGCGCTGGAAAGCTCGCTGGCATACGGCATTCGTTCCGACGACCCGGTACTGGCTCGGGATCAGACCCTGTTCGCGCTGCTGATGGGTATTCGCGAACCCGCGATCACCGAGGTCTATGTGCGGGGCCGTCGCCTCGACGTCACATAGCCCGATGAATGCCGCGGCTACCGTCGTAACGGTCTTTCATCGACCGGCACACGAAGCGGCATTCCGGGATTGGCTCGATGGACTGCGCCGAATCGCCTGCCGAATGCAAGGATTCATGCATTCCTCGGTCGCGGTGACCGGAAGCCGGATGCTCGAAGCGGGATTCAGCGTCACGTTCCGATCCGAGTCATCGCTCCACGAATTCCTGGACTCGGCCGAACGGGCGGCCCTCGTGTCCGAGGGCGAATCTCGCGGCTTCCATTGCAAGAGTTCGGATCTGATCTTCGTGGCAGGCGAGGCCGCCCCGCCAGGCGTCTGCGTATTCCGGCACAGCGTCGCGCACGAC
This sequence comes from Nocardia implantans, assembly GCF_035544775.1. Lineage (NCBI taxonomy): Bacteria > Bacillati > Actinomycetota > Actinomycetes > Mycobacteriales > Nocardiaceae > Nocardia > Nocardia implantans. The sequence continues at coordinate 807,935 of NZ_JAYKYQ010000001.1, read as the reverse complement.
AAGGAGGACGAATTCCAGGCGACCGAAGCGCAGCTCGTGGCGGCGAGTTCGCGATTCCCCGGGTTCGAAGGAGCCGCGCTTTTCCCCGTGGACGGCGGGCGCTGGTTCTCGGTGCTCAGATTCCGCACCCAACGGCAGCTGACCGACTGGCTGGGCTCGGACGAACGCGCCGCCGCCTTACCGGAATTGCGCGCGAAGCTGACCGAGGACTTCACCGTGGACGCGCACACCACACCGTTCGGCTCCACCGTGCGCACGGTCGACGGCGAAACCAGGATGACCCCCGCCTGGAAGACCGCCATGCTGGTGTTGCTGGTGCTGTATCCGACGGTGATGGTGCTGTCCCGATTCCTCGGCCCGGTGCTCGACCGGCTCGGCGCGCAGCCGTGGCTGGCGCTGTGGCTCAGCCAGATCGTGAGCGTGGGTTTGATGAGCTATTTTCTCTCGCCCGCCGTCGCTCGCTGGTTCCGCAGGTGGCTGGACCCGGTCGACGGCGCGAGTCCGCGGATCAGCGTCGCCGGGGCGGCGGTGATCGTCGTGCTCTACGCGCTGACGCTGCTGCTGTTCGCGTCCGTGCGCTGGCTGCAGTACTGGGACTACGACTGATCAGGACAGGTCGAGGTGGCGGTTCATCGACATCGCCGCCTCGGCCAGGTCGGCGAGTTCGACCACCTCGACACCCGCCCGCTGAAGTTTCTCCACGCCGACGCAGTTCGCCACGAACGTCGACGGCTCGCGCCACGCGATCACCACGACCGGAATACCTGACCGCAGTATCCGGTCGGTGCACGGCAGCCGGTCCTTCGTCCCCCGCTCCGAACAGGGTTCCAGCGTGCTGTAGATCGTCGCGCGCGCCAGCCGGGGATCGGCCGGATCGAGCTTGCGAAGCGCGGCCTCCTCGGCGTGCTCCTTGGGATCGGACTCTCGTGAATAACCGGTCGCGATCTCCGCCCCGTCGGCGACGATGACCGCACCCACCGAGAACGCACCCTCGGCCACCGGGCACAGACGCGCGAGCTCGATAGCGCGGTTCATCCAGTAGTGATGGTCGGGCTCACCCACCGGATCGACCTCCTTCGACTCGTCCTGCTGATCCACTCACCTCTCGGGCCTGAGACTAGCGCCACGCCATCCGGCCGCGCGGAGACCGCCGTGTCGAAGTCGGCAAGACGATTCACCGGCCTCGCTCGATTGCCCGACTCCGGTCCTGACTGTGCCAATAACCACGCTGCACCCGCGGCGCCGTGCCCGGAGGTTCCCGCACCGCCGCCGACGGCGGTTCCGCTTGACCGATCTGAAGAAGCTGCACCACCTCCGGCGGAATCCCCCGCGCCCGCAACCGCGCCCGTTCTTCCGCGCGTTCCTTCTCCGCCGCCTCACGCGCCTTGAAAGCAGCCTCTCGTTCCTTCTCGGCTGCCGCGCGGGCCTCGGCTGCCGAACGGTCGGCATCGGCAGCCTCAGCCCCTTATCTCGCCGCCTGCTGCGCCGTGTCAACGGCTTCGCGTTCCTGGTACTGGCTGGGCGCCGGGAATTCCTGCGCCACCCGTTCGGCAGCCGCCCGTTCCATCCGTGCACGCTCATCGGTTACCCGTGCTCGCCTGGCTCGCTCGGCTTCTTCTCTGGCCTGCCGATCACGTTCGATTTTCTGCGGGGCTTCCGCACGGCCACGTGTCGCTCCGTCGCGAAACCTCAGCATGTTCCGGAACTTTTCGGCTCGCCCACGCGCCCGCGCGAGCTCGGCGATTCTATCTTTCCACTTCTGTAGCTCCTGAACCTTTCCCTGCCGAGCCTTTTCACGAACACCCGGCAATTCGAGCTGCTGCCCTTTACCGCGTTCCACCTCGAGAGCTCGCGCCCAGATCTCGCGGGCATCGGCTCGCGCTATGATTTGGTGCGTGAACTGGTCCGGGAAGTCTTGGATCAGTCCGGCAATGAGTTCCTGCGCTTCTTTCGATATCGACTCACCCGCGACGGACCGCAGGATATGCTGATGTTTCTCATCCTCCCGGAGAAGTTCACGCACCGCCCTCAACTGCTTGAGGTCTTTATCACTCCTGATGACCCCTGATTTTTCCTCGATGGTGAAGGTTCGATCCCGATCCAACTTGATCTTGTCGAATTGAATCCTGTCTTTCCCCGCTTCATATGTCCGCGAGTGGACGGCGTATCCGTTCGCACGGTCCCGGAAAAATCGATCGCAACCATTCTCGAATATACGTCCACGCTCATTGCTGTCGAATCCCCTACGATCACTGTCGTAACCGTCACCAGGCATGATGCCCGCCCCCCGGATCGGAAGTCTACAAAATCGCCATCATTCTTCAGTCACAGGAAAGGAGGATGATCAGAAAGATTCGCGCTCAACTCGGAAAACAGTGGGCCGTCATCTTTGCGCAGCCTCCAGAAGGCCACGGAAACCAGCTCCATCAGAGCGATGAATTCCTGCTCGACAACGAATTTTACGAGCAGTTCCGCAGTGCAGGTCTTCCAGTCCGGGAACCGGAAAGCCATACCGGGCCTGATGTCGTCGTATATGAGTATGCCCGCGAAGTCGTTGTACCCAGGGGGCATATCGGTCAGGTCGATCCATCGTGCATCGAGATAGCGAATAAAACACTCTCCGATGAAGCACACCAATTGGTCGGTGACATCCGCATTTTCGGGAAGTGTCACACTCTCCATATTCGGGAATATCTCCACGATCATGTCACTGATCTGAATTGCCTCGCGAGATTCGAAGTCCCATGGTTCTGGCGGCAAAGCGGAGAATCCGGCCCGCTCCAGAAATTTCCGTACCTGCGCCGCCCGCCGGTCAGGGTCGACCCATTTCCCCCATTCGGTTCGCTCGACGGGTACGCCGAGATCGATGGTCAGCTGCTCGTCGTTCCCCACGCCTAGCTCCTTCTCGTCATGTCCGAACAGGTCAGTGTCGCGCGTGCAGGGGCACCGGGCAAGGAAACTCCATCATCGCTCGATATACAGCCGTTCACACGGCAATCTGGGCCACCCTTCAGCACTATCGGCCAGCACGTGCACGGCGTCGACGTAATGCCGTTTCCGGTGCTCTCGTACGAACAGCACAGCGGCGGTGAAGCAGGCGGCGAAGTCGAACCGCGCGCCGTGCAGGAACACCGACAAGTGCACATCCGGTTCGTGCGGTAGCGGGGATGTCATCACATGCCCCGTTCCCGGAACCATCGGTAGCCGTCGCGGGTCACGATCACCGCCGTGACCCGCGTCGAACAACCCAACGGATCGCAACCCCCGTGCGCGTCCAGCGCCTTGTCCGCGGCGTCGCGGCTCATCAACGGCAAGGTCGGGTTGCTGTGTGAAGTCAACCGGGCATGCAACCGCGCCAACGCTGCCTCGACATCGAACCTGCCCGACTTGCCGCCTTGGAGCAGTCGCAGGGCAGGACGCTCGGGTTCGTCACTGTCCGGCATAAGCCAGTACCCGTCGACGCTGCGCCCGCTTCGCTTCCGCGATGTCCCGTATCGCCCGCACTATCAGCCACCCCGAAGGGCGAACATGGCTGTCCGGACGCACAATCCACGCCCGAAACGCGGTTCCGCGATCGGCTGGACTCGGCAACCCGATCGTTCCGCCGTCGCGCACGATCGAGACGTTGAACCGGAACATCTCAGCGAACAACCGCACATCGTCCGGCACATCCGGCCGGATGATGAACGTCCAACGCTGCGACCGTGGATGCGACAGGATCGGTCCCGGCTTGTAACCCTGGTTCTGCATCCACACCTTCACGTCGTGCCCCAGCACGGCGGGCATGGTGATCGCCCACACCGAGCCGCAACGGGCCACGATCCGGCCGACATGCGGAGGATCGACTCTCGCGGGTATGTCGCACACATTCCGGTAATAGGCACATCGGGACATCGGCGTATCCCCAAACGCTATGTGGCCCACGCAGACCTCTACTCGTATCGGAGGGGCATCGAGGTGCGCCCGGTCCTCGACAACCCCCTGACCGGTACCCGAGGACGGAAGCGGATGCCTTGTGCCGCTTGCGGTTCCGCACTCCCTGCCGGGCGCACATCAACATCAGCACGGGCGAGTGCATCTGTGCAGGACTAAGCTGTTTTCAAAGCGACAGGTCCACATTTGAAAACACACGGGTGGGTGTGAGATGCCGTCAGCCGAGCAACAATTGTGCGGGATGGAATCGGACAGGACCGGCCGCATGCTGAGGCAGTTGCGGACCACACGCGGACTCACCCTGCGCGAACTTGCAGGGGCAACGTTTTGCGATTATTCCCAGCTCGCGAACATCGAAGCGGGCCGCCGCTGGCCGAAGGATCGCGGATGGGCCGAACGCGTAGACCGTGCGCTCAACGCAGGAGGCGCATTGATCTCGGCGTGGGATGCGGACCAAGCCGAGCACGCACGACGCAATGACACGTTGCGAATGCTCGACCAGGCGCGGCGAGAGTCCGAAGCGCTTTTAGCCCAACCGGACGCGCTGCCGCTGGACGATATGCAATCCGGCATCATCGACGTGGCGCGCAACGCCAGGTTCGAGTCATACGACCGCACCCTGAGTCGAGCGATGGACATCCGCGCGGAGTTGATGCGGCGTATCAAGTTGGGTGCCTACCGGCCGGACGAGATAAGGGAATTGTATGTAGCGCTTGGCCGGGTGTGTGGAGTGTTGTCGTACCTGACGCTCGACCTCGGACAGGCGGACACGGCACGCGTTCACGCACAGGCATCGTTTCAACTGGGTGACCGGGCGGGCCACGACCAGTTGAGAGCCTGGGCGCGCGGCACACAAGCGTTGGCGTTCCGGTTCGTGAAGGATTTCGAGCGCGCACGAGACGCGGCAACGGACGGACTGAGGTACGTCACGCACTCGACCGGGACCGCCGAACCCCGACTCTTGTGTGGTTTGGCCGCATCGGTCGCGAACCTTGGCGACTCGGCGCGTGCGCTCGAACTGCTCGACCAAGCCGAACGTGCACGCGACGCAGCGGGACCCGACGAGATACCCGGTCTGTTCACCTTCACGCCAGCGAAACAGATCTACTACCGGGGGTTCTCGCTCATGTGGGCAGACGATGAGAAGACGCTCCGCAAGTCCGTGAAAGCGTCCGAGGAAGCGATCGACGCGTGGCAAGTGCAGCGATCGCCCGGTGACGAGATGTTGTCTCAGATCTACTTGGCGTCCGCGAGCGCACGTCTCGGAGACTTGGACGGCAGTATCGCCGCAGTATCGCCGGTGCTGGAGAACCCGATCAGCGCCCATTTCTCATGGGTGCGCAAGCGTCTCAACCAGCTGGAAAAGCTACTGGCGGAGAACTTCCCGGATTCCTCCGTCGCGGGCGACATGCGGGAAACCTTGGTGAGCTACGTACACTCGAACTAGCCCTCGTCGCTGCCGAGCGCAAACGCCGTTACGAAAGGCGGAAAGCCCTTGCTGCTTCAGTGGGGCGAGGATGGCGGGCTTGCGTGTTGTCGGCACGATGCGGCGTCGGGCGGGACGACTCCCCTGCCCCGCCGGTGACTGGCCTCCCCGCCGCGAGTGTGGGGCAGGTAGACGTAGTTGTCAGCGGCTCCCACCAGCAAGGGAAGGTCGTATGGCTGACGAAGTGTTCGAAGTAGTGCCGGTTGCGCACGTCGTAGGTGGCCGGCGCGAACCGACCGATGATCACTGGGGTGGCACCGAGGCGATCATCCGCGTCGACGACCCCCGATTCACCGAAGAGTCGGTGCAGGGTTTGGAGGAGTTCAGCCACCTGGAGATCGTGTTCCGGTTCCACCTCACCGATCCGGCGGATCTGCATTTCGGTGCGCGTAGCGCCCGCGACAATCCCGAATGGCCGAAGGTCGGCATCTTCGGGCACAGGAACATGCGGCGCGTCAACTGGCTCGGCGTCTCGCGATGCCGACTGCTCCGAGTAGACGGCCGCGACCTGCACGTCGCCGAGCTCGACGCCGTCGACGGCACACCCGTGCTGGACATCAAACCGTGGTTCGCGGAGTTCGGCCCGCGCGGAGACGTCCGGCAAGCTGCGTGGTCCACTGAGATGCTCAAAGACTATTTCTAGTGACAGGCCGCTGACTGGCCGGGCACGGCGCTACGATGCCGGGCGTGGCACTCGAACGGCTCGAGGGCATTTCAGGGCTGGAGTACCGATTGTCGGACTCGCCCTATGTCGAGGGCGTTTACCGGGTGGCGCCGATCGGTGCGCATGGTGTCTTCGCACCGGAGCGCATGGTGTCGGTCGCGAACTCGAACTGGGAACTGCTGGTGTGGGCGTTGGATGGCGTCACCACCGTTTCGGTACGCGGTCCCGAGACCCGACCCACCGTGGTGCCGTTGGGTGGCGGGCTGGGCTGCACCTTCGGCGTGATCTTCCGGCACGGTGCCTTTCTCCGGAATCTGCCCGTGAGCGGACTTGTGGACGGCAGCGTGTCGAGCCCGTACACGACGCCGCGCTCCTTTGTGCTGCAGGGGAGCGAGTGGGAGATCCCCACCTACGAGAACGCGGAGACGTTCGTGGAGCGCCTGGTCCGGGCAGGGTTGCTGGTGCGGGACCCGTTGGTGACCGACGTCGTCGCGGGGGAGCGGCCGGTGCTGGTAACTCCGCGCTCGGTGCAGCGCCGGGTCGCCGCCGCGACGGGTCTGACTCAGGGCATGATCCGGCGGATCGAGCGGGCTCGGCAGGCCACGATGCTGCTGCGGCAGGGCGTGGCCGCGACAGATGTCGTGCATCTGGTCGGGTATCACGACCAGCCGCATCTGGCGCGGTCGCTGACCCGGTTCGTCGGCTTGACGGCGACACAGCTGCGGCGGCCCGCCGCTGAGGAGATCCTGTCGCTGCTGTACAAGACCGAGGCCGAGGTGCGGCCATAGGTTCGAAGTCAGCCGGACGGCCCGGCGACAAGAACCGAGGATTACCAATGGCTTTCACACAGATCTATGTCAACCTGCCGGTCACCGACCTGGAGGCGAGCACATCGTTCTACCTGGCGCTGGGTGGTGTGCTCAACCCGCAGTTCACCGACGAGACTTCCGCACAGGTCGCCCTCGGCGAAGTGGTGACCGTGCAGCTCATGACGCACGAGCAGTTCGCCGGATTCACCTCGCGGCCCATCGCCTCCGGTGCGATCGAGTCGATCCTCGCGCTGCCCGCCGAGTCGAAGGAGGACGTCGATCGGCTGGCCGACGCCGCCGTGAAGGCGGGCGGATCCGAGCCGCGCCCACCTCAGGACATGGGCTGGCTCTACAACCGTGCTGTGGACGACCCGGACGGCCACAGCTGGGAGCTGCTCTCGTTCGACGCGTCCGCGATGCCCGGCACGCCGGAATGATGAAGGCGCGGGCGGTTGATTCCCACCGCCCGCGCCGCGCCCGGCTAGCAGTGCGTTGTTCGGCGTGACGGCGATGTGTTCTGCTGGTGACCAGGCCGCTGACTGAGCAAAGGAAAAGCCCTTCACCTGGGCTAACAGGTGAAGGGCTGGAGCGGTGGCGGAGGGATTTGAACCCTCGGAGGGGGGTTACCCCTCACACGCTTTCGAGGCGTGCTCCTTAGGCCGCTCGGACACGCCACCGCCGACAACCATACCGGACCGGCGCCGGATCGCTAAATCGCCTGTTGACCAGGGGTGGGTCAGCGCTGGGTGCGGAAGAACTCGTCGAGCAACGCCGCGCATTCGTCGGCGAGCACCCCGCCGCGCACCTCGGGCCGGTGGTTGAGACGACGGTCACGAACCACATCCCACAAGGAGCCGACGGCGCCGGTCTTCGGCTCCCAGGCGCCGAAGACCAGGCGGCCCACCCGCGCGAGCACCAGCGCGCCCGCGCACATGGTGCACGGCTCCAGCGTCACGGCGAGCGTGGCGCCCTCGAGCCGCCACCCGTCACCGTGGACGGCGGCGGCACGGCGCAGCGCCAGGATTTCCGCGTGCGCGGTCGGATCGCCCAGTGCTTCGCGCGCGTTCGCGGCGCGGGCGAGTTCTCTTCCGGCCGAGTCGAATACCACCGCGCCGACGGGTACGTCCCGCTCCCCCGCCGCCGCGGCGGCATCGATGGCCGCGCGCACCATGGCGGCATCCGAGGAGAACGGGTCGTCCGGCAGAACGCCCACGTCAGCGCGGCAGCTTGTCCAGCACCGCGGCGAATTCGCCGGCGAAGCCGAGGCGCTGGGCGATCATGCCCAGTTGCTCGTCCGGATAGAGATCGGTCTCGGCGAGGATGACGCTGAGTACAGGTTCGGGCAGGCCGAGATCGGCGAGCACGCCGAGGTCGCCCTCCTCCCACGGCTCCACGTCGTCCAGTTCGTCCGGATCGATATCGGGGATTTCCACGTTCAGGGCCTCCAGGACATCCGCGGCGATGTCGTAATCGATCGCGGCCGTGGCGTCCGAGACGAGCATCCGGGTCCCGCTCGGCGCGGGCCGGAGCACGATGAAGAACTCGTCGTCGATGTCGAGTAATCCGAACACCGCTCCGGAGCTGCGCAAAGCCTTCAGTTCGTTTTCCGCGGCGGACAAATCGGTGAGCGCGTCCCGGCTCAGCGGACTGCACCGCCATTTGCCTTCTTCGCGGACAACCGCCACTGCGAACCCTTCCACGTCGTCGTAATCGTCCGACGCCGCCCTGTTCGTGCCCGAGCGCTGTGCTGCCATGGCCGCAACGGTAGTCTGCTCGAGCGGAAATGTTGAAGTCGTATGCGAATCTGTTCCGGTGACTTCGGCGAAGAAAGCACCCGTATGCGTCCTCGGGACCGGTTTGATCGGCGGGTCGCTATTACGCGCGGCCGTCGCCGCGGGCTACGACGCCTGGGGATACAACCGCTCGCCGGTGGGCGCGCGGGCCGCCCGTGCGGACGGGTTCGACGTCACCGAAGACCTACCGGCCGCGCTGCGGCGCGCTGCGGAGAATGACGCGCTGATCGTCGTCGCGGTGCCGATGCCAGCGGTAGATCACATGCTTTCGGCGATCGCCGACTACGCGCCGGAGTGCGCGCTCACCGATGTGGTGAGCGTGAAGGGACCGGTCGCGGCGGCCGTACGCGAGCACGGTCTCGCCGCGCGGTACGTCGGCGGGCACCCGATGGCCGGTACGTCCGAATCCGGCTGGGCCGCCACCGATCCCGCGTTGTTCCGCGACGCGGTGTGGGCGGTCGGCGTCGACCAGGGCACGCGGGCCGACCCGTGGACGCGCGTGGTGCGGCTGGCGCTGGACTGCGGCTCGGTGGTGGTGCCGGTGGCGGCCGCGGAACACGATCGCGCGGTGGCCCGCATCTCCCACCTGCCGCATGTGCTCGCCGAGGCACTGGCCGCGGCGGGCGCCATCGGAGGCGATCTCGCGCTGGGGCTCGCGGCCGGGTCGTTCCGGGACGGCACCCGCGTCGCGGGCACGGCGCCCGATCTGGTTCGCGCGATCTGCGAACCGAATTCGGCGGCGCTACTGGAAGTTCTGGACGAAACACTCACCGTGCTCAGCGCGGCGCGCGACAGCCTGCGCGACAAGCAGTCCCTCGCGGACCTGGTCGAAGCCGGACACGACGCGCGACAACGCTACGAATCCGCGCGACGCTGGGAGATCACCGGCATCCGTCCTGGCGACCACGAATGGCTGGAAGACCTGCGGACGGCGGGCGAGCGCGGCGGGGTCATCACCCGGCTGGACTGACCGCGCACCACGACGCTGTCGCCGGACTCCGATGAACGCGGTTTCAGATCCGTTCGGCCAGGCCCGGGTAATCCAGCAGGAAGCCGTCGGCGTCCACCGTGACCGTCGCGCTGGAGACCGGCGACAGCACGCTGATGCCGTCGGCGGCGCTGCTGTAGATCAGCGTGGCCTCCTGGACGAGCAGGTCGGGAAGGCGCACGTAGACCACCGGGACCTGCACGTCCTCGACCGCGTGTTGCAGGTCGTAGCGGCGGATCGGCAGGGTGTTGAAGAACGGGCTGAGCACCACGTCCACGTCGAGCGCTCCGGCGAAGGTAGAGCGCACGTGGTTGCCGCCCGCGTCGATGAGCCAGTAGTTCTCCTCGTCGCGGGCGATGGAGGCGTGCCGCTCCCCGGCGGCGGTCGCGGTGCGCACCGACAACCGCTTCGTCACGCCGTTCTCATCGGTGACCAGGTCGTATGACGCGCTGAACGCGGGATGGTCCGCGCTCGCGCCGCCGATCATGCGCCCGGCGGCGCGGATGCGGTTGCCGTTGAGCTGCACCCGCACCGACTCCATCCGGGTCGCGTCGTGGGCGCGCCAGGTGAGGATCGCCGGCCACCGGGATTCCTGCGTGCTCGCGGCGGGGCTCTCGGGGTCGGAGGATGGGGTCGTCACGTATCTACCGTAAGCGACATCCACCTCCGGCCCGTAGAACCCACCGCTCATCACACGAGCGACTCCCGCCACGCCGCGTGCAGGTCGGCGAACCGGCCGGTCCCTGCGATCAGGGCATCCGGCGCGCCGTCCTCGACGATCCGGCCGGACTCGAGCACCAGCACCCGATCCGCGATCGCCACCGTGGACAGCCGGTGCGCGATGATCACCGCCGTGCGCCCGTGCAACACGGTCTCCAGCGCCCGCTGCACCAGCCGTTCGCTGGGGATGTCCAAGCTCGAGGTCGCCTCGTCCAGCACGATCACGGCCGGGTCGGCCAGGAACACTCGCGCGAACGCGACCAGCTGCCGCTGCCCGGCCGAGAGCCTGCCGCCGCGCTTGCGCACGTCGGTGGCGAAACCCTCGGGCAACGCCTGCACGAAGTCGTACAGACCCACCGCGCGCGCCGCCGCGAACACCTCCGCGTCGGTGGCTTCCGGCCTGCCCAGCCGGATGTTGTCGGCCACCGAACCGGAGAACAGGTAGGACTCCTGGGTGACCATCACCACGTTGCGGCGCAGGTCGGCGTCGGAGAGTTCGCGCAGGTCGATGCCGTCCAAGGTCACCACGCCGCCGGACGGGTCGTAGAACCGGGTCAGCAGCTTCGCCAGCGTCGACTTGCCCGCGCCGGTCGCACCGACCAGCGCGATGACCTGCCCGGCCGGGATGTCCAGGGTGAACTCCGGCAGCACCGGTCGCGTCCGGCGATCCGACCGCACTGGCGAGTCCGCGGACTGTATCGGCAGGGCGTCGGCAGGCGCGGCCGGTTCCGCCGCGACGGCGCTGCTCGTGGAGCGCTCGGCCACACCCGTGGACGCACCGGGCAAGGCATGCGAAGCGGCAAGCGGCTTGTCGGTCGGGGCGTCAGCCGGGCTACGCACATCCGACAGGCCGCCCGACCCGTCACCGGTCGCGGCGTCGGCCTCGGCCGGGCTTCGCACCTCCGACGTCCCATCCGGTCGGACCGCCGAATCACTCACCGCACCGGCATGACGGCCGCCGTCGTCCAGCTGGGCACCATCCGACTTCGCCGATGCGCCGCCGCTGTCGGCCGAGTAGCCGAACCACACCTTCTCCATCCGCACCGCGCCGGTCGCCTTCTCCAGCGCGACCGGTCGCGCCGGCTCCGGCACCGACGGCTCCTCCTCGAGCACGCCGGAGATCTTCTCCAGCGCGGCCGCAGCGGACTGGTAGGCGTTGAAGACCTGCGCCAGTTCGTCCAACGGCCCGTAGAACTCGTTGAGGTACAGCAGGTAGGCCGCGAGCACGCCGACCGCGAGGTCACCCTCGATCACCCGCCAGGCGCCGACCACGATGATGATCACCGTGGTCAGGTTGCCGAGCAGTTTGGTCAGGCCCGAGTAGTCGCCCATCCCGCGCATGGCCGCGATGGTCGCGCGGCGGTATTCGGAGTCCTCGACCGCGAGCACCGACTCGTTGCGCTGCTCCCGGCGGAACGCCTGCACCGCCCGCATGCCGCCCATCGACTCGACGAACTGCACGACCACCTTGGCGATCGCGGCGCGCGTGCGCCGGTAGCCCGCCCGCTGCCTGCGCTGGGCCCAGCGGGTGACCAGCACCAGCGGGACGAACCCGGCCAGCACGATCGCGGCCAGCACCTGGTCCAGGTAGATCAGCAGCGCCGCGATGGTCAGCACCGACAGGATCGCGCTCAGCGCCTGGTTGAGCGCGCTCTCCAGCAATTCCTGCAACGTCTCGATGTCGCCGGTGAGCCGCGCCACCACCTTGCCCGAGGTGTACTTCTCGTGGAACGCGACGCTGAGCCGCTGCACGTGCGTGAACGCGCGCACGCGCAGGTCGAACAACACGCTCTGGCTGAGCCTGCCGGTCACCCGCAGGAACGTGTACGTGCAGATCAGGCCGAGCAGGATCGAGCCGACGTATCCGGCCACGGTCCTGGTCAGCGGCGCCCAGTCGCCCGCGATCCCGCGCGCGATGCCGGCGTCCAGCGCGTGCGCGACGAACAGCGGCGCGGACACCTTCGCGACGTTGTCCAGCACGATGAGCACCAGCGCGAGGCCGGTGAGTTTCCGGTAGGGCTTGACCAGGTCGAGCAGCAGCCGCCGGGAACGTCCGGCCAGCACCAAGTTGCCGGTCTCGGTGACCTCCTTGTCCTCGCCCGCGATGCCGCGCCAGTCGGCCGCGGCTTCCGGGAGGGTCGAATCACCCTCCTGCGCTTCGTCTTTCGAGGTAATGGTCGTGGTGCTCACAGCTACTCACCTCCCATCAGTTCGCGGTAGGTCCTGCTGGTGCGCAGCAGTTGATCGTGGGTGCCCTCCGCGACGATCCGTCCGTCGGCGAGCACCGCCACCCGGTCGGCCAGCGCGGCCGTGGACGGACGGTGCGCGACCAGCAGCGTCGTCGCGTCGGCCAGCACGGTGCGCAGGCGTTCCTGCACCCGCTCCTCGGTCTCCACGTCGAGCGCGGACAGCGGGTCGTCGAGCACCATGATCCGGCTGCGCCTGCCTTCGCCCGCGCCGGTGAGCACCGCGCGGGCCAGCGCGAGTCGCTGCCGCTGGCCGCCGGACAAGCTCAGACCCTGTTCGCCGATCCTGGTGTCCAAACCCCACGGCAGGTCGTCGACGAACTCGGCGGCCTGCGCGACCTCGAGTGCGCGGCGCACATCTGCGTCGGTGGCGGACGGGTCGCCGAGCGCGACGTTCTCCCGCACACTCGCCGAGAACAACACCGGGTCCTCGAACGCGACCGACACCAGCGACCGCAGGTCGGCGAGCCGCATCGCCGCGATGTCGATGCCGTCGATGGTGATCGCGCCGCCGGTCACGTCGTACAAGCGCGGGATCAGGTTGAGCAGTGCGGTCTTGCCGCTGCCCGTCGCGCCGACCAGCGCCACCGTCTCACCGGGGCGCACCCGCAACGACACTTCGCGCAGCACCTCGTGCTCGGCGTCGGGGAACGCGAAACTCACCTGCTCCAACCGTAATTCGCCGCGGATGCGGTCCGGCAGGAGCACCGGCTCGGCCGGATCGGTGATGTCGACGGGGGTGTCGATGATCTCCCAGTACCGGTCGGCCGCGGTGCGCGCGTCGTTCAGCTCCGCGAGCAGGAAGCCGGTCCAGATGATCGGCCACTGCAGGAAGGTCGCGAGCGTGATGGCCGCGATCAACGTGCCGAGCGTCATCGTGCCGTGCGCCACCGCGTAACCGCCGTAGCCGAGCGCGAACGCGATCGCCAGTTGCGGGATGCTCAACATGCTCGACCACAACGTCGCGTCCAAGCGCGCTTTCAGCAGCTCGGTCTGCCGCAGCTGCTGCGCCTGCGCGGTGAAGCGGCGGCCGAAGAACACGCCCCGACCGAACGCCTTGAGCACCCGCACGCCCTGCGCGGACTCCTCGGCCGTGGTGGCCAGGTCTCCGGACTGGTCCTGCGAACGCCGCGACGCCACCGCGTACCGGCGCTCGAAACGAATGCAGATGAACACCAGCGGAATGGCGATCACCGCGAAGATCAGGCCGATCTGCGGGCTCAGCCCGATCAGCACGAGCAGGCCGATCGGGATGATCACGCAGTGGATCAGCAGGAACGGCCCCGCGAAGGCGACGAACCGGCGCATGGTGGCCAGGTCGTCGATCGCGCGGGACAGCAACTGGCCCGACTCCCACGCGTCGTGCCTGCCGATCGACAACGCCTGCAGCTTGCGAAAGATCTTGGCGCGCAGTGTGATCTCGATACGCGTCGCGGGTGCGGCGATCAGCCAGCGGCGTCCCCACACGCCACCGGCCTCCACCAGGCCCAGCGCCAGGACCACGGCCACCGGCCCGAGCGCTCCCGCGAGATCGCGGCGGGCTATCGGACCGTCGATGATCCGCGCGATCATCAGCGGGATGACGACGGCCGTCAGGCCGGACAGCAGCGCCAGCCCGCTCGCGGCGAGCAGAATGCGGACGTGCGGACGCAGGTACGGCCAGAATCGGCGCAGGGAATGCAAGCGGCCCGTGGCGGCGGGCCGCTCCGATATATCGGCCTCCGATTCGGCCGACGACACGTCCACTGTGACAGACAAGACTCCCCCTCTGGTTGCTGGCGGCGGAGAACGGGACCCACGGTGATGTTCGCAGCGGGGTCCGACATCTCAGGGTCGCACCGCAACGCGCGCCGACCAACCGATTTTCCGGCGACCGCCGGGCATCACGGCTCGTCGCTGCGACGGATGCGGCACCCATCAGCCCAGTCCACAACCTCTAGCGGACTCGAGGTCAAGCCGCGCGGATCTAGACTCCGGACATGCTGATCGTCGCCGGATACCTGCGCGTCACCGATCGCGACCGCTACCTCGACCGCTGCCGGGAAGTCGTGGCGCTCGCCCGCGCCTGTGAAGACTGCCTCGACTTCAGCCTGGGCGCGGACCTGCTCGAACCCGATCGGGTCAACGTCTACGAGCGCTGGACGACCCGTGCCGCGGTGGAACGCTTCCGCGGCACGGGCACCTCCGGCGACCTCGACACCCAGATCGTGGGCGCCGACGTGCGGGAATTCGAGTACGAGACCGAGACCAGGCTCTAACCGACGCCCGCGGTCTCTTCCTCCCACTCCTGCGGCGCGTCCGGGAAAGCCTGTTGCTGGTGGCCGCCGCGCAGCGTGCCCTCCAGATAGGCCGCACGGCAGGCGCGACGGGCGATCTTGCCGCTGGATGTGCGCGGGATCGACCCCGCGGGCACCAACAGCACGTCGCGAACCGTGACGCCGTGGCGCTGGGAGATCGCCGCGCGCACCGCGTCGGCGATCGGCTGCGGCTCCAGCTTGCCCGCGCGGGCATTGCGCTCCGCGACGATCACCAACTGCTCGGAGGTGTCCTCGGCGTCGAACGTCAGCCCGGAGCGGCTGCCCCGCTCGAAGACCAGTGCGGGCAGTTCGTTGGCCGGCACCGAGAACGCCGCGACGAAGCCGGGACGCAGCGCCGTGCTCGATTCCTGGGCCGAGAACTCCAAATCCTGCGGATAGTGATTGCGGCCGTCGACGATGACCAGGTCCTTCACCCGTCCGGTGATGTACAGCTCGCCGTCGAGATACGCGCCGAAGTCACCGGTGCGCATCCAGTGGGCATCCGGCGGCGTGCCCTCCGCGTGGCTGCCCTCGGGCAATCGAGCGGTCAGGTGGGCGCGGAAGGTGGCCTCGGTCTCCTCGGCACGGCCCCAATATCCGATGCCCATGTTCTCGCCGTGCAACCAGATCTCGCCGACCTCGCCGTCGCGCCGCTCGGTGCCGTGTTCGGGGTCCACGATCACCGCCCACTGCGATCGCGCGACGTATCCGCAGGAAACCTGCGCGATCGCGTTGTCGGCGTCCGCGGCGACCTGAACCATGCGCCCCGCGTTCAGCTCGGCCCGGTCGACATGAACGACTTTCGCCTTGTCCTGGGCCCTGGTGGCGGAGACGAACACCGTCGCCTCTGCCATCCCGTAGCACGGCTTGATCGCCGTCTCCGGCAAGCCGTACGGCGCGAACGCCTCGTTGAACTTCTTCATCGACGACACCGACACCGGCTCGCTGCCGTTGATCAGCCCGATCACATTCGACAGGTCCAATTCCTCGCCCGGCTTCGGCTTGCCGCGCGCCGCCGCGTGCTCGAACGCGAAATTGGGTGCGGCGGCGAAAGTGCCCGCGCCGTCCGAGGCGGCGGCCAGTTCCTTGATCCAGCGATAGGGACGGCGCACGAACGCGCTCGGCGACATGATGGTGATGAATCCGCCGCCGACGGTCGGCAGGATCACGGCCAGCAGACCCATGTCGTGGAACAACGGCAGCCAGGTGACCCCGCGCGAATTCTCGGTGACGCCGATCGCGTCGATCATCTGCAGAAGATTCGTGCCCACCGCGCGGTGGGTGATCGCCACGCCGGCGGGGGTCCGGGTGGAACCCGAGGTGTACTGCAGATAGGCGATGCTGTCGATGTTGATGTCCGGGCGCACCCAGGATGCGCCGACACCGTCCGGGATCGCCTCCACCGCGATGATGCGCGGACGCTCCTGCGGTGGCAGGTGCCGGAAGAATTTCCGCACCCCGCCCGCCGCCGAACCCACCGTGAGGATCACCGCGGGCTTGCAGTCGCCGAGCACCGCGTGCAGCCGATCGGTGTGCCCGTGCTCCTCCGGATCGAACAGCGGAACCGCGATGTTGCCCGCGTACACCGCCGCGAACAGCGAAACGACGTAGTCGAGTCCTTGGGGCGCGAGAATCGCCACCCGGTCACCCGGCCGTGTGACCTGTTGCAGCCGGGCCGCCACCGCACGCAGACGCACGCCGAACTGCCGCCAGGTCAGTTCGTGGTATTCGCCGTCCCGCTCCCGGGAGTAGTCGATGAAGCGGTAGGCGAGGTCGTCGCCGTTCTCCACGCTGTGCTTGTCGACGAAGTCGATCAGGGTCTTGTCCCCGGGAATTTCGATATTGCCCTGATCGTCCAGATAGTCGTCGAAGGTTTCGTCGATCATCGCCTTATCCTTTTCCAGCGCACAGACACTCCGGCCGTGCAATGACACCGAACACAGGTCGATAACGAAGCGTCGGGAAGGCTAGCAGGTGTCCCGGCCACCTGGCGGTCAGTACCGGCCGAAGGCGAGCGCGACATTGTGCCCGCCGAATCCGAACGAATTGTTCAACGCGTAATCGATACGGCCTTGCCGCGGGCTGCCGTGCACCACATCCAGATCGATCTCGGGATCCTGGTTGTCCAAATTCAGTGTCGCGGGCACGATTTCGTCTCGCACGGTGAGCACCGTGAGCACCGATTCGAGCGCGCCGACCGCGCCGATGGAATGACCCAGAGCCGATTTCGGGGCGTAGACCGACGCGTGCGTGCCCACGGCAGCGCCGATCGCGCGCGCCTCCGCCGTGTCACCGATCGGAGTGGCGGTCGCGTGCGCGTTGACGTGCGTGACATCGGTCTTGGCCAGCCCGGCGGTCCGCATCGCCCGGGTCATCGCCCGCGCGGCGCCTGCGCCACCGGGATCCGGCGCGACCAAGTGGAAGCCGTCGGAGGTGACGCCCGCGCCCATCAGCCTGGCGTGGATGGTCGCGCCGCGCGCTTTGGCGTGCTCCTCGGTCTCCAGCACCATCAGCGCGCCCGCCTCGCCGAAGACGAAGCCGTCGCGGTCGGCGTCGAACGGACGCGACGCGCTCTTCGGCTCGTCGTTGCGGGTGCTCATGGCCCGCATCATGGTGAACGCCGCGATCGCGAGGGCCTGGATGGAACCCTCGACGCCGCCGGTGACCATCATGTCGGCGTCGCCCATGACGATCGTCCGCCACGCGTTGGCGATCGCCTCCGCGCCCGAGGAACAGGCCGACACCGGCGTCGACACCCCGGCCCGCGCGCCGAGCTCCAGCGCGACGCAGGCCGCCGCGCCGTTCGGCATCACGGCCTGCACCGTGTACGGCGACACCTTGCGATAACCCCCGTTGTGCAGCTTGTCCCTGGCGTGCACGATCGCCTCCGCGCCGCCGAGCCCGGTGCCGATGGACACCCCGAGACGGCACTTGTCCACCTCGGGGCTGCCCGCGTTGCGCCAGACCTCACGCCCGAGCACGACGGCCAGCTGTTCCACGTAGGAGAGCCGATGGGCCTCCACCGCGTCCAGATACACGGCGGGCGGGACCTTCAGATGCCCGCCGATGCGGACCGGCAGCTCGAACGTCTCGATGAAATCGTCCTCCAGTACGTCGATACCGCTGTCGCCGTTGAGCAAGCCTTTCCACGTGGAATCCACGTCACCCGCGATCGCCGTGGTCGCCGCGAGGCTGGTGACCACGACCGAGGGGAACTGTCCGTTTCTGGTGGAAGGCATCTGCATGTTTCGCTCACTTTCCCTAGCGTCGCTCTGGAACTTCGTCGAGCAAAAGCACTGCGAGCGCGCCACCAGGATCGTGGGCGGCCCGCACGGATGGCACTGGAGCGCAGGCGGATCAGCCGGTCATCACGTCCCGGTGCGACCACCCTTGTGCATTATTGGAAAAGCGCATCGATCGCACGGCGTGACACGCGGACCGTACCAGGTGCGGGGGGCGATGGTCGCGTTGTTCGGGGATCGCCTCGGACGACTCGAGTAACCTGCTCCCCGGGCACGGGGCGCGCGGGCGGCGTCCGGTGTGGACGCGAGAAAGGGAAAGGCGTTGACGGGCGCGCGGATGGTCGGGCTGTTCGCCGGGATCGGCGGGCTCGAGCTCGGCCTCGGCAGGCACGGCTGGCACACCGAGCTGTTGTGCGAGATCGAGCCGGGGGCCCAAGGCGTGCTCGCCGCCCGTTTCCCCGACGTGCCGCTGCACGCCGACATCACCCGGCTGCGCGCGATTCCGGCGGGAACGGAGCTGGTCGCGGCGGGATTCCCGTGCCAGGACCTCTCCCAGGCCGGGCGCACCGCCGGCATCACCGGCACGCGTTCGGGTCTGGTCGACGAGGTGTTCCGGCTGGTCCGCCGCAAGCGGGGCCCGCGCTGGCTGTTGATCGAGAACGTGCCGTTCATGCTGCAACTCGGCCGCGGCGCGGCCATGCGGCACATCACGAGCGCGCTCGACGACCTCGGATACACCTGGGCCTACCGCGTGGTGGACGCCCGCGCGTTCGGCCTGCCGCAGCGCAGGCAGCGGGTGCTGATGCTGGCTTCCCGCACCGAGGACCCGCGCGGGGTGCTGTTCGGCGAGGACGCCGGGCCACGCGCGATCGGCGACCCCGAGATCGATCCGTGCGGCTTCTACTGGACCGAGGGAGTGCGTGGACTGGGCTGGGCGGTGAACGCGGTGCCGACGCTGAAAGGCGGCTCCGCGCTCGGCATCGCCAGCCCGCCCGCGGTGCGGCTGCCGTCCGGGGAGATCGTCACGCCCGGCATCGCCGACGCCGAACGTCTGCAAGGTTTCGACGCGGGCTGGACGGCGCCCGCGACCGAGATGCCAGGCATCAGGAAAGGCCACCGCTGGAAACTGGTCGGCAACGCGGTGAGCGTGCGGATGGCGGCCTGGGTCGGGTCGCGGCTGGCCGCGCCGCTCGAACCGGTCTCCGGCGATCAACCCCTGGCGCCGGGGACCCCGTGGCCGGTCGCCGCGTGGGGCCACAACGGCGCCGCCTACCGGGTGCCGGTCTCCACCTGGCCGGTGCACGAGCCGTATGAGGATCTGGCCCACTTCCTCACCGACGCGCAGCTGCTGTCCGCCCGCGCGACGGCCGGATTCCTGCGCCGCACCACCATGGGCAGTCTGCGTTTCCCGCCCGGCTTCCTGGCCGACGTGGAAAGCCATCTCGATCGCATGGGTGGATGGGCGGCATGAGCGGCAGGCCGGAGACCGACGCGGCCACCAGCGCGCGGATGTCGCGCCAGCGGCGCACCGGAACCGATCCTGAGCTGGCTCTGCGCCGGGAACTGCACCGGCGCGGACTGCGCTATTTCGTCGACCGCGCACCGATCCGGGGCCAGCGCAGGCGCGCCGACCTGGTGTTCCCGCGCAGGCGCGTGGCGGTCTACGTGGACGGGTGCTTCTGGCACCGCTGCCCGCAGCACGCCACCGATCCGAAGAACAACGCCGAATGGTGGGCGGCCAAACTGGCGGGCAACGTGGCCAGGGACCGCGCCACCGACGCGGCGCTCATCGCCGCCGGGTGGCGCGTGGTCCGCGTCTGGGAGCACGAGGATCCCGTGCGTGCGGCCGACCGCGTGCAGGCCGAGCTGTCAGCGGTGACGCACCCGCACCAGTGAACGCGGAGCGTGCGCGGCCAGATAACCGGACACCACCATCACCGTCATGACGGCGATTCCGGCGGCGGCAGTCGCGAAACCGAGCATGGGGACCTCCTCGAGTTGCAGCTGTCGACCAGCGTGGCGGGCGAAGCTGACAAGACCCTGTGTGCCGGATGGTAATGACGTGTGCGGCCCGCCGCTGTCCGGCGCGCTCGGGCGACCAGCAGAATGAAGGCGTGACGAGTGGCCCGAAGATCTCCGTTCGGCGCCTGCGGCCGGCGACGGTGCTGGTCGCCGCGGCGATCGCGATCGCTGGGCTCTGCTACTCGTCCTGGGTGCTGCAATTCGTGTTGAGCATCGACCTCGACCCGGTCGATACGTTCCTCAGCGAACTGGACGCGGAGGGCAAGCCGTACCGGGAGGTGTTCGCGACCGCCGATCTGATCGTCGGCGTGGCGCTCGTGCCCGCGGCCCTCGCCGGGCTGCTGCTGTTCCCACGCCGCAGACTGACCGACGTCGGCTGGATCGCGCTGTTGTGCTTCGGCGCGGCGACCGTCGCCGACGTCCTAATGCCGCTGCACGATTGCGTCCCTGGTGAGAGCGGGTGCGGCGGTCCGAGCGAACTTTTCCCGCAACTGCATCAGCCACACGCGCTGACGAGCACGCTCGCGGTGACGTCCATCGCGGTCGCCGCCTTCGCTTTCAGCCTCGCCGCCTTCCGCTACCGGCGCTGGCGGGTACTGCGCGAGTTCGGCCTGGTCGTGCTGGTGATCGGCTCGGTAGCGACGGTGTGGATGCTGGTCGCCGACAATCTGCCAGGCAACTATGCCCTCGGCATCGCCCAGCGCATCCAGGTGGGGGCGATGTCGCTGTGGTTGATCGCGCTGGCCGCGGCGGTGATCGTGGAGGGACGGGAACCCAGCTGACGCGCCTCCGCGCCGTCGCGGGGCTCCGGCCGGATGGTCGTCTCGAAGATCGACGGCGCGAAGTTCCGCTCGCTGACAGCACGCACTCAGGTCGTGCCGCGGCTACCGGACCGGGTGCCGTCAGCACTGCGCTGTCCGCCGAACGAACCGCGCCGAGTGCCGTGCGAAGCTGTCGCGCATGAGTGATCGCGTGAACATCGCCTCGGGTTCGGAGTTCGAAGACATCGTCGGCTACTCGCGGGCGGTCCGGCTCGGCGATGTCATCGCGGTCAGTGGCACCACAGCGTCGGCTCCCGGCGGCACGGCGATCGGCGGCGACGATATCGGCGAGCAGACCAGGGAAACCCTGCGACGCATCGCCTCCGCGTTGGAAGAGGCCGGCGCGAGCCTGGCCGACGTGGTGCGCACCCGCATCTTCGTCACCGACATCGCCCGCTGGCCCGAGGTCGCCGAAGCGCACGCGGAGGTCTTCGGCGACATCCGTCCCGCCACGGCGATGTACGAGATCAAGGCGCTGATCACCCCGGCTCTGCTGGTCGAGATCGAAGCCGACGCGATCGTCGGGGGGTAAGAATTCCCGCTGCCGAGGGTGCGTTCGGGTACGGCTCAACCGGGAAGCCGGTAGTGCCGCCGAACCGGACGGATCGTCGGCTTCGTGCCCGCAGGGACATCAGGCCGGGCGCGGCTCGTCGTTCGCGGCGGACCGGGCCTTGGCTCGCTAGGGTCGAACCGTGACCACCGCCTCGCAGACCCCCGTGCAAATCGACACCGTCGCCGAGGCGACCGCACGCCTGCTCGACACCATCCGCGGCCTCGACGAGCACGCCGTCACCGAACCCTCCCTCCTGCCCGGCTGGACTCGCGGCCACGTCTTGGCCCACCTCGCCCGCAACGCAGACAGCTTGGTGAATCTCCTGCTGTGGGCCCACACCGGCGTCGAAATCCCGCAATACGCCAGCGCTTTCCTGCGCGACGCCGACATCGAGGCCGGCGCGCCCCGCCCACTCGCCGAGCAACTCGCCGACAACGAGGCCGCCGCGACCCGTTTCCTCGGCCTGGCCCGCTCACTCACCGACGACGCTTGGCGCGCACAGGTCCGCACCCGCCAAGGCCGCCCCATCCCCGCGACCGAAGTCCTGTGGATGCGCCTGCAAGAGGTCGAAATTCACCACGTAGACCTCAACGCGGGCTACACCCCCACCAACTGGCCCGCCCCATTCGTCTCCCGCATCCTCCCCCAAGCCACCGCCGACCTCACCCGCCTCACCACCGAATCGCCCCTCCCCTTCACCATCCAAGCCACCGACACCGACTTCACCGCCCCCCTCGGCCCTTCCCCCACCCAAACCATCTCCGGCCCAGCCCCCTCCCTAGCCGCCTGGCTCCTGGGCCGCACCCCCGGCACCGACCTCACCGGCCCCCTCCCGCCCCTCCCAGCCTGGAAGTAGCCCTGCGGGTATCGGGTGTGTGCCCGAAGGGATTCGAACCGTTACCGCCGCTCAGCTCAGGGCGTAGCGACGGCAGCCGCGTGATTACTCAGGCGACGTTCACCTCACTGTGCGAGGCGTTCCCGTGGCAGTATCCTTCGCCGACGGTATTGCCGGACTTACGTGGATTTCCAGCGGGCTCGTTTTTCGTCGCCCCGCAACTCGAGGAGGACGTTCCGCCGTTCGGACGGCCAATCCGGCCAGGTTTCTCGCGGCATTGCAATCCCGGTCGAGCACAAGACCGCAATGCTCACAGCGAAACTCGCGCTCGCTCAGGCGCAGTTTGGCTTTCACCGCACCACAACGAGGGTTGGAGCATGTCTTCGATGACGGATACCAGCGATTGGCGACCACCAGTGTCCCGCCGTTCCACCGAACCTTGTAGATCAGCTGGCGCTTGAGTTCACCCCACCCCGCATCGGCGATCGAGCGTGACAAGCGACGATTGCGCAACATGCCTGCGACATTGAGGTCTTCCACGACGACCGTCCCGAAGCGGGAAGCGAGAGTTGCCGTCAACTGGTGCAGGCTCTCAGATCGTGCCTGCGTGATCTTGGCATGCAGCCGCGCGATCCGGCGATTGGTGCTCTGCAATCGCTTCGAAGGTTCTGTATTGGGCCGGGACTTGCCCGAAAGACGCCGACGAGCAGCCTGACGCTGCAACCGTCTCATCTTCTTTCGAACTCGGCCGAGATGCTTCGGGTTCGGCAGCATCCCTGCGGAGTCCGTCAGTCCACGCACTGGCTCGGAAAGCACAGCCAGGTGTTTCACACCGAGATCCACGCCTACTATGCCGTCGATTCGCTCAGGCTTGCGCGCATTTTTGGTCACTTCGACGGAGAACGACACGAACCATCGCCCGTGCCGGAAGGACACCGTGGCAGAGCGAATCCGCGCCGTGCCCGCGTCCAGCCGACGTGCCAACTTCCTGGTCGATTCGCAGGTCCGTACCGTACCGATCCGGGGTAGCTTCACATGCCGTCGGTCCGTAGTAGCCAAGCCGATCACTCCGGTGGTGAACCGGCACGAGGCATGGGTCTTGCGGCTCTTGAAGCGAGGAAAGTGGACACGCGGGCCACGTCGGTCTCCGGCAGCGGAAGTCGACCAGTTCGTCAAGGCGATGGATAGATTGGCGATACCGCTGGAATACGCTTCCTTGGAGTTCTCCCGCCACCATGGAGCGATCTCGGCCTTGGCTTGGTTCCACCGTTTACGCAGTTCATAAGCTGACCACCCCAGCGCGGGCGTCAGGTCGGACTCATCAATACCGTACGAACGCTCCGCCGCCCGCTGCCGAAGATTCGCGCTGATCAGGCTGAGCGCCCAGTTGAACGCGAAGCGCTGCGCCCCGCAGTGAGACCGCAGCATCGCCACCTGATCGACAGTGGGGTCAAGAGCGAAGCGGTATGCCTGCACGACGAAGGTCAGCGGCGCTTCACTGCTGACACTCATTCCCACCCCCGATCAAACGAACTCGACGACAGTCCCGGCCCAAGGACTACCTTCGCATCCGGGTCCGACATGTAGCGAGACCACCAAGCGGTGGAGTATCGCGTGACCATGCTGCAGATGGCGCAGCGTCAGAGAAGCGAGAAGGTCCCTCCGCTGATTCCGGAGGGACCTTCTACTCGCGTGCGCCCGGAGAGACTCGAACTCCCAACCTTCTGATCCGTAGTCAGATGCTCTATCCGTTGAGCTACGGGCGCATGTGTTATTCAGTTGTACCCGGTTTCCCGGGCGTGGCGGAGGCGAGAGGATTTGAACCTCCGGTCCCCGTGAAGGGACAACTCATTAGCAGTGAGTCCCATTCGGCCGCTCTGGCACGCCTCCTGGAGCCTTCTCTTCGAGGGCACCGGTCCTTTCGAACCGCCGAGCAGAAAGGTTACAGCAGCTACGGACCAGATGACAAAACGGCTGGTCAGCGTAGGTTACTGTCGAACCAATCGAAGATTCTGGTCTGCGAATCGACCGCGTCGCCGTCGTCCGCCTCCGAGGTGTCGGCTCGGTGGTGCAGGCCGGGGTAGGTGACCACGAGGCTGGCGACCGCGGCGCGAGCGGTCGCGTCGCGTAGCTCGTCGACCTGGGCCGGCGGGGTGGCTGGATCGTCCACGCCGAACAGGCCGAGCCACGGTGCTTGCAAGTTGGGCGCGGCGCGCACGAGGGCGTCGGCCTGGGCGGTGAGCGGCTCGGTGATGCCGTGCGCCGCGACGCTCACCGCGGCGCCGATGGGGCGGTTGGTCGCGACCAGGAACGCGGCGGTGCCCGCGGAATCGAAGCCGAGCACGCCGATGGTGTCGGGGAACACCCCGCGCCGGGTGAGCCAGTCGAAGCAGGCGTCGAAGTCCGCGAACAGCTCGTCGCCGAAGACTCCGACGCCGGGGTCTTCGTCCGCCCGATGGAAGAGCTTGGGCGCGACCACGGTCCACCCCTCGCCGGCCAGCGCGTTCATCAGGTCGCGCAACGCGCCGGTGAACTCGCGCGACTCGTGCAGCAGCACGATGCCGCCGCGGGCGTTTCCTTCCGGCTCCACCACCGTGATGGGCACCTGCCCACCGCTGGTCGGCCGCTCGTCTTCCTGGTCGCTCGCCCGCAGCGGGGCCATATCGTCGTAGGTGCCCGACATGAAACCAGCGTAGGGCGAGTTGCTGATCTTCGGTAGAAATTGCACGTGAGGGCCTATATCCAAGAGAATTTCCGGTACGCCGATCGGGCTTTTTCCGGCGCGGATTAGGGTTGGAGTGTGACAGCGCAGATCCGGCCGGACCTCGAATCGATCCCGGCGTACACCCCCGGCCGCAGCAATCCAGGCGCGGTCAAGCTGGCCAGCAACGAGACGACCGTCGGTCCGCTGCCCGCCGCCGCCAAAGCCATCGCCGAAGCGGCCGAACTGGCCAACCGGTATCCGGACAACCAGTCCACCGAGCTGCGGACGGCGCTGGCCGAGTTCCTGGGGGTCGGCTTCGAGAATGTCGCGGTCGGTTGCGGCAGTGTGGCGCTGTGCCAGGAACTGGTGCAGATCACCTGCTCGTCACCGTCGGACGAGGTGCTGTTCGCCTGGCGCTCGTTCGAGGCGTACCCGATCGTGACGAAGGTGGGCAACGCCACCGCGGTGCAGGTGCCGCTCACGGCCGGTCAGGTGCACGATCTGGACGCGCTGGCGGCCGCCGTCACCGAGCACACCAAGTTGATCTTCGTCTGCAACCCGAACAACCCGACCGGTACCGCGGTCGGCCGCACCGAGCTGATCCGGTTCCTGGACGCGGTGCCGTCGCACGTGCTGGTGGTGCTGGACGAGGCGTACTACGAATACGTGCGCCTGGCCGACCACCCCAACGGCGTCGAGATCGGCCGGACCAGACCCAATGTGGTTGTGCTGCGCACCTTCTCCAAGGCCTACGGCCTGGCCGGGCTGCGGGTGGGCTACGCGGTGGGCGATCCGGCCGTGATCACCGCGCTGCTGAAGGTGCACATCCCGTTCAGCGTGAGCAGGCTCGCGCAGGCGGCGGCGGTCGCGTCGCTGGAGGCGCGCCACGAATTGCTGGATCGCACGGATCTGCTGGTCGTCGAACGCGAGCGGGTGCGCGACGCGCTGGTGGCGGCCGGGTACCCGGTGCCGCCGAGTGAGGCGAACTTCGTCTGGCTGCCGCTCGGCGCGCGCAGCGCCGAGTTCGGCGAGGCCAGCGCGGCGGCCGGGGTGCTGGTGCGGCCGTACGGGACCGATGGCGTGCGCG
Organism: Nocardia implantans; assembly: GCF_035544775.1. NCBI lineage: Bacteria > Bacillati > Actinomycetota > Actinomycetes > Mycobacteriales > Nocardiaceae > Nocardia > Nocardia implantans. The sequence continues at coordinate 781,735 of NZ_JAYKYQ010000001.1, read as the reverse complement.
TCACCATCGGCGACCCGCACGAGAACGACCTGTTCCTGAGCTTCGCCGCCGAGCCGGAGGTGCTCGCCCGGTTCCTCGGTTAGCGGACGCCGATCGCGGGCGCGATGGTCGGCCAGGAGAGGGCGAGTTCGTCCTCCCAGTACGGCCAGGAGTGCGTGCCGGTGGCGCGGAAGTGCGCGGTGACCGGGATGCCGAGCGACCGCAGCCGGTCGGTGAGCCGCCGGGTGCAGGCGTTGGTCGCGGCCTCCAGCGGGCCGCCGAAGGTGATGGCGCTGGGCAGGTCGACGTTCGGCGTGCCAGGCACGTCGTGCACGCCGGGCAGACCGCTGCCGACCGAGAGGTAGATCGTCTTGCCCCGCAACGCGTCCGCGTGCAGGGTGACGTCGTGCGCCAGCCAGTCCGGGTCATCCTGCTTGCCGAACATGTTGTCCGGCTCGCCCATGTAGGTGGCGACCACGGCCCGCGCCTGCGCCTGGCCGATGTCGGTGCCCATGGAGAAGCAGCCGCTGTGCGCCCCGATCGCTCGGTAGAGCGTCGGCTGCCGGAAGGCGAGCATCATCGCGGCCTCCGCGCCCATCGAGACGCCCATGACCGCGTTGACGCCGTTGCCGTCGAACTTCGCGTCGATCAGCGGGGGCAGCTCCTTGGTCAGGAACGTTTCCCACTTGTTGGTGCCCAGCACCGGGTCGGGCTGCTGCCAGTCGGTGTAGAAACTGGCCGGCCCGCCGACGGTGAGCACGACGTTGACGTCCTTGTCGGCGTAGAAGCGGTCGGCGTGCCCGAGTTCGGTCCAGTTGTTGCTGTCGGGGCTCGCGCTGCGGCCGTCGAGCATGTAGACGGTGGGGCGCGGGCGCGACTGATCGCGCGGCAACAGCACCTGCACCTCGACCACCCGGCTCATCGCGGGCGAGGCGACGTAGACCCGCAGCCAGCGATCGTTGATCGGTTCGATGCGCTCGATCCGCGGGGTCGACGGCTGTTTACTGGTCGGCTCGGCCGGGCCTGGACCGTCGGCGGATCCGGTGTTGACCGGTGGCGTGTTTCCGGGCGCCGCCGTGACCTGTGGAGCACCCAACGACACCACACCGGAGACGAGTGCGGCACTGATCAGGGCGCTGGAAAGCCAACGCCGCACCCCGCGGCGACAGAGCATGCGAACCATCCTGCCAGAGACATCGAGGGCCGACGGAAGGCCGTCGCCGTGTCCGAGAACTCACCGTGCGGCCAGACCGTCCTGCCAGCGCCGCTCCACTCCGGCGAAACGCCACACCGCGACGGCGATCGCCCAGGTGAGCACGAACAGCCCGACGATGATGTACCCGAGATCGCCCAGGTCGAGGTTCCCGATCCAGGCGACGACGCCCGATTCGACCTCCAACCGCTCGGCGAAGATGGAGACGATCTCCTGCCCGCCGATCAACAGCGCCACCGCCACCGACAGGCCGGTGATCACCAGGTTGTAGTAGATCTTGCGCACCGGTTTCGCGAAGGCCCAGTCGTAGGCGAAGCTCATGAACGATCCGTCCAGCGAGTCGAACAGCGCCATGCCCGCCGAGAACAGCACGGGCAGCACCAGGATCGAATACCAGGGCAGGCCGGTCGCCGCCGCGCCGCCCGCGATCACGAGCAGACTGACCTCGGTGACGGTGTCGAAACCGAGGCCGAACAGCACGCCCACCGGATACATGTGCCTCGGCCTGCGGACGAGGCCGAGCACCGGCCGCAGCGCCCGGTTGAGCAGGCCCCGGCTGTCGAGCTGCCGTTCCAGCTGCGCCTCGTCGAATTCGCCGCGGCGCATCTGCCGGAATACCCGCCAGATCCCCACCAGCGAGGCCAGATTGAGCAGACCGATCAGGATCAGGAACGTGCCCGAGACGCTGGTGCCCCACAGGCCGGTCCAGCGTTGCAGGGCCGAATCCTCGTCTTCCAAGCTGGACGCCAGCGCCCGCACCCCGAACGCGAGCAACGCCACGAGCGCGAACACCACGGTGGAATGGCCGAGCGCGAACCACAAGCCCACCGTCTGGACCTTCCGCTTGCCGCTCTCCGCCACCAATTTTCGCGTGGTGTTGTCGATGGCGGCGATATGGTCGGCGTCGAATGCGTGCCGCATGCCGAGCGTGTACGCCGTCACCCCGAGGCCGACGCCGAAGACCGATCCGTCGATCACATAGTGGTTCGGCGCGACGAACAGCAGAAGCGTCCCCCAGCCGAGGACGTGCAGGGCGACGACGGTGACGGTCATTCCGATGACACTGCGCACGAGTGAACCCCTCGACCCCCGAAACGACGACCTGTCAACGATACTCGACCGCACCGGCACGAGTCCGCTTCTCCGGGCGATCCAGCAAATCCAGCAAATCGTGGCACACCGTCAGCACACCCGCCGTACGCTGAGCGCCGGGCCTTTTCCGGGTATCGAACTAGGACGGGCATGATCACGTATCAACGCCACTGGCGTCGAGGTCACGGCACTGAGCTTCGCCGCTCCGTACAGACCGGCCGCCCGGTTCGCAGCCGCGACGGCCCCGGCGTCTTCTGAGTTGGGCTCGAATGAAAGCTATTTCGTGGCATCTAGCCGGGGGATTTCCCGCGAGGAAAGCGGCGCCCGCTGCGCTTCCCGCGCGTATTCCGCTCGATTCGTCTGTTCCACCGCAGCACTCATGCCCGACCGGAGAACACCGTGAATCCAGTGTCACCCGTTTCGATCGAGAACGTAACGGATACAAAGTCTTCTTCAGCCGATCTGCAACGCCGGATGCGGGAGTGTGACGAGTTCTTCCGGCTGCCCGAATTGGCGCACCTGAGCGCGCAGCGCCGCCGCTGCGCACTGGAGCAACTCGAACAAACCGGCTCCTATCTCCAGACCGCGGAGGAAATCCTGATCGGAGCCAGACTCGCCTGGCGCAACCACGCTCGCTGCGTGGGGCGCAAGCATTGGCGCTCGTTGAAACTGCTCGACGCCCGACGGGTCCGCTCGGCGCGCGATCTGGCCGAAGTCTGCTGGCAGCACCTGCACATGGCGACCAACAACGGCGCCATCCAGTCGATGATCACCGTAGGGCCGCCGCGGCAGCCGGACGGGTGCGAGTTCCGCATCGTCAGCCCGCAGATCGTCCGCTACGCGGGCTATCGCAACGGGGACGGCACGGTCACCGGCGACGCCGCCAACGTCGAACTCACCGAACTCGCCATGGAGCTCGGGTGGCGTGGCGCCGGAACGCCTTTCGACATCCTCCCACTGCTGATCAGTGCGCCGGACGAGCCGATACGCTGGTTCGACATTCCGCCCGAGCTCGCACGCGAGGTGCACCTCGAACACCCGGAGTTCGAGTGGTTCGCCGGTCTGGGCCTGCGCTGGCACGCGCTGCCCGCGGTGTCGAACATGAATCTCGAGGTCGGCGGCATGACGTATCCGTTCGCGCCGTTCAACGGCTGGTATCTGGGCGCGGAGATCGGCGCGCGCAATCTCAGCGACGCCAACCGCTACAACATGCTCCCGCTGATCGCGGAGATGATGTGCCTGGACACCCGGGCGGAGCGCAACCTCTGGCGCGATCAGGCTCTGGTCGAACTCAACCGCGCGGTGCTGCACAGCTTCCGCAAGGCGGGCGTGTCCATCGTCGACCACCACACCGTCGCCAAACAGTTCTGCGATCACGTCAAGCGCGAGGAGGCCGCCGGCCGCGCCTGCCCCACCGACTGGTCCTGGATCAACCCGCCGATCTCCTCCGGCCTCACCCCCACCTTCCACCGCTACTACGACCCACCCGACCTCGACATCCGGCCCAACTTCGTCCGCAGGGACTTCCGCACCGACGCGGCCCTGTAACCAGCGCGGATTCGAAGCGAACGGTGCCGAACCATACTCGGCCCACCCATCAGCGAAAGTCCTGACGACAGAAGGCCCGGCCATCGGCAGGTGACCGCACCGCAGACCAGCGGCCGGGCCATCGGAAGTGACTCGACTGCCGGCCAAAGGCCCAGCCATCGGCAAGTGCCACCCCATCAGCGGGCAAGCCCAACCACCAGCAGGCAAACCGACCCCAGCGGAAGTACAACAACCAGCAGGTGGCCCGACCACCAGCGGGAAGCCCAACCACCAGCACCAGCGGGAAGCCCAACCACCAGCGGGAAGCCCAACGGCGAGCGGCCCGACCATAGCGGGGGTCCGGGGGCGAAGCCCGCCGGGCGGGGTGCGGGGGTTGCACCCCCACAAAACATTGCGAAACGAGCCCCGGCTCATGCTCCATGAGCATGGCTCACCCAGCGAGTGGAGCGGAGACGGAGGGATTTGAACCCCCGGTCGCTCTCGCGACGCTCGCTTTCAAGGCGAGTGCATTCGGCCGCTCTGCCACGTCTCCAGAGACCTGATCGTAGCGGACGGCTCAGCCTGCCTGCTTGCCGATTTCCTCGTCGACGCGGCCGAAGACGTCGGCGATCACCTCGAGCTGGGCCGGGGCGAGTAGATCGATGAAATGGCTGCGGACGGCCTCGACGTGTCCTGGCGCGGCGGCTTGCAGGCGGCGCAGGCCCTCGTCGGTGAGTTCGGCCAGCACGCCGCGGCCGTCTTCGAGGCAGGTGTTGCGGCGGACCATCTGCTGCGCCTCCAGCCGCCGGATCTGATGGGTCAGCTTGCTGCGCGAGGACAGCACGCCGTCGGCCAGCTCGCTCATCCGCAACGAGCGGTCGGGCGCTTCGGAGAGCAGGACGAGGATCCGGTATTCGGCGACGGTCAGGTCGCTGTCACGTTGCAGCTGACGATTCAGTGCCGTCATCAGGCGCTGATGGCCGTCCATGTAGGCGCGCCATGCGCGCTGCTGGGCCGGGGTGAGCCAGCGCGGCTCGGCCACGACGCGACCGCTCGGTTCGGGATGCACGGTGGTCATTCTATGCGCGGCGAACTGCGGAAATGGGCAACTCTCGCAGGTCAGCGCACCGTGGACAGCAGTGCGCGGTTCACCGCGGCCGGGTTCGTGCACCCGGCGAGGCCGAGCGCGGAGTCGAAATCGGCGAGCAACGTGCGCAGCGCGTGCGTTACACCCGCGGCGCCCGCCAGGCCGAGTCCGTAGGCCCACGGCCGCCCGTACAACACCGCCTTCGCGCCCAGAGCCAGCGCGACCAGCACGTCGGACCCGGTGCGCAGCCCGGAGTCGAACAGCACGTCGGCGCGGTCGCCGATGGTGGCCACCACCGCGGGCAGCGCGTCCAGCGCCGCGATCGAGCCGTCCACCTGGCGGCCGCCGTGATTGCTCACCACGACCGCGTCGGCGCCCGCGTCCACCGCCTGGCGGGCGTCGTCAGGGTGCAGGATGCCCTTCACCGCGATCGGAAGGTCGGTCCATTCTCGCAGCAGCGCGAGGTCGGCGAGCCGTAGCGCGTGATTGCCGAACAGTCCCACCCAGGTGAGGACGGCCGCGCGCATCGCCTCCTCGCTCTCCTCCGGCGCGGCGGGCAGCTTGGCACGGAACACCGGATCGGACAGATAGTTGGCGATGCCCTTGCCGTGCAGGAACGGCAGGTGCGCCTGTTCCAGGTCGCGCGGCCGCCACCCCAGGACCGGAGTGTCCACGGTGACCACGATCGCCGAAGCACCGGCCCGCTCGGCGCGCCGGACGAAAGAGCAGGCCAGTTCCTCGTCCGCGGGCCAGTACAGCTGGTACCACCACGGCCCCGCCGCCGCGCCGACGTCCTCGATGGTCGAGGAAGCGGCGGTGGACAGCACCGTGCCGATGCCGAGTTCCTTCGTCACCTCGGCGACGATCACCTCGCCGTCTTCGTGCAGGAGTTCCAGGACGCCGATCGGCGCGGTGAGCACGGGTGCGGCCAATCTCGTTCCGAGCACCTCGACGGACAGGTCCCGCGCGCCGGGGCCGGTGGAGCCGCGCAGCATCCGGGGCAGGATGCGGTAGCGGTCGAAGGCGGACCGATTTGCCGCGGCGGTGCGTTCCGCCGAGGCGCTGCCCGCCACGTAGGCGAACGCGGCCGGATCCAGCCGTTGCTGCGCCAGCGACTCCAAACCCGCTGCGGTCATGGGCAATTCGGGTGTCACGCCACCCAGGCCGCCGAGGTAGATCTCGTTCTGGAAATCGATGAAGCCGCCACTCACCAACCGAACGGTAGTCCGTGACGCCGGTCACCGCAGGCCGCTTGCCGGATCGGTCCGGAAACGCCGGCTCGGGGGGCCAGCGCGCGGGTGTCGGTCCGCGCGGAGCACTATGGCACGGTGCGCGCGATTGATCTGAACGGTGCCGGCGGTCCCGAGGTCATGGTCTTGTCCGAGGTGCCGGAACCGAAACCGGGACACGGGGAAGTGCTCATCGAGGTGGCCGCCGCGGGCGTCAACCGGGCCGACCTGTTGCAACGTCAGGGTTTCTATCCGCCCCCGCCGGGCGCCAGCCCGCTGCTCGGCCTGGAATGCTCCGGCGTGATCGCCGGAATCGGCGACGGAGTACGCGACTGGGCGGTCGGCGACCGCGTATGCGCGCTGCTGTCCGGCGGCGGCTATGCCGAGCGGGTCGTAGTGCCCGCCACCCAGGTGCTTCCGGTCCCGGACGGTCTCGATATCGGGGCCGCTGCCGGGCTGCCGGAGGTGGCGGCCACCGTGTGGTCGAACTTGGTGATGACGGCGGGTCTGCGGGCCGGTCAGCTGGTGCTGATCCACGGCGGCGGCAGCGGGATCGGCACGCATGCCATCCAGGTCGCCAAAACCATCGGCGCGCGCGTCGCGGTGACCGCTGGATCGGCAGAGAAGCTGGCGCGCTGCGCGGAGCTCGGGGCGGACGTGCTGATCAACTACAAGCAGGACGACTTCGTCGCCGCCGTGCGCGCCGAGCGCTCGGGCGCGGACGTCATCCTCGACAACATGGGCGCGGCCTACCTGGGACGCAACGTCGACGCGCTGGCCGAGCACGGCCACCTCGTGGTGATCGGCATGCAGGGCGGGGTGACCGCCGAACTGAACCTGGGCGTGCTGCTGCGCAAATGGGGCACGGTCCACGCGACCAACGTGCGCGCGCGGCCCGCGACCGGCCCGGGCAGCAAAGCCGAGATCGTGGCCGAGGTGCGCAAGCAGCTGTGGCCGTTGATCGCCGACGGCACGGTGGCGCCCGTCATCGCGGCCGAAGTGCCGATCGAAGAGGCCGCCGAAGCACACCGGCTGCTGGATTCCGGCGAGGTGTTCGGCAAGGTGGTGCTGCGAGTGGCCGACCTGTGAGCGGCGCTCACTCCAGCGCCAGCAGCGCCCTGCCGAGCTGATCGATCTCGAACTTGGTGGTGTAGGGCGCGAGGCCGATGGTCACCGCGCCGCCCTCGTCGTTGACGCCGAGCGCGTCCAGCAGCCTGCTGCCGCCGTGCACGCCGCTCACCGTGCCGATCCGGTTGTCGGCGAGCTTCGCCGCGACCTTCTCCGCCTGCATGCCAGCGAGGGTGAAGCTGACCGTGGGAATGCGGGTGGACGCACGGCCGATCACGGTGAGACTGGGGATCGAGTCGAGCACGCTCATCAAGTGCTCGAACAGCTGGTCGTGGTAGTCCTGCAACGAGGTGATCGACATCTCCAGCCGCTCGCGCCGGGTGCCGTGCGCCCGCTCGTCCAGCCCGGCCAGGAAGTCGATCGAGGTGGTCAGGCCGGCGAGCAACGCGTACTGGTGCCCGCCGACCTCGAGCCGCTCGGCGCCCTTGGCGTAGGGGTTGAGCGACATGGACGGGATCCGGTCCAGGAACGCGGGGTCGCGGAAGACCAGCGCGCCGATCTGCGGACCGCCCCATGCCGGGGCGCTCAGCGCGACGACGTCGGCGTTCAGTTCCTCGATGTCGATCAGCGCGTAGGGCGCGGCGCCGAACGCGTCCGCCACCAGCAGGCCGCCCACCTCGTGCACCCGGTCCGCGGCCACTCGCACCGCGGGCGCCGAGCCGACGATGGGCGAGGCCGCGGTGAGCGCGACCAGGCGCGCCGTCGGTCCGATCAGCTCTTCGAACTGCCAGGACGGCATCTCGCAGGTCTCGATCTCCACCTCCGCCCAGCGCACGTGCGCGCCGTAGCGGTTGGCGATGCGCAGCCACGGCGCGACGTTGGCCTCGTCGTCCAGCCGGGAGAGCACGATGCCGGTGCCGAGGCCGAGACGGGAACTCAGGGATTCGGCGAGCCAGGCCAGCAGCACCGCGCGGTCGGGGCCGAGCACGACACCCGCCGGGTCGCCGCCGACCAGGTCCGCCACGGCTTCGCGAGCCGCGTCCAGAATCGCCGCGCTGCGCACGGCCGCGGCGGTTCGGCCGATATGGGAGAAAGAAGAGGTTCGAAAACCCGTGGAAACCGCTCGGGATACCGCGTCCGGGACCAGCATCCCCGCTTGCGGGTCGAGATGGATCCAGCCGTCGCCCAGGGACGGTATCAGGCCCCGAACCCGCGCGACGTCGTAAGTCATGCTGGCCACTCTAAGGGCAGCGGGCGAGCCTGTGTAACCGCGTTCCCCTCCACATCGTGGCGAGAGCACAGCGACCTGGGACTCAGCATGGCGACCGACTTTCGACAAATCCGAACCACACGACCCGAACAGAATAGAACGCCGGCTCGCACGGCGGTGCGTACCGGCGACACGCGCCGCACCCTGCCCGGTGCGCCCGCCCGCGGAGCACCGGCTTAGCGCGTTCCGAGCGAACACGACATGATAGGGACCATGACGCACTCGGACGAGGCACCGGACCACATCGTCGTTGTCGGACCCGACGGCAGGCCGTTGGCCATCCCCGCCGCTGCCGGATCGGAGGCGCCCTTCACCGCGCAGGTGGTGACCGACGATAACAAGGACAAGAAGGACGACCGGGACGACGCCGGCGAGTCGCTCGCCGACATGGTCGAGCAGCCCGCGAAGGTCATGCGGATCGGCACCATGATCAAGCAGCTGCTCGAGGAAGTGCGCGCCGCTCCGCTGGACGAGGCCAGCCGCAATCGCCTCAAGGAGATCCACACGTCCTCGGTGCGTGAGCTGGAGCAGGGCCTGGCCCCCGAACTGCGCGACGAGCTCGAGCGGCTCACCCTGCCGTTCACCGACGACGCCGTACCGTCCGACGCCGAGCTGCGGATCGCGCAGGCCCAGCTGGTCGGCTGGCTGGAGGGCCTGTTCCACGGCATCCAGACCGCGCTGTTCGCCCAGCAGATGGCCGCCCGCGCGCAGCTCGAGCAGATGCGTCAGGGCGCGCTGCCGCCCGGACTCAATGCCGCCGACCCGCGCGGCGGCCAAGCCGGTCACGTCACCGGCGGTTCCGGCCAGTACCTGTGAGACCGGCGACGCGCGTGTGCCACACGTGGGCGGGAAGCCGCCGGGGTAGTCTCGTGCACCGTGCCCGCCGCTGCCGCTCGCTCCGACTCGGTCTCCGAACCGGGTGCGGTGCGTCCTGAAGAGAGCTCAGTTGGTTCCGATGACCAAGCGCGTTCAGATGACAGCTCGCCGACCCCATCGGGCGAGCACACGGGTCCGTCCGGCGACGACGCACCGGAGGCCGCGGTGAGCGCGGCCGCACCGGAGACGCAGACCCTGCACGCCGGTGCCACCGAGGCGAAGATCGTGCCCGACTCGCAGACGTTCCGGCGCGCGTTCCAGGACTTCGCAGGCGGCTTCGCCCAGCGGGAGTTGTGGCTGTCGCTCGGCTGGCAGGACATCAAGCAGCGCTACCGCCGCTCGGTGCTGGGGCCGTTCTGGATCACCATCGCCACCGGCTTGCAGGCCGTCGCGATGGGTGTGCTGTACGCGGCGCTGCTCGGCCAGCCGCTGCGCGAGTACCTGCCGTACGTGACGGTCGGGCTGATCATCTGGAATGTGATCAGCGCGAGCATCCTGGAGGGTTCGGAGGTCTTCATCGCCAACGAGGGCCTGATCAAGCAGCTTCCCTCGGCGCTGAGCGTGCACGTCTACCGGTTGGTGTGGCGGCAACTGCTGTTCTTCGCCCACAACATGGTCATCTACCTGGTGATGCTCGCCGCGTTCGGGGTGTGGCGCCATCTCGGGGTGGCCAGCCTCATGGCGATTCCGGCGATCGCGCTGATCTTCCTGAATTCGATGTGGGTGTCGATCGTGTTCGGCATCTTCAGCACGCGTTACCGCGACATCGCGCCGATTCTCGGCAGCACAACACTCATGCTGTTCGTGCTGACCCCGGTCATGTGGACGACCAAGACGCTGCAATCGCAGATGGGCAACGGCGACCGCGCGAAGCTGGCCGAACTCGTGCCGACGTTCCACTATCTCGAAATCGTCCGGGCGCCCCTGCTCGGCGAACCGCAGGAACCGCGGCACTGGGTGGTGGTCGGCGTGATCACCCTGCTGGGCTGGATCGTGGCGATCCTCGCCATGAAGCAGTTCCGTTCGCGCGTACCGTACTGGGTATAGGAGCGCCCCGATGAGTCGTGTGAGTATCGAGACCCAGGAGGCCTGGGTCGAATTCCCGATCTTCGACGCCAAATCGCGGTCGTTGAAAAAGGCGTTCCTCGGCAAGGCGGGCGGCGCGATCGGACGCAACAAATCCGACGTCGTCGTGGTCGAGGCCCTGCGGGACATCAACCTGTCGCTGAAAGAGGGCGACCGGGTCGGCTTGGTCGGGCACAACGGCGCGGGCAAATCGACGCTGCTGCGCCTGCTTTCGGGGATCTACGAGCCCTCGCGCGGCAGCGCGCGCATCCGCGGACGGGTGGCGCCGGTGTTCGACCTCGGCGTCGGCATGGATCCGGAGATCTCCGGGTACGAGAACATCATCATCCGGGGGCTGTTCCTCGGGCAGACTCGCAAGCAGATGCTGTCGAAGATCGATGAGATCGCGGATTTCACCGAGCTCGGCGAATACCTGTCCATGCCGCTGCGCACCTATTCCACCGGTATGCGGGTGCGTCTCGCGATGGGCGTGGTCACTTCGATCGATCCGGAGATCCTGCTGCTCGACGAGGGCATCGGTGCGGTCGACGCGGAATTCATGAAGAAGGCCCGCAAGCGGTTGCAGTCGCTGGTGGCGCGTTCGGGCATCCTGGTCTTCGCCAGCCATTCCAACGAATTCCTTGCGCAACTGTGCGATACGGCGCTGTGGATCGACCACGGCCAGATCCGGTTGCGTGGCGGCATCGAAGAAGTGGTGCGAGCCTATGAGGGGCCGGAGGCGGGGAATCACGTCGCGACCGTGCTGCGCGAGATGGAAGCCGAACGGGCCGAGAAGTCGGACGACCGAGAATTGGAGCGGAACCAGGCATGAGCGGTCAGGCCCGGAGGCGGCAGCGAAGCGTAACCACGCAGGGCCCCGCTCATGCGACAAACCGACACAGCATGAGCGGTCAGGCCCGGAGGCGGCAACGCAGCGTAACCACGCAGCGCCCCGCTCATGCGACAAACCGACACAGCATGAGCGGTCAGGCCCGGAGGCGGCAGCGAAGCGTAACCACGCAGCGCCCCGCTCATGCGACAAACCGACACAGCATGAGCGGTCAGGCCCGGAGGCGGCAACGCAGCGTAACCACGCAGCGCCCCGCTCATGCCGGAAAGGCCGCAGCATGAGTGAGCCGACCGGGCAGGACACCCCGATCGACGAAGGGGCGCAGGCCCGGATCGGCTCCGTGCCGGAGGATGTCGTCGAACTCGCCGCGAAGTCCGTAGCGGCGGAGCCGAACGCACAGCAGCGCATCGTGGCCGTCGTGGTCACGCACAAGCGCCGCGAACTGCTCGCCGAGTCGCTGAAGGTCGTCACCTCGCAGACCCGGCCGGTGGATCACCTGATCGTGGTGGACAACGGCAACGAATCCGAGGTCGCCGATCTGGTGCGCGACCAACCGGTGGAGTCCACCTACCTGGGCTCGGCGCACAATCTCGGCGGCGCGGGCGGGTTCGCGCTCGGCATGCTGCACGCGTTGAGCATCGGCGCGGACTGGGTGTGGCTGGCCGACGACGACGGCAGACCCGAAGGCCCCGACGTGTTGTCCACGCTGCTGGACTGCGCGAGCCGGCACGGTTTGGTCGAGGTCTCACCGGTGGTCTGCGATATCGACGAGCCCGACCGTCTCGCCTTCCCGCTGCGCCGCGGCGTGGTCTGGCGCAGGCTGCGCTCGGAACTCGGCGACGACGATTTCCTCCCCGGCATCGCCTCGCTGTTCAATGGCGCGCTGATCTCCGCGCAGGCGGTGGACGTGATCGGCGTGCCCGACCTGCGCCTGTTCGTGCGCGGTGACGAGGTGGAGGTGCATCGCAGGCTGGTGCGCTCGGGGCTGCCGTTCGGCACCTGCCTGCAGACGGCGTATCTGCATCCCAACGGCGCCGCCGAGTTCAAGCCGATTCTCGGCGGGCGGATGCACACGCAATACCCCGACGATCCGGTGAAGCGCTATTTCACCTACCGCAATCGCGGCTACCTGATGTCTCAGCCCGGTATGCGAAAGCTGCTGCCGCAGGAGTGGATTCGCTTTTCCTGGTTCTTCCTCGTCACCCGCCGCGACCCGGCGGGCCTGCGCGAATGGTTCCACCTGCGCTCCCTCGGCCGGCACGAGCAGTTCGGCAAACCGGACTGAGGCCGGGTAGCGCATCGGCTCGATGCGCGAGGCCCGAAATTCGGTTGCGAGCGGCGGGGGGCGGATGCGAAGGTGATGGGGACTGCGAGAGAGGTAAGGAGGTGTGGACCGTGACGAGGAACGTTCGGGTTGCCGTGCTCAGGCGCGCTGACGTCCGTCATGCCGCCACACGAAACTCCCCCTCATTCTCCGCTCGCTGAACCCTCCGTCGGGTTCGGCGCCCGACGAAGGATTCCTTCCATCATGGTCGACCACGACCTTCTCGTCCCTTACGGCTGGACCGAAGCCGTTGCCTCGCACTACGCCTCGATGATCGAGGAAGACTGTGTGCCCGCGCGTGTGATCCGGATGGATCGCAGTGAATGCGACGTCGCCACGCCGAACGGGCTCGCCCGCGCCCGTTGCCCGCGCCCCGATTCCGAGGTCGGCGGGCTGTGCACCGGCGACTGGGTGACCATCGATGCCGGCTCCGCGGTGCGCCGGTTGCTGCCGCGCCGGTCAGCGATCACGCGGTCCTCCGCATCCGGCCGATCGCATGGCCAAGTGCTCGCCGCCAATGTCGACACCGTGCTGATCTGCACCGCCGCCGACGGCGACGTGGATCTCGGCCGCATCGAACGCATGCTCGCGCTCGTCTGGGAGAGCAACGCCCAGCCGATCGTGCTGCTCACCAAGGCCGACGCGGCCGAAGACCTTCCGCTCGCCCAGGTCCGCGCCGCGGCACCTGGCGCAGCCGTGCTCGAGGTGAGCGCGAGCACCGGCCTCGGGCTCGACGTGCTCACGGCGCTGCTCGACGGCACCGTCGCGCTGCTCGGACCCTCCGGCGCTGGGAAGTCCACCCTCGCCAACGCGCTGCTCGGCGCGGAGGTCTTCGCCACCAACGCGGTCCGCGACACCGACAAGAAAGGCAGGCACACCACGGTGCACCGGGAGCTGCGCCCGCTGCCCGGCGGCGGCACCCTGATCGACACCCCCGGGCTGCGCGGCATCGGACTGTGGGACGCGGGCGAAGGCATCGAGAAGACCTTCAGCGACATCGAAACCCTTGCCGCGCAGTGCCGTTTCGGCGACTGCGCTCACCACGGCGAACCGGGGTGCGCCGTGCGGGAGGCGATCGACAACGGCGAACTCACCCAGCGCAGGCTCGACAGCTACGACAAGCTGGCGCGGGAGAACGAGTGGATGCTGGCGCGCACCGACAAGCGGCTGCGAGCCGAACGCGAGCGAGCCTGGCGGGACATCACCAAGCACCACCGCAAGATGTTCCGGGAACGGAACTCGCGACGCTGATCGAGCGGGGGCACGGTAGGGTGCCCCTCGCATCGTTCGCTATCTGGGAGGGATAGATGAGTCAGCCCGGCGGGTACCCGCCACCCGGTCAGCAGCCCGGCCAATGGCCCGGACAGCCGACATTCGGTCAGCAGCCGCCAGTCGGCCAGTACCCGCCGCCGCAGGCGCCCGCGCAGTACGCGCCGCCCGCGGGGCAGCATCCGAGTCAACCGCACCTCGCCCAACCGCAGCCGGGCCAGCCGCCGTACGGGCAGCCTGCGCCCCAATTCGGCCAGCCGGCACCGCAGTACGGGCAGCCGCAGCCCTACGGGCAGCCGCCGTATGGCCAGCCGCAACCGTACGGTCAGCCGCAACCGTACGGTCCGCAGGGCTACGGCGCGCCCGCCGATCCGCCTGGCATCACCATCGATGCCTCGTATTCGCTCTGGACGTTCATGCTCGCGCTGACCAAGCCGAAGATCTTGGTCAACGGGCAGCGGGTGCCCAACACCCGCTGGGGCGCGAACCACATTCCGGTCGGCCCCGGCCAGTACCACGTCCGGGTCACCACCCCCTGGTTGTTCGACATGGGTCCGGCCAACGTGACCGTGCCGATCGCCGAGGGGCAGGCCACCCGGTTCTACTACAAGGCGCCGGTGGTGATCTTCCTCAACGGCGCGATCGGGCCGGTTCCGCAGAAGGCGCCGGGCATGCTGTTCCTGTACATCGTGTGGGCCCTGGTCGGCCTGATGTTCCTGCTGAACATCGTGCTGATCGCCGCGACGGCCTGAACCGAGAGAGGGCACCGGCGCGCCGGTGCCCTCTCTTCGCAGTCGCTATGCAACTGGTTGCATAGCGAGCGGGTTTACGCTTAGTCTGCAAGCGCGTACAGCCGCGGGCTGCTGCCTGCGGCGGAAACGAAGGAGCAGGTCAGATGACGGAACCGGGATCCAAGCCGCTAGCCGGTCGGACGATGATCATGTCCGGCGGCAGTCGCGGCATCGGGCTGGAGATCGCCAAGCGGGCCGCGGCCGACGGCGCGAACATCACCTTGATCGCGAAGACCTATCAGCCGCATCCCAAGCTGCCCGGCACCATCCACACCGCCGCCGCGGAACTCGAGGCGGCCGGCGGGCAGGTACTGCCGTTCGTGGGCGACGTCCGCGTCGACGAGTCGGTGGCCGAGGCGGTGCGCCGGACGGTCGAGCGGTTCGGCGGCATCGACATCGTGGTGAACAACGCCTCCGCGATCGACCTGTCCCCCACCGACGCGCTGCCGATGAAGAAGTACGACCTGATGCAGGACATCAACTGCAGGGGGAGCTTCCTGCTGTCCAAACTGAGCATCCCGCATCTGCGCGAATCGGCGAAGGCCGGGCGCAACCCGCACATCCTGACGCTGTCCCCGCCGCTCAACCTGGACCCCAAGTGGGCGGGCATGGCGCTGGGCTACACCATCGCCAAGTACGGCATGTCGCTGACCACGCTGGGGCTGGCCGAGGAACTCAAGGGCGACGGCATCGGCGTCAACTCGCTGTGGCCGCGCACCACGATCGCCACCGCGGCGGTGAAGAACCTGCTCGGCGGCGATGAGATGATCTCCACCTCCCGCACCCCCGACATCTACGCCGACGCCGCCTACCTGGTGCTGACCTCGCCCGGCAAGGAGACCAGCGGCAACTTCTTCATCGACGACGAGGTCCTGGCCGCGCACGGCATCACCGACCTGGACAAGTACCGCGTCACCCCCGGCGACGGCGAATTGACCACCGACCTCTTTCTCTGACGCGCGCAAGATACGGGCATGCCCCCGGAACCGGTCAACGCGGTTTCGGGGGCACTCGGATCAGGCGCGCGGAGCGCCGGACTTCTCGATCCCGTACAACCGCTCCCAGTTCTCGCGGCTGGTCAGCTCGGGCATGGCGGCGCGGTACTGCGCCTGCAGGGCGGGCAGCTCCCGGCGCAAGCGCCGCAGCACACGCACCATGCGACGCAGCAATCGCAGCGCGCGGGCCTTGTCGCGCTGACGCACACGGACGCCGGATTGCGAGGCGTCGGTGACCACCACGTGGTCGAACAGCGAGACATGCCACCAGTAGGCGTCTTCCCTGGTGACGCCGATGATGCCGTGCTGGGTGCGGCCGAGCCACTGATTGATCGCGCGCTTGATCAAGACCAATTTCGCGCGACTGGGTTCGCCACCGGCACGGCGCAGCTGGATGTCCGCCGAGCGGACCGGCGGGGTCGCGGCCGGATGCTTGATCGTCTCCGGGTAGTCCGCCCGGCTGCTGCGCGCGGCGGCCAGCGCTTCGATCCCGCCGTCGTGCAGCACCTTCGGGCCTTTCAAGAAGTCTTCGATGCCTTGCAGCGTGGTGTGCACCAGGCCGTATTGCATCGCGACCAACTGCTCGGCCATCTCACGGAACAGCCTGCCCGCGATGTCCTTACCGTCCAGCTCGGTGTGCAGCGAGCCGACGATCAGCGAGTTGCGGGTGCTGAAGTAGCGCGCCCAGTCGTCGTAGTCCTTCCAGTAGAAGTCCGCGTGCCAGACCGCGGCGTTGGGCAGCGTAACGGTGACGAAACCGTGCTCGCGCGCCCGGATGCCGTATTCCACGTCGTCCCACTGGAAGAAGATCGGGATCGGCAGGCCGATCTTCGCGACCACCTCGGCCGGGATGAGGCAGGTCCACCAGGCGTTGTAGCCGGCGTCGACGCGGCGCTCCTGGTTCTTCTTCAGCATGCTGGTGTTGCGCAGCGCCTTGGGCACCTTCTGGCCGTGCCGCAGCCGGTTCAGGTGCACCTCCTCGGCGCCTACGTTGAGGTAATCGGGGTTGAGCAGGAACAACATCTGCGCGCCGACCAGAGTTGGCTCGACCGTCAGGTTGGCGAACGCGTTCAGGCGCAGCACCGTCTCCGGTTCGCACAGGATGTCGTCGTCCATCAGGATGACGTCGGCGTGCTCGTTGACCGCCGACACCTCGTAGAGCCCACGGGTGAAGCCGCCCGCGCCGCCGAGGTTCGGCTGACGCAGGTAGCGCAGCTTCTCGCCGAAGACCGGCGCGACCTCCTGGTAGCGCGGCCGGTTCTCCACCAGATCGGTGCCCTGATCGACGACGTACACCGCATCGATGGCGGCCAGCACGGTCGGATCGGAGGACAGCGCCGCGACCGTCTCGGCGCAGTCGGCGGCCCGGTTGAAGGTGCAGATCGCGATGGCGACCGGGCGGACGCGTTCCGGCGCGACGGCGCTCCAGGCCAGCTCCGCGATGCCGAGCGCGCCGCCGACGGCGTCGAACTCCAGCCACAGCGCGCCGCCGTCGACGTATTGGTCGAGCGGGGCGGTCAGGGTGACCGAACCGCTCGCGGCGACCCGCTGGGTGTCGATGATCCTGCGGTGACCCGCGATGTCGGAGGCCACCAGGCGGATGTTCGCCTTGGCGGCGACGTCGAGCACCATGGTGACCCGCACCTCGGTGACCGTGGTCCAACGCTGCCAGTAGCTGGCGGCGAACCGGCCGAAGTAGGTGTTTGTGTGCGCGCTCGCGCCCTTGTCCAAGCGCAGGGTCTGGCGGTCGCGGTGCGCGCCACCCTTCACGACGGCGTACAACTCGTCGCTCACCTTCGCCGAAGGACCGGTGAAGATACCGCGCTGGAGCACGAGCCGGTCCGGCGCCCGATGGTCGGCGCGCAGCGCGGCAGGCGCCTCAGCGGCCGTCGAGCGATCGTTTGTTTCGGTAACGGCCTCGATAGCCGACTGATCCATGAAATCCTCGAAATTCTCATTGTGCCGGACGGGACAGACACGCCCCTCGATGCCTTCACGGCGGGGGTGAGGATATCAACCGCCCTGTGCGGTTGCCCGCCGTACAGCCACGCCGACGTGTGCACGAAGCATTGCTAAACGTTCGCCGATTCGTTGTCGGTGGCGCCGCCATCGCCCGCGCGCGCTCCGGTGAAGACGAACTTGTCGTAGGCCCAGTACCGGAAAATCACGGCCACGATCTGCCCGATCAACGTACCGGAGATGTTGTCCGACAGCGGGCTCGACAGGTCGAGCACGTAGCGGGAGAAGCCGAGACAACCGAGTTGCAGGCCGATCGCGATCACGTTGAACACGGCGTACAACAGGTACTCGCGCCCGGGGTTGTCGGTCTGTTTGTGCGCGAAGGTCCACCATTTGTTGCCGAAATAGGTCACCACCGTCGCCACCGCGATCGCGATGATCTTGGCAGGCAGTGGGTAGTGATAGAGCACGCCCTCGCCACCCCAGAAGACCAGGAGGTTGTACGTGCCCGCGTCGACCAGGAAGCCGACGGCGCCGACCACCAGGAAAGCCCCGCCTCGGCGCAGCGCGCTCAGCACCTTGCCGACGACCGCTCCGGTCTCCTGCGTCACTGGCTCGCCCGCTGGCGCGGTGGACTCACTGGATGGCACGGCCCGACGGTACCGCAGGAACACCCGAGCCCCCGCGCGGGGAAATTCCGCTCCCGCGGACGGTGAGGTCGGCCACGCGCAAGCTGTGAGTTCCCTGTACCCTCCCCGTGTTCCCACATTCACCGATCGCGAGGATTGACCCGGGTGGACTCCACCGAGCTCCGTATTGCCGCCGTGGTTCCGTGTCACAACGAAGAGGCCTCGGTCGCCAAGGTCGTGGCCGATCTGCAGGCCGCCGTGCCGGGAATCGTCGTCTACGTCTACGACAATCTGAGCACGGACAAGACCGCCGAGCGCGCCCGGGAGGCCGGAGCGATCGTGCGGTACGAGAACACCAAGGGCAAGGGCAATGTGGTGCGCCGCGCCTTCGCCGACATCGAGGCCGACGTGTACTTGATGATCGACGGCGACGACACCTACGAGGCGTCCGCCGCGCCGATGATGATCAAGACGCTGCTCGACGGCCCCTACGACCATGTGCTCGGCGTGCGCAAGCAGGACGAGGGCGCCTCGGCCTACCGCGCTGGGCACGAGACCGGCAACAAGGTGCTCAACGGCGTGGTCGGGAAGGTGTTCGGCGAGAACGTCGAGGACATGCTCTCCGGCTTCCGGGTGTTCTCCCGCCGCTTCGTGAAGAGCTTCCCCGCGGTGTCCCGCGAATTCGAGATCGAGACCGAGCTCACGGTGCATTCCCTGCACCTACGGGTGCCGCAGACCGCGGTGCCGGTCGGCTTCCGCGACCGTCCCGCTGGCAGCGAGAGCAAGCTGCGCACCTATCACGACGGCTTCAAGATCCTCGCCTTGATCATCGGACTGGCCCGCCACGAGCGGCCGGTCGCGTTCTACGGCCTGTTCGGCACGCTGAGCTGGCTGGTCTCGATCATCCTGACCATCCCGATCATCGTGGAGTTCTACAACAGCCACACGGTGCCGCGGTTCCCGACGCTGTTCCTCGGCTTCACCTTGCTGCTGCTGGGCAGCCTCGCCTGGACCGCGGGCCTGATCCTCGACGGCATCCGGCGCTCCAGGCACGAGGCCGCGCGCCTGGTCTACCTGCGCTACCACGCGGTGGGTGCGGAGGACCCGCACGGCAACGGCGGAGCCGAACGGTGACGACCTCGGCGGATCGAACCGCCACGCCGGAAGAGAATCCGGTCGAGCCATCGGACACCGCACCGCTACCCGCGACCGACACCGCACCGCTTCCCGCGTTGGACGCCGAAGAGGCGGCCAACGGCTCGGACCGGTCCGCGAAAGGCCGGGCGGCGCGCGTGGTGACGCGCTTGGGCGCGGCGACGATCGCCTTCACGCTGCTCGCGACCATCTTCGGCGCGCTGTTCACCGTTCTGGCCCCGCCGTTCTGGGGACATGACGAGATCACCCAGTTCGGTCGCGCCTACCAGGTCGCCCACGGCGGATTCCTGCCGCAGCGGATCCACGACGATCGCGGCATCGCCTACGGCGGAGACGTCCCGGCCAGCATCACCGAGCTGATGGGCTACGCCCTGCGGGACTACACCACCAACCCCGAAGAGCCGGACCCCATGGTGGCCGACCCGGCGCGCTACGACCAATTGACCGGCGCCGCGGTCTCGGACGCCACCGAACCGGTGTGGTTCACCAACACCGCGGCGTACTCGCCGGTGCCCTACATCCCGGCCGCCATCGGCATCCGCCTCGGCGAGCTCTTCGGACTGAACGTGGGCGGCCTGCTGCTGCTCACCCGGTTCGCCGGGCTGGCGGCCTACCTCGCCGTGGTCGGATTCGGCCTGTACGCCTTGCGCGCGCACCGGGTGCAGTGGCTGGCGTTCACCGTCGCCGTGCTGCCGATCGCGGTGTTCCAGGCGGGGACGGTCACCGCGGACACCATGACCAACGCACTGGCCATCCTGGTCTCGGCGCTGCTGGTGAAGGCCGTGTTCCTCGGCGAGCGCCTGAACCGGGCCGAGATCGGCGCGCTGCTGGGCGCGACGATCCTGCTGCCGGTGAGCAAGCCCACCTACGTGCTGCTCGCGCTGCTGGTCGCCCTGGTGCCCGCCGATCGGTTCGGGTTCAGCGGATGGCGGCGCTGGATTCCGTGGGTCTTCGCGGCGGCCGGAGCGCTGGCGTTCGCGGTGTGGATGAAGATCGCCGCGCCGACCGGCGACGGCATGGGCCTGATGCGGCCCCCGCACCAGTGGCATTCGGTGCGGCCGGGCGACCAGCTCAGCGGCATCCTGCGGGATCCGCCGGAGTTCGCGCACGTGTTCGGCGAGAGCATCGCCCTGCGCGACCAGCGCTGGTTCAGCCAGTTCTTCGGCGAACTCGGCTTCGCCTACGTCGACGTGCCCGCCCTGTCCATGCTGGCCTGCCTGCTGGCGTTCGCGGTGAGCATCGGCGTCGCGGAGCGGATGACCGCACCGGCTTTCCGCCGCACCCTGATCGTCGCGCTCACCATGGCCGCGAGCGTCGCGATGATCTACGTGACGCTCTACATGTCCTTCACGCCGGTCGGCTACTACATCATCGACGGCGTCCAGGGCCGCTACTTCGTTCCGCTGGCGATCGTCACGCTGGCGGTGCTGCTGCGCTGGCTGCCGTTGCGGCTGACCGACGCCACCGGAAAGACACCGTCGGTGGGCCCGGCCGTCACGGTGCTGGTGGCGACGACCGTGGCGCTGGTCGCGGCGGCGGCGAAGTACTACACCATCGTCTGGGGCTGAGCGGCGCGTCGCGCGGCTTCAGTCTCCCGTCGCGCTCAGCGTCCGCTCGCCCGCGTCGGCGTAGGCCCGCTCGGTAGCGGCTTTGTGCGGACGCCACCAGGATTCGTTGTCCCGGTACCACTGGATCGTCGCCGCGAGTCCGGCGCGGAAGTCCGCGTAACGGGGGCGCCAATCGAGTTCGGAACGCAGCAGCGTCGCGTCGATCGCGTAGCGCTGGTCGTGGCCGGGCCGGTCGGTCACGTGGTCGAAGTCCTCGGGGTCGCGGCCGAACTCCGCGAGGATCATCCGCACCACCGACTTGTTGTCGAGTTGACCGTCGGCGCCGATCAGGTAGGTCTGCCCGATCCGGCCCCGGTGCAGGATCTCCCATACGGCGCGATTGTGGTCGTGGACGTGGATCCAGTCGCGCACCTGATGTCCGGCCCCGTAGAGCCGGGGGCGCACCCCATCGATCAGATTGGTGATCTGGCGCGGGATGAATTTCTCCACGTGCTGGTAGGGGCCGTAATTGTTACTGCAGTTGGAGATGGTGGCGCGCACGCCGAACGAGCGGGTCCACGCGCGCACCAGCAGATCGCTCGATGCCTTGGTGGCCGAGTACGGGCTGGACGGGTTGTACGGGGTGGTCTCGGTGAAGGCCGGGTCGTCCGGGGCGAGGTCGCCGTACACCTCGTCGGTGGAGACATGGTGGTAGCGCACGTCGTGCCTGCGCACGGCCTGGAGCAGGGAGTAGGTGCCGACGATATTGGTCTGCACGAACGGCCACGGCTCGGCGAGGGAGTTGTCGTTGTGCGACTCCGCGGCGAAGTGCACCACCGCGTCGGCGCGGCCGACCAGGTCGTCCACCAGGCCGAGGTCGGCGATGTCGCCGTGCACGAACTCGATGCGGTCGGCCACCGGGTCGAGGGAGGCCCGGTTCCCGGCATAGGTCAGGGCGTCGAGGACGGTGACGGACGTATCCGGGTGGTCGGACACGGTCTGCTGGACGAAGTTCGCGCCGATGAAACCGGCGCCACCGGTGACGAGCAATCGCACCCCATGACTGTACGTGGGGCCACGCCGCCCGGGCGACGGACTCGAAACGCGGTGTCGTCTAACCGATCTCCATGGTTCCGATCTGTGACGTTCGTCTCATTGACTTCCCAGCGTTTGGAACTCCCGGATTTGTTCGCTATCGAAAAGGCCGGTCAGCACCCCTATTTCCGCGACCCCACCACGCCGTGGGTCACGACGGTGAACAAAATTTGAATAAACAGTCACAAAGGGTTCACCACGCGTTAGCTGCTCTAGATTTTGCTCGTCTAGTCCCCTCCGAACGCTTCAATAGAGGTTCCAAACAAAATGCTGATGAGGAAATTCGCCGCGACGTCGGCGCTGCTGATCGCCGCTCTCGGCGTCACCGCCGGCACCGTCAACGCGGCTCCGGCCTCCGAGGCCGACGGCGCGGTGAACTTCACCGCGCACGCGACCGACACCCAGTCCATCATCACGACCGATGCCGGTTCCATGGTCGTCGAGGACGGCACGTTCAAGGTCAAGGCCGCCAACGGTGACGTGCTCACCGGCATGCCGCTGACCTTCCGGGTGGACGACTTCGAGTTCCCGATCGCTGCCGAGATCGCGGACCGCACCGCCACCCTGACCCCGCAGTTCGACATGGCGCACGCGACCTACAAGCCGGTCGCCCTGCCTTTCGAGGACAAGGCGCCCTGGAAGAGCGAGTACGACCGTGAGCAGGCCGCCTTCAACCGCATGAAGGACACCATCTCCACCGGCGCCACCATCGGCACCCTGGTCGGCGGCATCGGCGGCGGCGCCGTCGGTTGCGTGCTCGGCGGCATCGCGGGCGCGACCGTCGCCTCCGCGGCCATCGTCGGCCTGTTCGGCGCGTTCATCCCGGCCGCGGCCATCGGCTGCCTCGGCGGCATCATCGCCGTCGGCGCCCTGGGCACCCTGGCGGGCCAGCTGCTGATCACCGCCCCGGTCGCCATCGGCGCCGCGATCCAGTACTTCACCACCATCAACCAGCCGTTCAACGCCCCGAAGTAATCCGCGGCCGAACGCACACAACTGAATCCATCGGAGGCCCCGCTCGCGCGTTCGCGCCGAGCGGGGCCTCCATTATTCCGTCGACGGCCGCGAAGTGAACAAATACTGAACAATATGGAACTTAGAAACTTCGCCGGGTGCTGACCTGCACTATCAAGAGCGAATAACTCTCAGGTGGAATCAATTGCGTCCAGCGCGGGCCGGCGCGGAATAGCTGAAAACCCGCACAGGACGCGAGCCCCGTCCCGGCCGAGTGCGGGGCGAGGCTCGCCTGGAAAGGCCGGACGGTCAAGCCGTCCGCGCCTGCTGGTCGTCCGCGATGCGGGCCCGCACGAACCGGGCGACCCGCGCCAGCGCCGCCCTGCTCTCCGGCAGATTCGGCGCGATGCTCATGAAGGCGTGTACCTGGCCGCGCCACAGTTCCAGCGCGTTCGGCACGCCCGCCGCGGTGAGCCGCTGCGCCATCAATTCCGAGTCGAAGCGCAGCACCTCGTCCTCCGCGGCGATCAGCAGCACCGGAGGAAGCGCGGACAGCACCGCGTTGACCGGCGACAGAATCGGATCGAGCGCCCCGTCGACCTCCGCGCCGATGCGCACCACGGCTTCCAGCGCCGACAGCGGGATGTAGGGATCACGCGCGACGTTGACGTAATCGCGCTTCGCCCCGTAGTCCAGGTCCAGCAACGGGCTCAAGCCCACCAGCCCGGCCGGCGCGGGCAGCCCCGACTCCAGGGCCAGCAGCGCGGTCGCGAAGGTGAGGTACCCGCCCGCCGAATCACCCGCGAAGACGATGCGCGCCGGGTCCGCGCCATGGCGCAGCAGCCAGCGGTAGGCCGCCAGGCAGTCTCCCACCGAGTCGCTGATCCGCGTGCGGGGCAACTGGCGGTACTCGACGTTGATCACGGGCAAGCCGGTGCGGCGGGCCAGGCTCGCCGCGACCGGGCGGTGGCTGCGGGTGTTGCAGATCGCGAAGCCGCCGCCGTGCATGTAGAGCACCGCACCGTGGCGCAGCGCGCGCGACGCCCCCGCCGGACGGATGATCTCCAAGCGCATGCGGTGCAGCGTGACCTGCTCCCGGTCGATGCCGTGCGGCCGGGGACGCAACCTCGCCAGCCCGTCGACGGTGGCCGCGCCGAGGGGAATGGTCGCCTTGGTGACCGGGAGGGTGCGCAGCACCGGCCGGACCACGCCCATACAGGTGGCCAGCAGTAAGCGCGATTGCGCACTGGGGCCCCTGGGATTCATCACCACGCCGGGCTCGCCGTCTCTGGCCGTCATCGCGCACCTACCTCACAACTGGCGCGCCGAATCACGACCGGACCGAGCCCAGGCGAGCTGTCGGCGCTGACATCTCACACAGTGTTTTTTCAGAACACCATGCGCATCGTGACCTACGCAACAGAATCGCTCCAACCCGGCCGCGGCGAAACGCCCGTAACCGAATCGAGGACTACTCGGAACCTCACCGAATCCCGGAGCCGCGAAACTGGCAGACTCCATGGCATGCGCGGAATCATTCTGGCGGGCGGCACCGGCTCCCGGTTGCACCCGATCACGCGCGGGGTGAGCAAGCAGCTGGTCCCGGTCTACGACAAACCCATGGTCTACTACCCCCTTTCCACGCTGATGCTCGCGGGGATCAGGGACATCCTGGTGATCACCACGCCCGACGACGCGGCGGCGTTCCAGCGTCTGCTCGGCGACGGCACGCAGTTCGGGCTGTCGCTCAGCTACGTGGTCCAGCCCGAGCCGGACGGCCTGGCCAGGGCCTTCGTCCTCGGCGCCGATCACATCGGGGGCGATTGCGCGGCACTCGTACTCGGCGACAACATCTTTCACGGTCCCGGCCTCGGCACCAGCCTCAATCGCTTCCACGGCATCGACGGCGGCGCGGTGTTCGCCTACTGGGTGTCGGACCCGACCGCCTACGGCGTGGTCGAGTTCACCGAGGGGCGTGCGGTGTCCATCGAGGAGAAGCCCAAAACGCCGCGGTCGAACTACGCCATTCCCGGGTTGTACTTCTACGACAACGACGTGGTGGAGATCGCCAGGTCGCTGCGGCCGTCCGCGCGCGGCGAGTACGAGATCACCGATATCAATCGCGCCTACCTGGAACAGGATCGCCTGAGCGTGGACGTGCTCGCCCGGGGTACCGCCTGGCTGGACACCGGTACCTTCGATTCCCTGCTCGACGCCGCCAATTACGTGCGCACCATCGAGGAGCGGCAGGGCCTCAAGATCGGCGTACCCGAGGAGGTGGCCTGGCGGATGGGCTTCATCGACGACGAGCAGCTGTGCGCGCTGGCCGAACCGCTGGTCCGCTCCGGTTACGGACGCTATCTGCTCGACCTGCTCGAGCGCGGACGGGACTGGTGAGCATGGAGTTCCGGGAACTCGCGGTGCCGGGCGCGTGGGTGATCACGCCGCGCCAGCACGGTGACGATCGCGGCATGTTTCTCGAGGGATTCAAGGCCTCGGAGTTCGAGAAGGCGACCGGGCGGCCGTTCGATCTGCGGCAGGTCAACTGCTCGGTGTCGGCGGCGGGGGTGCTGCGCGGCATCCACTACACCGAGGACCCGCCCGGACAGGCGAAGTACGTGACGTGTGTGCGCGGCGCGTTCCTCGACGTGGTCGTCGACCTGCGTCCCGGCTCGCCGGCCTACGGCCGCTGGGACAGCGTGCTGCTCGACGACGTCGACCGGCGCTCGGTGTTCCTGTCCGAAGGGCTCGGCCACGCGATCCTCTCGCTGGAGGACGGCTCGACGGTCACCTACTTGTGCTCCCTGGAGTACCAGCCGGAGTTCGACCACGACATCGACGCGTTCGATCCCACGCTCGGCATCGAGTGGCCGAGGGTCGGTCGCGACGGCCGGGAGCTCACCTTCATCCGCTCCGCGAAAGATTCTGTGGCCCCGCCGTTTTCGTGAGCCGAACGAGCGAGCCGAACGTGATGCCGCTCTGAACAGAGCAGCCCGGCGCATCCGCCGGAATCCTCCGGTCCCACGGAATCAGCCGCATACGTCGAGCGCCGCCACCCGATGCTGGGTGACGGCGCTCGGTGTCGACCACTCGGTCAGCCGACGAGTTGCAGTTCCTTCTCCTCGTCCGCCGCCCGCTCCTGGCCGCGGAAGCGCGGTGCGAAGGCCAGCATGGCGACGAGCGCGCCGACGATGGACACGCCCGCGGCGAACTCCAGACCGGGACGGTAGGTGTCGAGCATCCCGGTGGCCGAGATGTCGGCATGCGCGCCGGAGGCGATGATCGCCGTGGTCACCGCGAGCACGATGGCCGCGCCGACCTGCATGGACGTTTGCAGCACTCCGGCG
Organism: Nocardia implantans; assembly: GCF_035544775.1. Classification (NCBI taxonomy): domain Bacteria; kingdom Bacillati; phylum Actinomycetota; class Actinomycetes; order Mycobacteriales; family Nocardiaceae; genus Nocardia; species Nocardia implantans. The sequence continues at coordinate 755,414 of NZ_JAYKYQ010000001.1, read as the reverse complement.
GCGAGACCCTGTTCCTCGTCATCGATGCCGTTGGTGGCCTGGATGTTGATGGCCGGGAAGCCGACCCATCCGATACCGATCAGCAGCACCGCGGGCAGCAGCATCGTCAGGTAGGAGGGCGCGGTGTCCAGCCGCAGGAAGAGCAGGTAACCGACGGCCATCACGGTCATGGTCACGCCGATCACCGGCCCCGTGCCGAAGCGATCGACGAGCTTGTCGGAGAAGAAGGCCGACAGCACGACCAGCAGTCCGACCGGCAGCAGCGCCATGGCCAGCTTCAGCGGCGACCAGCCGAGCGTGTCCTGCAGGTACAGCGTCACGATGAACTGCCAGCTGAAGTAGGAACCCGCCACCGCGACGATCGCGAGACTGGCCCGGACCAGCGAGGACTTGCGCAGGATCCCGAGGCGAACCAGCGGGTAGCGCACCCGCTTCTCCACCGCGACGAACCCGGCGAACAGCGCGGCGACCGCGACGAACGAACCGATGGTGCGCACCGACGCCCAGCCGGCTTCCGGCGCGGCGACCACGGTGTAGACCAGCAGCAACATGGCCGCGGTCGACAGCAGCGCGCCGAGCAGGTCGTGTCCGCCTTCCTCGGCGGGCTTGTCCTTCGGCACCAGCACGAAGGCCGCGGCCAGCGCGGCGAGTGCGATCGGCACCGGAAGCAAGAACGTCCAGCGCCAGCCCACACCGGTCATCAGGCCGCCGAACAGCAGGCCCATGGAGTAACCGCCCGCGCCGAACACCGTGTAGATGGACAGCGCCTTGTTGCGGGCGGGGCCCTCGGCGAAGTTCGTGGTGATGATGGACAGGCCGGTCGGCGCGGTGAACGCGGCGGCGAGGCCCTTGACGAAGCGGGTGAGGATCAGCAGCGGGCCGGAGCTGACCAGACCGCCGGCCAGCGAGGCGACCGCGAAGACCGCGAGCGCGATCAGGAAGACCTTGCGCCGCCCGAGCAGATCGGCGGTGCGACCGCCGAGCAGCAACAGACCGCCGTAGCCGAGGACGTACCCGCTGACCAGCCATTGCAGCGTCGAGGTTGACAGATCGAGTTCCGCGCCGATGGACGGCAGCGCGACACCGATCATCGAGACGTCGAGGCCGTCGAGGAACAACACGATGCACAGCGTGATCAGCATGCCCCAGAGCCGGGCTGACCATCTGGCCGGATCGCTCGCCTGAGCGGCCGTGAGCGTTGCTGGTGAAGTCATGCGGGGAACATTACATGCGCGTGCATTAAATGCCAACACATTTAATGCAGTTGCATGGACATGCTGGGCCCACTAAGATGGGGCCATGTCGAAGCCGACCACCGTGAGCACAGCCCAGCGCGCTCCCGCGCAGGCCGGGCTGGTTGGAGAGTGGCGCGAGCTGCTCGACCGGCACGCCGCGGTGAGTTGTGCGCTCGAGAAGGCGCTGCAGAACGGTCACCACATCGGGCTCAGCGAATTCGAGACGCTGGACCGGCTGGTCGACGCCAACTGCGGCGACTACCGGATGAGCGACCTCGCCAACGACATCTATCTCAGCCAGAGCGCGCTGTCGCGGGCCGTGGCGCGCCTGGAGCGCGACGGTCTGGTCCGGCGCACCATGTGCGAGCAAGACCGCCGCGCCGTGTTCGTCTGCCTCACCGAGAAGGGCCGCGAGGTCTACGAGCAGGCCCTGCCCACGCACCGTGCGGTCCTGAGCGACACCTGGGCTGTGCCGGGGCCGCCGAAGTGCTGACCAGCGTGGATGCGGTGGCCGGTCAGAGCGCCTTCCGCGCGTCCTCGATGCGTTCGCGCGCGTCGACCGCCGCCGCCTCGACGCTCGCGAAAGCAGCTCGGAAACGGGCGATCTCCTGCCCTTTGTCCAGGTAGACCGGCCCGGTGAACATCTCCAGGTAGACCACCGGCGGTTCCGGCCGCGCGTCGGAACCCGTCTCGGCGAACTCCAGCAGCACGAACCGGCCCGACGCCATGCCGTCGTGATAGCCGCAATCCGCGGGCACCACCCGGAGCCGAACGTTCGGCAACTGCGCCATGTGGAGCAGGTGGTCGAGTTGCCCGGCGGTCACCGCCGGGTCGCCGATGCGCCGCCCCAGCACCGCCTCGTCGATCAGCGCGTCCAGCCGCAGCGGAGCGTCGGCACGGGTGACCAGCGCCTGCCTGGCCTGACGTAAGCGCACCCTGCGATCGATCTCGTCGGCGGACAGCTCCGGATGCGCCGCCGCGCACACCGCGCGGGTGTAACCTTCGGTTTGCAGGAGGCCGGGGACGAGTTCGTTCTCATAGGTGGACACCCGGGTGGCCGCTTCTTCCAGCCCGATGTAGACGTCGAAGCCCTCGGGGATGACGTCGCCGTAGGCCGTCCACCAGCCCTTGGCCTTGGTGTCGCGTGCCAGCGCACGCAGCGGTTCGAGCAGGTCGGGCGGCGCGCCGTAGACCTTGCACATCGCCTCGACATCGAGACCGCGCAGCGAGGTCTGACCGGTCTCGATCCGCCAGATCTTCGCCTCCGACCACTCCAGCTGCTGCGCGGCCACCCGCGTGGTCATCCCGGCCCGGTTGCGCAGATCACGCAAGTGCCTGCCGAGTTGCCGTCGCGGCATGGTCGATCCGGTCGTTCCCTGCGGTAAAGCCATGCTTCCCCCCTGCTCGCCGTATACCGCCGCGCCGTGAACCCTGCTCGGTCGGCGGCGCGGCACGCCCTCGGACACCCGAGGTGGATGCCGGGTATCCGAACAGCATTGTTCACAGTGAAACTCGCAGCGGTCACGGCGCGTGTCTCAGCCAGGCCGATGACTCCTGCGAGTCAAACCACTTCCGCCCGCCGCGATTTTCGCTCTACCTGCGCTGGTTCCGCTTGCGGAAGCGCCAGAACTGAACGGCCCGTACGTCTTCGGACAGCTGGTTGACCGGCTCGGCGACGTCCGACAGCGCCTGGAACAAGTCGTCGGCCAGTTCGCTGATGTGCTCCACCCGCGTCGCCAGACGGGAGGCATTCACCAGGAACTCGAGCATCAGGCGGACGGCGGCGGCGATGGTCAGGCCGAGCGGTACGCCCAGCACCGCGGCGAGCACGCCCAGCAGCGCCGACACCCGCCATGCCGAGACCGTCAGCGTGATGGGCACCGCGAAGGCGAACACCAGCCCCAGGATGTAGGCCAGCGGCAGGAGGGTGCGGGTGGCCGGGCGGTGGAACTGCACGTCGATCAGGGCGCGCGCGGCCGCGGCGCTCCACTGCGCGAACGCGCGCGGGCTGCCGAACGGCTCGGCGGGTTGCTCTTCCTCGGGAGCGGGGCCGGAGACGCGCGCGGCCATCGATTCTTTCCAGGTGAGCCAGCGCGACTCGGCCTGGTACTCGCCGACGTCCTCGGGGGCTTCGGTTTCGTTGGGTTCGTCACTCATGCCGGGCTCTCCTGCCTGCGTCACACGAGCCTGCACCAGGCCACATGCTCGTGCCGAATCCCGCTGCGGCGAGCATCCGTTCTCGGCGGATACGCCGGCTGCCCGCACCAGGTCCGATGTTCATGCCCAGAATCCTTCCTGCCCAGGGCGGGACGCATCCAGCCGGAAACGCACACCGCCGGTATGTTTTCGCACCCGCAACACCCAGCGCGCCCCGTCCACAGCGACCTCACAGCTCCGGCGCAGCGAGCGGCCAGCTCCACGACCGAAAGTAGCTGCGTGGCAAGCCTGGCGAGCCACCTCGGGATGCCCGGAGGAACACGGACGAACCTCTCGGAAATGAGACGTAGGCGACACTCCGGAAATTCTTTCGGAGAACCCGTAACGCCGACGGCGTCCCCCGCCGATACGACCCATGAATGCAGGACCCAGAGATCTACCGGGGAATGGAGAAGACAGTGCGCACCACGTTTCCGACTTCCGTCACGGCGGCCGAGCTGACCGCCGCTGCGCAGGACTACAACCAGCGCGGGTGGACGGTCGCCGAAACGGCCAACGGTCTGAACCTGATCACCGACGACAACGTGTCCGGCATCGAGGTCACCGGCGAACTGGCCGGCGAGGTCCGCCGCTTCCTGCGGGCGAACAACCTGTCCGGCGCGGTGATCGAGTTCCCTGGCACGGAGCGGCGCGAGATCCACCTGGTCACCGGTGTACGCAAGGCCGCGATGGCGCTCGAGGCGCTGCGCGAGGCCGGCGCCACCGTGTACACCGACGGCGCGGGCATCCCGCTGCCCCCCACCCACCTGTCGGCCGGTTCGGCCTGCTGGGGCGTCGCTCCCGCCGAGGCCCGCTGGATGCCTCCGGTCGTCGCGATCGCCGCCGCCGTGCGCGCCGCCACCAGCTCGCGCCGCGCCAAGCTGACCATCGCCTGCTGAGCAACGCGCCCCTGATCGAGTTCACCTGCTGATCGCGGGCCGGGGCCGCGCTACCCGGCCTGTTTGCGACCGGTATCCGTCCCGGCGCTCCGGATCCCCACCCCGGAGCGCCGCCGGGTACCGGTCGTTCGGCGTTGCCGATATCAAGCGTTCTCTTTTCAGTTTCGCCGCCGGACGCCAAGATGGGGTATGGCCCCGATCACGCAATCGCGCAATCTGCTGCGGACCTGCCCGCTCTGTGAGGCGGTCTGCGGCCTGGAAATCACCCTCGACCCGGACGACCACGTGACCTCGGTGCGCGGCGACCGCAGCGATCCCTTCAGCAAGGGCTTCATCTGCCCCAAGGGAGCCAGCTTCGGCCATCTCGACGAGGACCAGGACCGGGTGACCGAGCCGCTGATCCGTGATCGCGCTACCGGTGCCTGGCGCGCCGCGACCTGGGACGAAGCCTTCGATTACATCGCCGAGCGTTTCCCCGCCGTCGTCGCCGAGCACGGCGCCCAGTCGGCCGCGGCCTACCTGGGCAACCCCAATGCGCACACCGTGGCCGGCACGCTGTACGTGCCCGCGCTGCTGCGCGCGCTGGGCACCAAGAACATCTACTCCGCGAGCACCGCCGACCAGATGCCCAAGCAGGTGGCCAGTGGGCTGATGTTCGGCGATCCGCTCACCGTGCCGGTGCCCGACCTCGACCGCACCGATTACCTGCTGATGCTGGGGGCCAATCCGCTGGAATCCAACGGCTCGCTGTGCACCGCACCGGATTTCCCTGGCAGGCTGAAGGCGCTGCGCGGCCGGGGCGGCCGCTTCGTCGTGGTGGATCCGCGAGTGACCCGCACGGCGAAACTCGCCGACGAGCACTTGTTCATCCGGCCGGGCAGCGATGCGTATCTGATGTTCGGCATCGTGCACACGCTCTTCGCCGAGCAGTTGACCGATCTGCGCGTCGAGGTCACCGGCCTGGACGAATTGCGCACGGCCGCCGCCGCGTTCGATCCGGATACCGTTGCCACGCGCACCGGCGTACCCGCGTCGACGATCGTGCGGCTCGCCCGCGAACTCGCGGCGGCGCCGACCGCCGCGGTGTACGCCCGGATCGGCACCTGCACCGCCGAATTCGGCACGATCACGCAGTGGCTCGTCGACGCGATCAACGCGCTGACCGGCAACCTCGACTCCCCCGGCGGCGCGATGTTCGCCACCGCCGCGGCCGGCGGGATCTCCCGCACCAGGCCGTTCCGCCCCGGACGCTGGGCCAGCCGGGTGCGCGGGCTGCCCGAGGCGATGGGCGAGCTGCCCGTCGCGACGCTCGCCGACGAGATCACCACGCCGGGCGAAGGGCAGATCCGCGCCCTGGTGACGGTCGCGGGCAATCCGGTGCTGTCCGCGCCGAGCGGCGCACGGCTGGACGAAGCGTTCGCCCAGCTCGACTTCATGGTCAGCGTGGACAGGTACGTGAACGAGACCACCAAGCACGCCGACGTGATCCTGCCTCCGCCGCGTCCCACCCAGTCCCCGCACTACGATTTCGCGCTGCTGCAATTCGCCGTGCGCAACTACACGCGCTACTCGCGTCCACTGGTGCCGCTGGGTGACCGGCCCTCCGAGCCCGCCGTCCTAGCTCGTCTCGCCGCCGCGCTGACCGGCAGGCCGCACGACGGCTCCGACGGGATCGACCCGCTCACCGCCGTGGACGAGCTCGTCATCGCGGGCATGCTGCACAAGGCCGGGATCCCCGAGCGGCGCGGCGATCTGATCGGCGAGAACAGCACCGAGCAGCGGATCGATCTGATGCTGCGCCTCGGGCCGTACGGCGAATGGAACGGCGGCACGCTCAATTTGCAAGTGCTTCTGGACAACCCGCACGGCATAGATCTCGGCCCGTTGCAGCCGCGGCTGCCTGGCGTGCTGCGCACAGCGAGCGGACGGGTCGACCTCGCCCCGCAGCCGCTGCTGGACGACGTGGCGCGGATGCGAGCGCGGCTGTCCGACGCGGCGCCGGAGATCGTGCTGATCGGCCGGCGGCAGCTGCGCTCGAACAACAGCTGGATGCACAACATCGCGACGCTGGTGAGCGGGTCGAATCGGTGCACGCTGCACATCAATCCGGCCGATGTGGCGCGGCTCGGGCTCGGCGATCACGCGGTGGTGAAATCGGCCGCGGGAACGCTGACGGTTCCGCTGGAGCCGACCGAGGCCATCATGCCCGGCGTGGTGAGCCTGCCGCACGGGTGGGGTCACGGCGACAGCGCGCAGACCGTGGCGCGCACGCACGCGGGCGTCAATGCCAATGTGCTCACCGACGATTCGGTGGTCGATGTCCCCTCCGGCAACGCCGTGTTCAACGGTGTTCCGGTGACGCTGACTCCGGCCTGAGCCCGGACGAACAGATCCCGCAAATCCCGACCGGCCGGATATTATTCCGGCCGGTCGGCTTTTAGCTAACCGCGAGAAATACTTGCGCCACAGCCGAATCCGAGGCATCCTCGACGGGGATTTCGACGTTTTGCCGGGCGGTTCTCATCTAAACTGAACGCGATCTCGATACGACCGCGGTTCAACGTCGAGCCTGGTGGAATCCGCATTTCGGCGACCAGAGGGGGCGGCGATGCCCGGTGGACACAACGGCAGCGATGGCGAGCGTGAGCTGCAGGAACGGTACGGAACACAGGATCGAGCGGAGCGCTTCTACGACGACCAAGTGCTCGATCGACTCAATCCGGCGATGATCGACTTCCTCGGCCGGATGGATATGGCGTTCATCGCCACGGCGGACAAACGCGGCGAATGCGACGCCAGTTTCCGAGCCGGACCAGCCGGTTTTCTTCATGTGATAGACGACCGCACCATCGCCTATCCGGAATATCGTGGCAACGGCGTCATGGCCAGCCTCGGCAATATCCTGGAAAACCCGCACGTCGGGATCCTGCTCGTCGATTTCGTACGCGACCTCATCGGACTGCACATCAACGGCTCGGCCCGCATGGTGCCCGACCACGCGCTTCGCGCCACCGTGCCCGACCTGCCCGTCAATCACAAGGGCCGCGTCGCCGAACACTGGGTGGTGGTCGAGGTGGAAGAGGCGTACATCCACTGCCGCAAGCACATTCCACACCTGATCCCCGCCGCGCGCGAACAACGCGAATGGGGCACCGACAATGTCCGCGCCAAGGGCGGCGACTACTTCGGAGCCAAGGCGGAGAAGAGCGAGCTGGCCGACACGGCGATCAGCGGTTCCTGAAACCCTGCCGCGGACGGGCGCTCATCCCCGCTGATGGTGCGCGAGCAAGCGAGCGAGCAGCCGGGTCAGGTCTGCCCTGTCCTCGGCCGAGAGCGGTCCGAGTAGGTCGTCCTGCGCCTTGTCGAGCGCTCGGTCGATGCGCCGCAGTTGCCGCTCGCCCGCCTCGGTGAGGGTCACGATATTGCGCCTTCGGTCGTCCGGATCCGGCGTCCGCTCGACGAAACCCGGCCCGGCGAGTTCGTTGATCGCCGCCACCACATCGCTTCGGTCCATGTTGCACCGGCGACCGAGGTCGGCCTGGCTGGCCGCCCCGAACTCCTCCAGCGCGGCGAGGATGCGGAAGTGATACCCACGCGCGCCGGCCTCGGCGAAGCTGTCGGACGCCAACCGGTGGGCGTGTACGGCCAACTGGGTGAGCAGCCAACTCGGCTTCGCGGTCAGGCGTGCGGGTGCGTTCTCCACGACAGCAACCATACATCGTTGGCACAGCCAACCATTTGGCATATAGTTGGCCGGGCCAACATTGGCAGAGCCAACGAAAGGACCGTCATGTCCACGGATACCGCGATCGCCGACCGTATCGAGATCGCCGACCTGTTCACCCGCTTCGCACGCCTGCTCGACGAGGGACGCTATGCGGACGCCGCCGCCATCTACACCGACGATGTGGAGGTCGACTCGCCGCGTATCCGAGTCCGCGGCATCGACAAGGTCGTCGAGTACATGCGACAGGCCGAGGTCGAGGGCGAACACACCCAGCACACGACCACTGATCTCCTGGTGACGCTCGACGGCGACCGAGCCGCCTCCTCGGCGAACTCGCTGGTCTACTACTACCGCGACGGGCAACCACCGCACCTGACAAGCGGCCTGCGCCTGACCGCCACCACCGTCCGCACACCCGCGGGCTGGCGCCTGCGTAAAATTCGGATCACGCTCGCTTGGACGCGCAAGGAGTGATCCCCCTCCACGTGATCAGCGGTTGGGCGGCGGCCCAGGCTCGCGCCTGCCCACGAGTGGCACACCATGGAGACCTCTTCTCGAAAGACGCCGCAGCCGTGTGCCACTCGCATTGATTCGTCCGGCGATGCGGCAGGGTGGAAGGTGGTGGGGGGCAATGAGGTTCGTAACGGGGTGCGTGGTGCTACCGATCGGTCAGGTATGCGGCGATACGAGCCGCCATCCACAGCCACAGAAGAGGACACGTGATGAAGAAGCTCGTCGCCGTTACCGCCGTGATCGCGGGACTCGTCGCTCCGGTGGGTTCGGCCGCAGCGGAACCTGTCTCCACGCCCGTCGCCGCGACGCCGGCCGCGGCTCCCGTTGGTTCCTGGTCGGAGGACCTGTTCTGCGCCGTCATCGAATTCTTGAAGGGTGGCTGGGCGGGCCGTCCCACCGACTGCTCGTTCTGACGAGCCTGTCGAGATCACTGCCCTGACCCGAATCCCGCGGTGCGGCGGCCGATCGAGTCGCCGTCCTCCTCTGCCACAAACGACGACGCGGCCAGTTCAGTCAGCCGCATGACGCCCACCCGCCGCCGGATCGCTCTGCCGTTCGTGAAAGCTGAGTTGCCCATCGGCGTACGTCCTACTTGCCGCCGAGCGCTGTTGCGAAAATTGTTGCGACTTCGCGAATTTGATCACACGCGGCCGGAACCGGAGCAGCGCCCGGGATCGCGGTCAGCGAGACTTCTAGAGTTCCGTCGGCGCTGCTGATTGCCGCATAGCAGCTACCGGGAAGCGCGGCCACTGTGTACAGAGCAGCCGCTCGTCCGTTGACAGCGTCGGTATTGAAAACGGCGTACTTATCTGTGCTCTTGATCTGATCCAAGGGTGAGTTCGTGGAATGCACTGTGACATTTCCCGTGATGGTCTTCTGGCCGTCGATGACGGCGATGCGACGGAAGGAGCATCCAACAGCCGTCAGGAGATCGGTGACGATCTCTCCAGATGAACGCTGGCGCGTAGCCGGATCGAACCCGGCCTCGGCGACGAGATCGTCGCTCACTTCGAAACAAGGATCGAACCGCACCAGCTTCTTCGAGTCCGGTTGCGCTGGCGCCGGGGGTACAGAGGCGGCCATCGACGGGGTCGGGTGGACCGAAGTCGATGGCAGCCGGCTCGTCGTGGTGTCATCCGAATTGTCGGCGGAACAGGCGGCAAGCGATGTGACCATGGCAATGAGCGCGAAACCCGTGGTCAGAACTCGCTTCATTCGGCGCATCCCCTTTCGGTATCAAACCAACCATGACTTCCCGGAGGGGTAGTCGTCGAAGTCGTCGGGCCAGTCACTGGGGCCGACCACGTTGTCACGCGCAGAGGTGCGTCGCAGCGGCGGCGGGGTAGTCGGTGGCGGCGGTGGTTCAGGGTCCCACTTCCACTCGAACTGGGGAGAGTTCTTGAGCTCCGTGACCTCCGGCGGTACCGGCCTCGCGAGTTGTTCTATGTCAGACCATCGGCACTCGCCCGCACGAACGCGTTCGGCGTATGCCAGTAACGCGTCGGATGCCCCGGGAGCGGCCGCGAGGTTCGACATGAATTCCTCGGTCACCTCGGTGACTTCATGCAGCAGTGCCTGTACGTCGAGGTTTTCCAATTGGATACGCGCGGTCCGCAGTTCCTCCACTGCACCCATGACGCTGCGGACCAGAGCTTCGACAGCTGGGTCCAGGTTCGGCTCGCGCATGCTTCCCCACCGCGATGTCATGCGTCCTCCCAAGGCTGCCCGCCCGATCCGACCTCATAGGATTCCTTGGGGCGGTCCAAGGTGGAGTTGACCTGAGCTATCTTCGATATATCGGTGGCCACGGCGGTGGCCTTGGAGGCCTTCTCCAGCTTCTCGGTGAACGGCGCGATAGTCTCCTTCAATTTCTGTTCGGCGCCTTCCTTCAATTTACCGATCGGATCTTTTATGTACTCGAGTAGCTTCTTGACCTGATCGACCAGCTTCTGAATCTCGACTACCAGATCTATCGCTTTCTTCACGATATCGAATATCTTGATACCCAAATTAACGATCTCATAGACCTGCCCTACGACCGGTATTTTTCTGGCGATAGTCTTGAAGATTCCTTCGATACTTGTGAACTTGATCTGGTCGTTGAGGATGTCCCACAGCTTCGTCAGGATAGTTTTGACGGCTTGCCGGATCTCGTCGGCGACCACTCCGAGCACATCACTGATGATCCGGCCCACCGGGCCTTCCCATTTCATCGCGGAAATCTGCCGGTTCGCCCAATCATTGAAGGACAGCGCGGCCTTGCCATTCCAGTGCGGATCGACTTTCTTCAGGCCCGCTTCCAGATTATCTCCGCAGGCCTCCATTCCATTTCCGGCTGCCTTGTATGCCTCGCCGATCCGCCGAACCTCGCTCCAGTTACCGGGAATCGGCTCCAAGCACTTGCCGAGGGGGTCGATTTCATTTCCAGCCGTGCGGGTGATGCTTTTGATCGACTCGTTCACCTCACCGAGGATCGGAGCCACCTCGCCGATAAGGGCGACAGTATCTTCCTTGTTCGACTGCGGTTCCTGTAGTTCGAAGGATTTCGCCTTCGAATAGTCAGCCGAAGCAACGTATGCCGCCGTGGTTCCTTGAACCTCGATGTCGGCACCGACGGGGGCACCCGGTGCTACCGGGCCGTTGAAGGTGTTCTGATTCAACGCCGTATAGTTCTTTTGGTCCCGGTCGTGATACATCCATGCCGCTTTGTTGAGCTCGGTACCGGTGGATGATGTAGTGGTAGCAATGGAGGCCATGCGCTGCTGCGTTGCCGCGGCCGCGTCCTTGACCGGCGCCACCAACTGATCGATGATCGGCCCTTGCAGCCAATCGGCGGGCATGCATTGTTTGCCGGCGAATTCAGCAGCCTTCGCAGCATCGGCGCCGATCTCGGAGACAAGTCTGCCGAAACCCGCGATCTCACCCGGTACCGCCAGCAAATTCTCACCCAAAGCCCTACATCCTCACTTTGTATTTGTCTTGCCGATCGACTGTATTATCTTTTCGACCTCGTCGCGAGACAGCGACTCCGCCGAGTTCGTATAGTGCTGGATCATGAATATTGCCACTTCAGCCGAGGCATATGCCGCAGTCGCAACGATATCGAATTCCGCCGTTACCGGATCACACGAGGATTTTTTCGGAATATCGGTGACCACAGCGGTGTAGCGCGATGCAGGTCGGCCCGATATCTCGAAGGTGATCGGACCACGCAGCTGCACGGCGGGCATGTGATTCGTCTTCCTGTCCCCGAAGATTCGACTCGCCTTATCGACTTCATCGCGTGCCGCGGTGTCGATGTCGATTCCGTTGCGGCCGTCGACACCGACACTCGCCAGGACCGATCCCTCGGTCTGGCGGCAGTAGCCGATCCCATAGCGACTGACCGCTTCGTAGGAGGCGATAGTCGTGTGATCGATTTCGTCGTTCCACGCCATGATCGCATCGTTCGACGGAGACCAGCCGTCCGACGGAACGGTGTAAGTGAGACCGTATCGAGTGGGGACCGGCTGAAGCTGTCCATTGCCCACCTTCACCAACGGCGGCGGGAACTCCATCGACGGGAATCCTGAGGGAAGCGAAGGTTCCGGCGGTCCGGTAGGGCGCGGAGGCGGGTGCCACGACGAGGCCGCCGCCTCAGGCGGCTCAACCGCGTCCTGGTACGGATTACCGATCCACGTCGAGAGGGTGAGCACCGCGACCGCCGTGCAGAGCAGGAGTGCGATCTTGCCCAACTGGGTCAGGATGCCGTGTCGATAGAGCAGCCGGACAGCGCGATTCAGCCGGTCCACGAATGCGGACCCAGCCACGACCGGCGGTCGGAGAACGCCAGAGCTGTTGCCCTGCACAGTCTTGTAATAGACGATCGTGTACTCATCGCGTGCGGCACAGTGATTACTCCCCTCCTGGTACTCCCGGGCTGGGATGCTAGGGCGGCTGAAAACGACTGTCAATCGAGGCGTCGCGCTCCACCCGCCTCGGCTGACGAGATCGTTGCGATGAACCAGTCGGTTGCCAGTTCGAAAGATCTCGATGTTCGGACGTCAGCGTGGTCGGACGTCTTGCGGGGTCACGCCGAATCGCGCTTTGAAGGCGGAGCCGAAGGTGCTGAGGGAGCGGAAGCCGCTGGCGTAGGCGATTTCGGCGATGGTTCGGGAGGGGGATTCGCGGAGGCGGCGGTGGGCGCGGTCGAGGCGGGCGCCGCGGATCAGTTCGCTTGGCGTGGTACCGGTGTGGTGCAAGGCCAACTGGACTTGGCGCAGGGACCAGCCGAGGGTGCGGGCGATCTCGGTGGGGGTCAGGTCGGGATCGTCGGCGTGCCGGAGGACGTGGGCGCGGACGGCGGCGTCCACCGTCGCCAGCACCGTCGGCGGCGCGGCGTGGCGGCGCATGCGGAGACGGAGCAGATCGACGATCGTGTCGCACGCGGAGGCGAATTCGGGTCCGTCGACGGCATCACGCTGCTTGCCGAGTTCGGTGATCATGCCGACGAGGACCGAGCCGAGTCCCTCCCGCAGGTCGATCAGCGCGGGTCCCTCGCCGAGTTGGAGCGGCAGGGCGCCCGCGGGGACGTTCATCACCCATCCGCGCGCAGCGGCGGGTTGGCCGAAATCCACGGGACGCGTCTTGGTGACCACCGCGCCGTGCCCCGGCAGCACTTCGGCGGTGGTGTCGTCCTGCCGGATGCGCAACGCGCCGGATACCGGGATCATCACCCGCAGGCTGTCGTCGCCGTCGTGCCGGATGTCGGCGCGCGTCCTGGCGTAGACGACGCGGTCCGACCAGAAGTCGATCAGCTGATAGCCCGCGTATCGCTGTACGGCCGTGGCTCCGGCGAACGGTGACCGGCTGTCGAAACGGCATTCCAACGTGCCCTGGTTACGACAAACATGCTCGGCCCAGAAGTCGGCCGATTCGCGGGCCGCGACGGCGGCGGTATCGACCCGTTCCACCAGGTACGGCTCGGCGATCGACACCGGCAACCTCCCGATCGGCGTGCGCGTTTCCGTCAGACCCGTGCGCGTATCAGGTCGAGCGCGCATCGGTCCGCGTCCTAACGTGATCCCGATCGTACCGATCACAGCCCGTCGCGCCGGTGTGTTGCTCAGCCATGGTCGAGGCTCGTGCGGCGCGGGCCCACTCGCGAGGAAGCACAGTGATGAAGCGGACGCATACCCACGTACAGACCCGGCTCGGGCTGCTGCATGTCGTCACTGCCGGAAGCGGCGATCCGATCGTGATGTGGCCGAGCCTCCTGCTGGACGCCGCGCTCTGGGACGCCCAGGTCGACCACTTCGCGGGGAACTACCTGACCATCGCGGTGGACCCGCCCGGTCACGGCAGGTCGAGCCGCCTCGAGCGGCGCTTCACTTTCCAGGAGTGCGCGGGCTGCGTGGTCGACATCCTCGATCACCTCGGGCTGCGGCGAACGCATTTCCTCGGGAACTCGTGGGGCGCCATGATCGGCGGCACCCTCGCGGCCGAATTCCCCGATCGCGTCGAATCCGCCGTGCTGATGAATGGCACGGCATCCTCGGCTCCGCTCGCCCAGCAATTGCAGTACCGGACGCTGCTGATGGTGATCCGGATGCTGGGCGGGATTCGCCCGCCACTCACCAAATCGGTGGTGCGGGCTTTTCTCGGACCGACCACCGAAAGCACCCGCCCGCAGGTCGTCCGGCAGGTCGTCGACATCGCCCGGGGCAATGATCCGGAGTCGATCGTGCACGCCGTGCGATCCGTGGTGATCGATCGGCCGGACCAACGAGACCTCTTCGCCTCGATCACCTGTCCCACGCTGATCGTCGGGGGTCGCGAGGACCGCACCTTCCCCGTGCCCGAGCTCCGGGCCATGGCGGAAGCCGTTCCGGGCTCTGAACTCGTGGTCATCGACGGGGCCGCACACCTCGCGGCCGCCGAGGTCCCCGACGAGGTCAATCGTCTGGTCGGGAACTTCCTGGCCGAGCACGCCGCGACAAGTGATTAGCCCGGCACCGCTCAGCGGAGCTTGAAGATCACCAAGCGCTGGACGATGAAGTTGATGACGGTCGCGGTGCCCTGGGCGACGATGAAGGCCAGCGGCTGACGCCACCACTCGTCGGCCAGGGCGAAGTACAGCAGGTTGTTGATGCCGACCTGCACCGCGAAGGTCACCGCGTACAGCGCCACCACCGCGAGGAAGCGGGCGCGGCTCGGCGGGGCCTGGAAGGTCCAGCGGCGATTGATCAGGTAGGCCGTTGTGGTGCCCGCCACGAAGCCGATCGACTTGGCGACCCCGACCGGCAGGCCGACCAGGTTGAGCAGCAGGCTGTAGAGCCCGTAGTCGACGACGGCCGAGAACCCGCCGGTGAGGGTGAACCGGATGATCTGCGTCTTGAGGTCGACCTCGGTGCCGCCCGGCTCGTCGACCAGGGGCAACTCGGCCGGAAGCGGCAGGTGTGGTTCGGCTTGCACGCCGACGAGCGTAGCGTCGAACGCGGCATCACCGGGATCCGGTGCTGAACCGACACGTACGTCACTACCCATGGGTAGAGCGACCCCGCTCCCATCTGGCGTCATACCTGTAGCCTCTATGCCGATGTCCACGAAAGCTCCGACCGCCACCAAGACAACCGGGAACGACGAAGGCGCCGGCGTCGCGAACGACGGCCCGGCCGCGGGCACCGCGTTCACGCTTCCGACGCGCACCCGTACGTTGACCGGGTGGGGTCGCACCGCACCCACCTCCTCCGAAGTGCTCTCGACCAGCGATCCCGAACTGATCGCCAAGGCAGTCGCCATGGTCGCCGAGGACAACGACAGCAAGCCCGCCCACCTGCGGCGCGGCGTGATCGCCCGCGGCCTCGGCCGCTCCTACGGCGATCACGCGCAGAACGCGGGCGGCTTGGTCGTCGACATGACCGCGCTGCACAACATCCACCGGATCGATCGCGACACCCGCATCGTGGACGTGGACGGCGGCGTCAGCCTGGATCAGCTCATGAAGGCCGCGCTGCCGTTCGGCCTCTGGGTCCCGGTGCTGCCCGGCACCCGCCAGGTCACCATCGGCGGCGCGATCGCCTCCGACATCCACGGCAAGAACCATCACAGCGAGGGCAGCTTCGGCAACCACGTGCGCTCGATCGATCTGCTCACCGCCGACGGGCAGGTGCAGCACATCACGCCGAAGCGCAACGCCAAGCTGTTCTGGGCGACCGTCGGCGGCAACGGGCTCACCGGCATCATTCTGCGCGCGACCATCGAGATGGTGCCGACGGAGACGGCCTACTTCCTCAACGACGGCGTGAAGACCACGACCCTCGACGAGACCATCGCCGCGCACAGCGACGGCAGCGAGGCGAACTACACCTACTCGAGCGCCTGGTTCGACGTGATCAGCCCGCTGCCCAAGCTGGGCAGGGCCACCATCACCCGGGGCAGGCTGGCGAAGGTCGACGAGCTGCCCAAGCGGCTGCGCAGCAAGCCGCTGAAGTTCGACGCGCCGCAGCTGATGACCGTCCCGGACATCTTCCCGAACTGGACGATGAACAAGCTGACGCTGATGTCCATCGGCGAGGCCTACTACCGGATGGGCGGCAACTACACCGGCAAGGTGCAGAACCTGACGCAGTTCTATCACCCGCTGGACATGATCGCGGAGTGGAACCGCGGCTACGGCTCCAACGGCTTCCTCCAGTACCAGTTCGTGGTGCCGACCGAGGCGGTCGAGGAGTTCAAGCGGATCATCATCGACATCCAGGCGTCCGGGCACTACTCGGCGCTGAACGTGTTCAAGCTGTTCGGCCCCGGCAACCAGGCGCCGCTGAGCTTCCCGATGCCGGGCTGGAACATCTGCGTCGACTTCCCGATCAAGCCCGGTCTCAACGAGCTGGTCGGCGAGCTGGACCGGCGGGTGCTGGAATTCGGCGGGCGGCTGTACACCGCGAAGGACTCGCGGACCACCGCCGAGACCTTCCACAAGATGTATCCCCGGATCGACGAGTGGATCAAGGTCCGCCGTAGCGTCGATCCCACAGGCGTTTTCATGTCCGATATGGCGAGAAGGCTGGAGCTGCAGTGATCAATGCCGTTGGCAACCCGCAGTCGATTCTGCTGCTGGGTGGCACCTCGGAGATCGGCTTGGCAATCTGCGCGGAGTACCTGAAGAAGGGGCCCGCGCGCATCACCCTCGCGGCGCTGCCCGGTGATCCGCTGCGGGAGGGCGCGGTCTCCCAGATGAAGGCCGCCGGCGCGAGCCAGGTCGACGTCATCGACTTCGACGCGCTCGACACCGAAAGCCACGCCAAGGTGATCGACGCGGCGTGGGACGCAGGCGATGTGGACGTCGCGATCGTCGCCTTCGCCCTCGACGGCGATCCCGAAGAGCTGTGGCAGAACCAGGCCAAGGCCGTGCGGGTCGCGCAGATCAACTACACCGCCGCGGTCTCCGTCGGCGTGCTGGTCGGCGAGAAGATGAAGGCGCAGGGCTTCGGGCGGATCATCGCCATGTCCTCCGTCGCCGGTGAGCGGGTGCGCCGCTCGAACTTCGTGTACGGATCGACCAAGGCCGGGCTGGACGGCTTCTACCTCGGCCTCGGCGAAGCGCTGCGGCCGCACGGCCCGCGCGTGCTGGTGATCCGGCCCGGCATGGTGCGCACCAAGTTCTCCGCGCACGTCAAGGAGGCTCCGCTCACCGTCGACAAGGAAGACGTGGCGGCGCTGGCGGTCGCGGCGTCGCAGCGGGGGAAGGAACTGGTCTGGGCGCCGGGAACCTTCCGCTACGTGATGATGGTGCTGCGGCACATCCCGCGCTCGATCTTCCGCAGACTGCCGATCTGATCGGCGACCTTCGGACGAAGTGCCCGCGTGATCGGTGATCGCGCGGGCACCTATCGTCTGACGGAGTGACCCTGTGAACCGGGAGGCGCCATGCGAGTAATCCAGTGCGACGAGCGCGGAGCGGTCCGTTGAGCACGGTGACCGCCGCGGACGAAGCGCCGCCGCGTCCGGTCGATCCGGCTCCGGCGCCGGGGCGCGGGTCGCTCGTGGCGCGGCAGATCGCCTCCGGCGTCGGCGAGGCCGCGCTCGCGGCGGTGGTCGCCGCCGTGGTGGCCGTCGTCGGGCTGGTCGCTTTCTCGCTGGTGCAGTGGCCCGCCTTCAACTCGTCGAACGTGACTCGGGCGCTGACCACGGTCGGACAGGTCGGCGCGGCGGTCGTGCTCGCGGTCGCGATCGCGCTGCTGCGGCTGCGCAAGTGGCCTTCGATCGCGAAAGTGCTTTCCTGGGCCGGACTTTCGACGTTCGTCACATTCACGCTCGGCATGCCGCTTGCGGCGACGAAGCTGTATCTGTTCGGCGTCTCGGTGGATCAGGAGTTCCGCACCGAGTTCCTCACCCGGCTCACCGATTCCGCCGCGCTGCGCGACATGACGTACGCGGATCTGCCGTCGTTCTACCCCGCGGGCTGGTTCTGGATCGGCGGGCGGGTGGCGAATCTGCTCGGGATGGACGGCTGGGAAGTGTTCAAGCCGTACGCGATCACCTTCCTCGCCGTGGCCGCCGTGGTCGCGCTGGTGTTGTGGTCGAAGCTGATCCGCGCGGACTGGGCGGTGGGCGTCGCGGCGGCGAGCACGGCGGTCACCCTGGCCTACGCCGCACCCGAGGCCTACAGCGCTGTCATCGTGCTGCTGCTGCCGCCCGCGCTGGTGCTCGCGTGGGGGGCGCTGCACCGGCCGGCGGTGCGCTCGTCGGAGGACGCCGAGCGCACGGCCGGCGGTTGGGGCGCGGTCGTCGGCACCGGGCTGTTCCTCGGCTGGGCGGCCACCTTCTACACCCTCTACTTCCTCGTGGCTGCCTTCGCGGTGGCGCTGATGGGGCTGGTGGCGGCCTTCCTCGCGGTGCGGGCACAGCGCGCCGCCGACCGTCCGCGCCGTGCCCGCCCCGCGACGGACTCGACCCTTCCCGTCTGGCGCGCGGCCCTGCCGCCGTTGGTGCGGCTCGTGGTGATCGCGGTGCTCGCGGGACTGGTCGCGCTGCTGGTGTGGGCGCCGTACTTGGCGAAGGCGCTGCGCGGCGCGACGGCGAGTTCCGGGACCGCCCAGCACTACCTGCCGGAAGCGGGCGCGGAACTGCCCCTGCCGATGTTCCAGTTCTCCCTGCTCGGGGCGCTGTGCCTGCTCGGCACGATCTGGCTGGTGCTGCGCGGCGCGTCGTCGCGCAGGGCGCAGGCGCTCGGCATCGGGGTGGCGGCGATCTACCTGTGGACGCTGCTGTCGATGGCCGCGACCGCCGCGGGCACCACGTTGCTGTCGTTCCGCCTGGAGCCGGTGCTGCTGGTGCTGCTGTCGGTCGCGGGCGCGTTCGGGTTCGTGGAGGGCGCGCGGGCGATCTACCAGGCGTTGAACGAGCCCGCGCGGTTCCGGCTGGTGGCGATCGCGGTAGCGACGATCGGCGCGCTGGCGTTCGCGCAGGACATTCCGCACGTGCTGACGCCGGAGATCACCACCGCGTACACGGACACCGACGGCGACGGGAAGCGCGCCGACCAGCGCGACCCCTCGGCCGTGTCGCGGTATGCCGAGGTGGATCGGGCGCTCACCGCGCAGACCGGACGCCCGCGCGCGGACACCGTGGTACTCACCGCCGACACCAGCTTCCTTTCTTTCTATCCCTACTTGGGCTTCCAGGCGCTCACCTCGCATTACGCCAACCCGCTCGCGGACTTCGCGGGCCGGGCGGCGACCATCGAGCGCTGGAGCCAGCTGAAGACGCCGCAGGAATTGCTCGACGCGCTGGCCGCGAGCCCGTGGCGAGCGCCCGACGCGTTCCTGTTCCGGCGCAGCGGCGACTCCTACACGTTGCGGCTGGCCAAGGACGTCTACCCGAACGACCCGAACGTGGCGCGTTACTCGGTGAGCTTCCCCAAGGAGCTGTTCGCCGACCCGCGCTTCACCAGCACGGATATCGGACCGTTCACGCTGGTCACCGTCCACCGCTGAAATCGCCGCGGTTGAACTCGCGCGCAGTGGTTACCCCTTTCGTTTGTCGGTCCACGCACAGCGTGGTTGCTACGGAGGGCGCTGTCGAGGAGTGATGCCCGGGTGACACAGGCACAGGACGCCGAGACCGGCCTACCGGCGGAATCGGCGACGGTCGCGGTCGCGGCGAAGCGGGCGACAGCGGCCGGAGTGCTCACCCGTCCGGCGCGTACCCGGCGGCCGACCGCGACGCGGGTCGCGGACTTCGCTGTCGGCGCCGGTTACCTGGCGCTGGCCGCGACCGTGCTCTCGGGCCAATGGCGTAATACCGCCAGCGGGTACCTGATCAAGAGCGGTCAGGACCAGACGATGTGGGAGTGGTTCTTCGCGGTCACCGCGCACTCGGTGGCCACTGCGCACAACCCGCTCGGCACCGATCTGCAGAATTTCCCGGCCGGTGTGAACATGATGGCCAACACGGCCATGTTCGGCGTCGGCGTGCCGCTGACGCCGGTCACCTTGCTCTTCGGGCCGACCGTCACGTTCGTGCTCGTGCTCACCCTCGGCCTGGCCGGGACGGCGTTCGCCTGGTATCGCTTGTTCGCCCGCGAACTGGTCCGGTCCAGGACCGCGGCGGTGATCGGCGGGCTGTTCTGCGGTTTCGCGCCCGCGATGATCTCGCACGCCAACGCGCATCCGAACTTCGTGGTGCTGTTGTTGCTTCCGATCATCGCGGGCAGGCTGATCCGGATGGCGCGGCGGGCGGCCACGGCGGAACCGGCACGGCCGCGCGGACGGGTTCGGGACGCCGTCGTGCTCGGTCTTCTGGTCGCGACGCAGATCGCTCTCGGCGAGGAACCGCTGTTGATCTTCGCCCTCGCGTTCGGCCTGTTCGCGATCGTCTACTACCTGCATACTCCGCGCACCGGGCTGCGCGTGACGCGCACGATCGCTCCCACCCTCGTGCTGGCCGCGGTGGTCACGCTGGCGCTGGCCGAGATTCCGCTGTGGTGGCAGTTCTTCGGCCCGCAGAGCTATCGCTCGATCGACCACGGCCCGATGGGCAACGATCTCGCGGCGCTGGTGCAGTTTCCGTCCGAATCGCTGGGCGGCGTGTTCGCTCCCGGCGCGAACGTGGCGATCAACCCGACCGAGCAGAACGCGTACTTCGGCTGGCCGCTGCTGCTTCTGGTCGTGTTCACGGTGGGACTGCTGTGGCGCGACCGCGTGGTGCGGGCCGCGGGCGTGGTGATCGCGGTGTTCGGTCTGCTCTCGCTGGGTGCCGTCGCGACCATCGGTAGACGGCCGACCGGCGTGCAGCTGCCGTGGCGCTGGGCCGAACATGTCCCGCTGTTGAACACGGTGCTGGAGAGCAGGCTGAGCATGGCCGCTGTCCCGGCCATCGCGGTGGTGCTCGCGCTGGGCACCGACCGCGCGGTGGGCACCTGGACGCGATCGGCGGCGGACTGGAAGCCGCTGGGCTGGTTCACCGCGGTGACCTGCGCGCTGCTGCCGCTGATTCCGACCATCCTGCCGGTGGTCGAGCGACCCCCCACACCGGATTTCTTCGCCGACGGCGCCGTCCGCCGCTACGTCGGCGACGGCTCGGTGGTCATGGTGCCCCCACCGCGTCCGCCCGACGCGCGAGCGCTGCGCTGGCAGGCCGACGCCGGTTTCACCTTCCCCTTGGCGGGTGGCTATTTCGTCGGCCCGACCGGCGCGACCAAGAAGGGGATCTACGGCCCGGAGGCCCGCCCGACCACCGCGCTGCTGGTCCAAGCCCAGGACACCGGGGTGGTACCGCCGATCGACGCGGGCGTGCGCGCCCGGGCGCTGGAGGATCTGCGGTTCTGGCAAGCCGACGCCCTGGTGCTGCCCGCGGCGAAGAACGGGGATGTTTTGCGGGAAACCGTGACCCAGCTGCTCGGATTCACGCCGACGCGGGTGGAGGACGTCTGGCTGTGGGACGTTCATACGCTGCGCTCGTCGGGGGCAGTCGGCGTCACACCGGGCGGTAGCTAGCATCAACCCCCGTGCGACCGGATCGATCTACTCGAGCGTTCACCCGTATCCGCTTGATCGCCCTGCTCTCCGGGCTTCTCGGATTCCTGCTGGCCTTGCTGACCCCGCTGCTGCCGGTGCGGCAGGACCGGGCGAGCCTGGACTGGCCCGAGTCCGGCGCCGCGAGCGTGGCGGCGCCGCTGGTGTCCTACGAGCCGCTGCGGCTGCACGCGACGCTGCCCTGCGCGCTGTCGGGAGAGCTGGGATCGGGCGGCACGCTGCTGTCCACCGTCCCGGTGGCCTCCGGCCAGGCGGCGAGCAAGGGCCTGGTGGTATCGGTCGCCGACGGCGTCCTCTCGGTGGTGCTGCGCGACATCCCGCTGCTGTCGGCCCCGCTGGCCGAGGTCGGTTCCTGCACCGCGATCGACATCGAATCGACCGCCGCCGCGACCACCGCCGAACTCACCGGCGTGACCCGGCAGGACGGCACACCGTTCCGGTCCACGGTCGGACGGGACATCCGGCCGCAGCTGGTTGGCGTGTTCACCGATCTGACGGCCGATCGGCTCGCCGGGGCGCAGGTGCACGCGGACATCGACTCGCGTTTCTCCTCCACGCCGACGCCGCTGAAGCTGGCCGCCATGATCGCCGCCGCCGTGTTCACGCTGATCGCACTCGTCGCACTGCATCTGCTGGACACCGCCGACGGACGCAAGCCGCGCCGTTTCCTGCCCGCGCACTGGTGGCGGGTCACCCCTGCGGACGGCGTCGTGCTCGGCACGCTCGCGC
This sequence comes from Nocardia implantans, assembly GCF_035544775.1. NCBI lineage: Bacteria > Bacillati > Actinomycetota > Actinomycetes > Mycobacteriales > Nocardiaceae > Nocardia > Nocardia implantans. The sequence goes on along the minus strand of NZ_JAYKYQ010000001.1, from coordinate 733,099 downwards.
TGTGGCACGTCATCGGGGCGAACACCTCCGACGACGGCTACATCCTGAACATGGCGCGCGTCTCCGGGCACGCGGGCTACATGGCGAACTACTACCGCTGGTTCGCGGTGCCCGAGGCCCCCTTCGGCTGGTCCTACGAGGTGCTGGCCTGGATGTCGCGGATCTCCGACGCCAGCCTGTGGATGCGACTGCCCACGTTGCTGGCCGGCGTGGTCTGCTGGCTGGTGATCAGCCGGGAGGTGCTGCCGCGCCTCGGCGCGCGGGTGCGGCGCAACAAGGTGGCGCTGTGGACGGCGGGGCTGGTGTTCCTCGCGTTCTGGCTGCCCTACGACAACGGCCTGCGTCCGGAACCGCTGATCGCGGCGGGCGCGCTGCTCACCTGGTGCTCGATCGAACGCGCCATCGCGACCGGACGGCTGCTGCCCGCCGCGGCGGCCGTGCTGATCGCCGCGTTCTCACTGGCGGCCGGCCCCACCGGCCTGATCTGCATCGCGGCGTTGATCGCAGGCTCACGGCCGGTACTGCTGATCATCATCAAGCGGGCGCGCGGCGCCGTCCCGGTCCGCACCGGGCCCGACGCCGACGCGGCCGCCGCCGGTTCCGCCGCAGCCGCGGCCGCCGTGAACGCCCCCGCGCGGGCGCGGGAGTCGTCCCGGGCGGGCGCGGTGTTCCGGTTCGCCGCGCTGATCGCCCCCGGCCTCGCCGCGGGCACGCTGGTGCTGGTGGTGATCTTCGCCGACCAGACCTTGGCGACGGTGCTGGAAGCGACCCGGGTGCGCACGATCGTGGGGCCGAACGTCGCCTGGTTCGACGAGCGCACCCGCTGGGACTCGCTGCTCATGCTCTCGCCGGACGGTTCGCTGGCGCGGCGGTTCGGCGTGCTGGTGATGCTGTTGTGCCTGCTCGTGTGCGTGCTGCAAGTGCTGCGCAAGGGCCGGATACCCGGCACCTCGCGCGGCCCCTCGGTGCGCATCCTCGGCATCGTGTTCGCGTCGCTGTTCCTGATGATGTTCACCCCCACCAAGTGGACCCACCACTTCGGCGTCTACGCCGGACTGGCCGGATCGCTGGCCGCCCTCGCCGCGGTCGCGGTGGGCACCACAGGGATTCGCTCGCCGCGCAACCGCGCGCTGTTCGCCGCGGCCGTGCTGTTCCTGCTCGCCGTGACCTTCACCGGTCCGAACGGGTGGTGGTACGTGTCCAGCTACGGTGTCCCGTGGTGGGACAAGGCTCCGTTGATCGCGGGCAAGGGGCTGTCCACGTTGTTCCTCGGCCTCAGTGGCCTCGCGCTGCTGGTCGCCATCTGGCAGCACTACCGCGAGCCGTACCGGCGCGAGACCGGCGGCGGCCCACGGCGATTCGACCGATGGGCCTCGGCGCCGCTGACCGTGGCCGCCGCGCTGCTGGTCATCTTCGAGGTCGCCTCGCTCGCCAAGGCCGCGGCCACACAGTACCCGGCCTACTCGATCACCAAGTCGAACGTGGAATCGGTCGGCGGGGATTCGTGCGCACTGGCGAACGAGGTGCTCGTCGAGACCGACACCGCCGATTCGCTGCTGCGACCCTTCACCGGATCGCCCGCGGACGGATTGTCGGCGCAGAACAAGGGATTCACCCCGAACGGGGTGGCGCGCGACCTCACCGCCGACGCCGAGGAAACGGTCACCGGCGGCGCGAACTCGGTGGAGAAGGACTCGGAGAACAAGACCACCAACACCACCGGCGCGGGCACCGGAGGCGGCACCACCGAGCAGGCGGGCCTCAACGGCAGCACCGTCGCGCTGCCGTTCGGCCTCGACCCGGCGAAGACCCCGGTGCTCGGCAGCTACCAGGAGGGCGAGCAGCAGCAGGCGAAGCTGACCACCCAGTGGTATCGCCTCGACCTGACCGACAGCATGCGCGCCGACCCCGCCTACCAGGTGCTGGCGATCACCGCGGCGGGCCGCATCCGCTCGGTGGACGCCGACGGTGTGCTCACCTACGGGCAGGAACTGCACCTGGAGTACGGCGTCCGCGGCGCGGACGGCGAGGTGCGCACGCTCGGCTCGATCGATCCGCTCGACATCGGCCCCGCGCCGTCCTGGCGCAACCTGCGGGTGCCGTTGGACCGGCTGCCCGCCGAAGTGAACGCCGTGCGGCTGGTGGCGATCGACAACGACATCACCCCCAAGCAGTGGCTGGCCGTCACCCCGCCCCGGCTGCCCAAGCTGGCCACGCTGAACTCCGTGGTCGGATCGCAGGCTCCGGTACTGCTGGACTGGCATGTCGGTCTGGCCTTCCCGTGCCAGCGGCCGTTCGACCACAAGGACGGCGTCGGTGAGATCCCGCAGTGGCGCATCCTGCCCGACCGGGTCGGCTCCGACGCCTCCAACGCCTGGCAGGACGACATCGGCGGCGGCCCACTCGGCTGGACCGGCCTACTGCTGAAGTCCCAAACCGTCCCCACCTACCTCGACCGCGACTGGACCCGCGACTGGGGCTCCCTCGAACGCTTCACCCCCTACGCCCCCAACGCCGCCCCCGCCCCCATCCACGTCACAACCCAAACCCGCACCGGCCTCTCCACCGACGACCCCATCCGCATCCGCTGACCGCGAGTGGCACATGGTGGAGAGCGCTTCTCGGGTGGATTCGCCACAGCCATGTGCCACTCGCGGCGGGGTGTCAGGGGGTGAGGACGAGGCGGCCGCGGAGGCCGCCGAGGGCGAGGCGTTTCTGGGCTTCGGAGGCGGCGGTGAGGGGGTGGGTTTCCGCGACGCGGAGGGTTAGGTTGCCTGCGTCGACTTGGGATACGAGGTGGTCGAGTCGGGGGCGGTCGGCGCGGACCAGGACCGTGTGCACGGTGGTGCCGCGCAAGGGGATCGGGGTGTTGGGGACGCTGACGGATGCGAATCGTCCGCCGCCGCGTACCGCGGCGAGTGTCGCGGGGCCGAGGGCGGCCGCGTCCAGGGCGGCGTCGACGCCGCCGGGGACGATGGCGCGCACGGCATCCGGCAGGGACGCTTGGCGCGGAACGAAATCGGTGGCGCCCATGGCGCGCACCGCGTCCTCGTCGGCGGGTGACGCCGACGCGATCACCCGGACCCCGCGCGCCGCCGCGAGTTCGACGGCGAAGCCGCCGACCGCGCCCGCGGCGCCGGTCACCAGCAGTGTGTCGGTGGACGCGAGATCCAGCGCGTCGAGGGCTTGGAGCGCGGTGAGACCGTTGAGCGGGATGGTGGCCGCTTGCACCGGCGACACGGAAAGCGGGGCGGGCGCGACATTTCCGGCCTCCAGCACCACGTAGTCGGCCTGCGCGCCGAGGGAGACGTCGAGCCGGTCGCTGATACCGATCACCGCCTGCCCCACCGCGAACTCCGTCACTCCCTCGCCGATCGCGTCGACCGTGCCCGCGACGTCCCAGCCGACGCCCCATTGGTCGCGTGGCGCGGCGAAAGGCGTGCCGCCCACGCCCGCCCGCACCATCAGATCCACGGGGTTCACCGTCGCCGCCGCGACCGCGATGCGAACCGAGCCCGGACCCGGTTGCGGCGTCGGCACTTCCACGATCTCCACCACGGCTTCCGGTCCCGGCCGGCGGACCACCACTGCACGCATGACGTTCCTTCCTCTCTGCTGCCGACCAACCTAAAGCTGGTTACTATCTGATGGGTAGTAGTTACCTGAGAGTGCGTTAGAGGCAGCGAGGTGCTCCCGATGGCGACGAAGACCGCGACGCAACGCCGTGAACTGGCCAAACAGCGGTACGACGCGTATATCGCCGAGTGCCCCACCCGCCAACTGCTGGACCGGATCAGCGACAAATGGGTGAGCCTGGTCCTGGCCGCGCTCGCCGACGGGCCGTTACGCTACGGCGAACTGAACCGGATCATCGCGGGTGTGAGCCCCAAGATGCTCACCCAGACGCTGCGCGGACTGGAACGCGACGGGCTGGTGGAGCGACGGATCACCGCGGAAGTTCCGGTCCGCGTCGACTACGAGCTCACCCCGCTGGGGCACAGCCTCCAGCCGGTCATGAGCGCGGTGAAAGCCTGGGCCGAGACCCGCATGGACGACGTCATCGCCGCGCGGGCGCGCTATGACAGCAGCTCCCAGTAAACCGGTTGTCCGGTCTGAAAATGTGCTCCCACCTGTGGCTACGCATCGCAGGACGAATCGGGCCGGTGGCCTTAATCTGATTGCCATGACAACGGCATTCGATGAAATGGATCTGCGCGATCTTGTCGGACTGCTCAGCGAAGAGGAACAACGGGAGCTGCGACCAGCGGTGCTGCGCGTGCTCGGCCGCCTCCCTTCGCAAGAGGTGCTCCGGCGCGAGCTCGGTCTTCGGCTGAAGGTCTGAGCGCCCGGCATCGCACCGGCGAATACTCGGCAGGGCCGCCGCGCAGGATCAACCTGCGCGGCGGCCCTGCGTCTGGACACCTAGCCCGCCGCCGGCTCGCTGAACGCCACATCGGCGGGTATCGGCACGTCACCCGCTATTCGCGACGCTCAGCCATACCGCGGATGTCCTCAGCGCGTGAGGCTGCTCGAGCCAAACGCCCGTCCGTGGTGATCAGCGGCAAGTCCAGCTGTTCGGCGAGTTCGACATACAGGGCATCAGTCAGCCTGATGGCCGCGCGGCGAGCCCAAGCGCCTTTGGTCAGATTCATCAATGGATGGCGAGTCAATGGCGCGCCTGCGAGACGGCTCAGCGCAGTCTCGACGTCGGTGTCGGTCAAATCGCCGGCCCGGTTCAGCCGTCCCAGCGCGGACAGCACTTCAGCGTCGAAGTGCGCCGGGACGTGCATGACGGTTGGCGTGATTCGCTCGATCACGGCGGCCGTGCGATCGTTGCGCACGAGAATGTCCACCATCGCGCTGGCATCCAGCACGATCTGTTCGGAAGAGGTCACCTGCCGAACTCGTCCCGAGACGAATCCAAAGCGGCGAGGGTGGCCTCGTGGGAGACCGCCGGTCGATCAGCGAACTCGGCCAGCCAAGCCGAGGTGGCAGTCTTCTCCAGTTCGGCGAGAATCGCGGCCTGAGTAAGTGCGGACACGTTCAGTCCACGTTCACGCGCGCGTTCAGCTAGTTCGTCGGGCACGTAGACATTGAGCCGAGCCATGCCTTAACTATACACACTTATGTGTGTATAGTTCTGCCGACAAACCTGACGGCTGGTGATCCGTGATGAAAAGGGCCGTCGCACAGCGTTCCTGCGCGACGGCCCGATAGCCGGACTGGTTCCGAACGAATGGTCAGAACACCCGCATGCTGCCCGGGGACCACAAGCCCGAGCGGGTGGCGGTGCCGGTGTCCAGCTTCGCCGGGACGGCGTTGCGGTCGTACTGGTCGTAGCGCTCCAGTGAGCCCCAGTCGCGCGCCCAGTCGTTCTTCAGGTAGGTGGGCACGGTGGTCGACTTGGCCAGCATCTGCGTGAAGCCGAGCACGCCGCCGAACTCCTCGGCCTGCCAGGTGTTGGTCGAGCTGATGGCCAGCGGGCGGTCGGGCAGGATGCGGTAGCCGGGCACCTCGGCCACGCCGTTGCGGTGATCGAACGGACGCTGGCACGGGAATTGCAGGCCCACCGCCCAGTCCAGCAGGATCGGCTGCTGGGAGCCCAGCAGGCTGTTGAGCGTCTGCAGCTTCGGCATCCGCGGCGGCGTGAACGCCAGCCACTGGTCCCCGATCAGGATCGGGTCGTTGGCGACGATGCGCACCGCGTCGGCGTCGGGCGCGATCTCGTCCAGCGGCACCCGCAGGTTGCGCCAGGACGGGAACGGGCCGATATCGCGTGGCAGGTAGGTGCCGAGCTTCTGCACGCTGCCGTCCGGCTGCCGCTTGCCGTAGTCGACGGTCAGCGACTGGCCGTACTTCATCGCGCCGGTGTCGTCGAAGGACAGGATGCGGCCCGCGGCCGAGATCACCACCAGCGGCTTGTCCGCCGAACGCGCGGGCAGCTGGTACCAGCTCGACGTGACGTTCGCCGGCTGCTGCATGCCGTTCTGGTAGCTGCCGAGGATCGGCGTGGTCGCCGGGTCGAGACCGAACGGAAGGGCGACGGTGGAGCCGTTCACGCCGCGCGCGCCCTGACCGCCACCGGTGCCCGCGCTCTGCCCCTCGGCGAAGGCGGCCCCGACCGACTGGGTCGAGGTGTTACCGGTGCCCGGCTTCACCTCCACGCTGTCGGCGGACAGATCGTTCGGCACGCCGTTGGGATCGAATCCGACCGGGTCGACGCCGGCGAGCGGGTCGGACGGATCGGTCGGCGGATGCGCCGGGTCGATGATCGGCTCCAGCTTGCCCGCGTTCGGGTCCGGCTCCACCAGCACGTCGTTGGCCAGGCCGCAGGTGCTGCCGCCGAGCGCGTCGATGTTCGAGCGGGCCAGCGAATACGCCGGGTACTGCGAGACCGCGCCCTTGACCAGCGAGAGCACCTCGAGCGCGACCATCAGCGCGGCGACCACGGTCAGCGGGATCGCGGCGAACCGGCGGATCCGCCTGCCGCGCGCCGTCTTGGCCGACGGCTGCGGCTTGGTGTAGTCCTCCCGCAGCGCGTACCACCCGACCAGCGCGAGCGCCAAGCCGAACAGCACGAGCATCAGGGTGTTGGACTGGTAGCCGTGCAGGGAGACCCGCTTGTCGAACCACGGCACGCCGAAGCTGGACACATACCAGTAACCGTTGATGCCGGAGAACGCCACCGCGAGCACGAACAGCAACCCGGCCAGGAATATGGCCCGGTTCTTCCGCGCCCGCAACGCGCTCGCCGACACCGCGACCGCGGTGACCGCGGCCAGCGAACCCGCGATGCCCGCGTACGCGCCGAAGTGGTGGGTCCACTTGGTCGGGTTGAACATCATGAAGAAGATCGTCCCGAAGACCACGCCCATCAGCCGCCAGGTCGGCCCGCTCGCGATGCCGGGCACCTGCCTGCGCCGCAGCAGCACCAGCATGGTGGTGAACAGGCACAGCAGCATCACCAGGAAGGCGAAGCGGCGCGACAGCGACCCGTCGACGGTCTCCACGAACAGGTAGTAGTAGCGCAGGTAGTCCTCGTACCAGGCCAGGTTCGGCCCGGTCACCTGGCGCACCCGGTTGGCTTCCTGGATGCCGGCGAAGGTCTGGTCGGTGTAGACGGCCGTCAGCACGAGCACGCCCGCCGCGGCGATCGGCGCGAGCAGCGGCAGCGTCGAGCCCCACCGCCCGGCGCCGAGCGCGGCGAACTGCCGGTGCTTGCGCACCACGATGCGCACCATCGGACGGATACCGGCCAGCAGCGCGGCCACACACATCAGGCCGGTCGGCGCCGCCGCCAGCGTGAACGCCGCCACCAGCACGGACACCGCGGCGGGCAGCAGCCGTCCGGTCGCGATGGCCCGCTCGATCGACACCCAGGTCAGCAGCGCGCCGAGCGCGACGATCGGCTCGGAGCGCAGGCCGTTGTCGAACGGCAGCCAGAACGCCAGGAACACCAGTCCGCCGGTCCACAGCGCCACCTTGCTGGTGCGCACCCCGCGGCCCAGCCGAGGCACCACCTCGCGGCTGATCACAAGCCAGCACAGGATCGCGCAGGCCAGCGCGGGCAACCGGACCCAGGGACTGGCGGTGGAGATCTCCGAGAAGATCTGGATCACGTAGTAGTACCAGCCGAACGGCGCCTCCGGCACGCCGTACCAGCGGAAGTAGTTGGCCATGTAGCCCGCGTGCGGCGCCACCCGCACCATGCTGAGGATGTAGCCGTCGTCGGAGGTGTTCGCGCCCGCGAAGTGCCACAGCAGCAGCGTGCCGACCACCGCGCCGTCCGCCCAGGTCGGCTTCAGCCAGTTCGCCGGCAGGAACCGGCGGTGCCCGCGCCCGTCACTGCTGTCGAGCCGGGCCAGCGCCGCCAGCGCGATCAGCGTGCACAGCACCGCCGCGATCATCGCGACCAGCTTGATCGCGGTCGGGCTGGAGGAGAAGCGGGTGTCCACCGTCATGGCGAACGACAACCCGTTGGGCGCCGCGCCCTTCAGGTCGGAGAACACGCCGACCACCTGGGGCCGCAGATCGCCGCTGAGCTGCCCCTCCACCGGCACGGTGACCAGCTCGGTCGCCCCGGGCGCCCCACCCTCGACCGGCCGCTCCACCTGCCTGGTGAGCCCGTTGAACCCGCTGTAGGTGCGTTCGCTGTCGGAGGTGATGCTCAGCGACGTGCACTCGCCCATACGGCTGCGGTCGGCCGACACCACCACCGCGTTGCGGTCGACCACGTCCACCGAGGTGTCCGAGACCCGCACGAACAGCGCCTCCAGCGCGGCCCGGTCACCCTGCGGCGGCGCGGTGGCCAGCAGCATGCCGCCGCGCTCGGGTAGCTGGGCGATCGTCTCGCACGGGATCGTCGCCTTCAGGTCGATCGGGACCTGCGACATCAGCGGCGCCTGCACGTTGCCGAGCGTCCCGCCCTGCGGCCAGTTCAGCACCGCGGTGGTCTGCGTGACCGGCAAGAACGGCGTCGCGAGCGCGAACAAGGCCCCGAGCACTCCGGCCACCAGCGCGATGAGCCGGGCGGTGCGGAAATCGTTCGGGGTCACCGCGGGGGCGGCGGGAGGTTTCGTCAGAACAGCGGTTGCGGCGTCGGGCACGATTGGCAATGCTAGCCGCCCGTCTGTCCGCACGGGCGTCGCGCCGCCGGGAGGAATGGCGCGTTCTCAGTATGTTCGGAGCCGACTGCCAGAATGTTGTGCCGACCAGCGAGAAAATTCACGCCGGAGGGCCGAATCGACCCCGTACCGCTGACCCGCGCCGACCACAATGGAAAGGTGGGGCGTATGACCAAGGTGAATCTCTCGACGAACTACGGATCGATCGTGCTCGAACTGGACGATCAGAAAGCGCCGAACACGGTGCGCAATTTCGTGGACTACGTGAACGCCGGCCACTACAACGGCACCATCTTCCACCGCGTCATCCCCGGCTTCATGATCCAGGGCGGCGGGTTCGAGCCCGGGCTGCGCCAGAAGGGCACCAACGCCCCGATCCAGAACGAAGCGAACAACGGCCTGAAGAACAACAAGTACACCGTCGCGATGGCGCGCACCAACGACCCGCACTCGGCCACCGCGCAGTTCTTCATCAACGTCTCCGACAACGATTTCCTCAACCACTCCGCTCCCACCCCGTCGGGCTGGGGCTACGCCGTCTTCGGCGAGGTGACCGAGGGCACCGACGTGGTCGACAAGATCGCGGGCGTCGCCACGTCATCGGCGGGCATGCATCAGGACGTGCCGGTCGACGATGTCGTCATCGAGTCCGCCACCGTCAGCTGATCATTCGAGAGGCGAGACGCGAATCGGGCCGCACCCCAGGGGATGCGGCCCGATCGTGTTCCGGTCGCTACAGCGGCAGCAAGTGATGCTTGCGCGGGTTGCGGGCAAGAGCTTTGTCCCGCAACAGGTGTAGCGCACGACGGATCTCCAGCCTGGTCGCCGCGGGCTCGATGACCGCGTCGATGTATCCGCGCTCGGCGGCCACCCACGGCGTCGCGACGGTGGCGTTGTAGAAGTCGATCATCTGCTGGCGAATCGCCGCGCGCTGGTCCTCGGGCGCGGCGTCGATCTGCTTGGCTCCGATCAGGCTGACCGCGCTCTCGGCGCCCATGACCGCGATCCGCGCCGTCGGCCAGGCCAGATTCACGTCGGCGCCCAGCTGCTTGGACCCCATCACGGCGTAACCGCCGCCGTAGGACTTGCGGATCACCACGGTGACCTTCGGCACCGACGCCTCCACGTAGGAGAACAGGAACCGTCCGCCGCGCTTGATGACGCCGATCTTCTCCTGCTCCACACCGGGCAGGAACCCCGGCGTGTCCACGACGAAGACCAGCGGGATCTCGAACGCGTCGCACAGGCGCACGAAATGCGCGGCCTTGTCCGAGGCGCGGGCGTCCAGCGCGCCCGCGTACACCATCGGCTGGTTGGCCACCACGCCGACGCTGCGGCCGTCGACGCGGGCGAAGCCGGTGATGACGTTGCGTCCCGCCGAAGCGCCGACCTCGTGGAAGGCGCCGTCGTCGAAGATGCGCAGCAGGATCTCGTGCATGTCGTACCCGGCGTTGTCGGAGTCCGGGACGATCGAGTTCAGTTCCAGGTCGGTGTCGGTGATCTCCGGCTCCAAGCCGGGATTCACGATCGGCGCCAGTTCCTGGCAGCTGGTCGGCAGGTAGCTCAGATAGTCGCGCACCCACTCGAACGCGGCCGCCTCGTCCTTGGCCACGTGGTGGATGTTGCCGTATTCCGCCTGGCTGCGCGCGCCGCCGAGCTCTTCGAGGCTCACGTCCTCGCCGGTGACCTCCCGGATCACCTTCGGCCCTGTGACGAACATGTACGCCTCTTCGGTCGCCACCACCACGTCGGTGTTGATCGGGGCGTAGACGGCGCCACCGGCGCATTTGCCGAGGATCATCGAGATCTGCGGGACCAGGCCGGACAGCGGCTCCTGCCGCCGCCCCAGCTCGGCGTACCAGGCCAGCGAGGTCACCGCCTCCTGCACGCGCGCGCCGCCGGAGTCGTTGATGCCGACCACCGGGCAGCCCACCTTGGCGGCGTACTCCAGGATCCCGGCGACCTTGCGGCCGAACATCTCGCCGACCGAGCCGCCGTAGACGGTCTGGTCGTGCGAGAACACCGCCACGGGCCTGCCTTCGACCAGGCCGTGCCCGGTGACCACGCCGTCGCCGTAGAGCGCGGCGGAATCGCCCGGTTTGCGGACCAGCGCTCCGATTTCCACGAAGGTTCCCGGATCGAGCAGCATGTTGATCCGGTCGCGGGCGCTGGGGATGCCCTTCTTCGCCCGCTTGGCCACCCCCGCTTCACCCGCGGGCTCCTGCGCTAGTTCCAGGCGCTTGCGCAGGTCGGCGAGTTTTTCGGCAGTCGTGCTCACTTGGCCCCTTTCGCCTCGATCGCGGCGAGCTTCGCGGTCAGGTCGGCTCCGATCTTGCCGATCCGCGGTTCGTCGATGATCTGCAGGTGGTCGCCTGCGATGTGGACGACCTCCAGATTCGGGATGTATTCGTTCCAGCCGCCATTGGGCAGCCGGTCGGCGAAGCGCGGCTCCAGCTCGATCATCCCGTCGTGATAGCGATCGGCGAGGTACAGCACCACATTGCCGTCGTACTGGGACGGTTGGGTTTTGGCGAGCTCACGGCTCTCGATCCACGAGGTGCGCTGATGTTCGAGCACGCCCCCGGGGATCTTCGTGCCGCTGATCTTGATCAGGTCGCTGATCATCTTGAACTGCTCTTCGTCGGAGGCCGCGGCCAGCGTCTCCAGCTGTTCGCGGTCCAGTTCACCGTCGACGCCGTAGGTCTTCTTGGCGAAGGCCTGGTAGCGCTCGATCCGGCGCACCCGCTCCTCGGGGCTGTTGTCCTCGCCCTGCGTCGGAATGGCGAGGTCGATCAGTCCGACCACACGCACGTCCGCACCCTCGGCGCGGAGCAATTGCGCGGTCTGCATGGCCAGCACCGCACCCAGCGACCAGCCGTACAACACGAACGGACCATCGCACTGGATCTTGCGCAGCTCGGGCAGGTACTGGCGGGCTCGTTCCTCGATGGAGCCTTCGACCCGTTCCATGCCGTACATCGGCGTATCGGCGGGCAGCCGCTTCAGCAGAGGTTCGTATACGAGCGTGTTCCCGCCGGACGGATGGAACACGAACACCGGCACGGCATTCGAGCCCTCCGCGCGCGCTCGCAGCGGACGAACGAAACCGTCCACGTCCGCGCCGCTGTCCTGCAAGTTGCGGACGATGTCGGCCAACTGCTCGATGGTCTCGCAGTCGAGCACGTCGTCCACGGTGACCTCGGCCTTGACCCGCTCGGTGAGGCGCGCGGCCAGCTTCTCCGCGGTGTCCTCGTCGAGGATCGGCAGCGTGTTGAAGATGCCTCCGGCCGATTTGCCGGTGACCACCGCCCAGGTGGCGAAGGTCAGGCGCTCGGCGGCGTCGCGCGGCGGGACATCGTCCTCGTCGGCGGACGACGGCTTGGCGCCTGCGCCGAAGACCGCCGCGGCCTCGGCAACCGGTTGCGGGGTGGGAGTCGCGTCGCCTCCGGCGGCGTCCTCCGCGCTCGCGGGAACCGAATCGGACTCGGAAGCAGTGGTTTCCGACGACGTGGGCGCAGCGCCTGTCACCGCCGCGACCGGGTCGGCGCCGGTGGCCAGCGCAGCACGGGCCGTGGCGATGAAATCGGCGTCGACGGCCAGCTCGCCCGTACCGCCTGCGGCCTTGTCGGCGGCCTGCTGATCGGCCATCGCCTGCACCTCGTCGCGGTGCTCGATCGCGTACCGCAGCACCTTGCCGACCTCGTGCAGGCTCGCGTCCCGCACGGCCTGCACCTGCAGCTGCGGGATGTCGAACTCGTACTCGACGCGGTTCTTGATGCGCATCGCCATCAGCGAGTCCAAGCCGAGTTCCATCAGCGGGATCTCCATCGGAAGATCCTCGACCGCGTAACCCATGGACTCCGCGACGATCAGGGCGAGCCGTTCCTCGACGCTCTGCGTGCCGTTCGGATCCCACCGGTCGCCGAAGGTCTCGACCACCTCGAGGTCGGCGTCGCTCTGCGGCTGCGCGGCGACCGCCGCCTCGGCCACAACGGGTTCCGGCAGCGCGGCGCCGGAGGTCACCACGGCGTCGAACACCAAGCGGAAGGCGCCGCCCTCCTTGGCGTGCACCTGCACCGAGGCGCCACCGGGATGCGGGGTGAGCGTGGTGGTGAGCGTGCCTGCGGCCGGGATCGGCGCGTGCGGGATCGACGCGCCCAGCGACACGTCGCTGAGCACCTGTGCCGCCGCGGCACGCACGAGTCCGGCGAGATCGGTCACCGCGGACGCCTGCACTTCCCAGACGTGCCTGCCGTCCGGCAGCGCGACGTGCGCACCCGGAAGCCGGCCGTTGCCGCCCGAGGACAGCTGGACCTTCGGCCAGTACTCCTTGCGCACGAACGTGGTGCGCGGAACGTCGGCGTACTCGCCGGGACCGACCAGCGAGAACAGATCCACCTTGTGCCCGTGCACGTAGAGCTGGGCGAGCGCGGCGATCACACCCGCGGACTCGTCCTCCTTGCGCTTGAGCGTGGGGATGAGCTGCGCGTCGTGCACGCCCGCGGCGAAGGTGGTGCCGAGCACCTGCATCAGCGCGACGGAATTCGGCGCCAGCTCCAGGAATGTGGTGTGCCCTGCGTCCACCGCGAGCTTCACCGCGTTGGTGAAGTACACGCTGTGGCGCATGTTCTTGACCCAGTAGTCCTCGTCGTGGATCGGGTCGTGACCGGCGCGGAAGAACTCTTCCTTGTGCACCGTCGAGTACAGGCCGGTCTTCAGCTTGGTCGGCTCGATACCGGCCAGCTCCGCGGCCAGCTCGCCGAGCAGCGGATCCATCTGCGAGGTGTGGCCCGCGCCGCGGGTCTGCAGCACCCGGGCGAACTTGCCCGCCGCCTCCACCCGCGCGACGATCGCCGCGACCTGGTCCTGCGGACCGCCGATCACCGTGTTGGTCGGCGCCGCGTACACCGCGACCTCGACGTCCGGGTACTCCGGCAGCAGGTTCGCCACATCCTCGGCGCTGTACTCGACCAGCGCCATGTTGCGCACGTCGTCGTCGCTGATCATCTGCTCGCCCTCGCCCATGAGGCGGGAACGGGCGCAGATCACGCGCACCGCGTCCTCCAGCGAGAGCCCACCGGCGATGTACGCGCCCGCGACCTCGCCCATGGAATGGCCGACCACCGCTTCGGGTTCCGCGCCGTGCGCGCGCAGCAGCGCGGCCAGGCCGACCTGGATGGTGAAGATGCCGACCTGCGAGGTGCCGACGTTGTAGTCCTGGCTGTCGTCGAGGAACAGCTCGCGCACCGAGTACCCGGCCTCGTCCTGCACCAGCTCGTCGACCTCGTCGACGGCCTTGGCGAAGATCGAGTTCTCCAGGTACAGCTGCTTGCCCATCTTGCGGTGCTGCGCGCCGAAACCGGCCAGCACCCACATCGGACCCATGGCCGCGGGCGCGTCGGCGGTGAAGACGCCGGGCCCCGGCTTGCCCGCCGCGATGGCGCGCAGTCCGGCGATCGCCTCTTCGTGCGTCTTGGCCAGCACCACGCCGCGCGAACGCCAGTGGCTGCGCTTGGCCAGCGACCGCGCCACATCGGCGAGCGGCGTCTGCGCGCCCGCCTCGGACTCCAGCCAGTCGGCCAGTTCGGCGGCGGCGCGGCGGCGGCGCGACGGCAGATAGCCCGACACGGGCAGGATCTGCGGCAACGGGTCGGTGCGCTCGGCGGTCCACTCCGCGACGGCTTCCGCCACCTCGGCCACGACGTCACCGGCTTCGGATTCCGCCGCCGCGTCGGTGGTCTCCTCCACGGTGTCCTCGTCCAGCTGGGACTCCAGCTCGGAGAACGGGGCCTGGCTCTCGGCCGCCACGTACTCCTGGACGACGATGTGCGCGTTGGTGCCGCCGAAACCGAAGCCGGAGATGCCGATGGTGGCCTTGCCGCTGTAGCGCGGGAACTCGGTGGGCTCCTCGACGACCTTCAGCCGCGCCTGGTCCCACGGAATGTACGGGTTCGGGCCCGCGAAGCCGATGTTCGGCGGAATGACGTTGTGCTGCAACGACATGACCACCTTCGCCAGGCTCGCCGCACCGGCGCCGGACTCCAGGTGACCGAAGTTGGTCTTGGCCGAACCGAGCAGCGCTGGCTTGTCGGCTTCGCGGCCACGGCCCACCACGCGGCCGAGCGCGTCGGCCTCGATCGGGTCGCCGATGAGGGTGCCGGTGCCGTGCGCCTCGATGTAGTCCACCGAAGACGGCGCGATGCCCGCATCCCGGTAGGCGCGGCGCAGCACCTCGGCCTGCGCGTCGGGATTCGGGGCGAGCAGGCCGTTGGACCGGCCGTCGTTGTTGACCGCCGTGCCCTTGATCACGGCGTAGATCGTGTCGCCGTCGCGCTCGGCGTCGGCCAGGCGCTTCAGCACCACCAGACCGCCGCCCTCCGAGCGGACCATGCCGTCGGCGTCGTTGGAGAACGCCTTGATATGCCCGTCCTTGGCGACACCGCCGTTGGCGTCGAAACCGAGCGTGGCCATCGGAGCCAGCAACATGTTCACGCCACCGGCCAGCGCCAGGTCGGCGTCACCGTTGCGCAGCGCCTGCACCGCCTCGTGCACCGCCACCAGCGTCGAGGAGCACGCGGTGTCGACGGACACCGACGGACCGCGGAAGTCGAAGAAGTAGGAGACCCGGTTCGGGATGATGGAGCTGACGCTGCCCATGATCGCGTACGCCTCGGCCGACACCGGCACGTTCGGATCGCGCTCACTGCCCAGCCCGAGCGCCGCGAGCAGCATGAAGTCGTTGCCGGAAGAGCCGATGAACACGCCGACCGGCTCGCCCTTGAGCTCACTGGCCGGAATCCGCGCGTGCTCCAAGGCCTCCCAGGTCAGCTCCATCATCAGGCGTTGCTGCGGATCGACCCGCTCGACCTCGACCGGCGACATGGCGAAGAACTCGGCGTCGAAGCCCTTGACGACTTCCTGATCGAGGTAGCCGCCCTTGGTGTTGGCCTTCTCGATCGCCTCGGCCAGCTGCGGCTCGGCCATGAACTCCGACCAGCGCCCTTCGGGCAGCTCCCGGATGCCGTCACCGCGGCCGATAAGGAAGTCCCACGTCGACTCGGGGGTGTCGCCCGCGCCGGGCAACCGCGTCGACAAACCGACGATCGCGATGTCGTGCGCCTCGCCGGGGCGGTAACCCGCGGTGTAGAACGAGTCGTCCTCGGTTTCCTCCGGCGCCTCCGGCTCGCCGTTGATGATCCGCTCGGCCAGCGCGGCGATGGTCGGATGCTGGTACACGATCGTCGCGTTCAGCAGCACGCCGGTCAGTTCCTCGATGTCCCCGCCGAGGGCGATGGCGTCCCGCGAGGCGAGCCCGAACTCCTCCATCGGCCGGTCCACGGTGATCTGCTCGATCGGTTGCCCGGTCGCTTCGGCGACCCAGCGCCGCAGCCATTCACGCAGCTCGGCGACCGACATGTCGGTCTGCGCGCCGCCGTTCGTTGCCTCGGCCGTGGCCGACGCGTCGGCGACTTGCTCCACGGCCGGGGTGTCGGTCGTCTGGGTGGGCGTGCCCTCGTTGTCAGCCATCAATTCCTCAAGCTACCTGTCTGCGTACCGGGCGTACCGTGAATTGACGCTCGGCGCGTGGGAAGCTCGGCGCCGAGCGTCGATGGTCGGTCCGAGGCCGCCCCTGGCAATTACTCTTCCGGTGCATCGGGGAAAGCCTGCTGGGTGTAACCACCCCGCAGCGTTCCCTCCAGATAGGCCGCCCGGCAGGCGCGACGGGCGATCTTGCCGCTGGATGTGCGCGGGATCGACCCCGCGGGCACCAACAGCACGTCACGAACGGTCACGCCGTGGCGCTGGGAGATCGCCGCGCGCACCGCGTCGGCGATCGGCAGCGGATCGGCCTTGCCCGCACCGGGACCGCGCTCACCCACGATGACCAGCTGCTCGGACGCGTCGTCGGCGTCGAACTGCAGACCGGAGTGGCTGCCCTGCTCGAACACCTCGGCCGGGAGCTGGTTGGCGGGCACCGAGAACGCCGCCACGAAGCCGGGACGCAGCGCGCTGCTGGCTTCCTGCGCGGAGAACTCCAGGTCCTGCGGGTAGTGGTTGCGTCCGTCCACGATCACCAGATCCTTCACGCGTCCGGTGATGTAGAGCTCGCCCTCGAAGTACACGCCGTAGTCGCCGGTGCGCATCCAGTTCGCGTCCGGCTCGGTGCCCTCGGCGTGGCTGCCCTCCGGCAGGCGCTCGGTGACCTTGTTGTGGAACGTCGCCGCGGTCTCGTCGGGACGACCCCAGTAGCCGATGCCCATGTTGTTGCCGTGCAGCCAGATCTCGCCGACGTGCCCGTCCGGCACCTCACGGCCGCCGCCGGACTCCACCGACTCCGGATCGATGATCGTCGCCCACTGCGAGAGCGCGACGTAACCGCAGGACACCTGCGCGATCGCGTCCTCGTGGCTCGGGTCGACCTTCACCATGCGCCCCGCGTTGAGTTCCTTGCGGTCGACGTAGGTGACCTTGGCCTCGTCCTCGGCCTTGGTGGCGGAGACGAACAGCGTGGCCTCGGCCATGCCGTAGCACGGCTTGATGGCGGTCTTGGGCAGGCCGTACGGAGCGAACGCCTCGTTGAACTTCTTCATCGACGAGGTCGTCACCGGCTCGCTGCCGTTGATCAGGCCGATGACGTTCGACAGGTCCAGCGACTCGCCGTTCTTCGGCAGTCCGCGCGCCGCGGCGTGCTCGAACGCGAAGTTCGGTGCGGCGGCGAAGGTTCCGGCGCCGTCGGAAACCGCGGCCAGCTCCTTGATCCACCGGTAGGGGCGGCGCACGAACGCGCTCGGCGACATGATGGTGATGTACTTGCCGCCCACCGCGGGCAGGATCACCGTCAGCAGGCCCATGTCGTGGAACAGCGGCAGCCAGGTGACGCCGCGCGAGTTCCAGTCCAGGTTGATCGCGTCGACCATCTGCAGCAGGTTCGTGCCCACCGCGCGGTGGGTGATCTCCACGCCCGCGGGCACCCGGGTGGAACCCGAGGTGTACTGCAGGTAGGCGATGTCGTCGATCGCGATGTCCGGGCGCACCCAACTCTCGCCGACGCTGTCGGGAATCGCGTCCACCGCGATGATGCGCGGACGCTGGGCGGCGGGCAGCGAGCGGAAGAACTGCCGGACCCCGGCCGCGGAGGAGCTCGCGGTCAGGATGGCCGAGGGCTCACAGTCGCCGAGCACCGCGTGCAGGCGATCGGTGTGGCCTGGCTCGTCCGGGTCGAACAGCGGCACCGAGATGGTGCCCGCGTAGATCGCGGCGAAGAAGGAGATCACGTAGTCCAAGCCCTGCGGTGCGAGGATCGCGACCCGGTCGCCCGGGTTGGTCACCTGCTGCAGTCGAGCGGCCACCGCGCGCAGCCGAATGCCGAACTCACGCCACGTCAACTCCTGCGCCTCGCCGTCGCGCTCGCGCGAGTAGTCGATGTAGCGATACGCCAGGGTGTTCGCGTCGTTCCGGGTGTGCTTCTCGACGTGATCAACCAGGGTGTGATCCTCGGGAATACGGATGTTCCCGGTTTCGTCCAGGTAGTCGTCGAAAGTCTCTTCCATTCCTTCTTCTCCTCCGAGGCACACGCAGCAAGACGGCGAGAACGCCGCTTTTACCTGTGAGGCCCCGACTCGCTTTCGCCCGCGGGTGCTCCAAGTGCAGAGCCAGCCTGCAGATTTTGTGCGGTCTGCGCGGTGACCGCTTATCGGCTAGATGTACTCAAACCAGAGTCATGTTACAGAGAAGACCGGCTCACTCGTCCCGCAGCAGGGGAATAACGGGGGCGAACGCGTCCATCTGGGTGGGGAATACACCGACATAGGACATCGAGGTGAGCTGCCGCACACGGCGGATCTGCTCGGCGATCTCCTCGAATGTGCCGATCGCCACGTAGGGCGAGTTCAGGATGTCCTCGACGGACAGCTGAACGTCGACCTCCAGGTTCGGGTGCAGTCCCCGGTCCAACGCCGACAGCGCCATCTCCGCGGTCTTCTCGCGATCGTCGGTGATCACGATGGCGGTGATGGCCCAGTTCAGCTCGATGTCGGCGAACCGGTCACCGGCGGCCTCCTTGATCAGATTCACCTTTTCCACGGCCTTCTCGATGGTGATGCCGGAGAGAAGGCCCTTGCCGTTCTTGGTGGTCACGGGAACGACGGAGATGATGTCGGCGTGCTTGGCGGCCAGCCGCAGCATCTTCGGACCGCCGCCGCCGGTGCAGATCGGCGGGCGCGGACCCTGGCGCGGCCGTGGGGTCCCCTTGACGCCGCGGACCTGGTAGTGCTTGCCCTCGAAGGTGCACTCCTGGCCGCGCAGCAGCACGTCCAGAATGGTCAGCGACTCGTCCAGCTTCTCCAGCCGGACACCGGGCGACTCGTAGGGGATGCCCGCGTTCTCGAACTCCTCCTTGATCCAGCCGGCGCCGACGCCGACCTCGAGCCTGCCCTTGGACAGCACATCGATCGTCGCCAGGTCCTTGGCCAGCACGACCGGGTGGCGGAAACCATTCGCCAGCACCGACGTGCCGAGCCGGATCTTCTCGGTGGCCTGGGTCAGCGCGCCGAGCGCGGCGATCGGCCCGATCTGCTCACCGAGGTGGTCGGGCACCACGAAGGTGTCGAAGCCGTATTCCTCGGCCTGCTGAGCGGTCTGCACGAACTTACGCGCACCGCCCTCCTGCTTGTTTCCTTCGCCGGCCGCCGCGAAGCGGAACGGACGCAACGGAGTGCCCAGCGCGGACAACGCAGCATCCGCGTCACGGCTCGCCGTGGTGGCCGGTGCGGCGGCTTCTGTCATGAACTCATGCTCCTGGCTGTAAGGAAAATACGGGCGCGACGCCCGCTTCCGGACTGCGCTGCGGTGGTGCCCGGCGTCGCGATCACCAGCGCACTTTACAGCGTGCTACCCAACTCGAGTTGCGCTTGTCACGCCAATCGGGTGCGGGGTATCTCACGGGCTGTGAATTTTCACGAATGGGCCGGATGCGGCGCTGCCTCGATGAGGCCCGCCGCCCAGTTCAGCGTCCACTGCGTCGCGGTGGTGCCGTCACCGTCGACGACGTAACTGTTGTAGAGGGTGTGCACCGGGTTGCCCGCGGCCCGGACCAGCGTGTTCACACTGCCCAGGATGTTGAACGGACTCAATGCCTCGCGGGGCGCGTCGCAGATCAGATCGCCGGGCGCGCACATGGTGTAGGTGCGGTCGGCCAGTGCGCCGAAGCCCCCTTGACGGGGGCCGGTCATCGTGATGCCGGGCACGTTCAACCCCTTCAGCGCGACTTCGGCACCGACGCCCGCCGGCGGGGTGCCGATCTGGATCGCCTGGCCGGGGCCGTCCTCGCCCGTGCGGCGTCCGTCGGCGATCAATGTCACGCCGAGCACCAGATCGGCGGGCACCGGACCGGCGCCCGCGCCGATCTGCGCGGCCACGTCACCCGCGATCACCGCGCCCTGGGAGAACCCCGCGAGCACATAGGTGGTCAGCGGGCACTCCTGATGACGCGCGGCCATGGCTTCGACCATCCGCTGGGTGCCCTCGGAGCGGCTGTTGTTGTAGGACTGCTGGCCGTCCGGCGGGATCGCGATCGGATTGGAGAACTGCGCGACGTACGGAACGGTGTAGACGTCCACCCGCTCGCTCGGGAACCGCTGGGCGATCGGGCCGGAGACGTTG
Organism: Nocardia implantans; assembly: GCF_035544775.1. Lineage (NCBI taxonomy): Bacteria > Bacillati > Actinomycetota > Actinomycetes > Mycobacteriales > Nocardiaceae > Nocardia > Nocardia implantans. Next base: position 712,814 of record NZ_JAYKYQ010000001.1, on the reverse strand, counting down.
AGCATCAGCGACACCGGGTTGGCGGTCGGGTTGTGCGGATCGTCGGCGCTGTTGGACTCCCAGGTTCCGGGCACCGAGATCATCTGCACGTCCGGGCAACTCGCGGGCTGCGAGGTCGGCCGTTCCGGCGGTTTCGGCCCCGGGCCGGGCGGGCGCAGACGCCCCGCCAGCAGATACCACAGCAGCAGGACCACCAGGACGATCAGCAGGACGGCGCCGATCACGAGCAGACATCCCGCCGGCTTGGACCGGCGGGAGGTCGAACGGACGCGCGAACTCACTGGCAGTACGTGGCGCGAGCGGTGGAGATGTAGATCTGCCCGGCCTTCTCCACCGGCATCTTCGCCGGGTCGAAGGAGGGATCGGAACCTGCCATGGCGTTGACGAAGGTCATCAGATCCTGGTCGGACGCGCCCGCGGCGGTGCCCTGGCAGACGTACGCGCCGATGCTCAGCGCGATGTCCGGGCTCGACGGGGTGACACCCTGCTTGGCCAGCTCGTCGAGGAACTTCTTGTCCTTGTCGGTGAGCTTCGAGGTGTCAGCGGGCGGGACGGCCTCGGTCGGCACCGGCTGCGGACGCTCGGGCGGCACCGACGTCGTCGGCTGCTCCGGCGCGGGAGCGGGCTGCCCGGTCTCGGCGGGTGTCGAAGCGACCGGCGAGCTGGTCGCCGCCGTCGTCGTGGTGCGGGTAGGCGATGGCGTGCTCGTGGCGGTCGAATCATTGTCGCCGCACGCGGCGAGCAGGCCGGTCGCGGCGATCGCCACAACCACGCCGACTACCTTTCCCGTGGTCCGATGCATGAATTCTTGTCCTCGATCTGTCACTGAGCGGGGTCGGGTCGCCCACCAGGCTAGCGGTGTTGAATTTGCCTCGCCTTCGCGCGGCGGTGTTCGCGGCCCCCTTGTGGCTCGCGCCCGAGCGACCGCCGCTGGCGACTTCGTCGCGGACGCGGCGGCCACTCGGACGCGAGCCGGGCCGCGAACGGCGCATGCTCGGTCTCGCTTCGCTCGAAAGACGTGGTTGCGGTGCGCTGGGCGCGTCAACGTTCCGGCTCGGACCTCGGGCGCGCGATGCCGCCCGCATCGCGAACGGCGCGCGTTCTCGCTTCGCTCGAAGTCGAGGGCTGGGCCCGACGTGTCGGTATCGGCGTCGTCGCACCACCTCGATGCGCGCCGGGCAGTGTTGGATTTCCGGCGCCTGACACCGTTTGTTCGTGGTCGATGCTCGTTCCCACTTCGCCCGGGAGATGGGGTTGAGGGGAGCTGGTCGCGTCGGTGTTCTTCTGGCTCGGGCCTCGTGCGCGTGAGGCCGCGGCGCAGCGATTGATCGGCCGCGAGTGGGCCGCAATCGGCGGCAGGCCAAGTCTCGCCACCACCGAAATCGGGGGCTCGGCCGACGTGCGGGTGTCCGCAGCGGCGCACGGTCTCGATGCGCGGGCGCAGACCATGAGGGAATCGTGGCGCGCTGAGGACCACACCGCCGAGGCCCGACTACAGCATCGACCGAGCCGAGATTCCGTCCCGCCTGCTCGGCTCCGGGAGTTGGGCCGAGGTCTTGGTACCGGCGGCACCTCACCATTCGCAGTCGGCGCATCGGTCGTGCTCAAAGGGCGTGGACTTCTGTTTTGCCATCGCGCAGTGTGATGAAACCGCCCTGGAAGTTCTGTTGCACGCCGTCGGAGATGGGGAACTCGTCGCCGGTGGGGAAGCCGAGTTTGCCGTTCTCGTAGCCGGCGTCGCGCCAGGCGTCCAGGATCGGGCCGTTGCGGACCGCCCATGCGCCGGAGACCGGGCTCCAGTAGATGGCGCCGCCTTCGAAACGGCTGAAGCGGCCCGCGTCCTTCACCGTCTGCTCCTCGGCGACCGGGAAGCCGAGGGGGCTGTTCTCGAAGCCCAGCTGGGCGTACTTGCCGAGGATCAGCCCTTGGACGCGATGCACGCCGGTGGCCTGGCTGTAGTAGAACGGACCGTTCTCGAAAGCTTGCACGGCGCCGTCGCGACTCGGCGTCTTCGCCTCCGGCGCTGTCGGGTAGCCGGCGGGGCCGCGCTCGAATCCCTGCTTGCCCCACTCGTCCAGGATCGCGCCGCGGACCATTTGAGCGCCGGTCTGCGGTGTCCAGTACAGCGAGCCGTGCTGGAAGGGCTGGAACCGGCCGCGGCCGTCCTCCAGCGCGCGTTCCTCGCCCGTCGGCAGGCCGAGCGGTCCGGCGGGCCCGCCCGCCGCCTGGTATCCCGGCCCGAAGACGCCGCCGACCGGGTAGGCGCCCCTGTCCGGCGTGAAGAACACCCGGCCGCCCTTGAAGTCCTGGGCGGTGCCTCCTGCCACCGCGTACTCCTCGGTGACGCATTCACCCAGCCAGCCCGCCGCGGCGGCCACCGGACCGATCGCGCCACCCGGCTGACACGCGGGCTTGCCCGGGTCGACGCCGAGCGCGGAGGCGGCCTGACTCCAGGACTGGCGCATCTCGAAATCCCAATACGGCCAGGAATGGGTGCCGGACGGGCGATAGTTCACCTGCGCCGGAATGGCCAGCTTGGACAGTTTGGTCACGAAGTTCTGCGAGGTGAGCCGGGAGAGGATCTCCAAGCCCATGCCCGCGACGTTGGTGCTCACGCCCGGAATGCCGAGAGCGCGGTCGTAGGGACCGATCGCGCCGCTGCCGCTGGAGACGTAGATGCTGATGCCCCGCAACTTGTCGGCCAGCACGTACGGGTCGTGCGCCTCCCATTCCGGCCCGGTCTGCGGGCCCCACATGGCGGCGGAGTCGAAACCGCCCGCGTCGCGCATGGCGAACTCGATGGCCTGCGGCATGCCCAGCGTCGTCGTGGTCAGGAACCCGGAGTAGGACGCGGCGTGCCGGACGAAGCCCGGATTGCGGGCGGCGAGGAACATCGCGGCCGTGCCACCCATGGAGAGACCTTCCACGCCGCGCACCGGCGTCGCGCGCCAATGGCTTTCCAGCAGCGGCGGAAGCTCTTTCGTCAGGAAGGTCTCCCACTTGTAGGTGCGGCCGTTGTCCGGCTGGAGCCAATCGGCGTAGAAACTGGACTGTCCGCCCACCGGCAGCACCACGGTGACGTTCTTGTCGGCGAAGAAATCGACCGCCCCCGCCTCTTTCGTCCAGCCGTTCTCGTCGTCGGTCGCACGCAGACCGTCGAGCAGGAACAGGACGGGGAACCTGGCCTCGGGACGGGCGTTCCAGTCCCTCGCCAGCAACAACTGGACCTGGATCGGCACCCCCATCGCGGGCGAGGTCACCCACAGCGCGACGCGGCGGTCGCTGAGCCACTGGACCCGCTCCAGGGCGGGCGCGGCCACGGCAGCGGTGGGCTCCGCGACGGCGGGAGCGTCGACGGGCACGCTCGCGGCTAGCGGGACCACCATCGCGGCGGCGAGCAGCATGAGCCGCTCGCGTGCCGAACGAGCGACGAGACGCCCGCGTATGCCACAGCTACCGCGCGTAATCCCTGCCACAAGAGCTTTGTACTCCCGTTATAGCGACGTTTACGGGAGACACGCGCTGTACAGCAAACTATGTTCGCTGCGATGCGATCGAGACTGCCCCCGAACGCAATTCAGGCCGCACCGAATCGGTGCGGCCTGAATGCGAGAGGCGGATCAGATCACCAGGAGCCGGTGGCGTCCAGGATCATGTTGCGCGAGGCGAACAGCTGGCCCTCCCAGTACTTCCAGGAGTGCGTGCCCGCGGCAGGGAAATCGAACCGCGCGGGGATACCCAGCGAGTTCAGGCGGGCCTGGAACGCGCGGGTGTTCACCAGCGAGAGGGCTTCCAGCGCCATCGCGTTGCCGGTGTTGAACACGCCGACCGCCGAGTTCGGCTGGTCGAACTGGCCCGGCAGGCCGCTTGCGGCCGAGATGTACATCGGCAGGCCGCGCAGCTGCGGCGCGAAGACGAACGGGTCCATCCGCAGCCACTGCGGGCTCCACGGCGCGGCCATCGCGTCGACGTTGAAGCGGCCCGCGTCCAGCATCGCGATGCGGATCGCCTCGCGCATACCCGGCGCGGAGATGTTCAGGTAGCCCGAGTAGGAGGCGGCGAACTTGAACTGGTCGCGGTGGTAGGCCGCGAGCGCCAGCGCCGCGCTGCCGCCCATGGACAGGCCGACGACCGCGTTGTTGGTGCGGGAGACGCCGTAGCCCTCGAGGAAGGCGGGCAGTTCCTTGGTGAGGAAGGTCTCCCACTTGTAGGTGGTCTTCTGACCGTTGGTGTTCGACGGCGCGTACCAGTCGGTGTAGAAGCTGGACTGACCGCCGACCGGCATCACCAGGGTGATGTTGTCGTTGGCGAACTGCTGCATCGCGTTGGTCTCGAACGACCAGGCGTTGCGGTCGTCGCGGGCGCGCAGGCCGTCGAGCAGGTACAGCGCCGCGTTGCCGCCGCGCGATGCCCACTGCACCTGGACCTTGATCGGGCCCATGCTGGAGGGGACCATCAGGTCCTCGTAGCCGCCCGCGGGCGACCGCAACACCGGCGCGTACGCCGACGGCGCCGCCGCGGCGACGGTCGGGGTTGCCAGACCTGCGGCGATCGGTAGCGCCAGCGCGGCGGCACCGACAGCCAGAATTCGATTACGCCAACCGCGAGGTGCGCCTCGCCGTCCCGACGGTGTTCTCTTCGGCGCGGCGGCCCTGCCGAAACGCATGAATCCTGCTCTCTTTCTGCTGTTGTGGTGCCACTCGCCGCCCGAGGGGCGAAGCGGCACCCGTGTTGCCAACGAGACGCGCGTCACGGACATGGTCCCGACAATCCGATCCCCATGACGGCGCTACAACGATCTGGTCACACTTGCGCTCGCTGGACGATATTCGACGCCTCTCGCTTTAGCAAGATCCGGGTCTTTCCACTGGCCGAAATCCGTCCGTTCGCGCAAGGTAATGATGCGGTGACCTTATCGCGTTCTCCCGGTGATGTCGTGTTGGATCGCAAGAATATTCGCGCTCCTGGCGGGAACTGTCACCGATCCGAGATCTACGCAATCCAGACACCTGTCACCCGCCCCGACGGGCAGCCAACACGGGCTACCGGCAGAAGGAGAGCCCGATCGGCCAGTGACCACACCGTGATCGGGAGCGATATCTGCCGTGATAGCCATCGAGACGCTAGCGGGCAAACAATTCCGAACAGCCATAACCAAGCAACAGCTATCACATAGCAAACATGACTGCGGCTGCCCAGAACCCCGAAGCTCACCCCACGGCTCCCTAACTGCCCACCCCTCACTCCCCCACGCTCGGCAGCTGAGCCCCCTACATTCCTCCAACCTCGACGGCAGGCAAAACCACTACCGCCCAGCAACACAACCTCACAAAAGGCAAACAAAATGCCCCCGCCAGCCCCGGGCGCAACCACAAAGCGCAAGATCCCCACCCCCTGAACCCCCTCGAGTGCGAGTCTTACGAGCACCGTTCGCGGCCCGGCTCGCGTCAGAGCGGACGAAGCGCATGCGCCGCAGGCGCGAGTCTCGTCCGCTCTGACGCGAGCCAAAAGGGGGCCGCGAACACGCGGCGCCGCAGGCGCCGCCAAACAACTCAGCCGATGTTGGCCGACATATCCGGGATCATTCGCATCGCCTCGTCGGCCCAGTTGTTCCAGGCGTGGATGCCGAACGGCGGGAACGAGTAGACGGCGTTGCCGCCGCCCAGGGTCGCCATCCGGACCTGGAACGCGCGGGTGTTGGCCAGCGCGAGGGCCTCCAGCCCCATGCCGGTGAGGGTGTTGAAGCTCGGCGGGTCGCTGGCCGCGGGCAGGCCGCTGGCCGCGGCGATCCACAGGCGGGTGCCGTTGCGGATCAGGTTGGGCGCGAAGACGAAGGGGTCCATCCGCAGCCACTGCGGGCTCCACGGCGGGGCCATCGCGTCGACGTTGTAGCCGCCCGCGTCCAGCATGGCGGCGCGGATCGCCTCGCGCATGCCCGGCGCGGAGTTGTTCAGGTAGCCGGAGAACGAGCCCGCGAAGCTGAACTGGTCCGGGTGGTAGGCCGCCAGGGTGAGCGCCGCGCTGCCGCCCATCGACAGGCCGAAGGCGCCGTTGCGGTTGGGGTTGAAGCCGAGCCGGTCGCGCAGCGCCCAGCGCAGGTTGTTGGTCAGGAAGGTCTCCCACTGGTACCGGTAGCTCTTGCCGGGCCCGCCCGCGAACCCGTCCAGCCCGCCGGAGCCGGTGCTGGAGCCGGAGCCCGCCGGGATGCCGAAGAACTCGCTCGGCGCGATCCAGTCGGCGTAGAAGCTGGACATGCCGCCGACCGGCATGACCACGTTGATGTTCTGACTCGCCAGCACCTGCGGGATGTTGGTCTCGATCTCCCAGCCGTTCAGCGTCTCCGGCGCGCGCATGCCGTCCAGCACGTAGACGACGCGGTTGGTGTTGCCGTCGGCGGCACGCAGGATCCGGGACTTGATCGGACCCATGCCGGAATCGACCCAGAAATCGAAGGCCGCGGGATCGAACGCCGCGGATGCCGTGGCGCCGGTGCCCGCGATGGTCGCCCCGAGCGGCAGCAGCATCGCCGCGGCGATGCCGAGGGCGGACCGCCGCAACCACGAACCCGCTGTTCGGGACCTCAGGGACCCGCGCTTCCCGCGCGCACTACGCATCACATCGACCTTTCCCTCGGGCGGCCTGGCATTGGCAAACTTCTAGCGATCTCCACCGGGCCCACATCGAGCACCGAGGCGCGACGCCCACCGCAGAAACGGACGAATCGACCTTGGCGCATGCTGTTCGGGTATCAATTGGAGACGAATGCCTTCATGTTGCTGGATGGTGATCCAGACCACAACTACCGAAGCCGTTTTCTCTTCATATTCGTTGCCTAAGTACCCCGCGGACGACCGGTTGAACGGCGAAAGGCCGCTCCGCGCCGATGGCGCGAAGCGGCCTTTCTCGCTGTGGCGGGACTACTACCCGATGTTCGCGGACAGATCCGGGATCATGCGGTAGACCTCGTCGGCCCAGTAGTTCCAGTTGTGCACACCCACGGCGGGGAAGTCGTAGGTGACATTGTTCGCGCCCAGGGTGAGCATCCTGACCTGGAACGCGCGGGTGTTGGCCAGGGCCAGCGCCTCCAAGCCCATCGCGTTGAGCGTGTTGAAGCTGATGCCGTCCGCCCCGCTCGGCAGGCCGCTACCGGCGGAGACCCACAGGCGGGTGTTGTTCGCCTTCAGGCGCGGCGCGAACACGAACGGATCCATCCGCAGCCACTGCGGGCCCCACGGCGGCGCCATCGCGTCGATGTTGTAGCCGCCCGCGTCGAGCATCGCCACGCGCAACGCCTCACGCATGCCCGGCGCGGAGATGTTCAGGTACCCGGAGTACGAACCGGCGTAACGGAACTGGTCGGGGTGGTAGGCCGCCAAGGTGAGCGCGGCGCTGCCGCCCATGGAAAGGCCGAAGACGCCGTTGCCGTTCGGGTTGAACCCGAGGCGGTCGCGCAGCGCCCAGCGAAGGTTGTTGGTGAGGAAGGTTTCCCACTTGTAGGTGCTGGTCTTGCCCGGCCCGCCCGCGGAACCGGTCAGCAGGCCGGAGCCGGAGTTCGCCGAACCGGTGGAGGACGAGCCCGCGCTGCCGAGGCCGAAGAAGTCGCTCGGGCCGTTCCAGTCCGCGTAGAAGCTGGACTGCCCGCCGACCGGCATGACGACGTTGATGTTCCACTTGGTCAGCTCGCGCGCGACCTCGGTGTCGATCTCCCAGCCGCTCAGGTCGGTGCGCGCCCGCATGCCGTCCAGCGCGTACACCACCCGGCCGGTGTTGCCGTCGGCGGCGCGGAAGATGCGGGACTTGATCGGCCCCATTTCGGAATCGACCCAGAAGTCGAAACCATCCGGATTGAACGCGGCGGACGCCGGGGCGGCAGGGCCTGCCACCGACACCCCGAGCGGTAGCAGAACGGCCAGCGATACCAGCATGGACCGCTTGAGCCAAGAACCTGCTCTTCGAGAATTAAGACGACGCCCGATCACGCCTCGCATCAGTTTCAACCTTTCGTTTGCACAGCGACAGCGGCAAGCCGTCCACACGGTAACCCGCCCATGCCCACGACCGGTGGACGCCAGGCCGGGCATACGGTCGTAGCGTATATCGGTATCGACACGGTGGCGTTACCAAAAAGAGATAAAGCGGCGTACGCCACTTTATCTACCTCGGAAAATGAGACCACTGGGCCCACCGTGCCAGGTGGGCCCAGTGTGATTCACGGGATCAGCGCTGCGCGACCAGCTGCGGGAAAGGATCTTCCAGTCCGCACCGCTGGATCTCGTACTTCGGCACCCGGTCGATGCGGTACTTCGCGAATCGCAGCGCGTTGCGCAGGTTGTGCCGGAAACGCTCGAAGGTGAGCGGATCGCGGTAGGAGATCAGCAGCGCCTGGGTGTCGGGGCACGACATCGCCGTCCGCGCCTGGGTGACCCACTTCTCGTCCAGGTACCAGGGCATCCACGGCTTCTTGTCCACCATGCCGGTGTCGACGACGACCCAGTCCGGGTACAGGCTCTTGTCGTGCCCGATCCGACCGTCGGTGAGCCGGTCGGTGTGCGCTGCCAGCGGGTAGGCCAGTCCCATCGGATCGATCACGGGCACGTCCAGCGGAACGTTCATGCTGGTCATCCCGAGATTCAGGAAGTAGACCGTGTGCCCGGCGCCACCGGCCGGAATCGGCTGGGGCGGCGGCGCGACGTACCAGAACATGAACGACGGCGAATTGAGCAGCAGCCCGCCGTTCGGGGTGTTGGTGATGTCGTCGACCATCGCGCGGATGCGCGGGTAATCCAAGTAGTCCTCGGCCAGGATCGGGTGGTCGTGCCCGGTGTTGAGCACGTAGTACACGCGCTCGTCGACGATGCCGGTGGAGGTGATCTTGGTGCCGGTCTTGATCGCGGTGGTGTTGGCCGCGAACAACGCCCAGCCCGCGACGCCGGCGAATGCCACGGCGAGCGCCGCCAAGGACCAATCGGCGGCGGTGGCCGCGCGCACACCGCCCTCGGGAGCCCGGATCGGCAGGACCGCGACCGGGAGCAGGAACAGGAACAGCTGGGGCAGCAGCATCCGGCCGTGCATGAAGTCGCCGCCGACCCGAAGCGCGTAGACAGTCAGGATGAATCCGCTGAACAAGACCAAAGCGACCACCGCGCCGGGTGAGCGCAGCCACTCCTGAATCCGGCCGATCGACCAGCCGCGCGCCTCTCCGTCACGGGCCGTCGTGGCCACCCCCGTGCGCGCGGCGAGTACGCCGGCGATCAGCAGCACCAGCAGCGGCGCCCACAGGAAGTAGGGGCCGACGAGATCCCACAGGTAGGTGAAGCCCTGGCCCCACTTGGCGCCGCCCGCGTCCTTCGCGACGGCGGTGTTCGGGTAGGGCAGGCCGTAGTAGCCCATCCGCCAGATCTGGTAGCCCAGCGGCACCAGTCCGGCCACCGCGACGATCACCGCGCGCAGCACGAGCGGCCGCAGCCTGCTCTCGGGCATGGGGGCGCAGAAGATCATCAGCAGCGCGAGCGCGCCGACCAGGGTCATCTCGGGACGGATCAGCGGGGCCAGCCCGGCGAGGAAGACCAGTCCGAGCAGGCCGGGCAGGCGCACCGATGCGGCCTGACTCCAGCGCATCAGCTGCCACCACAGCAGGCCGATCCAGCAGATCACCAGGCCGCTCTCCAGGCCGGAGGTGGCGTAGTCGCGGGCCGGGGGCAGCGCGATGTAGACCAGCACGCCCGCGGGCAGCAACAACCCGGTGCTGGTCCCGCCCCACAACCGGGCCGAGCCGAGCATGGCGAACACGACCGCGGCCAGCGACACCGTGAGCGCGACGCCGAGCACCACGTACTCGAGCCGCGCTTGGGTCAGCCAGCTGAAGAACCAGACCAGATAGGTCCACGCGGTGCTGGTGTTGGTTTCGACGCGCTCGCCTCGGTTGAAGACGGGGCCGTTGCCCGCGAGCAGGTTGCGCACCGTGCGCAACACGATGAGACCGTCGTCGGCGATCCACCGCCGCTGCCAGCCCCCGACCGCGAAAAGAACAACGGTGAGCGTGATCCCACCGACGAACGTGGCTTTGGACAGACGCGGGGACCGCTCCGCTACCAGCATCTCGTCAGGTGAGATAGACAGCGACACCTACCGCTCCGATCCAGGCGATTGCGAGCAGCTGCAGGACGCGGTCCCCCAGCGCGATCTCTTCCGGCTCCCCGGCCTCGCCCCCATCGACGTCCACCGCGTAACGCAGGATGGCGATGGTAAACGGGATCATCGAGATCGCGAACCAGTTGGTGTCCTTGATGCCGTCCTGCTGGAACGCCCACAGCCCGTAGAACACCACCACCGCCGTCGCGGCCAGCGTCCAGATGAAGCGCAGGTAGGTGGGCGTGTAGTACTCCAGCGACTTGCGGATCTTGGCGCCGGTGCCGAGCGCGATCTGCAGCTCCGCGTAGCGCTTGCCCGCCGCCATGAACAGCGAGCCGAAGGCCATGATGAGCAGGAACCACTGCGACAGCTCGATGTCGGCCGCCGCGCCGCCGGCCACGGCGCGCAGCAGGAAGCCGGAGGACACGATGCAGATGTCGAGCACGGCCTGGTGTTTGAGCCCGAAGCAGTAGGCCAGCTGGATGCCGATGTAGACCGCCATCACCACGGCGAGCTGCCACGACGCGAGGAACGATCCCGCGATCGACCCGGCCAGCAGCGTCGCCGACAGCAGGTAGGCCAGGTTCACCGGGACGACGCCTGCTGCGATCGGCCGGAAACGCTTGGTCGGGTGCGCCCGGTCGGCCTCCACGTCGAGCGCGTCGTTCACCAGGTAGATGCCCGAGGCGGCCATGCAGAACATCACGAAGGCGATGCCGACGTGCGAGAGCACATCGACGTCGGTGGCCGTGCCCGCGGCCAGCGGCGCGGCTAGCACCAAGACGTTCTTGACCCACTGCCGCGGACGGACTGCCTTGAACAGACCGCCGGCCAGCGTCTTGGGCGGGCCCTTGACTACCGCCTCGGCCAGGTCGGCGCCGGTCGGCTCTTCACTCATGTCAACGAAGGCTCTTTCTTGTGCGGTCACTGTCGAGTCTCTTTTCGGCGGCGAGCAGGGCGGCGGCGGACGCGGCGCCGAGCGCGGAACCGGCGAGCACGTCGGTGGGGTAGTGCACCCCGAGGACCACCCGCGAAAGCAGCATCGGGGGGACGAGCACCGCAGGCAAGGGTAGCCCGGTCAATCTGCCGAGCAACACGGCCGCTGCCGTCGTCGAGGTCGCGTGCGAGGACGGGAAACTGAGTTTGCTGGGCGTCCCCACGTTGACCTGCACCGACGGGTCGTTCGGCCGCGGGCGGCGGACGACGCGCTTGATGACGATCGAGGCCGCGTGCGCGCCGACGGCGCCGACGGCGACCCCGGCCCACTGCCTGCGCCGCGGCTTGTCCACCAGCCAGCCCGCGGCGGCGATGCCGACCCAGCCGAGCGCGTGCTCGCCGAAGTGCGACAGGCCCCGCGCCGCGGACACCACCGCGGGTTTGCTGCCCAGGGTGGCCTGCACGGCGTTGATGATCGCGACCTCCGGCGGCGTCTGCCCGGCCGCGGGCGGGTGCGCGGACACCGGACCGCCGTGGCCGTTGGCGCTGGGTGGCGGCGGCTGCACCGCCGCGTCGTCGGCGGCACTCGCTCCGAGACTCACTGCTGCCCATCCTTCGTGTCGATGCCGAAGACCTTCTCCCAGGCCGCGGTGCTGGTCAGCTGCGGGTGGGCGGCGCGGTAGCGCTGCTGCATCTCCGGGAAGCGGGCGGCCAGCTCCTTGCGCAGGCGCATGGCCTCCTTGAACAGGCCGAGCGCCTGGCGCGGGTCGCGCTTGCGGTAGACGACGCCGCGGCCGTCGGCCGTGGTGACGGTGACGCCGTCGACCTGCGAGAGCAGGAACCAGCGCGCGTCCAGCGTCGGCACGTTCAGCTGCGGGGTCTCGTGGTGCTCGGTGCGCGCGGGGCGGAAGTTGTGCACCACGCCCTTGGCCAGCCGGACCACCTTGGCGATCGGATTGGCCGGCTCGCCGACCGTACCGACGTCGATGTGGCTGGCCAGCGGCAGTTCGGTGGACGAGGGCAGGATCACCGCGTCCGGGTACTGCTTGCGCAGCTCGTGCACCGCGCCCAGCGCGCTGGGCAGCAGCTGGAACAGCCGCTCCGGGCCTGCGAGGAAGTCGCGGATGGCGAGGTTCTGGATCGCGACCGTCGAGTACTCCAGGCACAGCAGATGCTTCAGCGTCGCCTTGATCGTGTTGACGACCATGCCGCGCCCGTTGCCCGGCAGGTGCAGCGAGGCGACGACCAGGCGATTGCGCAGGTGGAAGTACGCCTGCCAGTCGATGGCGTCGTCCTTGTCGCTCCAGGCCATGTGCCACACCGCCGCGCCGGGCAGGGTGACGGTCGGGTACCCGGCCGCGCGGGCGCGCAAGCCGTACTCCGCGTCGTCCCACTTCAGGAACAGCGGAAGGGGCTGGCCGAGCTCCTCGGCGACACGCCGCGGGATGACGCAGGTCCACCAACCGTTGAAGTCGACGTCGATGCGCCGGTGCAGCAGCTTGGAGTTGTCCCGGTCCTTGAGCGGGTACTTCGAGAAGTCGTGGTCGTACTCGACGTTCGGCGCCGCGGTCCACATGAAGATGCCGCGATCGACCACCTCGCCCATGACGTGCAGGTGCGAGCGCTCCTGCAGATTGAGCATCTGGCCGCCGACCAGCACCGGCGACTTCGCGAAGCGGGCGAAGGCCAGCGCGCGCAGGATCGAGTCGGGCTCGATCTCGATGTCGTCGTCCATGTAGACGATGTATTCGGCGTCGGTGGTCTTCAGCGCCTCGTACATCACCCGGCTGTAGCCGCCGGACCCGCCGAGGTTGGGCTGGTCGTGGATGGACAGGCGATCCCCGAGCGCGGCCGCCGATTCGGCGAAGCCGGGTTCGTCGACGACCTTCTTCGTGCCCTGGTCGGGGATGATGACGGCCTGGATCTTCTCCAGCACCAGCGGGTCAGAGCCGAGGGCGGCGAGGGTCTTCACCGCGTCGGTGGGCCGGTTGAAGGTGGGCATGCCGACCGCGATGCTGCCATCGCCGGGCGCGTCGACCGGCGCGTACCAGCCGCCGGACAGCAGCGTGACCGCCGTGTCGGTGGTGATGTCGAACCAGATCCAGCCGCCGTCCTCGAACGGGCCGAGATCGGTCTCGAATTCGACGACCACCGAGTCGGCGCCGGACGCGACCGCGAATTCCTTGCCCTGCACGTGGATTCGCGAGCCGTCGGCCTTGGAGCGGTACACGTCCACCCGGCCGTGCCCGGCCAGTTCCAGCCGCAACACCACCGACGACAGGATGCTCCAGCGCCGCCAGTAGCTCGCGGGCAGCGCGTTGAAGTAGGTGCAGAAGGAGACCTCGGACTCCGCGCCGATCGACAGCGAGGTACGGGTGGTGGCGTGCGCGCGCCTGGCGTTGGTCGCCGATTCCTCGACGTAGAGCGTGCGCACGTCCAGCGGCTCACCCGGCCGGGGCAGGATGATGCGCTGCAGCAGCGACTTCGCGCGGGTCTCGGTGGTCATGTCTTCCAGAATGGATTGGGAGGTCATCGCGCTCCTACGCCTCCTGGTCGACCAGCGGCGCGCCGTCCGCCAGATGCGGGCGCAGCACGTTGTCGAACATGCTCAGCGCACTGCCGATCGCCATGTGCATATCCAGGTACTGATAGGTGCCGAGACGTCCGCCGAAGACGACCTTCGCCGCGGCGGTCTCCTGCTTGGCCAGCTCACGGTAGGCCAGCAGTTTCGCCCGGTCTTCCGGTGTGTTGATCGGGTAGTACGGCTCGTCGCCGGTCTGGGCGAACCGGGAGTACTCCCGCATGATGACCGTCTTGTCGGTGGGGTAGTCGCGCTCGGGGTGGAAGTGGCGCGGCTCGATGATGCGGGTGTAGGGCACGTCCGCGTCGTTGTAGTTCATCACCGAGGTGCCCTGGAAGTCGCCGACCGGCAGCACCTCGGTCTCGAAATCGATGGTGCGCCAGCCCAGTTCGCCTTCGCGATAGTCGAAGTAACGGTCCAGCGGGCCGGTGTAGACGACCGGGGCGTCCGGGTTCTCGGCGCGCACCTGCTCGCGCACCTCGAACCAGTCGGTGTTCAGGCGCACCTCGATCAGGTCGGAGGCGGCCATGTTCTCCAGCCACTTCGTGTAGCCCTCGCGGGGCAGGCCCTCGTAGGTGTCGTTGAAGTAGCGGTTGTCGAAGGTGTAGCGCACCGGCAGGCGGGTGATGTTGCCCGCAGGCAGCTCCTTCGGGTCGGTCTGCCACTGCTTGGCCGTGTAGTCGCGCACGAACGCCTCGTAGAGCGGACGGCCGATCAGCGAGATGGCCTTCTCCTCGAGATTCTGCGCGTCCTTGGTCTCGATCTCCGAGGCCTGCTCCGCGATCAGCGCCCGCGCCTCTTCCGGCGAGAAGTAGCGGCCGAAGAACTGGGAGACCAGGCCCAGCCCCATCGGGAACTGGTAAGCCTGCCCCTTGTGCATCGCGAAGACACGGTGCTGGTAACCGGTGAACTCGGTGAACTGGGTGACGTAGTCCCACACCCGCTTGTTCGACGTGTGGAAAAGGTGCGCGCCGTACTTGTGGATCTCGATCCCGGTTTCCGGATCCGGCTCGGAGTAGGCGTTGCCACCGATGTGGTGGCGCCGTTCGATCACCAGAACCCGTTTACCCAGCACGGTGGCGGCGCGTTCGGCAACCGTCAGCCCGAAGAATCCGGAGCCGACGACGATCAGATCGAACTGTGAGGCGGAATGGACGGAGGTACCCGGGGACGATGCGACGGTCACGGGAGCCCAGAGTATCGGAAGTCCCCGCCGTGTCCCGGTGGAGTCGCGACTGTGCTGAGCCGCACCGCTGGGCGCACCCGGTTTCACCTTCCTGACCTGGCAATTTCGCCGGATGTTTGCCGGAATGCGGTTCCCTGGCAACCGACCGGTGGTTTACTGCCGCCGCCGAATGATCGCGCACGGCTGCGGGTGGCCCCGGCCGGTGCGCGATCAAGGGGTCTTCCGAGCTTCAGGCCGGGAAACCGACGTCGAGTTCCACCTTGTCCCGCTCGGTGTACAGCCGCCAGTAGTGATCGCCGAGTTCGCCGCCGCTCATCCGGACGATCTCCAGGCCGGCCGGGATCACCTCCGGATTCTCATCGATGATCTGCGCGGCCTTGCTGCCGTCGATCAGCGCGCCGATGTTGAGCAACCCGACGTAGACGCCGGTCCCCCGGAATTCGACCGCGAGCTGGCGCAGGTATCCGCGCTGGGCGGCGAGCGCTATGCCGAAGTTGGCCAGGTAGGGCGCCACGAAGTGCTCGGAGGAGCCCGAGGAGAACAGCAGCGCGCCGTCGCCGCGCTGCACCATCTTCGGCGCCAGCGCCCGCGTCACCAGGATCGGCGAGTGCAACTTCAGCGCGATCGGCGCGTCGAGGGAGGGGAGGTCCACCGCCAGGGTGGAAGGCAGCCGGTCGCTCATGTTGCCCGCCGCGCCGTGCATGGCCACATCGATCGTCCCGAAGGTCGCCTCGATCTTCTCGATCACCCCGGTGACCTGCGCGGCGTCGGTGACGTCCGCGGGGAAGGCCGCGGCCTCGATCCCCTCGGCGGTCAGCTCGTCGGCGTGCCGCCGCGCTTTCTCCGGGTCACGCCCGATGACGGCCACCCGGAATCCTTCGCGCCCGAATCGGCGTCCCGTGCCCACGCCGAGACCCGGGCCGTAGCCGAAGATCGCGATGATCTTGGACATTGCCACTCCTTAAGTTGAGACATGGTTCAAGTTATTCGGCCCGACAGTAGCATTAAGTTGAACCCATGCTCAACATATGCACGCATGCCTCATTTGTAGGATCGGCCCGTGGACAAGCCGTTACGCAGCGATGCCCAGCGCAACCGGGACGCGCTCGTGACCGCCGCCCGCGCCGTCTTCGAAGAACGCGGCCTCGACGCGCCGCTGAAGGAGATCGCCGCGCGCGCCGGGGTCGCCATCGGCACGCTCTACAACCGCTTCCCCACCCGCGACGACCTCATCGCGGCCGCGGTCGAGGACCGGATCGAAGCGGGCAGCCGCATCGCCGAGGACGCGCTCGCCATCGATGACCCCTGGGAATCGTTCGTCTACCTGGTGGAGCAGGTCTGCGCGCTGCAAGCCGCAGACCGCCTGCTCAGCGAACTGGCCGTGCGCGCCGCACCGAGCCGCGCCATCGCGCGGGCCCAGGAGCACGGCCACGGCCTGATGCGCCGGATCATCACCCGCGCGCAGGAAGCCGGAGTCCTGCGCGCCGACTGGGTACTCGAGGACATCGCCTTCATCACCTGGTCACACACCAGAATCGTCGAGGCGACCAGTCACATCGCCCCCGAAGCATGGCGTCGCCATCTCGGCCTGATCCTCGACGGCCTGCGCGCGGAGGCCGCCCATCCGCTTCCGGTGCCTCCGATCACGGAGGACCAATTGATGCACGCGCTCGGACGCGACGACGCTGGTTGACCGTGCCGCACGCGTAGGCGAATGTCGCCTTCACCGAACACTCAGAGATGCGGTCCGGCTGCGCCGCTGAGCTCGAGGCTGCTGCCCAGCGGACGAACCGACGGCCGGTACGTGTCTTTCGTACCGGCCGTCGGAGGGTTGTGTGCTACAGCCGTCGCTCGGCGTAGACCTTCATCGCGTCGCGCACGAACTCGGCGGTGCCCGCGCCGTGCACGTCGTAGTTCTGCGCGAAACGTGGGTCGGCCACGTACATCTCGCCGAGGTTGACGAAAGCCTCTTTCACCACCGGACGACCCTGCCAGCCGACGCCGATCCACTCGTAGTGGCGCTGGACGATGGCCTGCACCTCGTCGGCGTCGGGCGCGAGCCCGTCGGCGTGCGCCCGGCCGTAGTCGGCGGCGATGTCGAGATGGGTTTGCTGGAAGTTCTTCTTGTCCTTCTCCGACATCGAGCCCCACCAGCGGTCGCCGCGCTCGTAGGCCTCCTTGCCCCAGCGTTCGATCACCTCGTCCTTGTACTTGGTGTGGTCGAAGCCGTCGAAAACTTCTGCTGCCACGAGTTGTTCACCTCTTTCCGTCTTCTGCAGCGTGGTTCGCACCGACTCGATCTGCCGCCGGATCCGATCCTGTTCCTGCCGTAGCAGTTCCAGGTGCGTACGCAGCGCGGCGGCGGTTTCCCGCTCGCCGGCGAGGACTTCGGCGATGACCGGAAGGCCGAGGCCGAGTTCCCGCAGCAGCAGGATGCGTTGCAACCGCACGAGGGAGTCCTGGTCGTAGTACCGGTAGCCGTTGGCTCCGATCCGGCTGGGCGGCAACAGCCCGAGCTGCCCGTAGTGGCGCAGCGTGCGACTGGTGGTACCGGCCGCCTTCGCCAGATCCTGGATGGACCATTCCTTCCCGCCCACGACCCTGTTTTCCTTTGTGCTCTCGTCGGTGTAACCAGCTTGCAAGTTGACGCTACGTCAAGGTCAACCCCTTTATGCGATCGATTACGGACCAGCGGGCCGGATCGCACCGCCAGCCGTGGCGTCACCCCCGTTTGCCACGTTTTCCGGTGGGGCGATACCGCCGGGTGCAGCGGTGCCGTCAGGCGTAGCCGCAGCTCCAAGGGCATCGGCACCGCCAGCAGCCACGGCGGCACCGTCGGGCGTAACGGGACCACCGGACACAGCCGCATCTCCATGCGCACCGGGCTGAGCCCCACCGCCGGGCGGCACGGCATCGGGCCGAGCCGCCGCGCCGGACGGAACCTGCTGCGCTGCAGCCACTTCCGGCACCACCTGCAACACGCGCGAGTAGTCCACCACCTGCGCGCCCAGCGTGGGCGTCGCGATGATCACGCCGTTGGTGTACATCCGGTAGGTGCCCGCGTGCTGCGGCAGGATCATCTGCGGTCCGATCGGCGTGCCGAGCGAACTGTTCGCGCCACCGATGCGGCGGTACTCGGCATCGATCGCCGACTCGGTGGCCGCCGACCGCGCGGGCGGCTCCGCGCCCGGCGCGATGGCGAGCAGTTGCCCGGGGGCGGGCCCGACGTCCATGGTCCGGATATCCGCCGGTGCCCCTCCGTCGGGTGCGGCGGAGTACTCCGTGCGCAGGATCCGGCCGTCGCGCAACAACACCGTGCCCGCCGTGGCGGCTACGGCCGCCGCCGTCCGCGGGTCCTCCCGCTCGGTGCCGGGATAGCTTTGGCAAGCCGTGGTGTCGCACGTCTGCGCGTACGGATAACGCTGCTCGGCGAGGACATACGAGCGCGCCGCGATCGCCTGGGCACGCAGCGCCTCGGCCGCGCCCTTGTCCGCCCAGTTGGCCTGCACCTCGGCCGGGACCACCCCGAGCAGGTAATCCTCGACATCCACCTGGTTGATCGTGCGGGCCGCGCCGTCGTCGAGGGCGACGCCGAGCACGCCGCGGTAGGAGGGACCGCCGCACAGCGTGAGGTGTTCGGCCACCGGGCGGTTCGGCCGTGGGTCGATCGGATGGACCCAGGGGTCGTCGGTCGACGCCTGCCACAGCACGTCGCCGTCGCAACCGACGGTCACCGTCACGTTCGCGCCGCCACCGGGCAGCGGCGTCAGGTGCGCGGCCTGGCCGGGCGGGAGCTGTCGGCCCGCCACCCGCAGGCCGGTGGCGGCGAAGACGTCGAGCGAAGAGTCGTCCCGCGCCGCGAGGCGGACCCGGACGGCGGCGGGCGCGACGGCGCCGAGCGTCGCGCCCGGGTAGTAGTGCGCGAGGATGCGTTCGGCTGCCCATCCCGCTCGCGCGTTCTCGAACGCGCCGACCTGACTCAAGCCACGGCCGTGTCCCGGCCCCGCGAGCTGGCGATAGGGCACGTGGTTCGGCCAGGCCGAGAGCACGACGAGGACTCCAGCGACCAGCCCGACTCCGCCGAGCAACAGGGCGGAGCCGCCCAGCGCGTTCCCGCATGGCCTCCCGGCGGGGCCCCGCCCGGGGAATATCGCCCTTACCAGCAATTTTCGGTTCCCCCGCATGGGCCTATTACGATGCATCGGTTCACTCCCGCGGTTTACGAGACCGTAGCTCTCCTACTTTTTCCGCACGTTTTGCAGACGCGCCAGCAATCGAACAGCTACATTCAGGCAATCACATAATCCTCAACCAGAGGTTTAGCCATGTGACAAATGTGGTTATTGTGACCATTGATACATCAGGAAGTGACCCTTTAATCACACGATCACTGGTACGACCTGATTGGAGACGCACGTGCGGTACCGCAAACCGAAACGCTCCTACGTGCTACCGGTTGTCACCACCCTCGCGGTAGCTGCCCCGCTCGGCACGCTCGCGCTCAGCGATTCGAACGACTACCGCACCGCCACCGACAGCGAACCGGCCACCGTCTCGGCCGGGCTCGCCGAGGTCTCCCTGACCCACGCCCCCGATATCGTGTTGCCGCTGCGCGAACTCACCGGGCTGAACCTGCCTGATCTGCATCTTTCCGACCTGCGCATGCTGCCGATCGCGGCGGGCATTCCGATTCCGGAAGGGCCGCTGCCACCGGGCGCGCAACCTCCGGAAGGAATGCGACTACCCAGTTCCAATTCCAGCCAAACCTCCGAATCCGAATTAATGCCGAGCCGATCGGACCGAAGCACGAATTCCGCTGGTCAGCCGATTTCCGGACCGCCGGCGAACAGTGTGCGCTTCATCGCCGATCCCGCCCGGCTCCAGCCCGGCACCACGCCCGACACCCCCGCGCTGTCTCCCGGTGCGGTGAACCCCGAACTGATGAGCCAGGTGGGGGCACAGGTCAAGGAACTTTCCAGCGACACGCCGTTCAGCATGGTCGCACTCACCGCGCGAGAGCTGGCCGACACCAAAGCCACCATCCGCGCTCGGCAGCCCGACGGCACCTGGGGCCCCTGGTACGACACCGAACCGGTGGACACCCACCGCACCGATCACTCCGGCCCCGGCCCCACCGACGGCACCGAGCCGATCTACGTCGGCAACACGAACGCGGTGCAGGTGCTGGTCACCCGCAAGCAGGCAGCGCGGACCATCCAGCCGGTGGCGCAGCCCGGACCCAGCGCCGACGACCGGTCACAACCAGCCGACCCGGCTCAGCAGGCCGCGGACCTGACCGCCGTGCTGATCGATCCGGGCCGGGCCGCCGCCGACGGCGATCTGCACAGCGTGGCCGCCGCGCTGCCCGGCGGCGGACCGAGCGTGATCACCCGCGCCCAGTGGGGCGCCGACGAATCGATCCGGTGCGCCGAGCCGACCTACGACGACCGTCTCGGCGGCGTCACGGTGCACCACACCGCGGGGCGCAACGACTACAGCAAGTCCGAGTCGGCGGGCATCGTCCGCGCGATCTACACCTATCACGCGAAGACATTGGGCTGGTGCGACATCGGTTACAACGCGCTGGTCGACAAGTACGGGCAGGTCTTCGAAGGACGCTTCGGCGGCCTCGACCGCCCGGTGCAGGGCGCGCACGCGGGCGGGTTCAACGAGAACACCTCGGGCGTCGCGCTGATGGGCAACTACGAGTCGGAGCCACCGAGCCAGGAGGCGCTCCAGGCGATCGGCGCTTTCGTCGGCTGGCGCACCAAGATCGCCGGACTCGATCCCAAGGGCTCCACCACCATGTACTCCGAGGGCACTTCCTTCACCTCGTACGCCGAGGGCGAGGCGGTGCAGTTGCCGGTGGTCTTCGCACACCGCGATGTCGGCAACACCACCTGTCCCGGCGACGCGGCGTACGCGCTGATGGATCGGATCCGCGACATCGCCGCCGGTGCGCCGGACGCTTCTGGCGCGCCCGACAGCCAGGTGCCCCCACCAGCGGAATCCGACGTGGCGGCCCTCGCCGCGCTGACCACCAAGCTGCTGAACATGGTGCAGGAGAACATCATCGCCAGGCACTGGTCGCAGTCCGGCGGACCGAACGGCCCGCTCGGCGCCGTACGTTCGGATGTGCTGCCCGCCGCGGGTGACCAGCAGTACGCGAAGTTCGCCAACGGCTATGTCTACACCGCCGCAGACGGGCAGGTCGTCGAGGTGCTCGGCAGCATCCTGGACCGCTTCCTGCAACTCGGCGCCGACACGGGTGTGCTCGGACTCCCCCTGCGCAACGCCTATCCGGTCCCCGACGGCCTGCGCGCCGACTTCGAGCACGGTTCATTGATCCTCGACCAGATCACCGGCCTCGTCACGACGGTGTGGAAGACCTACAACGACACCTATCGAGCGGAAATGAGCCGGAACCCGGTCGCAGCGCAGGTGAGTGCCCCGATCCCGCACCGTCCCCCGGCGCCCGCCGCCGCCACGGCTACGGGCGGCGCGCCGATCCCCGGCGGGCCCGATCGTTGATCTCCGCTCGGAGCCCGTGCCCGACGCGCGGGCTTCGAATCGCTCCGTCACCCATTTCTCTCACACCCACCAGCGTTCCAGGATGCGCGCGACTCCGTCGTCGGAGTTCGATTCGGCGACCTCGTCGGCGGCGGCGATGGCCTCGGGGTGGGCGTTGCGCATCGCGACACCGTGGCCGGCCATGGTGAGCATGGGGACGTCGTTGGGCATGTCGCCGAACGCGACGATGGTGGACGCGTCCACGCCGAGCCGCTGCGCGACCACGGCCAGCCCCGCGGCCTTGGTGATGCCGGGGGCGGACAGTTCGATGAGTCCGTGCTCGGTCGAGTAGGTGATGTCGGCGCGTTCGCCGATCAGCGGCGCGAGCACCGCGCGCATGTCCGAACTGCGCGCGCCGGGCAGCCGGATCAGCATCTTGATGGCGGGCGCGTCGATGACCTCCTCCCTGGCGACGGAGGTGTCGTCCGGGTTGAGCCAGGCGTGCTCGTACTGCGGCGAGCTGACGAACTGCGGCGTCACGGCGTCGTGCGCGCTCTCGCCGACGCGTTCGGCGGCCAGACCGCAGCCGGGCAGCGCCCGCTCGGCGATGTCGGCGAGCCAGGCCAGCGTCGGCACGTCCAATGCCATGCTGGTCAGCACCCGGTCGGCGGCGCTGTCGTAGATCACCGCGCCGTTGCCGCATACGCACAGCGGCGCGTACCCGAGCCCCTGCACCACCGGATCGATCCAGCGCGGCGGGCGTCCCGTGGCCAGCACGAACGGCACGCCGTCGGCGATCAGCGCGCCCACCGCCGCCTTCGTCCGCGCGGTCACCCGCTCGTCACGGTCGATGAGGGTGCCGTCCACGTCGGTGGCGACCATCTTCGGTTTGGGGAGGTGCAGGGGCGTCACCCGTCCATCCTGCCGGACAACCTCCGGCTCGCGCCCGGCCACCGTGGCCGGACGGGCTCCGGACATGCCCGGATGTCGTGTGGCACGCGCGCCGCGAACCGCGTCCTTATGATCGGGGGCTAATACCGACGCTGGCCCGCCCAGCCGAAAGACCAGAGGACTGATGACCGGCTTCCTGCTACGACGCGCGCTCAACTATGTCGTGCTGTTGCTGCTGGCTTCGTTCCTGACGTTCAGTTTGGCGTCCCTGACGTTCCGGCCGCTGGACAGTCTCGAACAACGCAATCCGCGCCCGCCACAGGCAGTGATCGACGCCAAGGCCGAGGAGCTGCACCTCAACGACCCGATCCCGGAGCGGTACGTCACCTGGCTCAAAGGCATTCCGCACGGCGATTTCGGCACCACGCTGGCCGGTCAGCCGGTCAGCGAGGAACTGCCGCGACGGGTCGCGGTGAGCCTGCGGCTGCTGATCGTCGGTTCGCTGGTCGGCACGGTGCTCGGGGTTCTGATCGGCGCGGCGGGCGCGATCCGGCAATACAAGTTCAGCGACTATTTCACCACGGTGGTGTCACTGCTGATCTTGAGCACGCCGGTCTTCCTGCTCGCGACGCTGCTGAAATACGGTGCGCTGGAGATCAACTCGCTGACCGGATCGCAGATCTTCCTCTACACCGGCGAGACGTCGGCCAACACCATCGAAGGGTTCGGGCCGCAACTGCTCGACCGCGTCCAGCACCTGATCCTGCCCACCACCGCGCTGGCGCTCGGCGCGATGGCGAGCTACAGCCGCTATCAGCGCAACGCGATGCTCGACGTGCTGCAGAGCGATTTCATCCGCACCGCCCGCGCGAAGGGTCTCACCCGCAGCAAGGCGCTGTACAAGCACGGCCTGCGCACGGCGCTGATCCCGATGGCCACACTGTTCGCCTACAGTCTCGGCGCCCTGATCACCGGCGCGACGTTCACCGAGAAGATCTTCGGCTGGCACGGTGTCGGTGAGTGGCTGGTCGACTCGATCAACGCCCAGGACCTGTACGTCGTGGTGACGGTCACCGCGTTCGCAGGCCTGGTTGTGCTGGTGTCGGGTCTGCTGTCCGACATCGTGTACGCGATTCTCGATCCAAGGGTGCGTGTGGGATGACGGAAACCGAGATCATCGTCCAGGGCGCGCCCGAGGTCGCCGCGACCGGGCGGCGCAGGCTGGTGCTGCGGCGCTTCCTGCGCAACAAGCCCGCCGTCGCTGGTGGCCTGATCCTCATCGCGCTGTTCGTCGTGAGCTTCGCGCTGCCGCCCTTCCTGCCCTACGACTACCAGCAGCTGGACTACACCGCCCTGCTGAAACCGCCGAGCCCGGACCATCCCTTCGGCACCACCCAGATCGGGCAGGACGTCTTGGCGCAGACCCTGCGCGGATTGCAGAAGTCGCTGGTCATCGGCCTGTGCGTCGCGCTGCTGTCCACCACGATCGCCGCCACCGCCGGCTCACTGGCCGGACTGCTCGGCGGCTGGACCGACCGGGCGATCATGTGGCTGGTCGATCTGCTGCTGGTGGTTCCGAGCTTCATCGTCATCGCGCTGTTCGCGCCGCGCACCAAGGGCAGCGGCTCCATTCTGCTGCTGATCGTCCTGCTGTCCTGCTTCGGCTGGATGATCTCGGCGCGGATCGTGCGCGGGCTGACACTGAGCCTGCGTGATCGCGAATTCGTCCGAGCCGCCAGGTACATGGGCGCGCCGACCCGCACGGTGATCCTCAGCCACGTCATCCCGAACATCGCCTCGATCCTGATCATCGACACCACGCTCACCGTCGGCTCGGCGATCATGGCCGAAACGGGTCTGAGCTTCCTCGGTTTCGGTGTGCAGCCGCCGGACGTGTCACTCGGCTCGCTGATCGCGGCGGGGACGAAATCAGCGTTGACTTATCCCTGGCTGTTCCTGTTCGCAGGTGGTCTGCTGATCATCACCGTGCTGTGCGCCAACCTCGTGGGCGACGGACTGCGCGACGCGTTCGATCCCGGCGCGAAGCGGGCTCGGTCGAAGAAGAAGGCGAAGGCATGACGAGCGCGGGAACAACCGAGAAGACGATCGAGACCACCTCGACCGCGCCCCTGCTGGAGATCACCGATCTGCGGGTGTCCTTCCCCAGCGAGGAGGGCCGGATCGACGCGGTGCGCGGCGTCACCTACACGGTGTCCGATGGTGAAGTGCTCGCCATCGTCGGTGAATCCGGGTCGGGCAAGTCGGTGTCCTCGCTGGCCGTGATGGGGTTGCTGCCGGAGCAGGCGCGGATCACCGGTTCCATCCGTTTCCGCGGACGCGAACTGCTCGGGCTGGGCGATCGCGACCTGTCCAAGCTGCGCGGCAGTTCGATCAGCATGGTGTTCCAGGACCCGCTCTCGGCGCTGACGCCGGTCTACCGGGTGGGCGATCAGATCGCCGAAGCCCTGCTGGCGCACGGCAAGGTGAGCAGAGGCTCAGCCGCGAAACGCGCGGTGGAGCTGCTCGACCTGGTCGGCATCCCCGATCCGGAAGTGCGGGCCAAAGCGTTTCCGCACGAGTTCTCCGGCGGCCAGCGCCAGCGCGTGGTCATCGCGATGGCGATCGCGAACGACCCGGCGCTGATCATCTGCGACGAACCGACCACCGCGCTGGACGTGACGGTGCAGAAGCAGATCCTCAACCTGCTGCGCAAGGCGCGCGACATCACCGGCGCGGGCGTCATCATGATCACCCACGACATGGGCATCGCCGCCACGCTGGCCGACCGCGTCGCCGTCATGTACGCGGGCCGGATCGTCGAAACCGCCCCCGCCGCCGAGCTGTTCGACGCGCCGCGGATGCCGTACACCGTCGGTCTGCTCGGCTCGATCCCGCGCATGGACGGTCCGCCGCGACGACCGTTGATCCCGATCGTCGGCGCGCCGCCCGCCATGCACGCGCTGCCGCCCGGCTGCTCGTTCGCACCGCGCTGCCCGGTGTCGATCGACGAATGCCGGGCGGCGGAACCGCCTTTGGAGACGGTCGGGCCGGGGCATACCGCCGCATGCATCCGCACCGCCGAGGTCGGCACCGACGAGCTGTTCGAGGCGTATCGGCGCGAGATCGCCGAGCCGGAGGCCGAGGCGCAGGTGGACTCGGATGTCGTGCTGCGGGTTTCGGACCTGGTGAAGGTCTTCCCGATCACCTCGGGTGTGGTGCTGCGCCGCCGCAAAGGAGAGATCAGGGCGGTCGACGGCATCAGTTTCGAGGTCCGGCGCGGGCGCACCTTGGCGCTCGTCGGTGAGTCCGGCTCCGGCAAATCGACCACTCTCACCCAGATCCTCGATCTGGTGCCGCCGCAGTCGGGCGCGATCGAGATCATGGGCAGCGACGTCGCGACCCTGAGCAAGGCCCGCAAGCGGGAGATCCGCCGGAAGATGCAGATCGTCTTCCAGGACCCCACCGCCTCCCTCGACCCCCGTCTGCCGATCTTCGACGCCCTCGCCGAGCCGTTGCGCATCGACGGGCGGCCGCGGGCGGAGATCGCGCGCCGGGTACCGGAACTGCTCGAACAGGTCGGTCTGCGCCCGGAGCACGCCGACCGCTACCCCGCCGACTTCTCCGGCGGCCAGAAACAGCGCATCAGCATCGCCCGCGCGCTCGCGCTCGACCCGGAACTGCTGGTGCTGGACGAGCCGGTCTCCTCGCTGGACGTCTCGATCCAGGCCGGCGTGCTGAACCTGTTGCGCGACCTGCAAACCGAGCGCGGGCTGTCGTATCTGTTCGTCTCGCACGACCTGTCCGTGGTGCGGAACCTGGCCCACGACATCGCGGTCATGTATCGCGGCAAGATCGTGGAATACGGCTCGGCGGAGCAGATATTCGCCGATCCGCGACACGAGTACACCAGGGCGCTGATCGACGCGGTCCCGGTGCCGGCAGTCAGCCGATAGGCAGGAGGGCGCGATGCGGATCCGTTTCGACCGAACGCGGTGGGCCGCGGGGGTGGTGGCGCTGGCGCTGATCACCGCGGGTTGCGCGAGCAGCGCCGACGATTCGGCCGCCGGACTGTCCGACGCGCTCGGCACCACCAGCGACATCAATCCCAAGCATCGTGACGAGGTGCGCGAGGGCGGCAACCTGCGCCTGGCGGTCACCAGCTTCCCGGCGAACTGGAACACCCTGTCCACCGACGGGAACGACGGCGAGATCGGCGACATCGAGCGCCCGCTCATGCCCCGCGCGTTCGACGTCGACGCGGCGGGCAACCTCACCGTCAATCGGGACTTCTTCACCGACGTGGCGCTGACCGGCGCCAACCCGCAACAGGTCACCTACACCATCAATCCCGAGGCGGTCTGGTCCGACGGCAGCCCCATCACCTGGGAGGACATCGCCTCACAGGCACACGCGCTCAGCGGTCGCGACAAGCGCTTCCTCATCGCGATCACCAACGGGTTCGAGTTCGTCGAGAAGGTGGAACGCGGTGTGGACGACCGGCAGGCCGTGCTCACCTTCAACCATCCCTTCGGCGAATGGCGCGGCCAGCTCGCCGGTGATTCCGCGCTTTTCCCGAAATCCGTCACCGCCGACCCGGAGTCGTTCAACAAAGGACTCGTGGACCGGCTCGGCCCCAGCGCCGGCCCCTTCGTGATCCAGTCCACCGACCGCACCCAGGGCCGGATCGTGCTCAGCCGCAACCTGAAATGGTGGGGCGAGACGCCGAAACTGGACACCATCACCTTCAGCGTGCTGGATCAGGCGGCATGGGCGAGCGCCCTGCAGAACAATGAACTCGACCTCGTCCGTCTGTCTTCGATCGACGAGGTCAAGACGGTTCGCGAGACCGGCGGCCTGGTGATTCGCCGTGCGCCGGGCAACCGCTGGCGGCACATCACCTTCAACGGCGCGCCGGGGTCGATTCTCGCGGACGCGCGCCTGCGGGTGGCGATCGCGAAGGCCATCGACCGGCAGGGCATCGCCACCGCGACGCAGAACGGTCTGGTGGAGAACCCGAAGCCGTTGAACAACCACATCTTCCTCCAGGGCCAGGACGGCTACCAGGACAATTCGGCGCCGGTGGCCTACGACCCCGACCAGGCGGCACGGGAACTCGACGCGCTCGGCTGGAAATTGAACGGCGATGTCCGCGAGAAGGACGGACGCAAGCTGGAGATCCGCGACGTGATGTACAACGATCCGCTGTGGATCCAGGTCGCGCAGATCATCCAGCAGAACCTGGCCCGGATCGGCGTGCGGCTGATCATCGACACCAAACCCGGCGCGGGGTATTTCACCAACGTCATCATTCCCGGTGATTTCGACGCCGCGCAGTTCGTCTTCACCGGAGACGCGTTCTATCTGAGCGATATCCGGCAGATCTACTACTACGACCCGAACGATCTGCAGGGCAACTACGGCCGCGTCGGTTCGCCCGAGCTCAACGCCTTGATCGAGCGCACGCTGACCGAACTCGATCCGAAGAAGATGATCGAACTGGCCAACGAGGTCGACCGGAAGGTGTTCGAGGAAGGACATTCACTGCCGCTGACCCAGTCCGACGGCAGTTTCGGCGCCCGCGCCGACCTCGCCAACATCGGCTCGCCCGGCCTGGCGTCCTACGACTACACCAAGATCGGATTCGTGAAATGAGACCAGCACAGCCAACCCGGAACCGCCGCGGGCAGGCACGCACGGTGATCGTCCGGGCTCTCACCGTCGGCACGGCGCTCGCGCTGCTGGTCGGCTGCGGCTCCGGCGGCAGCGAAGTGAAATCCGGCTCCAACGCGATCGGCTCGACCAACGACATCAACCCCCGCGACCCGAGCGAATTGCGCGACGGCGGGAACCTGCGCCTGGCGATCACCAATTTCCCCCCGACGTTCAATTCCCACCACGTCGACTCCAACGGCGACCTCGCCGAAGTGGTCGACTGGACCTTGCCGGGACCGATCACGGCCGACGCCGCCGGTGAGGTGTCGATCGACCACAACTTCTTCACCGACATCGCCTTGACCGAGACCACCCCGCAGCGGGTGGTCTACACCATCAACCCCAAGGCCGTCTGGTCCGACGGCAGCCCGATCACCTGGGAGGATCTGCGGTCCCAGGCGGAAGCGCTGAGTGGCCGCAATACCGAATACCGGGTTTCGGCGACCCAGGGCTACAGCCGGGTGGCCAAGGTCGAACGCGGCGTCGACGACCGCCAAGCGATCGTCACCTTCGCGCAGCACTACGGGGAGTGGCGCGGCCTGTTCAGTCAGCTGTACCCCAGGGAGTCGACCGAGACGCCACAGGCGTTCAACGAGCGCGATCGCAACGGGCTCGCCAAGTCGGCGGGGCCGTTCGTGATCACCTCGATCGACCGGGTGCAACAACGAATCGTGCTCAGTCGCAACCCGAAATGGTGGGGCGAGACGCCGAAGCTCGACACCGTCACCTACAGCGTGCTCGACTGGTCGGCCCGGCTGAACGCTTTGCAGAACAACGAACTCGACGCCATCGATGTCTCGGGCATCGAGGAGGTCAAGTCCGCCGCCAACTCACCGGGCATCATCGTCCGTCGCGCCTCGCGCCCGTTCAACTCGCAGATCACCTTCAACGGCGCACCGGGGTCGATTCTCGCGGATCCCAAGGTGCGCGTCGCGATCGCGAAGGGCATCGACCGGCAGGGCATCGTCACCGCGCTGCAGAACGGGATCGTGGACAATCCCACTCCACTGAACAACCACATCTACCTCAACGGGCAGAAGGGCTACCAGGACAACTCCGCGGTGATCGCCTACGACCCGGACGAGGCGGCCCGCATGCTGGACGAACTCGGCTGGAAGCTCAACGGCGATGTCCGGGAGAAGGACGGACGCCAGCTGGTCATCCGCGATGTGATGTTCCAACAGGACACCTGGGTGCAGATGGCTCAGATCATGCAGCAGAACCTCGCGCGGATCGGGGTGAAACTGCTGATCCAGACCTATCCGGGCAACGGCCTGTTCACCGATGTCATCGACCCGGGTAACTTCGACATCGCGCAGTTCAGCTGGGAAAGGAGCATCTTCCCGCTCGGCGCGCTGCCGCAGATCTACGCCTACGACCCGGCGAACACGCTCAGCAACAAGGGCCGGATCGGATCGCCCGAGCTGAACGACCTGATCGAGCAGACCATCTCCGAACTCGATCCCGAGCGGGCGATCGAGCTGGCGAACAAGGCCGACCGAATGATCTTCGAGCTCGGCCACTCGGTGCCGGTCGCGCAGTCGGCCGGCAACGTGGCCGTCCGTGCGGGGCTGGCCAACTACGGCGCCTTCGGGCTGGCTTTCCCGGACTACCTCCGGGTCGGCTTCGAGAAGTGAGGCCGGACCGAAGGACGCGACGAGCGGAAAGGATCACCATGCGGATCACCTCTGCGTGTGCCCGGCTGGCGTTGTCGCTGGCCGTCGTCGGGCTGACGCTCACGGGCTGCGGCGGCGGCGACAACGTCACCGGAGGCACCAGCACGGTCGGCACCACCAACGACATCAATCCGAGGGACCCGAGCGAACTGCGCGACGGCGGCAACTTGCGGCTGGCCCTCACCAACTTCCCGGAGAACTTCAACTATCTGCACGTGGACGGCGGAACGGAGACCGTCTTCTACCTCGTCGAACCGACGATGCCGACCACCTTCGTCAACGACGCGGCGGGGCAGTTGAGCGTCGCCCACGACTTCTTCACCGATATCGAGCTGATCGGAACCAGTCCGCAGCAGGTGAGATACACCATCAACCCGAAGGCCGTGTGGTCCGACGGTTCGCCGATCACCTGGGAAGATCTCCGCTCCCAAGCCCATGCTCTGAGCGGCAAGGACAACGCGTTCCTCGTCTCGTCCACCAGCGGATACGACCGGGTAGGCAAGGTCGAGCGCGGCAGCGACGACCGGCAGGCCGTCGTGACATTCGATCAGCCGTTCGGCGAATGGCAAGGACTGTTCAACCCGCTGTATCCGAAGTCGGTCACGGCGACTCCGGACAGCTTCACCAATGCGGCCAAGAACGAGCTGCCGCTCAGCGCGGGCCCCTTCGTGATCACCTCCATCGATCGCAGCCAGAACCGCATCGTGCTTGGGCGCAATCCCCGGTGGTGGGGCGATACGCCAAAGCTGGATTCGATCACCTTCAGCGTGCTGGACCACTCGGCCTGGCTGCCCGCGATCCAGAACAACGAACTCGACATCGCCTACATGTCCGGCATCGAGAACGTCAGCGCGGCGCGCAATGCCGCGAACGTGGTCATCCGGCGCACGCCGGAAGCGACCTGGTCGCACATCACCTTCAACGGCGCCCCCGGTTCCCTGCTCGCCGATCCGCAGCTGCGAATCGCCATCTCCAAGGCGATCGACCGGCAGGGCGTGGTCACCGCCTCGCAGCACGGCGTCGTCGACGATCCCAAGCCACTGAACAATCACGTCTTCGTGGCGGGGCAGAAGGGCTACCAGGACAACGCGGCCCCCATCGCCTACGACCCGGACGAGGCGGCCCGGATGCTGGACGCGCTCGGCTGGAAGCTCAACGGCGACGTCCGCGAGAAGGACGGCCGCAAGCTCGAACTCCGCGACGTGATGTACCAGCAGGATCAGTGGGTGCAGACCGCGCAGATCGTGCAGCAGAATCTCGCGCGGATCGGGGTGAAGCTGATCATCCAGACGGTGCCGGGCACCGGCCTGTTCACCAACGTCATCGACCCCGGCAATTTCGACCTGGCCCAGTTCAGCTGGGGCGGCAGCGTTCTGCCGCTGAGCGGGTTGCGGCAGATCTACTACTACGATCCGAGCAACTGGCAGAGCAACAAGGCACGCATCGGCACGCCGCAACTCAACGCGCTGATCGACCAGACGCTCGCCGAACTGGATCCGGAGAAGGCCATTCAGCTGGCCAACCAATGCGATCGGATGATCTTCGAAGAGGGCTACTCCATCCCGCTGAACCAGGCGGCGGGCACCTATGCCGCCCGGACCGACCTGGCGAACTACGGCGCGTTCGGCCTCGCTTCGCGGGACTACACCAAGGTGGGTTTCCTGAAGTGAGTTCCGGATCGGGCCACCCGCTGGCCTATCCGATCACGGTGACGTTCGGCGCCCTCGCGGTCTGTGCCGCCTGGGCGCCGTTCGGCACTCTGGATCAGGTGGCGGCGATCGCGGCCGTCGCGCTCGCCGTGTGCGGGTACACCGGATACCGGCTCGCCGTCGCCTTCGGGATGCTCCGGTTCCATCGTCCTGGCGCTGCGCGGACCGTACGGGTCACCCGTGTCCGCCAACACCATCGCCTGGTCGGCCGGTCGTGGTTGCAAGTCGGTGGCACGGGCCGGCCGCGGTGGCTTCCGGTGTACTTCGACCCGGCGCTGGTCACCCTCACCGAAAGCGAAGCGGAACTCACCGACCGCGCGATGCACGTCGCGGGACGACGCCTCTACCCGTCCGGCCGCATGCACGACGTCGAACCGCCCGGCCGTCTCGTCGACAACCCGAGCCGCCCCGACCCCGACGCTTCCGCCCACATCGCGCAGGCCACTCGCCTGCGCCGCCGCCTCCTGCTCGACGCCCAATCCACCGTCGCCGCCCCCATCGCCGCTCTCCTGTGGGTCTACCTCGACGGCGGCGGCTTCCCCGTCTTCCTGGCCGCCACCACCATCGCCGCCGCGTGCGCGATCTGGCTCTCCGCCGTGCAGGGCTCCGACCCGAGTTGAGACCACGGGGTGGGACACCCATGAAGCCTCCCTCGCGCAGGTCGAACGTTTGACAGCGGCGACTCGGCGCGTGCAGCCTGAGACCGGAAGTGGCCTCATCCCGTCTCTTGTCTCCCACTCGACCCCAGGAGATCACTTGACCGGCGAAGTCGCACATATCCCCGCCGTCATGGACCCCCGCGGACTCGAGTCGACACTGCGCGCCACGCACCGCTTGTCCTCCACAGAACATGTCGATGACGTGGCGGTCCACCGACTCGCGCAGTCCGGCCTGGTGGGCGAAGTGCTACGCCTATCGATCCGTTACGACCGGCCCAGCGGCTCCGGCCCCGAATCGCTCATCTTCAAGGAAGCGTCGGACCGGTTCACCGAAAGCCGTCACCTGGCCGAAGTCGAACTCGGCTTCTACCGGTATCACGAGGCGCATCCCACGCCGATCGATGTCCCCGCGGTACTGGCCCAGGGGCCGGCTCCTGCTCCGTGGCTACTCATGGAAGACCTGGGCGACGACGGCTTCGTCCGGCAGATCGACGGGTGCCCGCCCGATCTGGCCTTCCGCGCGATAACCGCGCTCGCGACCATGCACGCGTGGGGCTGGAATCGCGCCCTGCCCGCGGATTGGGACTGGCTGCTGCCGCCCGCGAACTCACCAGTCGGTGCGATCTGCCGACGCCGGCTGCGCGGCTACGGCGGCGACTGGCCGACGGCGCTCGGGCCGTTGCCTGCTCTCGTCATCGATGGATTCGAAGATGTGGCCGCCATGCTCGCGCCACCACAACGCACGATCGCGCACGGCGATTTCCACAGCCAGAATATTCACTTCGGGCCGCATCGCTGCAGGTTCATCGACTTCCAATTCTTGCAGCACGCGTCGGGGATGCTGGACGTGGCCCGATTCCTCGCCACCAGTTTGACCACCGAAATCCGCCGTGCGATCGAGGGCGATCTGCTCCGCGCCTACCACGACCGTCTCGCAGAACTCGGCGCGGCACGGGAAGACACCGAGCAGTGGACCACCGAATTGCGGGCCGGGCTGCTGTGGAACTTCTGCACACCGCTCACTCTGCGCGTCATAGGACTGGAGCAGAGTCGAGGAAGCTGGCCCGCTCGACTGCCCATCTTGGAACGTTGCGCGGCGGCCGCCGACGACTGGGCTGCCCTGGATCTGCTCCGCTGACCCGGTGAAACTACCGTGCTGCGCTGCAACGGTATTCACACCACGGCGGTCGATCCGCCATGAGCCATTCCCGGCGCGATGCTGGTGCCGGTACGCACCGGTGCCCGACGGCGGGGCAAGCTCGAGCCACCCCACCGTCGGTACTGCTCGCTAGTCGATGCCGAATGGCGCGGCGTAGCGGACCGTGCCACCCGGTAGCGGGTGGGCTGGGTCGAGTGTCAACGCCATCAACGCCTCATCCGGCACGTCGATGCTCAGGCCGATGCCGTGCTCGGAAGCCCGGCCGAAGCCGAAGCGCGGGTAGTACGTCGGATGACCGAGCACGATGACGAAACGCTCGCCCATCCGCGCCGCGGCCGCCAAGCCGGCCCGGATCGCGGCGGAACCCGCGCCCGTCTTCTGGTACTCGGGCAGCACCGCGCACGGGCCGAGACACAATGCCGGCGTGGTGTCGACGTGGCAGCGAGTCAGCAGCGCGAAGCCGACCGGCGTGTCGTCCGGCAGCGTGCTGACGATCGACAGGCCATCGATCCATGCGGGGTCGTCGCGCAACGCGTCGACCAGTTCGGCCTCCTCGGCACGCTCGAAGGCCGCGACGTTGATCGCGTGGATCGCGGCGATATCGGCATCGGTTTCGGCGCGCACACGCCAATTGGTGGAACTCAACTCGGATTCTCCGTGTTCTCGATGGTCGGGCCCGGTCGCGGACACAGCACCACCGTCACGGGAGCCCATGGGCTCGGCACGAACGCCGGACGGAAGGGATCAGACCGGTACCCGAGACGATTGGACGGTCCGGATGTCGTGCGTGACGGTGGTTTTCGGCGCGGTCATCCCGCTCCACCTCCTCGGTATGGGTCTCCACCTCGAATACGAACGAGCGATGCTAACCCGCCCGGCGGCAGGTGACTACCGAATTACCCGAGCGCCCTGGGGTCCCGGCCGGGATCAGCTCGACTCGGGCACAGGAACGAACCAGCGACCGGTCAATGAGCGCCAATGGGTTACAGCACGGCAAATTGGTCTGACCACTTGACCTCCTGACCAAATCGGCGCACAGTGGACGCATGGCGTTGCAACCTGTGGTCAAGCGATCGGTGTCGGCGGACGTGTTCGAGCAGATCGCCGCGGACGTGCTCAGCGGCGAGCTGGCGCCAGGGGCGACCTTGCCCAGTGAGCGGCAGTTGGCGGAGGCGCTCGGGGTGTCCCGGCCCGCGGTACGGGAGGCCTTGCAGCGGCTGGCCGCCGCGGGGCTGGTGTCGGTGCGCCAAGGCGATGCGACGACTGTGCTGGACTATCGGCGCGGGGCGGGGCTCGAGGTCCTGCCCAGGCTATTGGTGCAGGCCGGAGAACTGGACCCCGCCGTAGCGCGCAGCATCCTCGAGGCCCGCCTGCACAACGGGCCCAAAGTGGCGGAGCTGGCCGCCCGGCGGGTAGGCGCGATCGGCGCGGCCGAGGTCCGCCCGCTGCTGGAGTCCTCCCTCGACGCGCTGGCCGCCGAGCAGGACCCGATCGCGCAGCAGCGGCATGCGATGGAGTTCTGGGATCACGTCGTGGACGCGGCCGACTCGATCGTGTTCCGGCTGATGTTCAACATGTTGCGCGCCGCCTATGAACCGGCGCTCGCGGCGCTGGCCCCGATCATGTCCGCCGAGGTGGGCAACATCGAGGCATACCGCGAACTGGCCACCGCCATCGCCGCGGGCCGGCCACAGAAGGCCGCCACCACCGCTCGGGCGCTGCTCGAGCCGGCGACCACCGCCCTGATCGAGGTCCTCGGCGGACCGCCGGTCACGCACAGCTAGGAACGATCATGACGAAACCCGAAGCCTCCGAAAACGCTTCGACCGACGCGAACGCTCGGGAGCGGGTGCGCAGGGACGAGCGGACGCTGCGGCGCGGACTCACCCTGGGCCGGGCATTCGAAGAATTCGTCCGGCACCCCTCGCCGTGGATGATCGGCGCCACGCTGGCGGGCGCGCTGATCGCCCGTGTGGTCGTCGGCGACTGGCAACTCACCGACCTGCTGGTCCCCGCCGTGATGCTGGCGGTGTTCCCGGTCTTCGAGTGGATCGTGCACGTCACCGTGCTGCATTGGCGGCCACGGCGGCTCGGCCCGATCGCGCTCGACAGCGAACTCGCCCGCAAGCACCGCGAGCACCACGTCGATCCGCGGGACATCCCGCTGATCTTCATCCCGGCGAAGACACTCGCGGTGCTGGTGGTGGTGCTGATCGCGCTGGCGCTGTTCGCCTTCCCCCGCCTCGGCCTCGGCCTGACCTTCCTGATCGCCATCACCCTGCTCGGCCTCGGCTACGAGTGGACGCACTACCTGATCCACACCGACTACAAGCCGAAAGGCTCGCTCTACCGGGCGATTTGGCGCAACCACCGCCATCATCACTACAAGAACGAGCACTACTGGTTCACGGTCACCAGTTCCGGCACCGCCGACCGTCTCTTCGGCACCTACCCCGACCCGGCCACGACCGAGACCTCACCCACCGCCCGCAACCTGCATTCGGCCTGATCCGAGCAGGCGCCGCCCCGCGAGGTCAGCGGGGCGGCACCGGTGCGCGTATCCCCTCCGCACCGCCCTACCGGGTGATTCCGATCGCTCCGCCCAAGGCTGTCCCCCGACGACTCCACCAGGCGGTCAACGCGGCCAAAGCTCGGAGTCGGCATGCCACGCCGGCTCTCACCCCGCCGCGAGCAGGCGCTCCGCGATGGCCCTGGCACGAGACGCCGCGTCCGGAGTCCCCTCACGGACGGCGGTGACGATCGCCCCGTCCACCAGCAGCGCGAGTTCGGCGGCCAACTCGCCCGCGTCGGATCGCCCCGCCTCGGTGAGCAATTCGTTCAGGTAGTCGATCACGCGGCGCTTGTGCCGATCGGCGACCTGATGGGCGGCGCTCTCGCGATCGGCCACCTCGACCATGGTGTTGATGAACGCGCAGCCGCGAAAATCCTTGCGCGCGAACCGCCGTGCCAGCGCGTCGAAGACCGCGAGCGGACGCGCGGCCGGGTCGCCGGTCTGCTCGACCGATTCGCGCAGCCAGTCCAGCCACCGGTGGTCTCGATCCTCCAGCACCGCCACGACGAGGTCGTCCTTGCTCGCGAAGTGGCGATAGAAGGAAGCCCGGCCCACGCCGGACTCTTGCAGCAGGCGATCGAGACCGACGGCGCGAATCCCCTCGGCGTAGAACAACTCTTCCGCCGTGGTGAGCAAGCGCTGCTTGGCCTGGGTTGGCATGCCGCCACGGTAGCAGAACGGAACCGGTCAGTACCATCCAGCTTGACCAAGACGGAACCGATCAGTACCGTCTTGATTCGGAACCGATCGGTACCATCTTGTTCGAGCTGGAGGCTTCGATGTCCCGCCTGCCCCTTGTGTCCACCGACTCCGCCGACGCCGAGCAGTCCGACCTGCTCGCCGAGGTACAGCGCCAGCTGGGCCGGGTCCCGAATCTCTACGCAGCCATGGCGAACAGCCCCGCCACCTTGCGCGGATACCTGAGCCTGCGCGACGCGCTGACCAAGGGAAAGCTCTCGGCCCGGGCGCGCGAGCAACTCGCCTTGCTGGTCGCCAGCGAGAACGGCTGCGACTACTGCACCGCCGCGCACACCATGCGCGCCGACCGGATGGGCTTCAGCGGACAGGCGATCGCCGACACCCGCGCGGCACGCGCCGACGATCCGCACGCCGACGCGATCCTGCGCGTCGCCCGTGACGTGCTCCACTCCCGCGGCCGGATCGACGACGCCGCGCTCGCCTCGGCGCGCGCCAGGGGCGTCAGCGACGCCGAGCTCAGCGAGATCGTCGGCCACGTCGCATTGAACGTCTTGTCCAACTACTTCAACCATGTCGCCGAGCCGGAACTCGACTTCCCGCCCGCGGCACCGGCGAAAGGCACGGCGATGGAAGCGAAATGGCGGCTCGCGAGCAAGGTCGTGTTGGCCGATGGCTATTCCCTGACAGACAGGGAGGGACGCTCCACCCGCACCGTCGATGACGTCCACATCGCGATCGAAGGCGGCTTCCTGCACGTCAAGGTATCCGACACCGCCGACGTGCAGGTGGTGTCGGCGCCCGCCGTCGCGCTGGTGACCTACCGCTGATCCCACCCGCGCAGCCCGGTCCGCGACTCGTCGCGGGCCGGGCTTTCGTCTGCGCCGAGCTTGACACGTCTATACCCTAGGGGGGTATGGTAGATTGCAGAAACAGACGCACTCGCAGGAGGACACCGACCATGAGCACCACCACCGTGACCGTCACCGGCATGACCTGCGGCGGTTGCGCCGCCAAGGTCCGCACCGAGATCGGTCGCATCGACGGCGTCGGTTCCGTCGCCGTCGATCTCGCCGACGGGCTGGTGAGCGTCGAGAGCGCGAGCCCGATCGAGCGCGCGGAACTCGCCGCCGCCGTGGCCCGCGCCGGCTACGCGGTCGCAGGCTGACGGGCGGAACACACCGATGAACGCATCCACCAAATTCGGCGGCTTCGCCCTCGGCCTCGCCGCGATTTTCGGGATCGCCCTCGCGGCCGGTGCGGTGATCGGGCCGGAGCCCGCCGAACCCGCCGCTCACGACGCGAAAGCGCACGACACCGCCCAAGGCGCCGACGCACTACCTGGAGGAATGATGGCCACCGACCGCGGCTACACCCTGCGGCTGGACACCACCCGGACCACCGCCGCCGCGAACGTGCCGCTGCGCTTCCGCATCCTGGACCGGGACGGAAAACCCGTCACCCGCTATGTGCGCAATCACGACAAGGATCTGCACTTGATCGTCGTGCGCCGCGATATGGCCGCCTTCCAGCACGTCCACCCGGTGCTCGATGCCGACGGCACTTGGAGCGTCCCGCTCGACCTCGGCCGCGCCGGTGACTACCGGGTCTTCGCCGACTTCACCCCCGAGGGCGGCGAGAACCTGACACTCGGCGCGGATCTGCTGGTGGCGGGTCTCTACGACCCCCAGCCGCTGCCCGCGGCGGCCGCCACCACCGTCGGCGACTACACCGTCACCCTGGACGGAACCGTAGTCCCCGGCCGGGCGTCGAAGGTGACGCTCTCGGTGAGCCGCGCGGGCAAACCGGTGACCGACTTGCAGCCCTACCTGGGCGCTTACGGCCATCTCGTGGCCCTGCGCGCCGCCGACCTGGGCTACCTGCACGTCCATCCGGAAGGCCACCCCGGCGACGGCGTGACCGCGGCCGGACCGGGCATCACCTTCGCCGTCACGGCCCCGAGCGCGGGCGACTACCGCTTGTTCCTCGATTTCCAGCACGAGGGCGTGGTGCGCACCGCCGAATTCACCGTGACCGTCGCGCCGGGCACCCCCGCTGTAGACGCCCCGCACCACAACGAACACACTGGTCAGCAGCCGGACGGCCACGCGCACTGACCCGACAACCGTCCGCGCACAGAACGGAGCACCCACGATGACCACCGCGACACAACCGCCGCCCTCCGGGCAGGTCGAACTCGTGATCGGTGGAATGACCTGCGCGTCTTGCGCCGCCCGGATCGAGAAGAAGCTCAACAAACTCGACGGCGTCACCGCGACGGTGAACTACGCCACCGAGAAGGCCCGCGTCGAGGTCACCGGGGACATCTCGCCGGACGACCTGATCGCCACCGTCGAACAAGCGGGTTACACCGCGGCCCTGCCCGCTGCCCCGAAGCCGCAGGAGAGCGCCGCGGAAGAAGATCCCGCCGCCGCCCTGCGCACTCGCCTGCTGGTTTCGCTGGTGCTGTCGGCGCCGGTGATCGCCATGGCGATGATCCCGGCCTTGCAGTTCACCAACTGGCAGTGGCTGTCGCTGACCTTGGCCGCGCCGGTCGTGGTGTGGGGCGCGCTGCCGTTCCACCGCGCGGCGTGGACCAACCTGCGCCACGGCGCGTCGACCATGGACACCTTGATCTCCATGGGGACGCTGGCCGCATTCGGCTGGTCGCTGTACGCCCTGTTCTGGGGCACCGCGGGCACGCCGGGCATGACGCATCCATTCGAATTCACCATCGCGCGGATGGACGGCACCGGCAGCATCTACCTGGAGGCCGCCGCCGGCGTCACCACGTTCATCCTGGCCGGACGCTTCTTCGAGGCCCGCGCCAAACGACGGGCGGGCGCGGCGCTGCGTGCCCTGCTCGAACTCGGGGCCAAGGAGGTCTCCGTCCTGCGCGGCGGAACCGAGCAGCGCATTCCGGTGGAGCAGCTACGGGTCGGCGACCGGTTCGTGGTGCGGCCCGGCGAGAAGATCGCCACCGACGGCATCGTGACGGAAGGTTCCTCCGCCGTGGACGCCTCGATGCTCACCGGCGAGTCGGTGCCGGTCGAGGTGGGCCGGGACGACGCCGTGGTCGGCGCGACCGTCAACGTGGGCGGCCGGATCGTGGTGCGTGCCACGCGAATCGGTTCGGACACCCAGCTGGCGCAGATGGCCGAGCTCGTCGAGGACGCGCAGACCGGCAAGGCGCAGGCGCAGCGGCTGGCCGACCGGATCGCCGGGATCTTCGTGCCGATCGTCATCGCGCTGTCGGTCGCGACGCTCGGCTTCTGGCTCGGCACCGGCGGTTCGGTGGCCGCGGCGTTCACCGCCGCGGTGGCCGTGCTCATCATCGCCTGCCCGTGCGCGCTCGGGCTGGCCACGCCGACCGCGCTGATGGTCGGCACCGGACGCGGCGCGCAGCTCGGCATCCTGATCAAGGGCCCCGAGGTGCTGGAGTCGACCCGGCGGGTGGACACGATCGTGCTGGACAAGACCGGCACCGTCACCGCGGGCAAGATGACGCTGCTCGATGTCGTCGCGGCCGAGGGCGAGCAGGCCGAGCGGATCCTGGAACTGGCCGGGGCGCTGGAGGATTCCTCCGAACACCCCATCGCCCATGCCATCGCCAAGGGCGCCCGCGAGCGGGGGGGCGAGCTGAAGCCGGTCGAGGATTTCGCGAATGTCGAGGGCCTCGGCGTGCAAGGCGTGGTGGACGGCCACGCGGTGGTCGTCGGCCGCGCCCGGCTGCTCGCCGACTGGTCGCAGCACCTCGACGACGATCTCACTCGCGCGATGCGCGCCGCAGAAGCCGAAGGGAAGACCGCCGTCGCGGTGGGCTGGGACGGCAAGGCGCGCGGCGTGCTCGTCGTGGCCGACGCGGTGAAACCCACCTCTGCCGAGGCGGTTTCCCAGCTGCGCGCCCTCGGGCTCACCCCGATCATGCTGACCGGCGACAACCGCGCCGCCGCCGACGCGATCGCCGCACAGGTCGGCATCGATGCGGTGATCGCGGAGGTGCTGCCGCAGGACAAGGTCGCCACCGTCAAGCGGTTGCAGGCCGAAGGCAAAGTGGTCGCGATGGTGGGCGACGGCGTGAACGACGCCGCGGCGCTGGCGCAGGCCGACCTGGGCCTGGCCATGGGCACCGGCACCGATGTCGCCATCGAGGCGGGCGATCTGACCCTGGTCCGCGGTGATCTGCGGGCGGCGGCGGACGCGATCCGGCTGTCGCGCCGCACCCTCGCGACCATCAAGGGCAACCTGTTCTGGGCGTTCGCCTACAACGTGGCCGCGATTCCGCTGGCCATGGCGGGCTTGCTCAACCCGATGCTCGCGGGCGCCGCGATGGCGTTCTCCTCGGTCTTCGTGGTGAGCAACAGCTTGCGGTTGCGCGGTTTCCGCTCGACGGCGAACTAGACCCACCGGACGGGACGGCACAACCGGTGTCGTCCCGTCCGCGCGTCAGCATGACTTGATTTTTGCGATACGGGGCAATTCCGCCACTGTCGGGCATGCCGCGCGAGCGGCCATGATCTTTGGTGTTCGCAGGAAGCACTCAGGTCGCCGGAGTCAGCGAGGACCGCGATCCGGCCACCGTCCGACCCACCCGGTGGAGCACGAACAAAGGAAACCCATGATCGTCCGTTCACTGAAAGAGATCGTCGGCACCGAGCGGGAAGTGCGGGGTCCCGCATGGAACAGCCGTCGCTTGGTGCTCGCCGAGGAGAAGGTCGGCTTCTCTGTGAACGACACGGTGGTCGAGGCGGGCGCCGAGCTCGAGATGTGGTACGCCAACCACGTCGAAGCCGTCTACGTGATCGAGGGGCATGGCGAAGTGATCGACGGCGAGACCGGGCAGACGCATCCGCTCGAACCCGGTGTGCTGTACCTGGTGGACGCACACCAGCGGCACATCCTGCGCGCCCACACCCGGTTCCGCGCGGTCTGCGTGTTCGACCCGCCTCTCACCGGCCGCGAGGTCCATGACGAGAACGGCGCTTTCCCACTGCTGAGCGAGGAGGACCGGTGAGCGACAGCTCCCCCGAGCCCGACCACGAGAATCCGCGCGGATTCGCCAGCGACAACAACGCCCCCGTGCACCCGGACATCATGGCCGCGCTGGCCGCCGCCAACGTGGGCCACCAGCCGGCCTACGGCGCGGACGTCCACACCGCGCGGCTGCGCGAGCTGATCAAAAGCCATTTCGGCGAGCGCGCCGAGATCTATCCGGTCTTCAACGGCAGCGGCGCGAACGTGGTCGGATTGCAGGCCATGTGCGACCGGTGGAGCGCCGTGATCTGCCCCGAGTCCGCGCACATCAACCGCGACGAGTGCGGCGCGCCCGAGAAGGTGGCCGGTCTGAAGCTGATCCCGGTGCCAACCGCCGACGGCAAACTCACGCCGGAGTCGCTCGACCGCTACACGTGGGGCTTCGGCGACGAGCACCACGCCCAGCCCAAGGTCATATCCATCACGCAGAGTACCGAACTCGGCACCCTCTACACGCCAGGAGAGATCGCGACGATCGCCGCGCTGGCGCACGAGCGCGGCATGCTGCTGCACGTGGACGGCGCCCGGCTGGCCAACGCGGCCGCCGCGCTCGACCTGCCGCCGCGCGCGTTCACCACCGACGCCGGGGTGGACGTGCTGTCGTTCGGCGGCACCAAGAACGGCCTCATGTTCGGCGAGGCGATCGTGGTGCTCGAGCCGGACGCCGTGCGCGGCGTGCCGTACCTGCGCAAAGCCGCGCTGCAACTGGCCTCCAAGATGCGATACGTGTCGGCGCAATTCGTCGCGCTGCTGGAGGGCGACCTGTGGCTGCGCAACGCCCGGCACGCCAACGCGATGGCGGCCCGGCTGGCCACGGCCGCCGCCCGGGCGCCCGGCGTCGAGATCGTACGGCCGGTCCAGGCCAATGCCGTCTTCGCCGTGTTGCCCCGGGAGGTCACCGAGCGGCTGCAGAAGCGGTTCCGCTTCCACACCTGGGACGAGCGCACCGGCGAAGTCCGCTGGATGTGCTCGTTCGACACCACCGAGGCCGACGTGGACGCCTTCGCGGCGGCGATCGGTGCGGAAATGGCTGGTCGATCCCGGAACTCGCACGCACTCAGCACAAAACACCGGACGGGACGGCACACGTAGTGTCGTCCCGTCCGGGCATCCGCCAGGAGGTCTCCATGTGGGCGATCACCGAAGGCGCGGATCGCGCGGCATCCGGTCGCCAGGCGTAGCGCGCGTGCTTGCTCGCCGCCGCCCGCGCGCTACGCGCGAGCACAGCGGATTCCGGCAATGCATGCGCATAACGCCATGGGCGAGCATACCCCTGGCACACCGGATTCCGAAATGGAATTCGGCTCAGCCGCGCAGCGTGGTGACCGTGACCAGCGACGGCTGAATCAATGCCCCGTACACCTCGATCGACACCCCGCCGGTGGGGGTTTCGCTGGCCCACCGGGCGTGTTCGGTGATCCCCTCGCCGAGAAGCGCTTTCGCTCCTGGCGACCACGCCACGGCCACCTGGCTCAGCGCCGGTCCGAGATTCAGGTTCGCGATCGCCGCGGATTCACCGTTGTCGAAGTAGACCTCCGTGCCGCCGGGGAACGGATTGACCGCGACCGCGGAGGCACTCGCCCCACCGAACGCGGCGGCGGATCCGCCCGCCACGAGCGCTACCAAGACCGTCATGACCCGTT
Source organism: Nocardia implantans (assembly GCF_035544775.1). Lineage (NCBI taxonomy): Bacteria > Bacillati > Actinomycetota > Actinomycetes > Mycobacteriales > Nocardiaceae > Nocardia > Nocardia implantans. The sequence goes on along the minus strand of NZ_JAYKYQ010000001.1, from coordinate 669,719 downwards.
GACGCATCCGAATTTCCTTTTCGTGTAAGCACACCGGCCGTGCAGCCGGTCATGTCACCTTTGCCGAGCGGACATCGTTCGGCAATTCGATGTGCTGCTGATCACACGCAGCCTACGGTGTGTTCGCGTCGGCCGCGAAGGCACTCGCGTGATCGGCCGCCCATTCGGCGAAAGTACGTGCACGGCCGAGAATTTCCACCACATCCGGGGTGACGATCGCATTGCGTCCGGCACGGACATATTTCTGCCCAGCCAGCGCACCGTCGGCGAATTCGACGGACATTCCGGACGCCAGCATATGTGCGCGTGCTTCGGTTTCGGGAATATCGATCACGTCCACCGGGCGGCCGGTGACCGTTGCCAGAGTCGCGGCCAGATCGTGCGTGGTGAGCAATTCCGGCCCGGTGAGCGTGTAGATCCGGCCGGCGTGATCGGCGGAAACCAACGCCTCGACGGCCACTGCGGCGACGTCACGGGGATCGACGACCCCCTGGGCGGCGTCGCCGGTCGTGTTCGGCACCGGCTGTCCGGCCCGGATCGCGGCGGCCCAGCTCAGGGTGTTGGAGGCGAATGAACTGGGACGCAGGATGGTCCAGTCGACGCCGCTCTCGCGTGCGGCCTGCTCACCGGGCATATGCCAGGTCCCGACGCGGCCGAGACCGGTGTCCCCGGTGCCGATGGCGGAGAGCTTGACGATTCGGCCGACTCCCGCGTCCCGCGCCGTGGCGATCAGAGCACGATCGAGTTCCGCGTACTCCGGGCCGAGCACCCCGACGATGAACGCGGCCTCCGCACCGGCCATCGCCTTCGCCATGGACGCGACGTCGGTGTAGTCGCCGCGCGCCACTTCGACGCCCGCGGGGACGTCGGCCCGGTCCGGGTCGCGGGTGACGGCACGGATCGCGGTCCCGCGCTCGCTCAGCTGCCGGATGATTTCACTGCCGATGGTGCCGGTCGCACCGGTGATCACGATCATGAGCACCACCGTGCCGGGCGTTCGCGCAGGTCTCTAGGAAATTCCGGCACACATGCCGAGCGCGCGGCTGCCTACAGTTGATGCGGTGACCACTCTGCTGCGCCCGCCTGTCGTGACCGCCGAGTTGGTCGAGAGATCCGAACCCGCGCCGGAGTCGCTGCGGCCGTGGCTGGCCGAACTCGGCCACATCCCGACCGTGCTCGACCTGTCCGAGCCGTTCGCGCACGTGCCGCAGACGGCCACCACGATCGTGCTGCGCACCGAGCGCGAAGAGGCCGGTGACCACCGGGTGGCGCTAGTCGTCGGGCCGCAGACCAAGGCGAGCTACTCGCGCGCGAGCAAACCCGCGGGCTGCGTCCGCCTGCGGCTGGCCCCGGGTGCGGTCCCCACGCTGCTCGGTGTTCCGGCGGCCGACCTCACCGATCGCGTGCTGCGCCTGGACCACCTGCCCGGCCCGGTCGCGCCCTTGGCCGCCGAGCTGAGCGAACTCGATCACGGCGAGGTCGTGTCATACCTGGAGAACGAACTGCCCCGCCGTATACCCGACGATCCGGCCCAGAGCGCCCGCCGCGAACTGCTCACCACGGCCGTAGCCGCCATCGCCGCCGACCACCCGCTTTCTGTCTCCGAGTTGGCCACGCGCCTGTCCGTCAGCGAACGCCAGCTCCGCAATCTGTTCGCCAGTGGCATCGGCGTCTCCCCGAAACACTTCGCACGCATCAACCGCGTTCGGCGGGTCCTGTCCCGCACCGACGACATACCGCTAGCCGATATCGCGACGGACACGGGCTATTACGACCAGTCGCACATGACAGCCGATTTCCGCAGTCTGATGGGTGTACCGCCCACTTCATACCTCCGAGGCCGGGTCCCCGCCCCTTCCCCTTGCCGCCCACTCACCCGTCTCCGCTGACTTTCTCAACTCGAATGCCCCGGGTCAGACCTGGTCCTCGGCCGCGATACATGCTCGCAGTACAGACGTTCGCAAGGGAGGCGGGGTAGACCCTCCGCGCCATCCGGGAGGACTTCTATCGCGTCGGGGTAATGAGCATGCCGCCATTCGCGCGCGAACGTCATCGCCGCCGTGACGCATGCGGCGAAATCCATGCGCAGTCCGTCCAGGAACACACTCACGTGGACGTCGTCCGAGGGATTGGTGCAGGAATCGCCGCACATCACGCACCTGATCCCAATGTGGGCATCTCGAGATCGCCTGTGATTTCAATGCGACGGAAGTAGCGGTAGTCCTCGCGGCTGACTATCACCGCCGCGACGAGCGTCGCGCACGCTGAGTAGTCGCAGTCGCAGTGCATTTCGAGCGCCTTGCCGGCATTCGCTGGACTGGATACCGGCCTCGCGCCGGACCGCGCGACCGCCACGTCCAGCCGGAACAACTCCGCGAACAATCGCACGTCATCAGGCAGATCGGGCTGAATGAGAAAGGTCCAGCGCCCCGAACGCGGATGCCCCACGATCGGGCCGGGAGGGACGCCCCGGCTCTGCATATGCGCCTTGACCGCCTGCCCGAGGCGAGTAGGCATCGTCATCGCCCACACCGACCCGGCCCGCAGCACGATCCGCCCGAGCTCCGGCGGGTCGACCACAGCGGGGAGCCCACACTCCCGCCGGTAGAACAGGCACCGCGATCGTGGAGTGTCGCCATACGTATTCATCCGTAACCCCCACTCTCAGTCGAAACGTTCTTTGCGCATCCGGTTCGGCCGGTCGCGCGAAATCGCCCAGCATTCCGAGGCCGGAAATGGACCCCAGGGCCCGGCGCTTCGCACCGCCCGCTACCAGGCGCTGCGTAGTAGTCTCGGATCAATGGGGCAAGCGGGGAATTGTTTTGCCGTCCACAAGAATCCACAGAATCGGGGGTGCGGGCTCGATGGAGAATCCTGGACTTCTGCTCAGGGACGCCCGGCTGAGCAGAGGGGTCAGCCTGGCCGCGCTCGCGGCGAAGACGAACTACAGCAAGTCGTTGCTCGGAATGATCGAAAACGGGCAGCGGGCCGTGAAGCAAGAGCACATCATGAGCTACTCCCGTGCTCTGAACATCCCGATAAGCGCGCTCATGGCACCGTCGCCGGACCCGATCCGTGTCGCGCACGAATGGCTGGTTGCGGATTCCGCCCCCAAGACGCACGCCTCCGCCGGCCGCCGAGTCGGCGAGTCGCTGGCCGCCGAGATGGAACAGCGTGTGGTCGCGCTGCGACACCTGGACGACAGCATCGGCGGGGGTGAATTGTTGCCGCTGACACTGCACGAATTCGGCAGCGTGCGGAAAGTCATCACGGAGTGCAGCTACACCGAACGCGTGGGCAAGCGACTGCTGGGCGTGGCCGGTGAGCTGGCCCAGCTCGCCGGGTGGGTGGCGAGCGACGCGGGCAGGTATGAAGACGCGCAGCGCCTGTATCTGAGCGGCGTGGCGGCGGCCGACGATGCCGGAGACCGTGTCTTGACAGCGCAACTCCTGTCGAGCCTGAGCTATCAGATGGCCAATGTCGGCAACCCTTACGAGGCAGCGCTGCTGGCACGCACGGCGCTCAAGGGAGCGACCAGCGCGCCTCCGGTGGTGCGTTCCCTGCTCACCGACCGCTTGGCTTGGGCATGTGCGCGCTCACGCGACCGCGACGAAGCGAAGCGCGCGCTCGATGCGGTGGATGAGGCCTACGAGCGCCGTTCCCCCGACCTTCCCGAGCCAGAATGGGTGTATTGGCTGGACCGTACGGAAATCGACGTGATGGCGGGCCGGTGCTTCGTCGAACTGGACGAGCCGCGAAGGGCAAGCGCGCTGCTGTCCGGTGCGATCGCGCAACTCGCCGCCGACCGAGTCCGTGAGGTAGCCCTCTATCGCACCTGGCTCGCGGAGTCCTACCTCGAGGTCCGCGACCTGGACGCCGCACGCGCCACCATCCGAGAGGCGAAGATCGCAGCCGAAACCGCACACTCGGCCCGCCTCGACCGACGCATTGCCCAAATCGAAGCCATGCTGGCCTGAACTGCACACATGAGCAAGCGACGCGACTACTACCGAGATCCGCATGCCCCGACGGCCGTCTCCGCTTGCGGCACCACAGTCAAGGACGCACACAGCCGTATCTGGGTTGAGCACAACGCCTTCGTAGACCGAAACCCCAAAGCCGCGCCGCTCTGTCCGCAGACCGTGCTGTTTCCAGACGTGACCAGGCGAAATTCCGTGTCAGCGCCGGTGTCAGCTTGCTGTCAGGGCGGCGTCAGGCCGGGCGCCGAGAGTGGTTGCCATGACGAAGAACAGCAACTCCTCCACCGAGGCGAAGTGGACGGGAATGGTGCCGGTCGACGATACGGCGCTGGCCGTCACCGACAGCGGTGGTTCCGGTATCCCGGTGGTCTACTGCAATGGCCAGTTCGCCACTCAGAGATACTGGCGGCGGGTCATCGCCGATCTCGGCCCCGAATACCGGCACATCACCTTCGATGAGCGGGCTCGCGGCAAATCGGGGCGTTCCTGGGACTATTCCTTCGAGGCCGCGGTCCGGGACATCGATGCCGTCCTGGCCGCCAGGGAAGTGGACCGTGCGCTGCTGGTGGGCTGGTCCTACGGGGCAGTCGTCGCGGCGCACTGGGCCGGCCGGAATCCGGAGCGCGCCATGGGCGCGGTGCTGGTCGACGGCGCGTTCCCGTACGACTGGCTCGACGAGGCCATGGAGCAGCGGATCCGCAAGCTCTTCAAGCGGCTGAACTTGTTCATGCCGCTGCTGCGCCCCACGGGTCTGACCCCGCGGATGAACGCCGCACAGATGGCCGAAAGCAATATCGAACTCGGCAGGCTCTCCCGCGAGCGCGAGCTGGGTCCCGTGCTGGACGACATCAGCGTGCCGGTGCGGTATGTGGTCGCTTCGGGGACGTCGTTCGGAAGCCGGGGCGATGAGCAAGAGCGAATCCGCACCAGCCTCGACGCGGTGTGCACCCGTAATCCGAATATTCGCGTCGGCGCGAAAGTCGCCAGTAACCACGGTGCGATCCTGCGCAAGGACTTCCGCGCCATCACCCAGGCCGTCCGCGAGATCGCGGCGGCCGACGACGAGCAGGGTTCGCCGAGCCGCTGACCGACGCGCCGCGTCAGTCCACAACCACGATCTGCCCTCAGCACTCCGCCCACGCAGCCGACCATTCGACCGCGTTCCCAACACAATCGAAGGAGACACCACCATGTCCATCACCCTCACCGACCAGGACAAGGCCACCGTCCGGACCGCCGCCTACGGCGCTGTCTCGCTGATGGCCGCCGCCGACGCCACCGGCTCGCCCCACAAGTCCGCCACCAACGGCGCCATCGCTCTGTCGTCGGCGACCGGCCTGGTCGGGCACGTACTCGCCGCCAAGTCCAAGGACATCACCCTGAACGGCAAGAACGTCGCCGAACTCGCCGACCACGTGCTGCCCGCCCTCACCGCGGCCATGCGCCTGCTCCAGCAGCGGGATCCGGCCGAGGCCGACAACTTCCGCAGCACCGTCCTCGTCGCCGTCGACGCGGCCGCCGGAACCCGCAAGGGCGCGCCGAGCCCCGTCCTGGCCGAAATGGCCCGCAAGATCACCGCGGCCATCGACGCCGCCTGACCGGATGCCGACCGCACCGCCGCTGTCACGGGGTCCTCAACCGGACCTCGTGACACGGCTGCGCGGCGGATACGCCGGCATCACCGCGCTTTCGCGCCCCGCCGCCGCTCCATCTCCTCACGTTCCAGCACAGCCGCCTGCGCGAGGGTCGGCGCGGTTCCACCGAGCCGCGCGGGGACCCAGCGGGCGCCTTTCACCATCGGGTAGTCGCGTTGGGCGCGTTCCAGGAGTTCGCTCATTCGGGTGCGCAGGGTGGCGGTGAGTTTCTCAGGCGGATCGTCGGGTGGGATCGGCGCGCCGATGCGGATATTGATCGGGAAGTTGTGCCGACCCAACTGCCTGGGGATGTCCTTGGTCCAGACCCGGTGCGCGCCCCAGATGATCATGGGAACGATCGGGACGTCGGCTTCGACCGCCATGCGCGCCGCGCCGGACTTGAATTCCTTGAGCTCGAAACTGCGGCTGATCGTCGCCTCGGGATAGACCACGACCACCTCGCCCGCGCGCAAGGCGGTCACCGCGCGGGCGTAGGACTCCGCACCGGCCGTGCGATCGACGCCGATCGCCTTGCAGTGCTTCATGAGAAAGCCGACGATGCCGTGCTCGAGTTCGGCCTTCATCATGTACCGGACATTGCGGCCGGACTTGCGCCCGACCAGCCCGACTTCCATGAAATCCAGATAGGCCGTGTGATTCACGGCCAGCACCGCCCCGCCTGAGCGCGGAATGTGCTCTTGGCCTTCGATATCGACGCGCAGGCCCTGCACGAAGAAGATGGCGCGGACCAAGCCGGCGAGAATGTCGTAAACCGGTTCTCGCGCCATCACACCTCCAGCTACTGCGCCGCGTTCTTGCGCGCGGCCTTGGCCTCGGCTTCGGCGGCATCCATCGCGTCCGCCTCTTCCAGGGTAGGAGCGCTGCCGCCCAGACGGGCGGGCACCCAGTACGCACCGGGCTCGTGCACGTAGTCCTTTTGCAGGTCGAGCAGCATTTCCTGCATGGTCGAGCGCAGCTTCGCGGTCAGTTCGGCGGCGGGCTCGAAGGGCTGGATCGGCTCGCCGACCGCGATCGAGATGGGCGTGTTGGTGCGGCCGAGCCGCTTCGGGAAGCCCTTGGTCCAGACCCGCTGCGCGCCCCAGATGACGATCGGGATGATCGGCACCTCCGCCTCGATGGCCATGCGCGCCGCGCCGGACTTGAATTCCTTGATCTCGAAACTGCGGCTGATCGTCGCCTCGGGGTACACGCCGACCAATTCGCCCCGGCGCAGGTACTCCACGGCGGCCTTGTAGGAATCCGCGCCCGCCGAACGGTCCACCGGGATGTGCTTGAGCGCGCGCATGATCGGGCCGGAGATCTTGTTGTCGAAGACGTCCTTCTTGGCCATGAACCGGATGTAGCGCTTCGGCGTGCGCACCGGCAGGCCCGCGTAGGTGAAGTCCATGTAGCCGGTGTGGTTCACCGCCAGCACGGCGCCACCTCGGGCGGGAATGTGTTCATCGCCCTTGACGGTGAACTTCAGACCTTCGATGAAGAAGACGGTACGGGCCAGGCCGATGATCGTCCGGTAGACGGGTTCCACAAGTCCGCTAGCGTAGTCGCTGCTCGTCCCCATCGGCAGTTCGCCGCCGCCGCGCGCCGCGCCGGAGCGAGGACGCATGAGCAGCCCGACCGCACGCCCGGAGAGAAGAGGATCGTCGAAGTGGAACGCGCCCGATCGGCACCGCGCGAGTACGACCGCAGTGCAGCACGCGAGCGGAACCGGGCCGGGCGAGCGACCCGCGCCGCGCTGATCGGCGGCTCGGCCCTGATCGCGGCGATCGCGCTGACCGGTTGCGACTCCGTGGTCGGCATCCCGGAGGAGAGCGCGCCACAGGCGGCCGTTCGCACGACGCCACCGGCCGCCGTCCCGGCCACGCCCCCGCCGAGCACCTCCGCGCTCGCGCCGGTTCCCGCCGACGCTCCGCCGGTGGGCGCGGTCGCTGGTCTGCCCGCCGCCGCACCGGCGATGCGGCGCTGGGCGGCGGACCTGCGCTCGCACACCATCGCCGAGATGCAGGACAAGTGCTGGACCATCGCGCCGAGGAACGTGGCCGAGATGTACGAAGACCAGCAGGCCGTCCTCGCCGCGCTCGCCCAGCCCGGCACGGTGACCGAGGACGCGGTCGTCTGGAAGAGTCCCACCACCACCGTCGCCGTCCAGCGCGCCGAGATCGCGACCGGATACGCCTGCCCGCGCGTCGCGACGGCCGGTGCGGAGATCGCCTACAACGACGCGGACGCCAGGCACACCGTGCGCCGGTACCTGTCGCGCTTCGTCGGCACTCCGCTCGACCCCGCCGACAAAGAAGGCGACTACCCTCTGATCTGTAAGGCGTCCCCGGCGACCTGGGACCCCAAAGGCACCGGGCGTCCGAGCCCCGCGCCGCTGGCGAACAACCAGGGCGCGCTCACCGGGGCCACCGAGTTCGCCGACCAGCAGATCCGGTCGGAGCAGGTGAACACCGAGTACATCGCGGTGCTCGTGCCGGTGACCAACTCCTCCGGTGTGACGCAGACGCGCACCTTCACCCTGCGCTCCGGGACGGACGGCTACTGCATCGGCGATGTCACGCCGTAACCACTACCCTGGTTGGCTGGTAAACAGCAGGAGGAGCAGCTAGTGCAGATCACCAGCGTCGGACACGCCGGATTCCACATCCGCACCGCGGCCGGGTCGATCCTTTGCGATCCCTGGGTGAACCCCGCGTACTTCGGTTCCTGGTTCCCGTTCCCCGACAACACCCAGCTGGACTGGGACGCGCTGGGCGCATGCGACTTCCTCTACGTCTCGCACCTGCACCGCGACCACTTCGACGCGAAGACGCTGGCCGAGCACGTCAACAAGGACGCGACCGTCCTGCTGCCGGACTATCCCGTTCCCGACCTGCGCCGGGAACTCGAACAACTGGGCTTCCACAAATTCTTCGAGACCGAGGACTCGGTCAAGCACACGGTGACCGGCCCCGGCGGGGATCTGGACATCATGATCATCGCGCTGCGCGCGCCCGCCGACGGCCCGATCGGCGACTCCGGGCTCGTGGTCTCCGACGGCGAGACCACCTGCTTCAACATGAACGACGCCCGCCCGGTCGACATGGACGTGCTGCACGACGCCTTCGGCCACGTCGACATCCACCTGCTGCAGTACTCGGGCGCGATCTGGTATCCGATGGTCTACGACATCCCGGCCCGCACCAAGTCGAACTTCGGCAAGCAGAAGCGTCAGCGCGGCATGGACCGGGCGCGCAGCTACATCGAGCAGGTCGGCGCGACGTGGGTGGTGCCGTCCGCGGGTCCGCCGGTGTTCCTGGACGACGAGTTGCGCTACCTCAACGACGATCGCGGTGACGAGGGCAACATCTTCCCCGACCAGAAGGTGTTCCTCGAGCAGATGGAGATCCACGGCAACGCGGGCGGGGTCCTGATGATCCCCGGCTCGGTCGCCGACGTGCGCGGCGCCGAGCTGACCCTGACCCACCCGAGCGACCCCGCCGAGATCTACGACAACAAAGCCGAGTACATCGAACGGATGGCCCAGCGCCTCGCTCCGGTGCTGGAGGCGGAGAAGGCGACCTGGGAGCGCGGCGACGGCTCGCTGCTCGAGCCGCTGCGCAAACTGTTCGAGCCGATCATGGCCCAGAGCGACGTGATCTGCGACGGCATCGGCTACCCGGTCGGTTTGGTGATCGGGGAGGAAACCATCGTGCTGGACTTCCCCAAGCGCACGGTGCGCGAGCCGGTCGAGGGCGAGGGCCGCTACCGTTACGGCTTCCGCATCGCGCCGGAGCTGGTGCGCACGGTGCTGCGCGATCGCGAGCCCGACTGGGTGAACACCATCTTCCTGTCCACCCGCTTCCAGGCCTGGCGCATCGGCGGCTACAACGAGTTCCTCTACACGTTCTTCAAGTGCCTCACCGACGAGCGGATCGCCTACGCCGACGGCTGGTTCTCCGAGGCGCACGACGACTCCGCCTCCACCGAACTCAGCGGCTGGGAGGTGCAGCGGCGCTGTCCGCACCTGAAGGCGGACCTGTCGAAGTTCGGCGTGGTGGAAGGCAACACGCTCACCTGCAACCTGCACGGCTGGCAGTGGGACCTGGAGTCGGGACGGTGCAAGACGTCCAAGGGCCACGAACTGCGCTCGCGCAAGCTGGACTGAGCCGCGACTTCCGGCCGACGCTTCCCGCGCCGGCCGGAAGCATTTGCCAACCGATTACCGGTCGGCCACCTCGCGGGTCAGCTTCGACGACCACGGACACCAGAAGCAGCCCGGCAGAAACGCGCCGCACGCCTCGTCCAAGTGGTCGTTGACATACATGATGCTGGCGTCGCAGACCTCGATCGCCATGGTGAAGAAGGTGATCGTGTCGGGGTCCAGATGGAAGTCCCAGCCCGGGTTGTAGGGCGCGGGCATCTTCCGGATCCGGCCCATGACGTGGACGGACATCTGCTCGTCACCCGACAGGATCCGACGTGCTTCGGCGATCCGCTGCTCATTGGTCAGCTGGATGATGAACTCTTTGCCGGAGTAGTCGGTGAATGCGAAGAGCGCCATGTCTTCCCCTCTTGTCGGTGGGTCATGTTGTTGGATGGCGAATTCCGCACCGGTGCGACTCGATCCTATCGGTGCGGCACCGTCTGTTTGCTAGAAATTTGCCAACCAGTGCATAACCGAACCGCAGTCGGTCAAGGCGGGCAGAAAAGAGGTACGCCCCGAAATCAGCTGGACGCTCCCGCCGGGACTCTGTCCTGCTCCGGCCTGCGCGGGCCGGTCCGCACCGTGCGGATCAACTCGCGGATCGCGATGCCGCCTCTGGCCACCGGCGCGGCCACACGTCCATCGGGATCGATCAGGACGGCGGACGGTGTGCCGCGCACCCGATAGCGCAACGCGGCTTCGTTGCCCTGCTGCACGAGCGAGGGGATATCGCCCAACCCGTGCTCGACGCCCCACGCGGCTTGCTCGGCGGCATCGCCGTTGCCGACCGCGACGATCGCGAGCGCGTCGCCCGTCCGCGCACGCCAGCGGGGCAGTTCACGGGCCAACGCCGCGCACAGCTCACACCCTGGGTGCACGAAGACCAGCAGGACCGATCTCGCACCGGTCAGCAGATCCTCGAGCGTGGTCTTCGCCCCGTCGGGAGCGAACAGCTCGAATTCCGGCGCCACCGCACCAACCGGCAACCCCTCCGCGCCCAGCGTGGACAGCGCCTGCTCGTCCACTCGGCGGCGCAGAACACGCAACTGGCCCGCCAACCACACCAGCACCGCGACCACCGCCGCGACCACAGCGCAGCCGATCGCGTTGTCGGCGGGCAGGTCCATCGGCACGCGCGGGTGCGTCTGCGCGCCGATACCGACCAGCACGGCGAGCGCCGCGAAAACACCGTTGCGCACCAAGATCGTCGGCCCGATCGGCGTGGCGCTCGCGGCGCCGAAGCAGGAACAGGAAGGGTGCTCGCCACGCCGCAGCAACCGCGCGATCACCGCCGTGAACACGGTGAGCAACAGCAGCACCGCCAGGGCGGCCACGCCGGAAACCCGGGGAATCAGCACGCTCACCGCGATGATCGCCTCGGTGCTGGACAACCCCCATGCCACCGCGGGCACCCAGCGCAGCGGCACCCCGAAATCCCCCACCGCCTGCCGCGTCGCGCTCCGATCCGCCAGCTTGCCCCACGCCGACAGCCCGAACACGACAGCCAGACCCAGCCGCGAAATCCACACCCCGTATTCGATCAGCATGAGCGCACCATTCCACACTTATGCGCTTCGCATATGAATGCGCGGCGAGTGTCCTCAGGACTGCGGTCGAGCGGCGACCGCGACCGCGACCAGAGTCAGCGCGCAGCCGACGATCGCGGTGACCGACAGTCCCGCGCTGGTCGGGGTGACCATGTCCAGGATCAGCGAGGCCAACAACTGTCCCGCCACCGAGGTGAGCCCGAGCAGCAGAACGCCGATCCAGCGGACCGCCAGGGCGGCGAGGGCGATGAAGGCGACGCCGATGAGTCCGCCGAGATACAGCCACGGCTCGGCCGGGAAATCGGCCGGTCCGCCGGAGGACACGATTACCAAGGCCTCGATGACGAGCAAGGCGGCCAGCCCGACGCCGAAATTCACCAGCGCCGCCGACAGCGCTCCACCGACGGCGCCCACCTTGCCGTTCACCGCCTGCTGCCAGGCCAGGCCGATGCCAGCCAGCGCGGGCAGCGCGATCAGCAGCACGGTCGGCGTGCCGCGCAGCGCCTCGGGCACCGAGAGACCGCCGCCGGCGTGGGTGTGCCCGAATCCGGCGATCAGCACCGCCACCACGCCGAGCGCCGCGCCGGCCAGACGTACCGTGGTGACCGGCGTGCGGCCGCTCGGACCGAGACCGAGCCGGTCGACAGCCAGGCTGCTGAGCAGCTGTCCCGCGACGGTCGCAACGGTGAACGCGGTGACACCGATGGCCGCGACGGTGAGCCCCTGGCAGGCCACGAAGAACGCCCCGCACAGACCGCCGAGCAATTGCCAAGGCCGCAGCACGCCCTCCGATACCGCCCGCCGCACCCGCCGCGCGCCAACCCGCAACCGCCCGCTGACCGCGAACGCCACCACCAGCACAACCAGCCCCACCCCGAAACTGATCGTCGCCGCCGCCACCCCATCGGCCAACCTCGCCCCCAACGCGCCGTTGATCCGCCCCTGCACCGCCACCCCGGCACCGATCCCGAACCCGCAAACCAGCCCGAACCGCACTCCCGCACGCTACCCAACCGCCGCGAGTGGCACATGACCGCGGCATTTCCCGAGAGCGTCTCTCCACGGTGTGCCACTCGCGGTCAATCAGCGCGGGGGAGCCAGCGCGGGGTGAGGGCGGCGATGGCGAGGAGGGAGGCGCCTAGGAGGGCCAGGAGGGTGGAGATGGAGGTGTGCTGGGTGGTGAGGCCGGCGAAAGCGAAGACCGCGAGGGCGATCACCTCGCCCAGGAGGCCGGACACCGAGGTGTACGGTGGCTCGGGCGGGACCGTCGATGGCGTCCTGGAGGCGGGCGGCCGCGACTATCCCCGCGTTGTAGACGATGCCGTAGGAAACGCCGATCGAACCGAAACCGAGGCCGGCGAGCAGGTAGACCGCGTCCGGACGGCCGGTCGCGAGGCCGGCGATCAGCGCCCCGCCGAGGAACAGCATGCCCGCGGCGGCCACCGCGATCGACATCGTCCGGCCCGACATCCCTTCGGTGCGTCCCGCCAGCACCGAACCGGTCAGCGAACCGAACACGGTGAGACCGACCAGCAGGGGCACAGCGGCGGTCGAGACGCCGGATTCCTCCGCCAGCAGGGCGAAGTATTCGTCGAACGCCGTCACCCCGAACAGCAGCGCCTCCAGCAGCACGCCGTAGCGCACCGCCCGCACGCGGACCGCTTCGCCGACCCCGGCTTTCAGCATGGTGCGGTATCGCGCGAACGGTCCCGGCCGCGGCGCGGAGCGCTTCGGATCGACGGCTGCGGGCTCCGACGCGAAGCCGTTGGGGACACTCGGCTGCTCGAAACGTTCGCCCCGTGGCCGAGACGCCGAACCCACCTCCGACAAGATCGTGCGATCCACCGAACAATCCCCGACAGTGCGGGCGTGGACATCATCGACCGGCGCTGAAGGTCGGCCGGAGAAGTCTTCCTCTTCGAGAGCATCAACGTCCGCCGCGCACACCGCTTTCGGCGCCGTGGGCAGCGACAGCGCGACCAATGTGTGTACGGCCGCGATGGCGACGCTGAACCAGCCGACCAAGACATAGCCGCCGTACAGGTACAGGGGCGTCGCCGCGAGGATCGCGATGACGACAGCCGTCTCCGCACCGGCACGGGTGTAACCGAGGATGCGCGAATAGGCCGACGACGCCGCGCGGGCGGCGAGGTCGTCGTACAGCAGCGCCTCGAACGTGCCGGAGGCCAGCGCGCCCGAGGTCCCCCACAGCACGAATCCGGCGGCGAAACCCGCGAACGAGGGCGCCACCGTCCACAGCGCGAAGCCCGCCGTCAGCAAGACGCCACTGAGCACGAGCAGCCCACGGCGCGACACCGTGTCGGCCCACGCACCGGAGGGCACCTCGAGCAAGGAACGACGTCGCCGACCAGATGGCCAACAGCGAGGAGATCTGCCCCGTGCTCATGCCGTGGTCGGCGAACAGCAGGGCGTACAGCGCGTAGAGCGGGATCAGTTCACCGATGCTCTTGAAGAGCACCGCCCGAACCGTCAGCGAGCGCAGGCTGAGCGCACCCGCGCTGTTCGCGCGCCGGGCGCGCGGCGATCCAGCGGATCAACAGGCGTAGATGAGCAAACGCATGTCGATCAGCATGTCCATCCACGCCGCACGGCGTCAAGGGATTTCCGCTCGGTCGCGAAGGAGTGAATCAGGGCAGCGGCACCCAGCCGTTCGCGGGAACGGAGTCCCCGTCGCCCAGCTCCCCGTCCGTGACGCCGGAGCCGATCCGGCCTTTGTTCTCGTTGAGGTCGCTGATCAGCTCCGACACCGGATGCGAATCGCTGTAGTGATAGCCCTGCGCGAGCGCGAAGCCCAGTTCGGTGAGCACCGCGGCTTGGTATTCGGTCTCCACTCCCTCGGCGATGACCTGCAGGTCGAGCGCGTTGGACAGGGCGGCGATCACGCCGAGCAGCGGCGGCGCGGGCGAGTCGGAGCGGATCGCGGCGACGAAGGACTGATCGACCTTGAGGATGTCGCTCGGCAGGGTGGCCAGTCGGCTGAGCGAGGAGTAGCCGGTGCCGAAGTCGTCGATGGCGATGCGCACGCCCCGCTCCCGCAGAGTGTGCAGGTTTTCGATCGCGGTCTGGGATTCGGCGGCCAGTTCGCTTTCGGTCACCTCGAGCACCAGCTGATCGGCGGGCCAACCCGTCGTGGCGAGGATCCCCGCCACCCGGTCGGCGTAACCGGCCTCGGCCAGCTCCAGCCCGCTGACGTTCACGTTCAGCGTCAAATCCAGCTGGGCGAAAGTTTCCTGCAACCGCGCCGCGTCCGCGCAGGCCCGGCGCAGCACCAGCTCGTCCAGATCGGCGATGAGGTCGTACTCCTCGGCGACGCGGATCAAGCCCTCGGTGGTGACATCCGGTTGCGCGCTCGACGACCAGCGCAGCAGCGCCTCGACACCGACCGCCTTGCCGCCGCCTTCGGTGAGGCTGACGATCGGCTGGTAGTGCACGTCGAGCGCGCCGCGGTCGATCGCTTCGCGCAGTTCCACCGCCAGCGGCAGCTGCCGGGAGGACTCCAGCACCGTCCGGTTGCGTCCGGCCTGCTTGGCCCGGTACAGGCCGACGTCGGCGCGGCTGACCAGCAGCGACCCGGATTCGCCCGGCTGCCATGAGGTGACGCCGGCCGAGCAGCCGGTGGTCACCGCGGCGCGGAGCTGTTCGGTGAGCAGGATCGCGGCCTGCTCGGTGGTGTTCGGCAGCAGCAAGGCGAACGCGTCACCGCCGTAGCGCGCCAGGCGCTGCTCGGGGGCCAGCAGTTTCGACCAGGTGTCGGCCACCCGCTGCAGGACGGCGTCACCGGCGCGGTGCCCGAGATGATCGTTGATCTTCTGGAATCGATCCAGGTCGACCAGCACCAGCGCGAGCCCGTGCCCGGACCTGGTGGCCTGCTGGATCGCGGTGTTCAACGCCCGGTCGAAGCCGCGCCGGTTGAGCAGTCCGGTGAGCACATCGATGTCGGCTTCGGACGCCATCCTGGTCAGGATTCCGACGACGACGCCGACGCCGAAGGTCACACCGGCCGGAATCAGGCCCGACCACCACGGCAATCCGGGCGTCACCGGCCGCGCGGGCAACACCCACAGGCACAGCGCCAAGGCGAACGCGATATGGGCGGCGGCCTGCGACCAGGCGAAGAACAGCGCGGCGTCGCACGCGATGAACACGTAGAACGCCGCGAGGCTGATCGCTCCGACGGTGTTCGGGAAGGAGTGCACCGCGATCGTCACCAGCACCGTCGCGATCGCGACGTAGACGTGGTGGATCGAATGCGGCAGCCGCGGCCCCCATGCGAGCAGCGTGAGACCGAGCGCCAGCGCCACCGCTGCCGCCCCGCCCACCAGCGGACGATTACCCTCCTCACCAGGGGCGATGGCGGTGATCAGCAGACCGAGCACCCCGCCCATGACGTAGAACGCCCCGGTGGTCCGAGCCATGACCATAGCCGTCGCCAGCGCAGACGCGGCCCGCACCCGGGTTCGGGTATCGCCGCGAGACCCGATTCCTCGCACGACGAATAGCCTAGACATAAGGAATCCCGCTGGTTGCCACATCCCGGGAATCCGGCATGGCGAACCAGTAGCTATTCACCTGAACGTTATGCCCGCGTGGTCAGTTCGTCGGTCGCAGCACGTCGGTGCCGACGAACGGGACCAGGGCGGCCGGAATCCGGACCGACCCGTCGGCTTGCTGATGGTTCTCCAGAATGGCCACCAGCCAGCGGGTGGTCGCGAGCGTGCCGTTCAACGTCGCGGCGATCTGCGGCCGTCCGTTCTCGTCGCGATAACGGACGGCAAGCCGCCGCGCCTGGTAGGTGGTGCAGTTGGAGGTCGAGGTGAGTTCCCGGTAGGTCCGCTGGGTCGGCACCCACGCCTCGCAGTCGAATTTGCGCGCGGCGGAGCTGCCGAGATCACCGGCCGCGACGTCGATCACCCGGTAGGGCACCTCGATCGCCGCGAGCATCTCCTGTTCCCAGGCGAGCAGGCGTTGATGTTCGGCGTCGGCCTGATCGGGCGTGGTGAAGACGAACATCTCCACTTTGTCGAACTGGTGCACGCGGATGATGCCGCGAGTGTCCTTGCCGTAGCTGCCCGCCTCGCGGCGGAAGCACGACGACCAGCCCGCGTAACGCTTGGGGCCGTCGCTCAGGTCGAGGATCTCGTCCGAGTGGTAGCCCGCCAACGGCACCTCCGAGGTGCCGACCAGGTACAGATCGTCGTCGGCGAGGTGGTAGACCTCGGCCGAATGCTGCCCGAGGAACCCGGTGCCCGCCATGACCTCCGGGCGCACCAGCACCGGCGGAATCATCATGGTGAAGCCGTTGGCCACCGCCTTCTGCGCGGCCAGCTGCAGCATGCCCAGCTGCAGCAGCGCGCCGTAGCCGGTCAGGAAGTAGAACCGGGCGCCGGAGACCTTCGCGCCGCGCTCCATGTCGATCAGGCCGAGCGACTCGCCGAGTTCCAAGTGGTCCTTCGGCTCGAAATCGAACTCCCTCGGGGCGCCGACGGTCTGCAGCACGACGAAATCGTCCTCGCCACCCGCCGGTGCGCCTTCCTGCACCACGTTCGAGATGGCGCGGTGCGCGGCGTCGAGATCCATGTCGGCGGCGTGTTGCGCGGCCTCGGCCTCCTTGACCTTGACCGACATCTCCGACGCCTGCGCCAGCAGCGCGGACCGTTCCTCCTTGCTCGCCTTACCGATCAGCTTGCCCATCGCCTTGTGCTCGGCGCGCAGGTTGTCCGCGGTGGCCACCGCGGCACGCCGCGCCGCGTCCGCCTCGAGCAGCGCGTCGACGAGGGCGGGGTCTTCGCCGCGGGCGCGCTGCGAGGCGCGGACCGCGTCCGGGTTGTCCCGCAGGAATCGGAGGTCGATCATGGGCCACCAGCCTAGTGGTCGGTGTGTTGCGCTTTCACGCCGATATCCCAGGATGCGGACCATCCGGGCGCGATCGCGCGCATAGTGGGGCTTGTGGGCACTCCATTCGGTGAGACGGCCGTCGACAACGCGCTGGCCGATCTCGCCGCGGGCGAGAAGACGTGGGCCGCGACGCCGCTGCGCCGCCGCCGCGCCTTGCTCGACGAGATCCATGCCAGAATCGGCCGCTTCGCCGAGGACTGGGTGCGCGCCGCGTGCGTCGTCAAGGACCTCGACGAGCACTCTCCATTGATCGGCGAGGAGTGGATGTCCGGCCCGCTCACCTTGTTGCAAGCCACGGCCGCGCTGTCGGCGACCCTCGCCGCGCTGGAGACCGGCCGCAGCCCGCTGGCGGGCATCACGCTGCGGGAGGCGCCGGGCGGGCGGTTGGCCGTGCCCGCGTTCCCGTTCGGCGTCTACGACCGGCTGTTGCTGAACGGCTTCCGCGGTGAGGTGTGGCTGCGCCCCGGCGTGGACGCCGACAGCGCACGCAGGCGAGCCGGGCTGGCCCAGCTCGACCCCACCGCCACCGGCGGGATCGGCGCGGTGCTCGGCGCGGGCAACATCACCTCGATTCCGCCGCTGGACGCGCTCTACGAGCTGTTCGCGCACAACCGGGTGGTCGCGCTGAAGCTCAACCCGATCACCGACCCGCTGTTCACCGTCTTCGAGATGGTGTTCGAACCGCTGCTGGAACTCGGCGCGCTGCGGATCCTCACCGGCGGTGCGCGGGAGGGCGGTTACCTGGTGCGTCATCCGGATGTCGCGCACGTGCACATGACCGGCAGCGCGCAGACCCACGACGCCATCGTGTGGGGCCCCGGCGCGGAGGGCGCGCAGCGCAAGAAGGACAACCGGCCCCTGCTGGACAAGCCGATCACCAGTGAGCTGGGCGGCGTCTCGCCGACCATCGTGGTGCCAGGCGATTGGTCCGACGCCGATCTGCGCTATCAGGCCGAGCACGTGGCCACCCAACGGCTGCACAACGGCGGCTACAACTGTGTGGCCGCGCAGGCGGTGGTCATCGGCTCCGAGTGGGACCGCAAGGACGAGTTCCTCGCCGAACTCCGCCTGGCCATGGAGCGGGCGCCACAGCGAACCGCCTATTACCCGGGCAGCGACGCGCGGGTCGCCGACGCGCTGGCCTCGTATCCGCAGGCCGAGCGTCTCGGTGCGGGGCGGGTGCTGGTCGACGGACTGCCGCCGACCGGCTCGCCGCTGCTGCGCACGGAATACTTCTCGCCGGTGCTCGGCGTCGTGGAGCTGCCCTACGCGGGCGGCGAGTTCCTGCAGCGCGCGGTGGACTTCGCCAACGCCGAGCTGACCGGCACCCTGGGCGCGAACGTCATCGCCCATCCGGCGACCATGCGCAGGCTCGGTGTGGCGTTCGACCGCGCGATCGAGCGGCTGCGCTACGGCGCTATCGCGGTGAACACCTGGACCGGTCTGGCCTTTCTCGCGCCGCGGGCCGCCTGGGGCGCCTTCCCCGGACATACCCTCGACGACGTGCAGAGCGGTATCGGCGTGGTGCACAACGCCCTGTTGCTCGACGACGTGGAGCGCACCGTGGTGCGCGGTCCGTTCCGGCCCGCCCCGCGCTCGTTGCTCGGCGGGGAGTTCGCCCTCTCCCCCAAGCCGCCCTGGTTCGTCGGCAACGCCACCGCCGCGACCACCGGGCGCAGGCTCACCGAGTTCTACGCCGACGCCAACCCGGCCCGGTTGCCCGGCGTCTTCCTCTCCGCGCTGCGCGGCTGATCCACCCGCCCCCGTGCCGCGCCGATCGGGCCAGGTCGTGGCACCGCGGCACCGACGCTGCCATGATGGACCGCGATGTCCTCCGAACGTGTGTCCCGGTCCCCGCAGGCGCCCAAGCGCGGCGCGTCGTCGCGCGCCGACTCCCTACGGCGCTCGTTCGACTCGGCCAAGGCCGCCATGGGCAAGGGCGAGCTGCGCGATCTGCATCTGTCGGCGCCCACCTTGCGCTGGGGCCTGCTCGCGGTAGCCGTCGGCGCCGTGGTCGCGGCCCTGGTGACGCTGTTCGTCACCGGCTTCGACAACGAGAAGGGCCTGGAGGCGCACAATCCAGGCGCACCGGCACAGCCCGTGCTGGACAAGGAGTTCGGCACCGCGTCCAAGGGCGACTGCCTGAGCTGGACCAAGCCGGACCGCTCGGACCTGGTCAAGGTGAACTGCTCGACCAAGCACATGTTCGAGGTCGCGGCCGACATCGACATGAGCAGATACCCGGGCAAGGAGTTCGGTCCCGGCTCGCGGTTCCCGGACTCGTTGCGCCTGACCGAGCTGAAGGAAGAGCACTGCGTGCCCGCGGTGCAGAAGTACATGTCGGGCCGGTTCGATCCGCGTGGCAAGTACATCGTCGGGCTGATGTACCCGAGCCCGGAAGGCTGGCAGCACGGTGACCGCACGCTGCGCTGCGGCCTGCAGATCGCGGCCAGCGCTGGCACTCCGCCGTCGGTCGGCAGCGCCACCGAGCACGACCAGTCCAAGGTGTACGAGCCGGGCGTGTGCCTCGGCATCAACCAGAACCTGCCCACCGATCCCGTCGACTGCGCCCAGCCGCACGCGGTGGAGATCGTCTCCACGGTGGATCTGAGCGCCCACTTCAACGGCGGCCCGCCCGCGAAGGACGACCAGGACAAGTTCGTCGAGCAGGAGTGCACCCGCACCTCGACCGACTACCTCGGCGGGCCGGACGTCATCCGGAACAAGACGCTCACGTTGTTCTTCGACTACATCGATGCCCGCAGTTGGATGGCAGGCAGCCGCAAGCTGGACTGCATGATCGGCAAGGGCGCCGACCGGGAGGGCTTCGCGCCGATCACCGGTTCGGCCAAGGGCGAGATCCTGATCAACGGCCAGGCTCCGGTACCGCCGCCGAACAACGGACGTTCCACGCCCGCACCGCTGCCCGGCGCGGCGCCGCTGCCGCCGCAGCCCCAGCCGAGGTAGCCGAACGCCGATGCCCGTGACGATGTCCGCCGACCGGTTCGAGGAATTGGTCGGCGACGCACTGGATCTCATCCCGCCCGAGCTGACCCGCGCCATCGACAACGTGGTCGTGCTGATCGAGCCGCGCAATCCGGAGGATTCGCATCTACTCGGCCTGTATCACGGCATCGCCCTCACCGAACGCGACAGTCAGTACGGCGGAGCGCTTCCCGACACCGTGACCATCTATCGCGACGCGATTCTCGAGCACTGCGCCGACGAGGCGCAGGTGGTGGAAGAGGTGGCGATCACCGTGATCCACGAGATCGCACACTATTTCGGCATTGACGAAGACCGCCTGCATCAGCTGGGATGGGGATAGTCTTGACCGAGCTGTATTGCGCACCACCAGCGGTAGGTGTGTAATCGGCACGGAGATCGAAAAGTTGGGGATTCGATGGAACCGATCGCGTTGCTGTCGCGTCCTATCACTCGAAGGGGGAATTCTCGTGGTTCCGCCCCACAGCCACTAGAAGGAGTCGAGTCATGGTTGGACATGTACTGATCGCACCCGAAGCCATTCTCGCCGCCGCGGCCGAACTCGACCTCGTCGCCGAACGTCTGGCGGCCGCCGCGGCGGTCACCGCGCCTGCGACGCACGTGCTGCCCTCCGGGGCGGAGGAAGTCTCCTTCGTCAGCGCGAGCCATTTCAATCAGGGGGCGATGTCGCACGACCGGGCGATCGCGCAGGCGATTCTGGAATGCCACCACGCCGCGGCGACGCTGCGCATGCAGTTGGCCCAGCACGTCGCGGGCGACGTGGTGCGCGCCGCAGGCATCAGCGCCATCCAGGTGTAGTTCCGCAACGAGTTCAATCAGCAACGCTCGAGCAGGGGAGAAGACAAACATGGTTGCAGGAGTCACCGGGGTGATCTGGGCCGCGCGCCCGTCGGAGGTCAATTCGGCCACCCTTCACGCGGGCGCGCACGCGATTCCGATCTCGGCCGCCGCCACCGCGTGGGGCGGGCTCACCGCCGCCTGGGTCGACGCGACGACGACCGTCGCCAGGGTGATGGCCGAACTCGGCGTCGGCATGCAGGGCATCAACGGTATCGCCGCGCTGAGCAAGCTCACCGGCTTCCTCGGCTGGTCCGAGCAGCAGGGCGTGCAGGCGGCCGCGATGGGCGCCAAGGCCGCGGCGAACGCCACCGCCTACACCGTCGCCGCGCTGGCGATGCCGAGTCCGCCCGAGATCGCGGCCGTCAACACCGCCTTGGCCGCGTCGGCGAACCCGCCGGGCGTGTTGAGCGGCGCCTTCGAGGCCGCCGAAGTCGCCAGGCACGCCATGGACATTCGCGCCGCGCTGGTCATGGAGACCTACGAGGCCGCGACCAGCGCCATGCTCGCCACACCCGCCGAGTTCCTGCTGCCGCCGCCGATCGCCAAGGGCGCCGGGACGGCCAGCCCCGAGCAGGCGGCGGACACGACCAGCGAAGTCCCGGCCGATCCGATCCAGGCCGCCGTCGCCGCGACGCAGGCCTTCCTGAGCAACCCGGGCGTGGCGAGCGCTGCCACCCAGGCCGCGCAGGCCGTCGGCTCGATCGCCACCACCGGTGTCTCCACCGTCGGAAATGTCGCGGGCAGCGCGATCGCAGCGGCCAGCACCAGCTCCGCGCCCGCCTTCTCCGGCATGGCTCCCATGGCCATGGGTGTCGGTGCGGCGGCCACGGCTGCCGGCGCCGCGACGCGCGCCGTGTCGTTCACGGGTCTCGGATCGGCGGCGGGCATCAGCAGCGGCTCGCTCAAACTTCCGGAGGGCTGGGGCTCCAACGGCACGATCGGTGGCGCCACCGCTGCGGTGCAGGAGACTGCCGTGGTCAAAGGCGTCGAGGCGGCGCCGGTGCGTCCGGCCAACACCGGCAACGGCAACCCCTTGCTGGGTAATCAGGCGCGCAGCGACGAGGACGACGAGAACGAGCACGACGGCCGGGATTACCTGCGGTCGACCGAGCACTTCAACGACGGCCGTCTCACCACCGATGGGGTCATCGGCGGTGACCTCAGCGGGACGGTTAGGTGACCGTACTCGGTGCGGGCCGCGGCCCGTCGACGCTCGATGCGGTCGTCCTGTCGCTCGACGAAATGCAGTTCCTCGTGGAGAAACTGCAAATCGAGGTTCCCGTCGTCCTGAACGCGAGGGCGCGGTACGACAACCTGACCGACCACAAAGCGGCGATGGACGCGGCCGCCGAGTCCCTCGCCCAGCGGGACCTCCTGATCGACGATGTGCTGCATGGCGATCTGGAGAACCGGCTGCGCGCCCTGCACCGGCCCCACTGGATCATCGCGCTGCGCCTGGTCGTCGATGGCTGGGTGAGTCGCTTCTGTCTGGCGAAGGGCGTCGACCTCCCGGTCGTCGCCCTTCGGGGGCAGGACTCCTACGTCATCGATGAGGCCGGAAACGACCTGCCGGCAACGGTTCTCGCGGCACTCGGCTACGCCGAACCGCTCGAGCTGTACGGCATGAACGCGCCCACCGAAGAGCTGGCCACGATCTTCGGCGACACCGGTGATGCCGCGGCCACCGCGGAAAGACTGGCGAAGGTGGGCAATCCGGCCCAGGACGCGCACACTTTGGCCGCGGCCCTGGTCGAGATTCACTCGTATGCCGAGATCGTCGGTGTGATCTACGGCGACGGCACCAGAGACACGGCCGACAACCACATCGCCGTCTTCAATACACGCGCGGGCCGATTCATCGCGACCGCGAGCAGGTCCGACGACGGCGTGAAGTGGACGTCGCTCAGCAGCGGGACTCCCGCGCGACTGCGCACGGCCGTGCAGGATCTGATCAATTCCCTACCGGAACGCGAAGAGTTCCCCCGGAATCCGAAACTGTCCTGAGCGCGCCGGCATCGCTAGCCCATGGGATCGTCCGAGGTCGGCGCGACTTCGTAGCCGAACGGCGGCGTGAACCGTCCCCAGCGAATGCACTCCCACCCGCCGTCGGGCATCGGCACCAGCTCGATCGTCTCGGTGTTGTCCAAGTGGTTGTTCGTCGTGAACGGCGGCCGCACGTCCGCGAGGGTGCGGCCGACGAGCCGCATGGCCGCACCGTGACTGACCACCATCACGTCACCGTGCGTGTCGTCGTCCGGGGTCAGATAGGTGTTCCGGAGTTCCTCGACCGCGGGCAGGAACCGATCCAGCACGTCCTGAGCGGATTCGCCGCCGGGCACCCGCAGCGTGAGATCGCCCTCGTGCCAGGCACGGTAGATCCGCTGGAAGGTTTGGTGCGCCTCCTCGCTGTGTTCTCCCTCCAGGTCCCCGGCCTGTACCTCGTGCAGTCCGTCGAGCACCATGGCGGCGACACCGGTGGCCGCCTCGATGTAGCTCGCGGTCTGGCGCGCGCGCAGCGCCGCCGAGGAGAACAGCACCTTCGGCGGACGGAGCAGGCCCTCACCGAACGCTTTCGCTTGCGCCGCACCGCGTTCGGTCAGCGGCAAGCCCGGAATCCGGGTGTCCAGCAGCTTGGCGACATTGCCCTCGGTCTCCCCGTGCCGGACCAGAATCAACCTCCCGGTCATAGGTCGGCCATCCCCTTTCTCAGCTGGATCAACCACTCCGCGTCCGCTTCGTCCGGCGGTGGTGGCGTGCCGGTCGCGGAAGTCGCAGGCCAAGACCCGAGGAAGCGGATCCGCGCGTTGCGGTGCAGTGCTTTGAGCGCCTCGGCGACCGCGGCGTCATCGATGTGCCCCACGCAGTCGAGATAGAAACGGTAGGTGCCCATGCCGGTTCGAGTGGGCCGCGATTCGATCCTGGTCAGATCGATTCCGCGAGTGGCGAACTCGGCGAAGGCGCGCATCAGTGAGCCCGGTACGTTCGGCAGTTCGAGCACGATCGATGTGCGGTCGGCTCCGGTGGCGGGCGGCGCGGCCGTCGGCCTGGTGCACAGCACGAACCGCGTGATCGCCTGCTCGTGATCGGCGACGCCGGAGGCCAGCGCGATCAGCCCCAGCCGCTCTCCGGCCAGCGCGGTCGACACGGCGGCGTCCGCATGGCCTGCCACCACGTCCTCGGCGGCGGCGGCGTTGGACGCCGAGGTGTAGGGCTGAGCCTGCGGCAGATGCCGCGCCACCCACAACCGCACCTGCGCGGCGGCCACGGGGTATGCGGCGAGGGTGCGCACGTCCGGAAGCGCCGTGCCCGGTTTGCCGAGGATCGTGAAACTCACCTCGAGTTCGGTCTCGGCGACGATCTGCAGACGCGGACCGATTGCCAGCGAGTCGAGCGTCGCCGAGATCGACCCTTCGACGGAGCTCTCGATCGGCACCACCGCGCCCTCCACGTCACCGGAGCGGATCAGGTCGAGCGCGGCGCCTTGGCTGGGCGCGGCGATCCGCTCCACGGGCCCGTCGAAGGTTCCCGAGGATTCCAGTTGAGCGAGGGCCATCTCGGTGAACGTTCCGGACGGCCCGAAGTACGCGATTCGCGGCACGGTTACGAGATTACTTGCGCGCTCGCCCGGCCCCCCACCGATTGGGAAGGCCCCGCCGCCCCGAGGCGACTGTTCCGCGACCGCCCGAGCGGCGTTCAACCCGCGTTGAGCACCCGCAACGCGGCGTTCACCCGGTCAGCGGCCTCGGTTTCGATGGCGAGCAGAACCGATCGGACCGCCTCGACGGCCTGCGGCTTCAGGGAGGTCAGAAAGGCGATGTCGGGCTCGCGCAGGGCCGTGCCGATGTCCTCGCCGCACAGGGCGGCGGCCGTGGCGGCGACGATGGCGACCGCGCGCTCTCCCGAGGAGGTGCGCGCGACGAAGCCGGTATCGGAGTGGGCGACGTGCGCGAGGAAACCGGCGATCTCGGCGTCGGGGGCGTCCAGCTCCAGCATCGGCGCAGCGGAACTTGCGCCGATGTTGCGGACCAGCCCGTCGGCCAAACCGCGCCGCGGCGGCGCCGACAACGTCACCAGCACCGGTTCGCTCGATCCCGTCCCTTCCGACACGCCCTCACCGTAACAACCCGATTCGACCGGGAATCGACACGGTTCGCTGCGATCAGCCGGATCGGAACGCTTGCGGGAAGCATGGCCCGTCACTTAGCTTAGGGTAACCTAATCATATTGCAGCGCCGCCCGCTTCACGGAGGTTTGTATGCCGCGTCCGTCCTCGACCGTCGCACCGTCCACCGCCGAGCGAGTGCGCAGCGCCTGCGCGCACGCGGAGCAAGCGGTGCTGGCCATGCCCGGCATCGATCCGACGCCCGCGTCCGTGCACCACGTCCGGCAGTGCGGCGACGCCGTGATCGCGGTGCCGACGACCTCGATCGCCGCGATCCTGGCCGGAAACTCCGGAGAGCACGGCGCGCCCGCGGTGCTCGAACTCACCGACCACGCCCCGCTGCCGCTGCGCGAGCCCGTCCGCGCCTTGGTCTGGCTGCGCGGTTGGGTGCGCGCGGTGCCCACACAGGCGCAGCGCGCGCTGGCCACCGAGGTGGCGAAGGAGCATCCGCATCCGGGACTGCTCGATATCGGCTTCGGCGCCAGCCTGCTGCGGTTGGTGATCAACTCCGCGGTGGTGGCCGACTCGACCGGCGCCGAATCGGTGACCAGCGAGGAGTTGCGCTCGGCGCAGCCGGATCCGTTCTGCGCCATGGAATCCGCGTGGCTGCAGCACATGCAGGCCGATCACGCCGACGTCGTCGCCCAGCTGGCCAGGCACCTGCCGCCACAGCTACAGCGCGGCATCGTGCACCCGCTGGCTATCGACCGCTACGGACTCACCCTGCGGGTGGAAGGACACGACGGCGACCACGACTTCCGCTTGCCGTTCAGCGCACCGGCCGACGACATCGAAGGGCTCAGCCGGGCCGTACGCACGCTGGCGGGCTGCCCGTTCCTCAACGGACTGCGCCGGATCTGACGCCGAGGCCGGACCGGGGCAGGTTGGCGAGCCGAGCGACATGCCCGCGCGGCGGGGGATTCGCACGCCGACACGGCGCGCGCCTGTTCGGACCAGCGCAATAGATTCGACTCATGCGTGCGGAGTCCAGTGCCGAGTGGGACGAGGCCGAACCGACCGATCGGGAGCGGCTGGCGATCAAACTAGAGATCGCCGTGGTGCTGCTGGTCACGTTCGGGCTCAGCGGGCTCAGCGCCGCGCTCTCGCTGGTGGAGAGCGCGCTCGGCCCGGGCGGAATCGGCGGGCGCACCGTCGCGCTGAACCCGTCGCGATCGACACAGTCCACCATCGATCTGCTGTTCCAGCTGCTCAGCGTGCTGCGGCTGCTCGGGTGGGCGGCGCTGGGACTGTATCTGCTGTGGCGCGGCGGCATCGGACCGCGGCTGATCGGGCTGGCGAACCGGCTGCGGTGGCGCGCCGACGTGCTACCCGGCTTGACGCTGGCCGCGATCATCGGATTGCCGGGGCTCGGGCTGTATCTCGCGGCACACGCGCTCGGCCTGAGCGTGACGATCGTCCCGGCCTCGCTCGGCGACTACTGGTGGCGGCTGCCCGCGCTCGTGCTCTCCGCCTGCGCGAACGCCGTGGCCGAGGAGGTCATCGTGGTCGCGTTCCTGCTCACCCGGCTGCGCAGGCTCGGGTGGTCGGCCAACTCGGCTCTGCTGGCCTCGGCCGCGCTGCGTGGCAGCTATCACCTGTATCAAGGACTCGGCGGCGGGCTCGGGAACTTTGTGATGGGCGTCATATTCGGCCGCTATTGGCAGCGCACGAACCGGCTGTGGCCGCTGGTCCTCGCCCATGCGACCATCGACGCGGTCGCCTACATCGGCTACACCGTTCTGCGCGGCCATGTTTCGTGGCTCCCGTGACACAACCGTGCCCTCGGGAGGGCTAACAACGCGGTCCCGCGCGCGAATTACGAAGCAGCGCCGCCTCCGCGTGCGCCGGTGTCCACATGCGGCACGTCACGTCGGCCCGATAAGTAGAGTTTCAGTGATGAACGGCGACGACCCCCAGCGCAACGCGCGTCCGCGCCGGATGCCGCCGCCCGGCAGTCCCGGCCCTGCGCGCCGTCGCATGCCACCTCCTGGGCCCGGTGCACCGGCGCCGATCGAGCCCACGCAGGTGATGCGCCGTGACGGAACCGCAGGCCCACACGCGCAGCCGCTGGCGTATTCGCAGGTCCCGCCCGAGCAGGCGCGCCGAATGCCGCCGCCTCCCCCGGCCCGCAGGCACGCCCCCACGCAGCGGCCGGTGCCGCATCACGAAGTTCCATCGCACGCGCCCACCCAGCGCCCGGTCCCCTATCACGAAGGTCCGCCCGCGCCGCCCCGGAAACCCCGGCCGTTCCGTACGAGTTCCCCGCCGGTCCCACCTCGGGGAGGGCGTGCCCCGCGGGCTCCTCGACCCCGCCGCAAGCGTCATCCCTTCCGCTGGTTCCTGGTGATCCTGCTGGTCCTGGTGCTCGCCGCCGTGGGCGCCGTCATCAAGTTGGACAACTCGCTCAACCGCATCCCCGCGCTGACGAACTACGCCAAGCGAGTCGGCGACACACCCGGCACGAACTGGCTGCTGGTCGGGTCCGACGGCCGCGGCGAGCTGACCGCGGAGCAGGAGCAGGAACTCGCCACCGGCGGTGAGGTCGGCCCGGAGCGCACCGACACGATCATGCTCGTGCACGTGCCGCGATCGGGGAAGACCACGCTGGTCAGCCTGCCGCGCGACTCGTATGTCAGCATTCCCGGCCAGGGCAGGGACAAGCTGAACGCGGCGTTCGCCATCGGCGGCCCCGCGCTGCTGGTCCAGACCGTGGAGATCGCCACCGGCCTGCGCATCGACCATTACGCGCAGATCGGTTTCGGCGGCTTCGCCAGCGTGGTCGATACGCTCGGCGGCATCGACGTGTGCGTGCCCAAGCCGATCGACGACCCGCTCGCCGGCATCGACCTGCCCGCGGGCTGCCAGCGGCTGAACGGACCGCAGGCGTTGGGCTTCGTCCGCAGCCGCGCGACGGCGCTGGCCGATCTGGACCGGATGAACAACCAGCGGATCTTCATGGCCGCGCTGCTGAAGAAGGCGACCAGCGGCGCCACGCTGGCCAACCCGTTCAAGCTCTGGCCGCTGGCCACCGACACCGCCAAGTCGCTGAAGGTCGACAACGGCGACCACATCTGGAACCTCGGCGGCCTGGGCTGGGCCCTGCGCGGCGATACCGTCGCCACGGCGGTGCCGATCGGCGGATTCGAGGACACCGACAGCGGCAACGTCCTGCTGTGGGACAAGGACAAAGCGGGCCGGTTCTTCGACGCGCTGGCCGATGACCGTCCGATCCCGGAGGACTTGCTGACGCGGTAGCGTCGACGCCATGCCGGACATCGACGACGCCGACGAGTCCTTCCCCGACTTGCTGCGCACGCAGATTCGTCGCGAATTCACCACCGCCCAGCAGTATCTCGCCGCCGCCGTGTATTTCGACACGCGCAGATTGCCGCAACTGGCCGGACACGCCTACGACTTGTCACGCGAGCACCACGGCAACGCGCTGCGCATGGTGCAGTACCTGCTGGACCGGGATCTCCCGGTGCAGATCGGCGGATTGGACGAGATCCACTCCACCTTCGAAAGCCCGCGCGCCGCGGTCGCCGCACTGCTGGAGATCGAGCAGGCCCGCCGCGCCGGGATCAGTGAACTGGCTCGTACGGCTCGCGCCTCCGGTGACTATCTCGGCGAACGATTCATCCAGTGGTTCCTCGCCGAACAGGTGAAGAACGTGGCGGGGATGAGCACCCTGCTGGCCGTGCTCGACCGCGCCGACGGGCAGTTGTTCGACGTCGAGGAGTTCGTCGCCAGGGAGATGCGGTCGCGACCGCGCGCGGATATCCCGGCGCCGAAAATGGCTGGCGCGGCGAAGAATTAATTAGGCAACACTAGCCTCTTTAAGGCTGCACTTGGATGACATGCGACTTGGCCGCCGCTAATGTCGATGCCATGTCAAGCCATCCGGAATCACCCCGCAGCAAATTTCACAGCCTGTTGCACGATCAGATCCGGCACGAATTCAATGCCGAGCATCAGTACATCGCGATTGCGGTGTGGTTCGACAATGCCGATCTCCCGCAGCTGGCCAAGCGGTTCTACAAGCAGGCCGTCGAAGAGCGCAATCACGCGATGATGATCGTGCAGTACTTCCTCGACCGGGATATCAGCATCGAGATTTCCGGCATCGACGCCGCGAAATCGCGGTTCGAGAATGCCAGGGAGCCGATCGCGCTCGCGCTCGCCCAGGAGAAGACGGTCACCGAGCAGATCATCCAGTTGGCGAGCACCGCCCGGGAAGAGGGCGACTACCTCGGCGAACAGTTCATGCAGTGGTTCCTGAAGGAACAGGTCGAGGAGGTGGCGAACATGACCACCTTGCTCACCATCGCCGATCGCGCCGGGTCGAACCTGTTCGATCTGGAGGAATTCGTCGCGCGGGAAATGAGCGGCCCGAGCGACGCCTCCGGCGCGCCTTCGGTGGCGGGCGGCTCCGTCTGACGGAGGTCGCCGAACGGGCCCGGCTCCCGTATCGGGAACCGGGCCTGTCGCGGTTCAGCTCGCGATTTGCGATGTCGGCGTAAACGACGGTCTCATCGCATTTCGCAATGGTTCGGCAAGTCTTACCCCACTTCCGAGCAGTACCGGCGGCAACCGGAAAACACTGCGGCTATATCGCTTTCCCGCAGTTCTCTGATATCCGAGGCTCAGCGCAAGGTGACCTGACGCGACCGCAGACCGTCACGCGAGCGCCGCTCGTCGGAGGTCAACGGGGCGTCGACGGCCAGCGCCTCGGACAGGCGAGCGCCGAATTCGGCCGCCGGCTTCACCCATTCGTCGGGGTGCCGCTCGCGGTCCAGGTCGAAGACCGGGACCAGCACGCCGTGGGTGCGGAACGACCCCGCGAATCGGGAACCCTCGCCGAGGTGCAGACCCCCGGCAGCGTGCACGCGGGCCAGCGCCAGCATAAGCGCGTCCTCGTCCTCCGGCCGCACCCAGCGGATGTGCGCCTTCTCGCCCGCGTCCACCCACCAGGCGGCGCCGATCGCGTCGGCGTCCAGCCCGAGCCGCGCGGACGGCATGATCGCCTGCTTGGCCTGCTCGATGGTGGCGGCGACCTGCGCGTCGGGCTCCACTCCCGCTGGCACCCACCAGTCGAAGTCCTGGTGCACGGTCAAATCCAGGCGCGCGCCGGGATCGATGACATCGGCCAGCCGCGGGCCGCCCGCAACGCTTTCCACGGAGGTCAGCGAATCACCGGGTTCGGCGGACTGCGTCCACAGGATCGCCGCGGCCAGATCGGCGGCCGGATCGGCGCCCTGGAATTGCACCTGCGCGCCGACGTAACCGCTGGGTTCGTCACCCGCGCGCACCAGCGCGGCCACCGCGCCGGGTAGCACTGTTCCGAGCACGACCGGTCGCTCCGCCGCCACCTCGGGCGCCAGGGTCAATGTCGCGGTGGCCGACGGAACGAATTCGCGCAGGGCGATCAGATCGCACTCCGCGGCCAGGCCCTCGAACGGACGCGAGGCGATCCGCGCCGCCTGCTCCTGCGCCGCCCGCCGCTCGGCGAGACGCTGCGCCCGGTTCCCGCCGGGCTTAGGACTGTTGCGCTTGCTTTTACCCACGAGGGCTCAACTTACAGTGCTTTTCGGCCGCGACTTCGTCGCGGCGTGTTCGCGGCCCCTTTGTGGCTCGCGTCCGAGCGACCGCCGCTGGCGACTGCGTCGCGGACGCGGCGGCCACTCGGACGCGAGCCGGGCCGCGAACGGCGGATGCTCGGTCTCGCTTCGCTCGAAAGCCGGGGTTGAGGTGGTGTGGTTCCGTCAGGAATGGGCGCGCGATTTACGTGCGCCGTGGTGGGCGTGGCGAAGAGGCCGCGGGCACCCCGCTCCGGCCTTCTCACTGCCTGCGCAGAAGCGACCGACGCCTAGTGGCCTCTTCGGATCAGCGGGACACAGACGAGCGTGTCTGTCTCGATCGATCCACTGCCGAAACGACTGGTACGACCTCAGGTGGATCTATGGGCGAGATGGCCCGAACCAGCGGGGCCCGGCGGGTCCGAATCAGGCGGCGGGCAGTAGCGACTTGGTGCGGCCGGGGTGATTGGTGGCGACCCAGCTGACGCCGAGGTCGGCGCACAGTTGGACGTCGTCCGGGTCGTCGACGGTCCAGCAGTAGGTGGCGCGCCCTGCGGCGGCGGCCTTGTCGACCAGGTCGGGGTGCTCGCGCAAGGTCTTCACCGAGGGGCCGACGGCCGTGGCCCCGACGGTGGTGGCCGCCGATCCGCCGAGGTAGCGCGACGATTCGCCGAGCAGGACGGTGGGCAGCAGCGGGGCGGCGCGACGGATGCGCCACACGGCGGTGGCCGCGAACGACATCACGACGGCGCGGGAATGATCGGCCGAGGCCGGGGTGGCGATGCCGAAGCGCTGGAGTTCGGCGAGCAGCTTGTTCTCCACCAGCGCGCCGTAGCGGACCGGGTGCTTGGTCTCGATGAACAGCTTGGTCGGCCTGCTGCGCCAGTCCAGCACCAGGCCGATCAGCTCGCTGAGGGTCAGCACCGAGGCGGGGGCGCCGTCGGCGCCGAAATCCAGCGCGCGCAGTTCGTCCAACGTCATCTCGCTGACCAGGCCGCTGCCCGACGAGGTCCGGTCGACGGTGCGGTCGTGCACGCACACCAGATGTCCGTCCCTGGTCAGCCGGACATCGCACTCGACGCCGTCGGCGCCCTCCTGCAGCGCGAGCTCGTAGGCGGCGAGCGTGTGCTCGGGGCGCGCCGCCGATGCGCCTCGATGCGCGACCACGAACGGCGCGCGACTGCCCTGGCTCACTTGGCCATAACCTCCTCCTGCTCACGGTCCTGAGCACCGTTGTTCTCGTGCGCGTCGGCGTCGGCCGGTCCCCGTCCGCCGGGATGCACCGGCTCGATCACCGGTACGGCGGGGTCCACCGCGATCAGCCAGCGGCGCGCGGTGCGGCCGCGACCGAGCAGGTCGCGCCCCTCGATCGTGCGCAACACCCAGAGGGTCAGCACCGCGACCGCGGCGGCGACCGCGTCGGTGAACGCGGTGAACAGCACCCCGTCCGCCTCGGCCTGCAACGAATCCGCGGTCCGCCACAGTAGCGCGGCCGCCGCGACGAGTCCGCCGAAGACCCACGCGGCCCACCAGATCCGGACCGTCCGCCCCATCCGAGGATCGCCCTGCAACGAGGCCACCTCGCTCAGGAAGACCCCCGGCCACAGCAGGTTGACCACCGGAACCAGGCAACCGAACGCGAGCGCTCGCGGCGAGCGCGGGTCGCGCCTGCCCGTGGCGGCGTAGGCCGAGCGCCTGATCTCGATCAGCCGTCCGACGGTGGCTACGGCGGCCAGCAGCGCGAGCAGGATCGCGAGCACCCCGGCGCCGATCACGAACGCGTCGGAGGCGACGAGGACGGCGGGGTGGATCAAACGCGTCCGGTTGCGCAACAGCACCGCGTAGCGCGCCAGCTCGGCGACGGCCGCGAGTCCGAAGACGGCCGCCGTGGCGACCAGCAGCCTGGTCACCGCGTCGGTCAGCTTGCCGAACGGGCGGCGCGGCGCGGCGCCCGTGTGCGGTGGCGGGTCGATCAAACCCCAGCGTGGGATCTGCGTGTATCGGGGCGTTTCGCTCGGTGCGGCCGACCGGACGGATGACTGCGCTCGCCGGGCGCGGTGGTCCGGTTTGCGCGCCACCCAGCGGTAGTTGCGACGATCGGCGGGCGCGTCGATCGGGCCCGGCGAGAGGAGGACGCCGCGGCAGCGCGGGCACCAGTGCATCGGCGCCCCTTGCACGGCCCAGCGCGCACCGCAGCGCGCACAAGGTTGCACCACCGTACTCACCCGCGCACCTCGTTCTTTCGTCAGTAGATCTTCGCCTCGTGGTCGCCCTCCGCGACCAGCGGGCGGCCGGCGTGCTGCCACGCCACCATGCCCCCGCGGACCTGGATGGCCTCGTAGCCGATGTGCGTGAGATATTCGACCACCTGCAGGGACCGGCCACCCTGCCTGCAGATGACGTAGAGATCCGCGTCGTACTCCAGCTCATCGATCCGGGCCGGAACATCGACCATCGGGATGTGGATCGCACCCGGAGCGTGCCCGAGCCGCCACTCGTCGTCCTCCCGGACGTCGAGCAGAATCGGTCGCGGCGTGCCGGCCGACGCGGGCGCGCTGCTGTCGAATTCGGCAGGCACGTCCTCCACCGTGACCGACGGAACGTGGGGGCTCGTCACAGATTCGATCCTGCCATGCGTGGCGGGCCGCCGTGCAGTTCCATCCCGGGGGAGCGGCCTCGACAGCGAGTCACGACTTCGGGTATGTTCTCCCCTCCGGAACTCGACCGCCTACCCGCCCCATGCTGGTTGTGCATAACTCGGGCGAAGTTATCCACATAATCCACAGCTCGATCCACAAGGCGCAGGTGTCGACGGCGTTTCGCCCGTTCAGCCCGGCTCTACAGCAACTTATGAGCTACCAGTACGGGGTGATTTCGGACTTCCGGTCGGCGCTCGGCGGGTTTTTCCGGACGGACGTGCTGATTCAGCCCCTAACGGTCGAGCGATGCGAATGACCGATCCGGGACTCCCCTCCATACCAATCCCGGAGCGGTCATTCGTCGCCGACATCGGAACCCGCGGCCGAAGGGGTGCCGATATCTACTTGGACGGGACGCGGGCGCATTCGGTTCCATCGAATTCAGAACGCCGCCGAAATCCCGCGATCCAGCGGAGACGGTCGGTAGCCTGGGCGTATGAACGTGAGCAGGGGGCTACGCCACGGAATGGACACCGCAGGACTCAACATCGCGTTGTCCGAGGCCACGTGCCTCGGCCTCGCGGTCGACGAGGCCGCGGGCGAACTGCGACTCGACCTCGAAGTGCTGACTCTCCCCGAAGACGGGACCGCGGCGGAGGACTACCGGGTGCAGGTGACGCTCTCCGGCGTCAGCCGGGTCGCCGCGTCACTGCGGACGCACCATTGGGACGACTTGGAGCCCCAGGTCCTGCCGCTGCGGCTGGAGGGCCTGGACGAGGCGATCCAAAGTTTCGGCGGCGGTCGGCTGCACGGCTGGGAGTTCATCGATCTCGACGACAGCAGCTGGGCGTTGTGGAGGGAGCTGCTCAGCTTCGACACCAGTATCGCCGACCGGGAATCCGCGCACGTTCTGGAGTTCTCCCAGGAAGAGGGCATCGACCCGCGCGAACTCGACGTCCGGGTGTGGTTCGACGACATCGCCGTGTACGACGCTCGGGGCGAGCAGATCCCGCTGGCCGACTTCGTCGCAGGGGGCGCGCGATGGTGGCGGGCGCACGATGCGGGCGACCCGCGGGCCAGTCGTCCCGGTATCGCTCCGCCGCTCTGATCGACACGTCGGGAGCGAACCGCATTTGTGCGACGGCACGTGCGGTGCTCAGGCATCCGCCGGGCAGCTCACTCCGGTGGCATGCAGGGGCAGTTTCCGCCGGGGTTCTCGGCCAGGTACTGCCGGTGACAGCCCTCGGCATGGTAGAAGCCGCCAGTCCGGCAGCGGCGCGATCTCCGTGGTGATCTCCCCGCATCCCGCCGCGGCGAGCCGCTTGCCGTAGGCCGCGGCCGTCGAGCGGACGAGATCGGCCTGCTCGGCGCCGGCTCCCAGGAGCCTTTCTCCGGCCCCACAAACAACCCATCGCGACGACCTCGAGCTGTAAGCCCAATCCGGAAACGGCGGGCGGATCGGGTGAGCGTTCAGGTAGTGGGTATCCGGCACGTCGAACGGTTCCGCCCGGCCGGGCCGGGCATGCTCGGGGACGACCATGACGGGTGCGGGGTGGCCGAGACGCCCCACTAGTTCGTCGTACCCCGACATGGTTCGATGCTACGCGTGCGTTTCCTGTGGGGCCGATGTGCGTGATGTGACGGTGCGCGACCCGCCGGATGTGAGCGGCATCACCGGAATGTGCGGACGTGGGCCCGAGTTGGAATCGACCGGGTGTACGAATGATGGTTGGCTGTGTCCGGAACAACGGGCACAACCAGCCCGACATAGGAAGGGACATCGTGGCTGAGTACACGCTGCCAGATCTGGATTACGACTACAGCGCCCTGGAGCCCCACATCTCCGGGCAGATCAACGAGCTTCATCATTCCAAGCACCACGCCGCTTACGTCGCCGGCGCGAACACCGCACTGGAGAAGCTGGAAGCCGCTCGCGAGTCGGGCGATCACAGCGCCATCTTCCTGCACGAGAAGAACCTCGCGTTCCACCTCGGTGGGCACGTCAACCACTCCATCTGGTGGAAGAACCTCTCCCCCAACGGCGGCGACAAGCCGGTCGGCGAGCTGGCCGCGGCGATCGACGACCAGTTCGGCTCGTTCGACAAGTTCCGCGCGCAGTTCACCGCCGCCGCGAACGGTCTGCAGGGCTCCGGCTGGGCGGTGCTCGGCTTCGACACCCTCGGCCAGAAGCTGCTGACCTTCCAGCTCTACGACCAGCAGGCCAACGTCCCGCTCGGCATCATCCCGCTGCTGCAGGTCGACATGTGGGAGCACGCCTTCTACCTGCAGTACAAGAACGTGAAGGCCGACTACGTCACCGCGTTCTGGAACGTCGTCAACTGGGCCGACGTGCAGGAGCGCTTCGCCAAGGCGACTTCGCAGGCCAAGGGCCTCATCTTCGGCTGAGCCTGCTCGGCACACCGCGACCGGGTCCGCGAATCCGTCCGCCACGCGCGGCGGGCTCGCGGGCCCGTTCTGTTTCCAGGCGTCGCGGGCATGTTGCCGAACACGACATCCGACCGCCGCGATCCGGCCCCGATGAGGTCGCGCCCGATCCGCCGGGTGCGCGGCCCGATTGCCCGCCGCACCGCACCGCCCCTCCGATTGGCACTCTTTGGTACTTGTGTGCCAGGTGACTCCTGGTTCATATTCGGGAATCCAGATCGAATAAAACGGGCAAGGTCGCCCCCGGTTCCACAACGGGAGGCAGGAATGCGCACGAACGAACCGATCGGCATCACGCCGTTCCATTCGCGCGGATCACTGCGTGGCTTTTTGATCTCCGGCCGGTGGCCGGAGACCACCAAGGAGTGGGCCCAGGTGCTGGTTCTCGCGGTGCGCGTGGCCACGCTACCCGGGCTGCTGACGACCTCGACGGTGTTCGGCGTCCGGGAGGATCTGCCCGACGACCCCGCCCCCGGCACGGTCGGCTTGGTGCTGGCCGAAGGCCCTGTGCTGGGCGAGGAGGCCGTGGAACCCGGCCGGTTCGCCGAACATGTGCCGCCCGCGCTGCTGATGCTGCATCCTCCGTCCGAAACCCGCCCCTCGCTGCCCGAGTGCGCGGGCGCGGCCTCCGGGTGCGTCTTGCTGCCCGGCGTGCCCCATCTGGGGCTCGAGCACCGCGCCGCGTGGGTGGAGGCGGAGTCGGACGGGACCGTGACCTCCCTGGTCAGCCGGGTCGGGCTGGACCCGATCAGCGACCCCGACACCGCGGTTCTGGCTATGCTGCTGGCCGCGTGAGGGTAACCGAAACTCGCCACGTGGATCGCCAAACTTATTGTGCGCATTGCTCTTTCGATTACAGCGGGTTGGCACGAGCGGACCGGGGCGGGTAGAGTCGCGGTCAGCGAAGGGGAGTAGCCCCCAATCGCACAGTCGACATACTGACCCGCCGAGCCCGCTCGGGCCGGGTCCGGCTGTGTGAACCGGCATCAGGCCGGTGGGCGAGACCTTCGGCCTGGACAACCATTTCGTTGTCGGCCGGAGCGTCCCCGTATCTCCGGTCGGCAGGCCGGAGACCTGGGAGCAGCAACACATGATCGCCACCGCATTGCTGACCATCGGTGTCGTCTTCCTCGCCGAACTCGGTGACAAGTCGCAACTGATGGCGCTGACGTTCGCGCTGCGCTATCGCTGGTGGGTAGTGGTCGGCGGCATCGCGGCCGCCTCCGCGGCGGTGCATCTGATCTCCGTCGGCATCGGCTACTTCCTCGGTGCGGCGCTGCCGACCACCGCGATCGCGTTGATCGCCGCCGTCACCTTCCTGGCCGTGGGCCTGTGGACCCTGCGCGAGCACTTCGGCACCGCCGATGATGAGCCGGAGCCGAAGGCGCCGAGGGCAGGCGGTGCGCCGTTCTTCGTGGTGCTGTCCGCGTTCCTGCTCGCCGAGCTGGGCGATCGCACCATGTTCGCGACCGCGGCCCTGGCCACGGACTACGACTGGGCCGGCGTCTGGCTCGGCTCGACCATCGGCATGGTCGCCGCCGACGCGCTCGCCATCGCGGTGGGCATCCTGGTCGGCAAGCACCTGCCCGAGCACGCGATCGGCATCGGCTCCGGCCTGCTGTTCCTCTACTTCGGCACGGCGACCCTGCTCGGCGCGACCGCACCCGGCCTCGGCGGCATGGCCGTCGCCGGGCTCGCGGCGCTCGCTCCCGCGCTGGCGGGCGCCGCGCTGCTGCTCACGCGGATGGCTCGGCGCTCGACGCCAGCGCGGCTCCATACAGTCCGCCACCCCGGCGCAACAGATCCAGCAGTGGTTCCCGCAGCGCCAGCAGACCGCCCGAGTCCCCGGCCGCGATCCGAGCGGTGACCATCGAACCGACCGCCGCGGCCAGAGCCTGACAGGCGAAACGCTGCGGTTCGGTCCGCGCGTCGAGCACGGCGGCGATCAACTCGACGAACCGCTCTTGCAGCTGGGCCCGGCGCGCGATGGCCGCGGAACCCACGGCGAAGACCTCGACCAAGAACAGCCGCGCGCTGGCCGGGTCGTCCACCAGATACTGGAGATAGGCGCGCAGAATCCGGTCCATGCGCGCGATCGCGCCGGCATCGGCCGCCGCGTCTTGCGCCTCGGTGGCCTCGGCGATCCGGTCGAGCAACAACTGCACCGCCCGCTGATAGGCCGCCTCGAAGCAGTCTTCTTTGGAGCGGAACTGCTCGTAGAACGTCTCCCGCGACACGCAAGCCCGCTTGAGGATCGCCGCGACCGACGTTCCGATGTAGCCGTTCTCGGCCATGGCCTCCGCCGTCGCGACGAGGATTCGTTCGCGCTGCGAGGCGATCACCTGCTCCCGCGGCAGGCCGTGCCTACCTCGGGGCAGGCGTGCGCTGATGGCCGATTCGGTCATTCGGTGACTCCGCTTGTTCGGTCGAGCTGACTGGGCGGTTCCATTCTGCGCGGTCGGTTCGGCCTGCTTGCCGGAAAGTCCCGCGCCGGGATCGAGTCGCGGGAGCCGTGCAGGGGCACGCGCCGCGTACCGGTTAGGGTGCAATTGACGAAGGGCCAACTGGCTGTCACAAACGAGAGGACCATCGTGGAGATTTCGGGTTCCGCCGCCATTGTCACCGGAGGCGCATCGGGCCTCGGCGCCGCCACCGCCAAGCGTCTCGCCGAGCTCGGCGCCACCGTCTTCGGGCTCGATGTACCGCAGTCGATCGAGCGCGCAGGCGACAACGTGCCCGCCGGGGTCACCCTCATTCCCGCCGATGTCACCAGCAACGACGAGGTCAGCGCGGCCGTCGCGCAGGTGGTCGGGTCCGGCGCTCCGCTGCGCATCGTGGTCAACTGCGCCGGTGTCGGCTGGGCGGGCCGCATCCTGTCCAAGAACGGCCCGCACGACCTGGAGCTGTTCCGCACGGTGATCACGGTGAACCTGCTCGGCACCTTCAACGTCATGCGGCTGGCCGCCGACGCGATCGCCAAGACCGACGCCGTGGACGAATACGGCCAGCGCGGCGTAATCGTCAACACCGCCTCGGTCGCCGCGTTCGAGGGCCAGATCGGCCAGATCGCCTACTCGGCGTCCAAGGGCGGCGTGCACGGCATGACCGTTCCGGCCGCGCGTGACCTGGCGCAGTTCGGCATCCGGGTCAACACCATCGCCCCCGGCATCATCGACACCCCGATGCTGGCCGGCGTCACCGAGGAGTACCGCAAGGGCCTGGAGGCGGGCGTGCCCTTCCCGTCCCGCCTTGGTCGGCCCGACGAGTACGCGCAGCTGACGCAGTACATCATCGAGCACGACTACCTGAACGGCGAGACCATCCGCATGGACGGCGCGCTGCGCATGGCGCCGCGGTAATCCCGATCCGCAGTCCCGGCAGCGCGCGACCCTTCTCCCGAAGGGTCGCGCGCTGTTGTCATTCCCGCGGCTTGTGGCCGATGCCGAGGTAGGCCGTGGTGGACAACGGGCAGTGCGGCCGGTACTTCTCGGCCAGAAACGCTTTCATGACGGCGGCGCGCCGAGCCCAGACCTCCGCGCTCACGTTGTGGCGCATGAGTTCCAGAGGGGCGCTGCTGCGCACCATGGTCTCCCACATCTCCTCCGGGCCGCCGAAGGTGAGGGCGATCGAATGCCGCTGGATGGACACGGCTTCGAAGCCGGCCCCGCGCATCTCCGATTCGAAGACCTCCGGGTTCTCCAGGCTCAGGAAGTTCGGTTGCGGCTCCTGGATATCCGGGTCGGCCGCGGTCAAGGCGCCGAACATCATCCGCATCAGCGGCGAATCCGCGATCGGCGCCCAGCTCGACACCACCGCCGTGCCGCCAGGCCGCAGCACCCGGAACAGTTCGGCGAACCCGCGGGCACGGTCAGGGAAGAACATCAGTCCGAACATGGAGAACCCGGCGTCGAACCGATCGGATTCGTACGGCAGATCCTGCCCGTCACCCACGCGCGCCCGGATATTCGTCAACCCGGCGGCAGCGGCGTTCTTCGCCAGGCGCGCGATCATCGACTCCGCGAAATCGATGGCATCGACCTGCGCCACCTGACTCGCCGCCAGCAGGCTGAGCGTGCCCGGCCCCGCCGCCACGTCCACGATCCGGGAGTCCGGCGCGAGCGAGACGAACTCGAGCGCCCGCGCCGAGAACGGTTGCATGATCGCGGGAGCGAACTCGTCGTAGCCGTCGGCGACCAGATCCCACGGCTCGGCGACGGCAAGCGGGTTTGCGGACATGTTTGTGACGATCCTTCTAGGCATCCACATCTAACCGCGCCACCCGGGGGCGAACTCCCCAGTCCTGCGAATATGCCATCCCGCCGGTCACCGTAACCGCGAAATGGCCGAAACACCGCCGACCGCACCGGACGCGACCGGAGGACATCGTCGTTGCCCTCCGGTCGCGCGCGGACTCACAGGGTGCGGGTGAGCCGATCGGTGAGGATGTGCGCGAAGTGCGCCGGATCCTTCAACTCACCGCCCTCGGCGAGCACCGCCGTGCCGTACAGCAGCTCGGCGGTCTCCGACAGCTCGGTCGCCGTACCGGCGTCGGCCTCGTCCTTCTTGGCCGCGTACGCGTCGCGCAGACCGGTGACCAGCGGGTGGGTCGGGTTGAGCTCCAGAATCCGCTTGCTCTCCGGCAGCGCCTGACCCGAAGCGCGGTACATCCGCTCCAGCATGGGCGTGAAGTCGAACACGTCGCCGACCAGGCAGGCCGGAGAGGTGGTGAGCCGGTTGGTCAGGCGCACCTCCTTGACGTTCTGCTCCAGCGTCTTGCCCAGCCATTTCAGGACATCGGCGAAATCCTTGTCCTGCTGCTCGCGCAGCGCCTCGGAGGCTTTCTTCTCCTCCTCGGTCTCCAGATCGACCTCGCCCTTGGCGATGGACTGGAACGCCTTGCCGTCGAATTCCGGCACGGAACCGACCCACATCTCGTCCACCGGGTCGGTGAGGATCAGCACCTCGCGGCCCTTGGCCTTGAACGCCTCCAGATGCGGGGAGCTCTCGACCTGCTGACGGGTCTCGCCGGTCATGTAGTAGATGGTGTCCTGCCCCTCCGGCATCCGCTCCACGTACTGCGCCAGCGTGGTGAGCTCGGTCTCGGAGTTCGTCGAGGCGAACGAGGAAACCTGCAGGATGGTGTCGCGGTTGTCGAAGTCGGAGAGCAGGCCCTCCTTCAGGACGCGGCCGAATTCCTTCCAGAACGTCTGGTAGCTGGTCTGGTCCTCGGCGCCCTGCAGATCCTTGACCGTGGACAGCACCTTCTTCACCAGACGCTTGCGGATCATCTGGATCTGCCGGTCCTGCTGCAGGATCTCCCGGGAGACGTTGAGCGACAGATCCTGCGCGTCCACCACGCCCTTGACGAAGCGCAGGTACTCCGGCATGAGCTCTTCGCAGTTGTCCATGATGAACACGCGCTTCACGTACAGCTGGACGCCGCGCTTGTGCTCGCGGGTGAACAGGTCGAACGGCGCGTGCGAGGGGATGAACAGCAGCGCCTGGTATTCGAACGTGCCCTCGGCCTTCAGCGGGATGATCTCCAGCGGATCGTCCCAGCCGTGGCTGACGTGCTTGTAGAACTCCTTGTACTCCTCGTCGGAGACCTCGCTCTTGGGGCGCGTCCACAGCGCCTTCATGGAGTTGAGCGTCTGGTCCTCGAGGATCGTCTTCTCCTTGGCGTCCTCGCCTTCGCCCTCGGTGACGGTGCGCTCCACCTGCATGCGGATCGGCCAGGAGATGAAGTCGGAGTACTTCTTGACGATCTCGCGCAGCTTCCACTCCAGCGTGTAGTCGAAGAGGTGATCCTCTTCGTCCACCGGCTTGAGGTGCAGCGCGACCGACGTGCCCTGCGGGGCCTCGTCGAGCTCCTCGATGGTGTAGGTGGAGCTGCCCGCGGTGGACTCCCACCGGGTGCCGGTGGTCTCGCCCGCGCGGCGGGTGGTCAGCGTGACCTTGTCGGCCACCATGAAGGTGGAGTAGAAACCGATGCCGAACTGGCCGATCAGCTCCTCGGCGGCGGCCTCGGACTTGGCCTCGTTCAGCTTCCTGCGCAGCTCGGCGGTACCGGACTTGGCCAGGGTGCCGATCAGGTCGACCACCTCGGCGCGCGACATGCCGATGCCGTTGTCCCGGACGGTCAGGATCCGGTTGTCCTTGTCGACCTCCAGCTCGATGTGCAAGTCGGAGGTGTCGACGTGCAGATCCTTGTCCCGGAAGGACTCCAGCCGCAGCTTGTCCAGCGCGTCGGAGGAATTCGAGATCAGCTCCCGCAGGAAGGTGTCCTTGTTGGAGTAGACGGAATGGATCATCAGCTCGAGCAGCTGATGGGTCTCTGCCTGGAACTCGAGTTGTTCGACGTGCTCTGTCACGTCGCGATGGTACCGCCGCGCGCGGACTACGGGCTCGAAGGTGGCGCCGCCGCGTAACCCGGGACCGTCCCGTGCGACCGCGCGCCGGGGAGCTGCTGGAAATCGGCGAGACCGGCGACCTCCGCGTCGGCGCGGGTGGTCATCCACTCGCGCAGCACTTGCGTGGCGCGGACGTCGTCCTCGTTGTACTCCAGCAACCGGGTGCGCTGGCCGGCGTCGGGCGCGGCGCCGTCGTAACCGACCGCGAGCCGGTACCAGCTCATCGACGCCTCGCCGCTGGCCTCAGGATCACGCCAGGAGAACCCGGCGACCGGCGCGATCTTCTTCAAACCCTTGCCGTTCGGGCAGATGAATTGGTCGGACACGGCTTGGAACATGTCCACCCACTGCGGGCCGTCGACGAACGCGCGCACTTGCTCCACGGTCGGCACGCCGGGGCGGCCCGCGAACCGGCGCGCCGACTCGTACAGCCACTTGTCTTCCGCCGTGCGCGAATAGCAGTACGCGGCGAACGTCTTGCCCGCCGCGGCGGCCTCGGCGCGCACCGTCATCAGCCAGGTCCAGAACTCGCCGAAGGAGCGGCCCTCGTCCTCGGTGGGCAGCGGGTCCCAGGTGACGAACGGGCGATACACGCCGTTCAGCAGCGTCCCCCACAGATACGCGCCGTGCTCCTGGAAGCTCTCCAGATCGACGTCGACTTCCACGTCCGCCCGCCGGACCCACACCTTCTCGACCCGCCGCACCAGCGGCGCGCCCGCGATCCACGCCCGCGCGGTGACCACGGCCTCGTCGAACGGGCCGTGCTGCCAGTCCTCCGGCTCATCACCCGCCCACGCGGCGAGCTCGTCGATGGTCTCGACGCCGTTCCTGCGCAGCACCTCGGCGCGGGAGCCTGGCGCGACCAGGCTGACGTCGCGATGCTCGATCAGCCAGCTCTCGCAGCTCGGGCCGTCGATCCCGCGCGTCCACCACGGGCACTGCCTGCACTCGGGCACCTTCGACGGGACGGTGGGCAGCTCGCCGCGCACCACCGCGATGCGGTCGGCGTAGCGGCGGTCGTAGTCGTCGAGCAGGGGCGCCAGATCGTGCACCAGGATGCGATCGAAATCGAAGCCGATGACCCCGCCGACCAGCGCGGGACTGGCCAGGCCGTGCCGTTGCAGCATCCGGTGCAGATGGGCGAGCCGCTGCTGGTCGCGGGGCTGCTGGCGTAGCTTGCGGCGCGGATCCGGTTGCGGGTCCCAGTGATACGGGTCCGAGGTGGTGGGGTGGAAATCGGCCGGTTCGGGTTGCCGCGGGTCGGTCACCTTGTGGTTCACCACGATGATCGGGATGTAGCCGCCGCGGTCGGCGTCGCGCAGCAGAATCTCCGACCCGCCGCGCCTGCCGGTGTCCGGCTCCTGCGGGAGCAGCCCGCCCCAGATGTGCCGTGCGCCGGCTCGGCACGCGCGCATCGTCGCCTCGGCGCGCTCGGCGGCGCGCAGCCGGGCATCGATCACCACCCAGGCATCGGGGTCGGCGCCGACCAGCGCGTCGCGCACCCGGGCGCGG
Source organism: Nocardia implantans (assembly GCF_035544775.1). Classification (NCBI taxonomy): domain Bacteria; kingdom Bacillati; phylum Actinomycetota; class Actinomycetes; order Mycobacteriales; family Nocardiaceae; genus Nocardia; species Nocardia implantans. The sequence continues at coordinate 625,848 of NZ_JAYKYQ010000001.1, read as the reverse complement.
TGCGCGGCCGCGGCGTCCCTGCGCTGGCGTACGCCCGCGTCCTCGACGATTCCCGCCAGCGCGTCCGGGTGGGCGGCGTCCAGATGCAGGCGATGTCGGCAGCCGATCAGCGATCTGGCATCGATGAAGGCGGTCGGCACGTCGGTGGCCCGATCCACGGCCGTTCCGTTGCGCTTGCGACCATCCCGGTCACCGATGTCCGAATCCACGCTAAGCAGTATGGTCCCCTCCCCCGACAGTGTTTAATTCCAGCGCCTGCGGCGCTGGGTGTTCGCGGCCCCTTTGTGGCTCGCGTCCGAGCGACCGCCGCTGGCGACTGCGTCGCGGACGCGGCGGCCGCTCGGACGCGAGCCGGGCCGCGAACGGCGGATGCTCGGTCTCGCTTCGCTCGAAAGACTGGGTTGCGGTGCGCTGAGCGCGTAGGGCGGCAACCTTGATATTCGCCGCTCGGCCATTGCCCATCGCCCATTGCCCATCGCGTCGGGCCGCGCGTGATGAAGTCACCTACTTGGAACTGGGGTGGTTCTCGGTCTTCTTCGCTCGCAAGACGTAGCCGAGCTGGGGTGGGGGTGTATCGCGGCAAGGCCGCAGCACCGTAGGCCACGCGCCAGTTGCGTCGATCCCACCCCCCACAGAGCCATTTCGCTTCCAGCCAACTCGCTGCCCCGGCTGCGTGGTTCCGGCTACGTGGTTCCGGCATCGCTGCTGTTTGTGGACGATATGCGGCCGGTGCGGCGTGACCGATGGGCGCCGGTCGGCACGCCGTCGTGGGGAGACGGGGGTCCGGCGGAGCGATCGCTCGGCGGCGCTGGGAACCGCCAGCGCGCTGGCCGCACTACCCTCGCAGCTGACGGCCGGGAACCGATAGGGTGTCGGCAAAGCGTGTGACATGGGCGGACGGGCTTCCCCGGCGTCGTACTGCCATGGTGAACCAGCATGACGGAGGGCCTTCGATGGGGTTGTTCACGAAGCGCAAGCGGCGGCCGAGCCGCAGGGCCGAGGCGAAAGCCCTCAAGCACAAGGCCGCGATGGAGGCCAAGCTCGTCGCGAAGAACGACCGCAAGGCGCGCCGCGCCGAGGCCCGCACCCAGCGCAAGGTCGCCAAGGCGCAGATCGCGGCGTTCCAGGCGGAGGAGAAGGCCGCGCTGAAGGTGGCGGCCAAGGCCGAGCGCGATCCGTTCAGCGCCGGTCAGGTGAAGAAATATCTCGGCGTGGCCCGGGTGCTCATCCCGGTGCTCGCTCCGCTCGCCTACCGGGGCGCGACCTTCCTGCGCGGGCAGCTCGACACCCGCCGCGCCCAGCAGCTCGGCGTCGGCATCGACCAGCTCGGCGACTTCACCGGGCACGGCGCCAAACTGCAAGCCCGGATCACGAATGCCGAAGCGGCGCTGGCGAAGATCGGCTCGCAGAACGGCAAGGACAAGGGCGAGGCCCAGAAGTTCGTCGCCGCCACCAAGGACCGCCTCGGCAGCCTGACGGCCGCCGTGCACACCTCCGAACAGATGCCGGCCAATCGCCGCCGTTCGGTGCACGCGTCGATCTCCCACGAGCTGTCCGGGATCGAGTCGGACATCCTCGCCCGGCTCGGCGTGCGCTGAGCTTCCCTGTCCCGATGTCCGCGCACCCGATCACCGGCCACCTGCGTGGCGGCCTGGTCGGCGTGCTCGTCGGCGTGCTGGCCGTGGCCGCACACGGCGCGGCGGGCGGCGGTGCCCCCGGCTCCACCGAGCTGACGCTGCTGTTGCTGATCGCCGCCGGAGTCGGCTCGGCCGCGGCGACCGCGCGGGCGTGCTCGCGCCCGTCCGTCGTGGCCGGGCTGCTCGGCGCGGGCCTGCTGCTGAGCCACGCGGCGCTGTCGGTGCTGGTCGGCCACGATCATTCCGGAACCGTCGGCGGGGCAACGGGTATCCCACTGCCCACGGGATGGATGCTGCTCGCGCACACTGTCGCGACGGTCGCTTGCGCGGCTCTCATCGTCCTGGCCGAACGGCTTTTCACCGCCGCCTCCGGTGCGCTTCGCGTGATATTGGCTCCGCCGCGGCGGGCGCGAATCGCGGGCGCGTCGCTCGCGGCCGCTCCCGGCCTTCCCCCCTATCGCTGCGCGCCGCTGGGTGCGTGCGGTCCTCGTGCGCCGCCGGTGCCGGTCTGATCTGCCGACACCCCTTCCCGTACGCACAGGAGACCTCAGCATGCCCACCTCGATTTCGCGCGCCGTCACGACGACGGTCGCCACAACCGCACTGGTCCTGCTCGCAGGCGGCGCCGCCGAAGCGCACGTCACAGTGGACGCGCCCGGCGCGGCACAAGGCGGATACGCCGTCGCCACCTTCCGGGTGCCCACCGAATCGGACACCGCGAGCACCACCGCGCTCACCGTCACCGTGCCCAACCTGAAATCCGCTCGGACCGAACCTGTTCCCGGCTGGTCGGCCAAGGTCGAACGCAACGACAAGAAGGAGATCACCGCGATCACCTGGACCGCCGATCCCGGCGCGCCTGGCATCCCGCCCGGCCAGTTCCAGCGTTTCGCGGTCTCCGTCGGCCCGCTGCCCGCGCTGGATTCGGTCAGCTTCCCCGCCGAGCAGACCTACTCCGACGGCAAGGTGGTCAGCTGGGATCAGCCGGTCCAGAAGGGCGGCGACGAACCCGAACATCCGGCCCCGTCGATCACCCTGGCCGCCGCGAAGGACGACGGGGACGGGCACAAAGTGAGCAGCGAGGCCGCGGACGAGGAGGATGAGCACGAAGACGAGACCGCCCGCTGGCTCGGCGGAATCGGTCTCGCGCTCGGCCTGCTCGGTGTCGCCCTCGGCCTCGGCAACGTGATCCGCGGGCGGCGCGCATGATCCGCCGGCTCCTGGCCGCCCTCGTGGCCGGCCTGTTCCTGCTCGCATTCGGCATCGCCGCGACCGGTGTCGCCGCCGCGCACTCCGCGGCCACCGGCAGCGTCCCGGAGGACAACGCGACCGTGGACGCGGGTCCCGACCGCGCCAGCGTCACGTTCAACGAGGAACTACAGCCCAGCTTCCCGTCACTCACCGTCGTCGGGCCGGACGGCAATCTGTGGTCGAAGGGTGATCCGGTGGTCGAGGGCAAGACGGTCAGCGTCGCCCTGGGCGAGCTCGGCCCGGTGGGCGAATACACCATCGCCTATCGGGTGACCTCCGCCGACGGGCACCCGGTCAGCGGCAAGCGGCACTTCACGCTCGGCAAGCCGGGCAACGGCACGCCGGGACCCAAACCGAACGCGAAGGCGAACGACAGTTCGGACGGCTCGGACGGGATTCCGCTGTGGGTGTTCGTCGTCGGCGCGGTCGTGCTGTTCGGTGGCGGGCTCGCGTTCGCGTTGTTCGGCGGCAGGAGCCGCGGCCAGAAGCGGTGAGCAACGTGAAGACCGGCGGCCGGGACGGCGCGCGGCGCGCGCCCGGCCGGATGCCATGGCCCGCGGTGCTGCTGACCTTCCCGGCCGGGCTGCTCGGCGTCGCACTCGCCTGGGTCCTGATCCTGCCGGGCCCGCTGCCCGGCGAGGCCGTGGTCCGAGTGGTGGCCGACGGCGTGGGGGCCACTTCGCTGGGATTGGCCGCGCTGCCGAGGGTCGCGCCGCGCTTGCGGACACCCTGGCGGCTGCTTGCGGTGCTCGCCGGGATCTGGGCGGTCGCGGAATTCGCCGTGTTGATCTTCGAGGCGGCCGATGTGGTTGGCGTTCCGGTAGGTGAACTCGGCGCAGGCGAGTTCGGCACCTATCTGGTCGACGTCAGCGGCGGACAGGTCGGGCTCGCGATCCTGGCCGGCGTCGCGACGGTGGCCGGTGGGTCGGCGCTGGCCTTCCGGCGGCCCGAGTCCGCCTCCGCCGACCTGGTGCTGGTGTTCGCGGCGGTCGCGCTGGCGTTGCGGCCGATCACCGGGCACATGTCGCAGCAGGCGTTCGGGTCGGTGCTCGCCGCGGTGCACGCGTTGGCGGCGGGCGCCTGGTTCGGGTTGCTGATCGCGCTGGCGCTGGTCGTGCGGACCCGCGGCGAGTGGGCGGTCGTGCTGCCGAGGTACTCGGCGGTGGCGCTGCCGCTGGTGGCGGTCGTGGCGGCGACGGGGCTGCTCAACGGGCTGATCCGGGTCGGAGGGCTCGCTCCGTTCGTCAGCACCGGCTACGGCCGGATCCTGCTCGCCAAGACCGTGGTGCTGCTCGGGTTGCTGGCGCTCGGCTGGTGGTGGCGGCGCAGTTGGGTGCCGAAGGCGGCCGACCACCGGATGGACGCGAAGGACTCGCTGCGCCGCGCGGTAGCCGAGGTGGTCGTGATGGCGCTGGCCTTCGGCCTCGCCGCGGCCCTCGCGGTGACGGCCTGAGCCGCGCCGCCGTGGTGCGGCTCCGGCCATGCGCGAGGCTGAGGACGGACCACGTCCGGCCGCACCGTTATGGTCTGCGCATGACCGAAGTGAAGATCGTCGCGGATTGCGCCGCCTCGGCGGAGTCCGCGTTCGCCTACGTGAACGACTACCGGAACCTGTCGCGGTTCCTGCACGGTATCCAGTCCTTCACTCCGGTCGGCGAGCAGACCGAGGGCGTCGGCGCCACCTTCGACGGGCACATGAAGCTGGGGCCCGCCTCGCTGAAGTCGCGGATCCGCGTGGTGCGCTGGGAGAAGGACTTCGCCATCGGCGTCGAGTCCATCAAAGGTTTCGACGTCGAGTCCACGTTCTTGTTCCACCCGAAGGGCGACGGCTTGTGCACCGTCGACGCGATCGTGGACTACCGGGTGCCCGGTGGTCTGGCCGGGCGAGCGCTCGGCAAGACCATCGAGCCCTTCGTCAAGATCGCCGTGCAGCACACGACGAACAATCTGGTCTCCCAGATAGCCGCCTTCGGTGTCTGATTTCCAGCGCCTACGGCGCTGGGTGTTCGAACAGTGCTCCGGTTGCGCGGCTGACGGCCGGATCGGGATGCTGGAGGCGTGAGCGCTACACCCTCGTTCGGCCAGCGGATCGGTTATATCTTCGGCCGCACCCTGCCCGCATCGATGTCCGATTGGGTGCGGGAGGATCTGGTCGGGCCGGGCGCCACGCGGCGTTACCTGCTGCGATTCCTGGTGCCGGTGCTTCCGCCGCTGATGCTGTTCCTGTTGCTGCCGGGTCCGTTGTGGATGGGTCTGGCGATGATGGCGCTGCTGTACATCCCGCTGATCTACTTCACGGTGGCGCTGCTGTACGTCTACCGGCGTCATCGGCTGATCAAGCACGGTCTCGACCCCGCGCTCGCGGACGCCGACGCCCGCCGGCGTGGCGAGCGCGAACGCTTGGACTACGAGCGCAGACACGGACGCGGTTGAGCCGTATCGAGACCTGGCGGTGGCTTATATCACAGGCATAGCCTAGAGGTATGAAAACCCCCACCTTCAGGCAACGGGTCGCCTACGACCTGGGCCGCGAGCTCCCCGAGGAGCTGCACGAGTGGGTCATTCACGACCTCGTCGGACACGGGGCCATGGAGCGCTATCTCGTCCGTTTCATCGGGCCGATCCTCCCGTTCCTCGCCCTGGTGCTGCTGTTCCCCGGGCCGATGCCCCTGAAGATCGGCTTGATCGTGATGATGATCGTCCCGCTGGTCGTCTTCACGGTCGCGCTGAGCTACGTCTGGCGCCGCTTCCGCCTGTTCCAGCACGGACTCGACCCCGAACTGGTCGACCACGGCAAGTGCACCGAACACGACCGCGACCTGTACGAACTGCGCTACGGCCACAGATAACGCCGCCGATCGATGAGAAGTACGCGCGTCGAGAGCCACGCGCGAAGATCTCTCACGGTCCGAATCCCTCGCAGACCCGTTCGCCGTCGCAGCATCGAAGCCATTCCCGGCCGATCACAGCATCCCGATCACCGCACGGCTCCCATCCGAACGACCGCCAGGTCAGCGCCGGGCGATCTCCGCTGACCGCCCTGACAGCACCACCCTCATCCGCGCACACCGAGTCCGGACCTGGGACACCTACGCGCCCAGCGCACCCCCACCACCGGTTCCGAGCGAAGCGAGACCGAGCATCCGCCGTTCGCGGCGCCGCAGGCGCTGGAAAAACAAACACAGCCCCGCGAACGCTCGACTGCGCGGGCGCTGGAGAATAACCCCATGCCCGAATCGCAGAATGTAATCGCCACCGCCGACCTGGCCGACGAGATCGGCCCGGAGATCCGCAGCTGCGACACGCAGTTCATCCAGTTCGGCGGGCGTGCCGCGTTCTCCGGACGCATCACCACGATCCGTTGCTTCCAGGACAATCTGCTGGTCAAGCAGACGCTCGGCGAGCCGGGCGAGGGCAAGGTGCTGGTTGTCGACGGCGGCGCGAGCGTACACACGGCGCTGGTCGGCGACATCATCGCCGGGCGCGGTGTCGAGAACGGCTGGGCGGGCGTGATCGTCAACGGGGCCGTGCGCGACTCCGCCATCCTGCGCACCCTGGACATCGGCATCAAGGCGCTGGGCACCAACCCGCGCAAGAGCACGCAGACCGGTAGCGGCGAGCGCGACGTCGCGGTGGAGTTCGGCGGGGTGACCTTCGTCCCCGGCGACATGCTCTACAGCGATCACGACGGCATCGTGGTGCGCGCCGAGGACTGAGCCGGTCGGCGGCGCGGCCGGGTCTGTCCGGCCGCTCAGGCGGACACGATCGCCTTGTGACCGGCGAGCGCGACCACGTCACCGATGTGCAGTTGCCTGCCGCGCCGCAGTTCCACCTCGTCGTTCACCCGCACCAATCCGGCGGCGATCACCGTCTTCGCCTCCGAACCGGAATCGATCAGGTTGGCCAGCTTCAGAAACTGGCCGAGCCGAATAACGTCGTCATCGATCGGTACTTCGACTGGTTCCGACATGGGTTGAATACTTACTCCCCCATCCGAACTCGCCGAACACCGCCCCAGCTTCCCAGCGATCTCCGGGCAACTTATGCCGCACTCGCGCTCCGCGCAGAAATCGGACCGTCTCCACCGTATGCACCGAATTCACGCCGATTTGGCCGGCCGCTCCGCCCAGGTCGGCGCGGAATCACGAAACTTCGTCGTCGAGCCGTCCCGGCGGGAAACGTACCGCGCCGGACTCCGGACCGCGCGAACACCGAACAAACACGCGCGCCGCAGGCTTGGCAAATCCGACACACTCACGTACACACTGGTTCCGTGACCTCCACGCAAGCCCAGCAACACCTCGACACCGCGCCACCCGCGGATAAACCGACTCCGCCGGTTCCACACCGTGGTCACGGACGCCTTTCGGAAGTGCCGCATATCGCGGGATTGACGCTCGGTGTATTCGCGGTGCTGTGCTTCCTCTGGAGCCTCTCCCCCGCGCTGCGTTTCCTGACCCAGGTGCCGCGCCGCTATATCGATGCCTATTACTTCGACGCGCCGGACACGAACTTGATGTGGGCGCTGGTGGTCGGGCTGACAGCCGGTGCGATCGCCAGCCGCAAACGGATCGCCTGGTGGTTGCTGATCGGTTATCTGACGCTCTACACGGTGGTCAACGCCATCGCCTTCGCCGAGCGCGGCAGCATTCACGCGCTGGTGGCGATGGTGCTGCACTCGGCCGTGATCGGCGTGCTCATCGCGGCATGGCCGGAGTTCTACACCAAGGTGCGCCGCGGCGCCGGGTGGAAGGCGCTCGGCGTGCTGGTCGGTGGACTGGCGATCGGCGCGCTACTGGGCTGGGGGCTGGTGGAGCTGTTCCCAGGCAGTCTTCCGCCGGGCCTGCAGCGGCCGGGATGGGCGGTCTACCGGGTGACCGCGGCGGTGCTGGCGGAGAACGAGCGCTTCGACGGACATCCGCGACCGTTCGTCAACTTCCTGCTCGGCCTGTTCGGCGCTGTCGCGCTGCTGGCGGCGGTGATCATCCTGCTGCGCTCCCAACGCGCGGCGAACGCGATGACCGGCACCGACGAGTCGGCGCTGCGCGGGCTGCTGGAGCGCTCGGACGTGGAGGATTCGCTCGGCTACTTCGCCACCCGCCGGGACAAGGCGGTGGTGTTCGCCCCCAGCGGCAAGGCGGCGGTGACCTATCGGGTGGAACTGGGCGTCTCCTTGGCCAGTGGCGACCCGATCGGCATCCGCGAGGCGTGGCCGCAGGCCATCGATGCCTGGCTGCGTCAGGCCGATCAATTCGGCTGGGCGCCCGCGGTGATGGGCGCCAGCGAACTCGGTGCGACGGCGTACCGGCGCGCGGGCCTTTCCGCGCTGCGTCTCGGCGACGAGGCGATTCTGGACACCAGGAACTTCTCGCTGGCGGGACCCGAGATGAAGCCGGTCCGCCAGGCCGCGAACCGGCTGCGCAAACACGGTGTCGTGGTCCGCATCCGCAGGCATCGCGATATCCCCGCCGAGGAGTTCCCCCGGATCATCGCCCGCGCCGACGCCTGGCGCGACACCGAGACCGAACGCGGGTTCTCCATGGCGCTGGGCAGACTGGGCGACCCGCTGGACGGCGACTGCCTGCTGGTGGAGGCGGTCAATCCGCAGGACCGGGTGCTCGGCATGCTGTCGCTGGTGCCGTGGGGCCGCACCGGCGTCTCGCTGGAGCTGATGCGCCGCGATCCAGGGGGTCCCAACGGCGTGATGGAGCTGATGATCTCGCAGCTCGCGCTGAACTCGGAGCTGTACGGCATCACCAAGGTGTCGCTGAACTTCGCGGTGTTCCGCTCGGTGTTCGAGGAGGGCGGCCGGATCGGGGCCGGTCCCGTGCTGCGCTTGTGGCGCGGCGTGCTGCTGTTCTTCTCCCGCTGGTGGCAGCTGGAGGCGCTGTATCGCTCGAACGTGAAGTACCAGCCGCACTGGGTGCCCCGGTTCTTCCTGTTCGAAGAGCGCAGACAGCTCCCGCGCGTCGCGGTGGCCAGCGCGCTGGCCGAAGGCTTCCTGCCGCGGTTCGGCAAGGAGCCGGACACCGCGATACACACCGGTGAGCATGTCGCTGTGCCCGCGACCGTGACGGGTCTGCACGCCGACGGCAGCCCGCCGGACCTGCCCGAAATCGAGGACGCCGAACAGTTGCCGCGCAGGCCGGAACAGGTCCGCGTTCGCATGGACAAACTGGCTCGGCTGGCGGAATCCGGCATCGATCCTTACCCGGTCGCCTACCCGCCGACACATACCGTCGCCGACGCGCGACGTTCCCCGCGCGGCACCACGGTCCGCGTTTGCGGCAGGCTGCTGCGCATCCGCGACTACGGCGGCGTGATCTTCGCGGTGGTCCGGGACTGGACCGACGACATCCAGCTGGTCATCGATCGCGACCGGGTCGGGGCCGCACGCAGCGCCGAGTTCGGCGAGTTCTTCGACCTGGGCGACCTGATCGAGGTGAGCGGTCAGATCGGGGCCAGCAGGCGCGGTGAGCTGTCGCTGCTCGCGGCGGACTGGCGGATGCTGGGCAAATGCCTGCACCCCTTGCCGGACAAGTGGAAAGGGCTGGCCGACCCCGAGGCCAGGGTGCGGCAGCGCTACGTGGACATGGCGATCAACACCGAGATCCGCGAAGTGCTGGCCAAGCGCAGCGCGGTGGTGCGCTCGCTGCGTGATTCGCTGAACTCCCTCGGCTACCTGGAAGTGGAGACGCCGATCCTGCAACAGGTGCACGGCGGCGCCAACGCCACTCCGTTCCTCACCCACATCAACGCCTACGATCTCGACCTGTACCTGCGCATCGCTCCCGAGCTGTATCTGAAGCGGCTGTGTGTCGGCGGCATGGAGAAGGTGTTCGAGATCGGGCGCACCTTCCGCAACGAGGGCGTCGACTTCAGCCACAATCCGGAGTTCACCATTCTCGAGGCCTACGAGGCGCACAGCGACTACGAGCGCATGATGCACACCTGCCGGAGGCTGATCCAGAACGCCGCGATCGCGGCCAACGGCGCCATGGTGGCCCTGCGGCCCAAGGGCGACGGCACCTTCGAAGAGGTGGACATCTCCGGCGACTGGCGGGTGCGGACGGTGCACGGCGCGGTGTCGGACGCGGTCGGCGCGGAGATCACCCCCGAGACCGATGTCGAGGAGTTGCGCGCGCTGTGCGAAAAGGCCGAGGTGCCCTGTCAGCACGGCTGGGACGCCGGTCAGGTGGTGCTGGAAATGTACGAGCACCTGGTCGAATCCCGCACCGAGGAACCGACTTTCTACATCGACTTCCCTACCTCGGTGTCCCCCTTGACCAGGCAGCACCGCAGCATTCCCGGCGTGACCGAGCGCTGGGACCTGGTCGCCTGGGGCGTCGAACTCGGCACCGCCTACAGCGAACTCACCGACCCCGTCGAGCAGCGCCGCAGGCTCACCGAGCAGTCGCTGCTCGCGGCCAACGGTGATCCGGAGGCGATGGAGCTGGACGAGGACTTCCTGCAGGCGCTCGAGCACGCGATGCCGCCGACCGGCGGGCTCGGCATGGGCGTCGACCGCGTCGTCATGCTGATCACCGGACGCAGCATTCGCGAGACACTGCCGTTCCCCTTGGTGAAACCACGCTGATCGAGCCTTCGGCCCGGAAGGGTTCTCATCGATCGAATCGGACCGCTACTCTAGGAGTTTCGGCCCCGGGAGGAGGCCGCTACACCAAAGGGGTTCCGATATGTACCTTGACCTGCTGACAAACGCGAGTCTGCTGGACCATTCCGTGTGGGCCAGCCCCGACACGTGGAACTCCGCGCTCGAGCTGGCCGCCAAAAAGAAGAAGAGCAGGGGCGGCGGCGGCCTGATCATCGGCGCGCTCTGCTGCCTGCTGGTGGTCGCGCTCATCATCGGCGGCATCTACCTGCTGACCAAGCGCAGGAAGAACAACTGACGGCAGACTTCGACGGCCCTGGCTCGGCCCATACGAACCGGGGCGTCGATTCGCACCACCCTTGCTGTGGTCTGAAGCACGCTCGTACGCCGTCTCCGCAGCAGCGCGACCCGTCCGTGCGGGCGCCCGTGGTTCGACCGAATGAATGCCCTAGCGCGCTCGCCCGAAGCCGAACCGATCGTTTCTAAAGCCGATCGATCTCGGTGAGATCGATATCCAGATCGAACGGCACGGTGAGCTTCAGGCGATCGTGGTGAATTCCGGTAAGCGCGTACGTCTTCGTGGCTGGATCGAGTACGTAGACGTAGACGACCGGGCGGCCATCTACGTTCTCCACTCGCCAGAAGTGAGCGATGCCTGCGCGAGCATAAAGCTGCGGTTGCGCTCCCGATCACGAGTACGCGATTCGGCGGACACCACCTCGGCTGCCAACACGACATCATCGGCGCGGTAGGTAGTCAGTTCGGGGCCGCCGACGCTTTCGGCGTGGATCACGACAATGTCCGGTTCCGGCCGCTGATCCCGCCCGAGAGTCACAGTCATTTCCCGTCGCACGCGCAGTTGCGGAGGGGCGAGGCGGCGCAGAGCGGAGTCGAGCAATGTAATGACCAACATATGGAACTGCGCCTGCGGACTCGCGAAGACGAGACTCCCGTCGATCAGCTCGGTGTGCGGGGGAAGGTCTGGCAGGCGATCGAGATCCTCGGCGGCGAACCCGCCCGGCGGCGGGCGCAGCCACTGCGGAAACGGCTCGACGGTCATGGTTCGAGTATGTCACCCCCTGATGGGTCGGACGAAGGGTTGACGGGGCCGGATCGAATGGGCCACGGGCATCCGGCAGAGTGGGGCGGGTGCAGTTGATTCTCGTTCGCCATGCCCAGCCGGTCCGGATGCTCAGCACGGGTGGGCCCGCCGATCCGGAGTTGGCCCCGGTGGGACTGGAGCAGGCCGAGCGGGTGCCTGCCGCGCTCGGTCATCACCGGATTTCCCGGGTGGTGAGCAGCCCGCAGCGCCGGGCTCGGGAGACGGCCGCGCCGACCGCGGCGAAACTGGGGCTCGGCGTCGAGGTCGTCGACGACCTCGCCGAATACGATCGCGATCTCCCGGCCTACATCCCCATCGAAGACGCCAAGGTCGAGTTCCGCGACGCCTATGACCGGATCAAGGCCGGGCATCTTCCGGCGCAGGTGGACGGTGCGGCGTTCAAGGCCAGGGTGCACGCCGCGGTCACCGGCATCGTCGCGGCCACCGATCCGGCCGACACGGTGGTCGTGTTCGCGCACGGCGGTGTGATCAACGTGCTGCTGCAAGAGGTCCTCGGGCTGGAACGGCCGCTGACCTTCCCTATCGACTACTGCTCGATCACCCGCGTCCTGTTCTCCCGCACCGGCCGTCGCACGGCCGCGACCGTCAACGAGAACGGGCACGTCTGGGATCTGCTGCCGCGCAATATCGCCGCGCGCTGAGCACTCACAGCCGATTACCAGGCGTATCGAACCGGTGTCCCAGTCACGGAATCTGAGATAGGACACGTGAGCCGCTCCGATCGGCGGCCCACGGTCCCAACGAAAGGAATTCCGTGTCGCTTCTCGAAACTGCCACGCCACTGCGGCGTCTGGCCCGTGTGGCCGTCGCCGGTGCGCTGATCGCCGTCCCCCTGGCCGCTCTGGCGACGACCGCGTCCGCCGAAACCCCGGCAGCGCCGGGCGTGGTGCAGGTCGTGGACGCACCGCAGCAGGTCGCCGACCACGACCGCGATTTCGACCGGGACGGACGGCACGACGATCAGGGTCGTGGACCGGACAACGGCCCAGGGCACGGTCCCGACAACGGCCCGGGTCGTGGCCCGGACAACGGACCCGGCCGTGGACCGAACGACGGCCCGAGGCAGGATGGCCCGGCGCCGCAGCAGTTCCTGCCGCCGACCGGGTCGAGCTGACCCGGCCGGTCACATCGCAACCGCAGGGCCCGTCTCCTCGTTCGGAGGCGGGCCCTGCGGGTTTCGGCGCCTGTCCAGGCCATTCCTGCGATCCCGCTGGGCATCCAGGAGATCGCCGTCGAAGCGCGGCCCCCAATGAGAATGGCAGGTCTGGGATCCCTTGCGCGGCATTATCACTAGGCGGCGAGAATTCACAGCCGATTGCCAGGTCCATCGCACCGATGTCCCAGTGACGGAATCTTCGATAAGACCGGTGAGCCGCTGCCGAACAGCGGCTCACGGTTCGAGAGAAAGGAATTCCGTGTCGCTCTCCAAAACCGTTACGCCGCTGCGGCGGCTGGCCGGAATAGCCGCCGCAGGCGCGCTCGTCACCGTCCCGCTCGCAGCACTCGCCGCGACCGCGTCCGCCGAAACTCCCGCCGATCAGGGTCAGATCCAGCTGGTCGACGCACCGCAGCAGGGCGCCGACATCGACGGCGGCCCGCGTCATTTCGAACACTTCGAACGGCACGACGGCCCGGACCGCGGGCCGGACGGCCCTCGTCATTTCGAACACTTCGAACGGCACGACGGCCCGGACCGCGGGCCGGACGGCGGCCCGTGGCCGGATGGCCCGCGGCAGCGGCACTTCTTCCATGTGCTTCCGCCGACCGGATCCAGCTAGTCCCCACCACATCGAAAAGGGCCCACCTCCGAATTCGGAGGTGGGCCCTCGGTTTCGTTGCTCGCTCAGGCCATGCCAGCGATCCAGTTGTGCATCCAGGAGATCGCCGTCTGGCCGCCACCGACGGGGTAGCTGCCGTACAGGGTGTGCGCCTGGGACTTGTAGAAACGCTCCAGGTCCTTGACCCGCTGCTCGTTGGCCGAGTCGGTCAGCTGCGCCTGCAGGACGGGGACGCCGCCCGAGTTCATCAGGTCGCCGAGGATGTTGCCCGCCTCGATCTGGTAGCGCCACATATTGGCCGGGTTGGCGTCCGAGGCCTGGGCGAGGAATCCGGCGAACCGCGTGACGAAGTCCTCGGTCGCGGTGGCGCAGTAGAGGTCGTCGAGCGCGCAGATGGTGCGGGTGCGATCGCTGACCCAGCCGAAGCCGCCGACGCGGGGACCACCGGCGCCCGCGCCCGGCGCGACCGGGCCGACCTGGATGTCGGTGGGCGAACGGCGCGGATCGGAGATCAGGCCGACACCGGCGACGCGATCGGGCGGCACCACACCGAGACCGGTGCCGATCTCGGCGGCGAGATCACCGGCGGCGTCCGCGCCCTGGCTGTAGCCGACCAGCGCGATCTTGGTCGCGCCGCACCGCTGGGCCATGTTCGCGATCAGGCCGCGCGCGTTGTCGACCGCTTCCTTCTTGGAGTTGCCGTAGATCTCGCCCTCCCAAGGGAAAGCGGTCGCGGCGTAGGTCACGTAGTCGACCTCCGCTGAGGACGGTAGGCCACGGGTGACGCCGGCCAGCATGCCCGGCTGCGGGTTCTTCTCGTGCCCGGTCTCCCAGGTGCCCGGGATCGCCACCACGTACAGGCTCGGGCAACCGGGCGCGGCGATCGCCGAACCGCTACCGAAAACCAAGCCGGACATCACGGTCGCGGACGCGCCCAGAGCCGCGACGACCTTCTTCCACTGCATACCGCTCCAAACCTCGCCCTCGTCGAACTTCCCGCCGAGTTGCCGCGTCAATGCTGAACTCACTGGATGTCGTTCCAGTGCACGCCGGGTGAACACAAGTCACCCGACCGGATGACGTGCACTCACAACCGCATCCCAAGATCAGCAGCACGCCGGAGATCACAATAAGGCCACGCCCGCCGCAATGCCATTCGAACCCCGTAGTGTGTCGGATTTCCGTCGCCGGGGCGACTCGAAGCCGGGAAATCGAGGGATGAATGGTCCGATTCGGGCACGAAAAAGGCGCCGGTGGACGAGTTGTCCACAGGCGCCTTCGTTTCCGCTCCGGTAAGAGAGGGGACCTAGCGCTGAGCCACCATGGTGGGGGTGATCGGCGCCGGAAGGGCGGTCTCGCCTTCCAGGTACCGGTCCACGCCCGCGGCCGCGGCGCGGCCCTCGGCGATGGCCCAGACGATGAGCGACTGGCCGCGGCCCATGTCACCGGCGACGAAGACGCCGGGCACGTTGGTCGCCCAGTTCTTGTCGCGCTGCACGTTGCCGCGCTGGTCGTAGCCGACGCCGAGATCGGTGAGCAGGCCCGGCTTCTCGGGACCGACGAAGCCCATGGCCAGCAGCACCAGGTCGGCCTCGAGGGTGAAGTCGGTGCCCTCGACCTTCTCGAAGCGGCCGTTGACCATCTTGACCTCGTGCGCCTGCAGGCCGGTCACCTTGCCGTCCGCGCCGACGAAGCGCTCGGTGTTCACCGAGAACACCCGCTCGCCGCCCTCCTCGTGCGCCGATGACACCCGGTACATCAGCGGGTAGGTCGGCCACGGGGTGGACGCGGCGCGCTCCTCCGGTGGACGCGGCATGATCTCGAACTGGTGCACGCTGGCCGCGCCCTGGCGGTGCGAGGTGCCGAGGCAGTCGGCGCCGGTGTCGCCACCGCCGATGATGACGACCTTCTTGCCCTTCGCGTGGATGGGCGGCAGCCCCTCTTCGTCGGTGACGTCGTCGCCGAGCTGCACCCGGTTGGCCCAGGGCAGGAACTCCATGGCCTGGTGGATGCCGTCCAGGTCGCGGCCGGGGATCGGCAGGTCACGCGCCAGCGTGGCGCCACCGGCCAGCACGATCGCGTCGAACTGCTCGCGCAGCTGCTCGGCGGTGATGTCGACGCCGACGTTCACGCCGGTCTTGAAGATGGTGCCCTCGGCCTCCATCTGCGCCAGACGGCGATCGATGAAGCGCTTCTCCATCTTGAATTCCGGGATGCCGTAGCGCAGCAGACCGCCGATGCGGTCGGCCCGCTCGAACACGGTCACGGTGTGGCCTGCGCGGGTCAGCTGCTGCGCCGCGGCCAAACCGGCCGGACCGGAACCGACGACGGCGACCTTCTTGCCGGTGAGGCGGGTCGGGTAGACCGGGGTCACCCAGCCCTCGTCGAAGGCGTTCTCGATGATCTCGACCTCGACCTGCTTGATCGTGACCGGATCCTGGTTGATGCCGAGCACGCAGGACGCCTCGCACGGCGCGGGGCACAACCGCCCGGTGAACTCCGGGAAGTTGTTGGTCGCGTGCAGCCGGTCGATGCCTTCCCGCCAGCGGTCCTTGTAGACCAGGTCGTTCCACTCGGGGATCAGGTTCCCCAGCGGGCAGCCGTTGTGGCAGAACGGGATACCGCAGTCCATGCACCGGCTGGCCTGGGTCCGCAAGGTCTCGTGGGAGAAGTTCTCCTCGTAGACCTCTTTCCAGTCCATCAGGCGCAGCGGCACCGGGCGCCGCTTGGGCAGTTCCCGTGTGGTGTGCTTCAGAAAACCCTGGGGGTCAGCCACGTGCGGCCTCCATAATCGCCTCGTCCACGTCCTTGCCGCTCTTCTCAGCTTCGGAGATGGCGAGCAAAACTTTCTTGTATTCGCGCGGCATGAGCTTCACGAAGTGGTTCACCTGCTGCGACCAGTCGCTCAGAATGCGCTCGGCGACCGGGGAACCGGTCTGGTCGCGGTGCTGGGTGATGATGTCGTGCAGCCAGGTGAAGTCGTCGCCGGCCAACTGCTCGACGGCGTCGGCCTGCTCGGGATTGAGCCTCGACGCGAAGGTGCCCTCCGGGTCGAAGACGAACGCCACGCCGCCGGACATACCGGCGCCGAAGTTGCGTCCGGTCTCACCCAGGATGACCACCCGGCCGCCGGTCATGTACTCGCAAGCGTGGTCGCCGACGCCCTCGACCACCGCGGTGGCGCCGGAGTTGCGCACGGCGAACCGCTCGCCGACCACACCGCTGAGGAACACCTGACCGCTGGTCGCGCCGAACAGGATCACGTTGCCCGCGATGATGTTCTGCTCGGCGGCGAACTCGCCGGGCGCGTTCAGCGACGGGCGCACCACCAGGCGGCCGCCGGAAAGACCCTTGCCGACATAGTCGTTCGCGTCACCCTGCACGCGCAGCGTGATGCCAGCGGGCACGAAGGCGCCGAAGCTGTTGCCCGCCGAACCGGTGAAGGTGATGTCGATGGTGTCGTCGGGCAGGCCAGCGCCGCCGTAGAGCTTGGTCACCTCGTGGCCGAGCATGGTGCCGACGGTGCGGTTCACGTTCGTGATCTTGGTCTCGAACTTCACCGCCTGGCCGCGCTCGAGCGCGTCCCGGCTCTGCGCGATCAGCTGCTGGTCCAGCGCCTTGTCCAGGCCGTGGTCCTGCGCCTTGGTGCAGCGGCGGTCCTGGTACATGAACGCCGTCTCGACGTCGTCCAGGATCGGCGAGAGGTCCAGCTTGCTGGCCTTCCAGTGCTGCTTGGCCCGCGAGGTGTCGAGCAGGTCGACCCGGCCGATGGCCTCGTCCAGCGTGCGGAAGCCCAGCTGCGCCAGCAGCTCCCTGACCTCCTCGGCGATGAACAGGAAGAAGTTCTCGACGAACTCCGGCTTGCCGGTGAACCGCTCGCGCAGCACGGGGTTCTGCGTCGCGACGCCGACCGGGCAGGTGTCCAGGTGGCAGACGCGCATCATGATGCAGCCGGAGACCACCAGCGGAGCGGTGGCGAAGCCGTACTCCTCGGCGCCGAGCAGCGCGGCGATCATCACGTCGCGGCCCGTCTTCATCTGACCGTCGACCTGCACCACGATGCGGTCGCGCAACCCGTTGAGCAGCAGCGTCTGCTGGGTCTCGGCCAAGCCGAGCTCCCAGGGGCCGCCCGCGTGCTTCAGCGAGGTCAACGGCGAAGCGCCGGTGCCGCCGTCGTGGCCGGAGATCAGCACGACGTCGGCGTGCGCCTTGGAGACGCCCGCCGCGACGGTGCCGACGCCCGGCTCGGCGACCAGCTTCACGTGGATGCGCGCCTGCGGGTTGGCGTTCTTCAGGTCGTGGATCAGCTGCGCCAGATCCTCGATCGAGTAGATGTCGTGGTGCGGCGGCGGCGAGATCAGGCCGACGCCCGGCGTCGAGTGCCGCACCTCGGCGACCCACGGGTACACCTTGTGCGCCGGAAGCTGGCCGCCCTCACCGGGCTTGGCGCCCTGCGCCATCTTGATCTGGATGTCGGTGCAGTTGGTCAGGTAGTGCGCGGTCACGCCGAAGCGGCCGGAGGCCACCTGCTTGATCGCGCTGCGCCGCCAGTCGCCGTTCTCCTCCGGCTCGAAGCGCGCGGGCGACTCGCCGCCCTCACCCGAGTTCGACCGGCCGCCGAGGCGGTTCATCGCGATCGCCAGGGTCTCGTGCGCCTCCGCCGAGATGGAGCCGTAGCTCATCGCGCCGGTGGAGAACCGCTTCACGATCTCCGAGGCCGGCTCGACCTCCTCGATCGGAATCGGGTTGCGCGCCTTGTGCTTGAACTTGAACAGGCCGCGCAGCGACGCCAGCCGCTCGGACTGGTCGTCGACCAGCTTGGTGTACTCCTTGAAGATCGAGTACTGGCCGGACCGGGTCGCGTGCTGCAGCTTGAATACCGTGTCCGGGTTGAACAGGTGGTATTCGCCCTCGCGCCGCCACTGGTACTCACCGCCGACCTCGAGCTCGCGGTGCGCGCGCTCGTTGCGGTTCTCCAGGAACGCGATGCGGTGCCGCTGGGCGACGTCCTCGGCGATCTCGTCGAGGCCGATGCCGTCCAGGTGCGAGCGCAGGCCGGTGAAGTACTCGTCCACCAGCTCCTGCGACAGGCCGATCACCTGGAACAGCTGGGCGCCGTTGTAGGAGGCCAGCGTGGAGATGCCCATCTTGGACATCACCTTCAGCACGCCCTTGCCCGCGGCCTTGTTGTAGTTCGCGACCGCCTTGCGGTAGTCGGCGGCCAGGTCGCCGGTGCTGCCCGGCATCTCCAGCGCGCCGCGCTCGAGCATGTCCTCGATGGTCTCGAAGGCCATGTAGGGGTTGATCGCGGCGGCGCCGAAGCCGACCAGGGTGGCCATGTGGTGCACCTCGCGGGCGTCACCGGCTTCGACGACGAGGCCGACCATGGTGCGGGTGCGCTCGCGCACCAAGTGGTGGTGCACCGAGGAGGTCAGCAGCAGCGACGGGATCGGCGCCAGCTTCTCGTTGGACTCGCGGTCGGAGAGCACGATGATCCGCGCCCCGCCGTCGATGGCGGCCGACACCTGGGTGTTGATCGCCTCCAGCGCCTTGCGCAGGCCCTTGCCGCCCTTCTTCACCGGGTACAGGCCGCGCACGACCACCGAGCGCAGCTCGGGGTGCGATCCGTCGTCGTTGATGTGCACGAGCTTGGCCAGCTCGTCGTTGTCCAGGATCGGCTGCTCCAGCGCGATCATGTTGCAGGACTCCGGCCCCGGGTGCAGCAGGTCGGCCTCCGGGCCGATGTTGCGCTTGAGGCTGGTGACCACCTCTTCCCGGATCGCGTCCAGCGGCGGGTTCGTGACCTGCGCGAACAGCTGGGAGAAGTAGTCGAACAGCAGGCGCGGACGGGCCGAGAGCACCGCGATCGGGGTGTCGGTGCCCATCGAGCCGAGCGCTTCGCCGCCGGTCTTGGCCATCGGCGAGATCAGCAGGTTGAGCTCCTCGGTGGTGTATCCGAAGATCTGCTGACGGATCAGCACGCGGTCGTGCGACATGTGCACGTGCGGGCGGTCGGGCAGGTCGGCGAGGCGGGAGACGCCCGCGTCCAGCCACTCCTGGTACGGGTGCTCGGCGGCGAGCTGGGACTTGACCTCTTCGTCGCCGACGATGCGGCCCTGGGCGGTGTCGACCAGGAACATGCGGCCCGGCTGCAGGCGCGCCTTCTTGACCACCTTGGACGGGTCGATGTCCAGCACGCCGACCTCGGAGGCCATCACGACCAGGCCGTCCTCGGTCACCCAGATGCGGCTCGGCCGCAGGCCGTTGCGGTCGAGCACGGCGCCGACGACGGTGCCGTCGGTGAAGCACACCGACGCGGGGCCGTCCCACGGCTCCATCAGCATCGAGTGGTACTCGTAGAAGGCCCGCCGCTGCGGGTCCATGGTCTCGTTGCGTTCCCATGCCTCGGGAATCATCATCAGCACGGCGTGGGGCAAGCTGCGGCCGCCGAGGTGCAGCAGTTCCAGCACCTCGTCGAACCGGGCGGTGTCGCTGGCCCCCGGGGTACAGACGGGGAAGATCTTCTCCAGCCGGTTCTTGCCCGCCGAGTCGACGCCGAAGACGTCGCTGCGCAGCAGCGCCTCGCGGGCGCGCATCCAGTTCTCGTTGCCGGTGACGGTGTTGATCTCACCGTTGTGCGCCACCCGGCGGAACGGGTGCGCCAGCGGCCAGGACGGGAAGGTGTTGGTGGAGAACCGGGAGTGCACGATGCCGAGGGCGCTCTCCACCCGGGAGTCCTGCAGATCCAGGTAGAACGCGCGCAACTGCGGCGTGGTGAACATGCCCTTGTAGACGAAGGTCTGCCCCGACAGGCTCGGGAAGTAGACCGACTCCCTGCCGACCGCACCCTCACCGGCTCCGGCCGACCCCAGTTCGCGCTCGACGCGCTTGCGCACCACGTAGGCGCGACGCTCCAGATCCATGTCCGACAGCGGATCGGAGGCGCCCTTCGGCGATGCGATGAAGATCTGCCGGAAGCTCGGCATGGCGTCGCGCGCCAGCGCGCCCAGCGACGACTCGTCGATCGGCACCTCGCGCCAGCCGAGGACCTCGAGGCCCTCTTCCTTGACGATCTTCTCCACGCCGTAGGCGGCGCGCGCGGCTTCGCGGCGGGCCTGCGGCAGGAAGGCGATGCCGGTGGCGTAGGAGCCCTCCGGCGGCAACTCGAAGTCCACGATGGCGCGGAAGAAGCGGTCCGGGACCTGGATCAGGATGCCCGCACCGTCGCCGCTGTTGGGCTCGGCGCCGGCGGCGCCACGGTGCTCCAGGTTCAACAGAGCCGTAATAGCCTTGTCGACGATGTCGCGGCTGCGGCGGCCGTGCATGTCGACGACGAATGCGACGCCGCAGGCGTCGTGCTCGTTCGCCGGGTCGTAGAGCCCGATGGGTCCAGGTGACCGGTGGCCAGGAAGTTGCGTCATGCCTCTGCCTTCAAGAAAGTCGGCCTTCGAAGAAAAACGGCCTTTCGTCGAACGCCTCCGTACAAGACTGCGCCCATACGTTCCGAAGCCAGCCGCGCTGATGGTCTTCGGCGTGCGATCAGGTGTGCAGTTGTCCACCCGCTTCTGTGACGTAGTGGGTGCCCTTCGGTAACGGATCCCTAACAAGATCCTTACCTCCGAGCGGGTGCTCGCCCGCTACGCTGAGCACCTGGCTAGGGCTGCCCGAGCGGGCGAGGTAGCCGAACGTTCTGTGTTCGGCGTAAGAGCAAACGATAAGTCAGGTCCAGGGCCCAACCAACTTAGGTTGTGCTAATAACCAGGTTTAGCTGGGCTTCTGCATCGGGTCCTCCACGTGTGCGCGTCGTCCAGTGTAAAGCAGCGAGTGCCATGCGATCGATCCCCTTGGCACCCGGTGCCAGCTGGGAAAACCGGCGCGCGACACCGACCCGAGACCTTCCTCACAAGGTCGCGAAACCGCCCTCACCTGCGTCGAAATGGATTTCCCCCGTGGGACGCCCGGCAAACCAAGTGGCGGCGGCTAACTCGGCGATCGCACCGGTGAGAGATTTCCGACAGCTGCGTGACAAGCAGTGAATATGATCCGACCGTCCGGCCTCTTTTGTCCACTGTGGGCTTCAGCACATATCCAGCAAATATCGGGCAGTGGCGTTGGACACATCTTCGGAAATGGGGCGCCCAGCGGGGCTTCCGCGCGGCCTACGCCGGGCACAGCGACACGGCGGCGCGCACCAGCGCCGCTCGGTGCAGCGCGTCGGAACGGTCGGTGGCGAACACGCCGAAGACGCTGCGCGCCAACTGTTCCGCGCAGTCCGGCGCGGTCAGCTCGGCCCGGTGCCTGGCGAGCTGATCGAGGATCTCGACATTCACCCGGTCGATGACCGGGCGCACCGAATCGAGCCCCACCGGCACGCTCGGCGCCGCCGCCGGGTCGAAGCGCCACCGCGCCATCAGCCCGCGCTGCACCGTCTTGTTGGCCTCGATCTGCCCGAAGAAGACCTGCCGCACCCAGCCTTCCGGCAGCTCACGATCGTGGCCGAGCCTGGCCATGGTGTTGTAGACCTCCGCCTCCCGGACCGGATCGTCGATGGCGGGCTCGATGCCGCGCTCGCCCGCGGCGACCCACTTCGCCGCCGCCACCGCGTCGGCGGTGTCCAAGCGCTCGGCCACCAGCGCGACCAGCCGGTCGAGCGATGGCTCGGCCGGGCCGGCGCCCGCGCTAACCGGCCACATCAGCAGCGCCGCCGCCAGCAGCGTCAACCCGAGTCCGCGCACGTCGTGACCTCCCGCAATCGCCCACCCCGATACGAATCACCGCGCCAGCGTAGGCGAACGAACCGGCCGCGCCGCGCCCTACGCGGAATGAGCTGTGAGCCTGGCCACATCGAGCCGTTCCTGCTCGCTGCGCAGCGGGCGAGCCTGTCACGCTGTCACAACGAATCCGTGACAGTTTCGTCGCGCCCGTGATGCGCCTGGGACGTGAAGGATGTGCATTCCGATGACCGTCACCGGCTTGTTCACCTGGCTCGGCGGCGGCCGGACCAGCGCCGTCGAGGATCGCCACGAGCGCGCCGGATACGCCGTCACCGGTGCTGTCGTGCTGCTGTTCGCCACGATCTCCGGTGTCGTCGCCGCCCTCGCCGCCGCCTCCGCGTGGCCCTGGTGGGCCGCCGTGGTCTGCGGCATCGTGCTCGCCGCGCTGATCGGCGCGCTCGCCCGTGCGCTGGCGACGGCGCGGCCGAGTGGCGGACCGGATCGGCTCGGATCGATCGCCCGCGGCGCGGTCGCCGTGCTGGCCGGTGGATTGCTCGCGGAACTGGCCGCGATCGTCTTGTTCAGCGGGTCCGTCGACCGGGTGCTCGAGCAGCAGGCGCAGCGCTCGCTCGATTCGGCGCCGCGGGTCGTCGCGGCGCAGGCGGAACTGGACCGGGCGCGGGCCGACCGCGCCGCGCTCGAACAGGCGATCGCCATGGCGCAGAACGATATCGATCACGCCTTGGTGATCGCGCGCTGTGAGTTCAACCCGACCCCCGAGTGCCCTCGGACCAGGATCACCGGCGTGCCGGGCCGCGGACCGGAGGCACGGACCGCCGACGCCATGCTCGACGACGCGCGTAAGCAGCTCGCCACCGCGCGGGACCGGGTCGACGCGGCGGACCGCAGGATCGACGCGGGCCAGGCCGCCCTGACGGCCGCACGGACCGCCGCCTTCGACGACGCCGACCGCGGGCTCGGCGCGCGCTGGCAGGCGATGAACGACTACACCGTGCACCACGCGCTGCCGCTGCGCGTCCTCACCATCGTGGCGTTCGTCGCGCTCGCCCTGCTGCCGCTGGCACTGCGCTGGTGGCGTGGCGAGACCTCGTTCGACCGGCACAACGCGGCGCGCACCGTGCTCGACCGCGCCGAGCGGGAAGCCGACACGGCGATCGCGGTCAAGCAGGCCGAAGTGCGCGCCGAGGCGGAGGCCATGCGCGCCGAGCAGCAGCTCACCGCCGCCCGCCTCGCCGTCGAGGCGGACACGGCCATCGACCGGGAACGGCAGCGCACCCGCATCATCGCGGCCATCGGCGGCATCGAGATCGGCATCACCGAGCCGCCGCGCCGCCCCGAACTTCCCGCCGCCGCGGCGGACGACCGAAAGGACAGCGCCATGCCCGACGAGGCGACGCCGAACCTACCCGCTCCCACCGGCGCGCACCCGCAGGCGCCCGCCGTGGCGCCGGCGCCGAGCGGCGGTCTCGAGCTGCCGCTGATCGGCGCGATCCCGTTCACCGACACCGCGGCGCGTTTCATCCGGCCGCTGGTTCCGTCGTTCGTCGCCAACGCGATCGACACGGCGACGCATCCGTTGCGCACCGCGCGGCAGGCGTTCGAGGAGGTCGAGGAGATCACCTTCACGCTGCGGCGCACCCGCAAGGTCACCGTCGACGGCCAGACCTCGCACCCGCAGGCCGTCGGCTACCAGCTGCAGCCCGGCGCGCCCGAGATCGCGCACGCCCAGCACATCGCTTCGACCGTTGTCGACGCCGCCTACCCCGCGCCGCGCTATTCCTCGCTTCCACCCACCGGCGCCGCCGGCTACGGCCTGCCCACCGGCGCCCGCAGGGACGAACTGCCGGGCCACCACCGTCCCGAACTTCCCGAGCCCAATCGCCGCGAGCTGCCACCGGGCCACTGACGGCACCGCAGGTCTGCCGCGCCGGACGGGCCTGCGGAGGTGCGACCTGCCGCCGGACACTGACGGCACCGCCGGTCTGTCGCGCCGGAAGACCTGCGGAGGGATGCTCCGCCACTGCGGATCGGCCCTGTACAGGCACACTGCCCGCGGATCGGCGCAGCCGGGGCCTCCCCGCCGGATCGGGCCTTGCGCGACGGCACAGCGCGAGTAACGACCGCGCCGCGCCCTTCGGGACCCGATTCGGATTTCGACTACGCCACAAGACGTCCGCGCATGTACCGATCGGCCCTTTCTGCGGCCTCGACGAGTCCTCGCCTGGAACCTGCCTTCGGCGCGTACGGCAGAAACGATTCGCGGACCGGGTCGCCGGGTCGCGTCCGCCACGCCGCGGCGCTGCTCGGCATACGCTGCACCCATGCAGCACAGGGAGGTGACGCTCGCCGCGGCGCCGTGGGGGTCGCGATTGCTCGGGTCCGCCGAGGAGTCGTCGGGGGTGCGCCGTATCCGCGTTCAGTTGTTGCTCACGGTGCCCACGCTGCTGGGCAATCTCACCGGCATGGTCGTGTCGATCGTCCTGGTCGGCTTCGTCCTGCCGGGTCCATCGGTGTTCACCCAGGATCTCTTGCTGCTCGACGCGCTCGCCGCGCCGCTGTACGCGGCCTGCGCGCTGTTGCTCGGGCTGTGGTGGGGCACCAGCCGCGGGTTGCGCGTTCTGCGCTGGGCCACCGACCCCGAGCACGTGCCGACCGAGGACGAGCAAGCCGCGGCCGCGGCGGTGCCCCGCAAGCTGGTGCGCGATCAAGCGCTGCTGTGGTGCGGCGGACTCGTGCTGCTGACCACGCTGTACGGCCTCGCCGAACCGCGGTTGATCCCGAAAGTGGCCTTCGGCATCGCGTTCAGCGCCATCGTGGTGTGCGCCAACAGCTATCTGATCATCGAGTTCGCGCTGCGGCCGGTCACCGCCAGGGTGCTGGAAGCGGCGGATTCCGGCCGGCGCCGCGACATCGGCGTCTTCGGGCGCTCGCTCATCGTCTGGATGGTCGGCTCCGGCCTGCCGGTGGCCGGGATGATGGTGCTCGCGGTGCTGGCGCTCACGATGCAGGACGTCACCAAGGCGCGGCTGGCGGTCTGCGTGCTGTCGCTCGGCGGTGCGACGCTGGTCTTCGGTCTGCTGCTGATGACGCAGACCCTGGCCGCGACCGTCGCTCCCATCCGCGGCGTGCGCCGGGCGATGCGTCAGGTGGAGGACGGCGATTTCGATGTGGCGCTGGCCGTCTACGACGGCACCGAACTCGGTGAGCTGCAGAGCGGTTTCAACCATATGGTGGAAGGGCTGCGCGAGCGCGAGCAGATCAGGGACCTGTTCGGCAGGCATGTCGGGCGCGAGGTCGCCGCGGCCGCACTGGCGGGCGACCCGACGCTCGGCGGTGTGGAGACCGATGCCGCCGCCCTGTTCATCGACATCGTCGGCTCGACGACGATGGCCGCGAGCATCCCCGCGCCGGAGATGGTCGCCATCCTCAATCGGTTCTTCGGCATCGTCGTCGACGAGGTGGAGCGCCACGGCGGGCTGGTGAACAAATTCGAGGGCGACGCGGCCCTCGCCGTCTTCGGCACGCCCGCGCCGCTGGCCGACGCACCGGGCGCGGCGCTGGCCACCGCCCGCGCGATCCGGGCCAGGCTCGACAGCGACGCGGCCGATTTCGTCGCCGCCATCGGCGTGGCCGCGGGCCGGGTGGTCGCGGGCAATGTCGGCGCGCATCAGCGCTACGAGTTCACCGTCATCGGCGACGCGGTCAACGAAGCGGCCCGCCTGTGCGAACTCGCCAAGCAAGAGGGCTTGCTGCTCGCCTCCAGCACGACCGTCGCGGCGGCTGCCGAGCCGGAGGCGCGGCATTGGCAGCTCGGCGACTCCGTCACCCTTCGCGGCCGCCTGGCGCCGACCCGGCTCGCCCGCCCGGCCTGACGACGTCTTCACCGTGCAGATGTTCCGGCGAGCATTTCGACGGTCTCAGCGACCGGTCGTGCGGCGCGGAAATGCTCGCTGCCGGTGGCCGGGCATCGGCTGTCGCCTGGTCGGGAGCGGAATCCTCGCGGCGGGGTAGCAGCAACGGGCTGGCGAGAATCAGCAGTCCCGCGACTGTGATCGCCGTGCGTGGGCTGGTGGCGTCGGCGAGCAGTCCGCCGAGCGCGCTGAGCGCGGCGATGGCGGCGCTGCTGCTGATCGACCAGGCCGACAAGGCGCGGGCGACGCGGTCCTCCGGTGTGTGCTCGAGCCGATAGGTGGCCAGTACCGGGTTGTACAGGCTCATGCTGACGATGATCGCGAGCTCGACAGCGATCACCGTCGCCAGGCCCGCGACACCTGGCTGGACGAACGCGAGGCCGATCAGCCAGATCGCGCGCAGCGTGCCGACGGTACGCAGGACCGGGTGCCGGCCGTACCGCCGTACGACACGACCGGCGAGGCGTGCGCCGATCAGCCCGCCGACGCAAGGGGCGGCGAACGCCAGGCAGTACTGCCAGGGTGGGAAGCCGAGCTCACCGAGCAGCAGTACGGCCAGCAACGGCTCGGTGGCCATGATCAACCCGCCGACCAGCAATTGGTTGAAGTAGAGCGCCCGCAGGCCAGGATGACCCAGAATGTGCCGCCAGCCGTCGAGCAACTCAGCGGCCCGCATCCTGCGCTCGCCGGTTCGCCGCGGGGTGTCCTCCCGGCCGCGAATCGCCGTGACCGCCAGCGCGGAGCACAGGTAGCTCAGCGCATCGGCAACCACGGTGGTGACCGGTCCGAACAGGCCGATCGCCGCCCCGCCCAGCGGCGGCCCGACGGCTATGGAGCTCCACGTGGTCGATTCGAACCGCGCGTTGGCCACGAGTAGGTCCTGCGGCCGCACGATGGCTTTGAGATACGCGCCGCTCGCCGCGTTGAAGGCGATCTTGGCCGCCGCGACCACCGCGGAGACCGCCAGCAATTGGACGAAACCGAGCCGGCCGAAGGCGTAGGCGAGCGGGATCGTCATCATGACCGCGAACCGGATCAGGTCCATCGCGATCAGCACCGGCCGCTTGCGGCGGAACTCCACCCACGGCCCGAGCGGCAACGCGATCAGCGCGCCCACCGCAGGCCCCACCGCCGACAGCGCGGACACCTGCGCGGGTCCCGCGTGCAACACCAGGACGGCGATCAGCGGCAAGGCGCCGAATCCGAGCCCGGAGCCGTAGGCGCTGACCGCGTAGGCCGTCCACAGCCAACCGAACGGCCGCCCCAGGGATCGTCCGGTCGCCAAGCTGCGCACCTCCCGCTTCGGACAACTCGCTGTTGATCGCCGTGATCAAAGCAAGACCGATGACGCCGAATCAAACAACCGATCGGGCGGCGAGCCACAACGATTCGTTGTGTGGCTAGGGTTTCCGCGTGGATCTCAACGCCGTGCGAACCTTCGTCGCCGCCGCGGACGCCGGCCAATTCCAAGAAGCCGCCGCGGAACTCGCGATCACTCAGCAGGCGGTCTCCAAGCGCATCGCGTCGCTGGAGAAAGACCTCGGCGTGCGCTTGTTCGCCCGCACCGCACGCGGCGCTCAACTCACCATCGACGGTCAAGCCTTCCTGCCGCACGCCCGTGAATTGCTCCGGGTCGCCGAGCGCGCCGACGCCTCGGTGCGCCCTGGCCGGCGCGTGCTCCGTGTCGACATCGTCGCCCGGCGAATCGTGACCGGAGTGCTGCTCCAGGATTTCCACCGCACGCATCCCGGCATCGATTTGGACGTCGTCACCCTCGACGCCGACCTCGACGCGGCGATCGCCGCCGTGGAAGCCGGAACAATCGATGCCACCTTCCACGCCGTCCCCCCGCGGCAGCGTCTCCCCGACGCGATCAGCACTGCCCGAGTGATCGACGAGCCGCACCAGTTGCTGGTCGGCCCCCGCCACCCGCTCGCCACCGCCCGCGCCGTCACGCCCTGGCAGCTTGCCGGGCACCGGATCTGGATGCCGGGCCTGCCTGTCCGTGGCGAGGTGGCCGACTACTACGCCGAATTCGCGACCACCTTCGGGTTCACCATCGACATTCTCGGCCCGGTCTTCGCGAAAGAGGCTCTGCTGGACGAGATCGCGGAGGCGTCGGACCTGGCGACCCTGATCGGCGAAGGGTCGCGGTATCTGTGGCCGGACCGCTACGACCTGCGGCGAATTCCGGTGCGTCAGCCGACGCCGGTCTACCCGATGTCGATGATCTGGCGCGGTGACAATCCCCATCCCGCCCTCGTCGAACTTCGCGACTACCTCGACGCGAGGCGAGCGCACGCACCCGCCGCAGACGTTTGGGTACCGACATGGGCGCAGCGCGTGCCGCCCACCTGACAGAAATCATCCACGCACTCGGCGCAACCGGAACGCCACCACCGCCGCGATCAACAGAATCGAGGTGGTGCCGACGGCCGCGAAGTGAATGCCGGAGACGAAGGACTCGTGCACCGAGGCGAGGAACGAGCGCCCGGCGGCCTCCGGCAGTTCACGGGCGAAAGCGGTGGCGGCGCCCAGCGATTCGGACGCGGCCGCCATCCGGTCTCCGGGCACGTGGGTCGGGTCGATGCCGTTGCGGAAGATCGCCATGACCACGCTGCCGAGTATCGCGACGCCCAGCGCGACGCCCGTCTCGTACGCGGTCTCGGAGACCGCGGCGGCCGCACCCGCGCGTTCCGGCGGCGCGGAGCCGACCACCAGATCCGACGACACGGTCAGCGCGACACCGACTCCCGCCCCGATGAGCAGGAAACCGAGCACGAACGGCGTCGTACTGGTGGCCGCGTCGGGGCGGAGCAAGCCGAACAGCGCCGCGCCCGCCGCCGCCGTGATCAGCGCGCCGCCGAGCACCGTGCCCGGCCGCAGTCGCCGCACCAACCAGGCCGCGGCGAGCGAGGCGATCATCCCGGCCGTCAGACCGGGCAGCAGCAGCAAACCGGCCTGCAGCGGGGAGCGCCCCAGCACCAGCTGGAGATACTGCGAGCCGAAGAACAGCACACCGGCCAGCGCGAACACCGCGAGCAGATTGGTCAGCACCGCCGTACGGAACTTCGGCAGCGCGAACAGCGCCAGATCCAGCATCGGTTGCGCCAGCCGTCGCTGCCTGCGCACGAACCACGCGCCTGCCAGCAGGCCGAGCACGCCGACCACCGCGACCCGCACGCTCGGACCGTGCGCGGCGCATTCCTTCACCGCGTACACCACCGGCACCAGCGCGAGCATCGACAGCACGGCGCTGAGCAGGTCGAAGCGACCGGGTCGCGGATCACGCGACTCCGGGATCAGCACCGGACCCAGTCCGATCAGCACCAGCATGACCGGCAGGTTCACCAGGAAGACCGAACCCCACCAGTAGTGCTCGAGCAGCCAGCCGCCCAACAGCGGTCCCGCCGCGGCGCCACCGCCCGCCATCGCGCTCCACACCGCGATCGCGACGGTTCGCTGCCGCGGATGGAGGAACATCGACCGGATCAACGCCAGCGTGGCGGGCATCAACGTCGCGCCGGCGACACCCTGCAGCACGCGTGCCGCGATGAGCATCTCCGGAGTGAGGGCCCACGCCGCCAGCACAGAGGCCGCGCCGAATCCGGCCGCGCCGAGCAACAGCAGCTTGCGCCGCCCGATCCGGTCGCCCAGATTGCCCATGACCACGAGCAGTCCGGCGAGCACGAACGAGTAGACGTCGATGATCCACAGCAGTTGCGGCGTGGTGGGCGCGAGATCGGCGCTGATCGCGGGCACGGCCAGATCGAGCACCGTCGCGTCGACGGCCAGCAACAGGAGGGCCAGGGCCAGCACGGACAACCCCACCCACTCGCGTGCCCCCGCGCGGGGCGGGGCGTTGGTCGATAGTTCCGTGGCCGGGGTGGTCTGGGGGGTCATGACTTTCTCGACTTCCGTCGTCTGGTTTCTTACCGTCCAGACGGTATAGTACCCACCTAACCGTCTGGACGGTATAGTCATCCTGGTGACGGCTGACACCCGCGACCGCATCCTGGACGCGCTCGAGACCTTGCTCCTGGAAAAAGGCATGGCGCACGTGACGTTGGAGAACGTCGCGGCCACCGCGGGCGTCTCCAAAGGCGGCTTGCTCTATCACTTCAAGAGCAAAGACGCCCTGCTAGCGGGCTTGGTCCGCAGACTGGCCGACCGTGCGGGCCAGCAGCTGGACAGCGCGGTCGCCAAAGGCGGCTCGGTTGCCGAGTGGTACCTGCAGACGCCGAACCCGGCCGACGAGGCGGAAGCGGTAGAACTCGAGCTCTACCGGTCGATGCTCGCGACCATGCGCACCATCGACGCCACCCCGGAGCCGGGCGAGGTGCAGCGGGCGCTGGCCGACATGATGACTTCCTGGTCGGACGGTCTGGACGAGGAGGTCGACGACCCGGTGCGGGCCGACCTCATCCGGCTGGTCGGCGACGGCGTCTACCTGCGCGCGCTGCTCGGCCTCCCGCCGATCGATCCGGTTCGCTACCGGCACGTGGTGGACCGCTTACTGCGACGCTGACGGTTAGACTCGGCCCGTGCTGCCAGCCGCCGAACCGGCCGGCGCCGTCGGGGCGGGAACAGATCCGGTACCGGGGTCTCCTGGAACGACGGTGCCGATCCGACCGCTGAGTTTCCGTGAACTGCTCGATGTGCCGTTCGCGCTGATCCAGGCGAACATCCGCGCCCTGGCCTGGGTGAGCGTGCCGGGATTCCTACTCGCCGAGGCCGTGGTCGTCGCGGTGACCGCGGGCGGCTCCGCGCTCACCGGCGGCTCCGACACCGGCACCGCGTGGTCGGCGATCCTGGCCACCGCGGCCTGCGCGTGGCTGCTGCGGTTCGCGTTACGCGCCACGACCGTGGCCCTCGGGCTCGCGACCGTCGGCGGCGCGCCGATCGGCCAGGGGACGGCGCTCCGCCGATTCGGCGCGACGCTCGGCCCGCTGCTGGTGTTCCAACTGTTGTTCACCGTGGTCGGGGTCGGCGTGCTCGCGGTGAGCGGCCTGCCGATCGTCACGCTGCCGCTCGCCGGGATCTGGCTGGGCTGGCTGCGCGCCCGCCGCTGGGTGACGGTGCCGGTGTTGTTCGTCGAGCGCACTTCGCATCGCGACGGCGTCGCACGCGCGAAACTGCTCGCGGAGGGCGCGGAGTGGCCGACCACCGGGCTCTGGATCGTCCAGCGGGCGCTGTTCACGCTGCTCGCGGTCCCGCTGCTGGCCATTCCGCTGTTCGTCTCGGATTTCTCCGGCACCCACCGCTGGCCGGTGCTCGTGCTGGTCACGTCGGCGGTTCTGCTGCTGACGGCATTCGGCGAAGTGGTCGAGGCTTCGTCGCGCGTGGTGTGCTACGTCGATCGGCGCTGTCGCAGAGAGGGATTGGACATCCGCATTCCCCGGAGGCAGGCGCGATGAGCGATCCCGCCCCGCCGGGGCAGCGACCGGCCGAGGTCGTGTTGTCGAAAGGTCCGCACACCACGAACGACCCGGCGCCGGGCACCCCACGACTCGGCGCCGCCGCCGAACATCGCGCCGCCGCCGAATCCGCCGCTCGGCAGCGGGATTTCGACCGTGCCCTGCGGGAACGTTTCCGCGCCGTGCTGCGCGGCCTGGAGCAAGGCGGTGTGCTCGAGGTCCGGCGGTCGCGCACCGCGCGGGAGACCGCCGACGACGTGACGACCGCGCTGCCGCTCGAGACCGCCACCGAGATCCAGCCGGCCGCACAAAGTTTCGACGAGGTGGTCTACGGCGGACGCCGCGCGACCGAGGACGAGTACCGCAGGCTGGAGTACGCCGACCGGTTCTCCGCATCCGCTCCCCCGCCCGCACCGGAACCGGTGGAGATCGAGGCGGTTGAGCGGGCTCCGCGCACCGGGCGCACACTGCCGCCGCTGCCGAAGGTGCTGCGCGACCCCCGGTTCTGGGCGGTGCTCGCCGTGACGGCCGCGGTGTTGCTGCTGGTCTACGGCGCTCTGCAGTCCTGCGGCGCGCCGGTCGCGCCGACCGCCCCGCCACCGCAACCGCCCCCGGATCTGCCCGATGTCCCGCCGCCGGACCGCCCCGGCTTCGGGACGGGCGAGGACGCGATCTGGGATCGGCTGCCCGCGCCGATCTTCTACGGCGGCGTGCAGTTCCTCATCGCCGCCGCGGTGGTGGTGTGGTGGCGTGCCCGCAGACGGGGTGCTCTGGTGCGCGAGCCGCGGCCGGTCGAGGTGGCCGCGAACGAACTGCTCGCGGGCCAGGCGGCGCTGTACCGCCGCGCGAAGGACCACGATCACGTCGCGGGGAAGCTGCGGGCGGCCACGCTGCGCCGCGTTCGCACCCCGCTCGGCATCACGGCCGACACCCCGCCGGACCGGATCGTCGCCGTGATCGCGGCGCGCATCGGCGCCGACCCCGCCCGGATCGGCGCCGCGCTGTTCGGCCCGGTGCCCGATCCGGAGACCCTCCGGATGGTCGCCGCTCAGCTCGAACGGATCGAATCGGAGGTCGGATGAGACGCCGTCGCGCACCGCTTGTCCGGCTCATGGCCTGCGGGAACGCCCGCGAACCACAGGAGACGCAATGACCAGCACCGAAACCACCCCGACGGCCGAGCAAGCGGGCGCCGCGTTCCACGCCCTGCGCGCCGAGATCGGCAAAGCGGTGGTCGGCAACGACAACGCGGTCATGTACCTGGTACTCGCCCTGCTGTGCCGCGGCCACGTACTGCTCGAAGGCGTGCCGGGGGTGGCCAAGACACTGCTGGTGCGGGCGCTGGCCACGGCGCTCGACCTGGAGCACGCGCGGGTGCAGTTCACCCCGGACCTGATGCCGGGCGACGTCACCGGGTCGCAGATCTACGATCCGCACTCCGCCGAGTTCACCTTCCGGCAGGGTCCGGTGTTCACCAACCTGCTGCTCGCCGACGAGATCAACCGCACGCCGCCGAAGACCCAGTCGGCCCTGCTGGAGTCGATGGAGGAGCGCCAGGTCTCGGTGGACGGGAAGCCGCAGCCGCTGCCCGA
Source organism: Nocardia implantans (assembly GCF_035544775.1). NCBI lineage: Bacteria > Bacillati > Actinomycetota > Actinomycetes > Mycobacteriales > Nocardiaceae > Nocardia > Nocardia implantans. The sequence goes on along the minus strand of NZ_JAYKYQ010000001.1, from coordinate 592,792 downwards.
TCCGTTCGTCGTCGTCGCTACTCAGAACCCGATCGAGCAGGAGGGCACCTATCCGCTGCCGGAGGCGCAGCTGGACCGGTTCCTGTTCAAGGTGGACATCCACCTCCCCGGCCGCGACGACGAGTTCCGCATCCTGCAACGCCATGCCGCGGGCTTCGATCCGCGCGACCTCACCGCCGCCGGGCTGCGCCCGGTCGCGGGCCCGGCGCACATCGCCGCCGCGCGCGCCGCGATCGCGCAGACCACGATCAGCCCCGAGGTGCTCGCCTACACCGTCGACGTGTGCCGGGCCACCCGCACCTCGCCCGCTGTGCGGCACGGCGCGTCGACCCGTGGCGCGACCGCGCTGATGGCGGCCGCCCGCGCGTTCGCCTGGCTCAACGGACGCGGCTTCGTCACACCGGACGATGTGAAGGCCGTCGCCGTCGCCGTGCTGCGGCACCGCCTGCACCTGCGTCCAGAAGCCGAACTGGACGGCGTGACCACCGAGGGCGTGCTGTCGTCGCTGCTGCTTTCGGTTCCGGTCCCGGTGTAGCCGATGGTCGTCACCGGTCGGCTGGCCGCCGCGGCAGGCGTTGCGGCCCTGTTCGTCACCCTGGTCCTGCCGTCCGTGCTCGGCGTGGTCGTGGTGACCTGCGTCCTGGCCGCCGGGCTGCTCATCGATCTCGCCGCGGTGGGGCGCGCGCGGGACCTGACGCTTTCCCGCGAGGCACTGACCACGGTGCGGCTCGGGCGCTCCGTCGAAGTGGAACTCGTCGCGGTCAACACCGGAGCGCGCCGACTGCGCGGCACGGTCTGGGACGACTGGCCCGGCAGCGCACGCGCCGAGAACCGCACGCACGGCCTGGATCTCCCCCCTGGCACCAAAGTCCGTCTCCGCACCACGCTCACGCCCGCCTACCGCGGCGACCGGGTGGCCGGCCAGGTCACGGTGCGACTGCTCGGCCCGCTCGGACTGGCGGGCAGGCAGACGAGACGGGACGTGCCAGCCCGGGTGCGGGCGCTGCCCGCGTTCCGCGCTGAGCGGCTGCTGCGGTCGAAAGTCAAGCGATTGCAGCATCTCGACGGCCGCAATCTGGCCAACCTGCGCGGTCAGGGCACCGAATTCGACTCCTTCCGCGAGTACGTCGCCGGCGACGACGTGCGCGCCATCGACTGGCGCGCCACCGCCCGCGCCACCGACGTCCTGGTCCGCACCTGGCGTCCGGAGCGCAACCGGCACGTGCTGATGCTGCTGGACACCGGCCGGGTCAGCGCGGGACGGGTCGGGGACGGAACGCGCTTGGACGCGAGCATCGAGGCGGCCCTGCTGCTCGGCGGTCTGGCGGTCGCCGCGGGCGATTCGGTCGATCTGCTCGCCTACGACCGCCGAGCGCGCGCCGAGGTGCGCGGTGCAGGCGGAAGAGGTCTGCAGGCGAAGCTGCTGCACGCCATGGCCGGAATCGCTCCCGCTCTCGTCGACACCGACAGCGCCGGACTGGTGCGAGCGGCCGTTCAGCGCGCCCGCAGGCGCAGCCTGGTGGTCTGGTTCACCAGCCTCGACGGCGCCGCGGTGGAGGAGAACCTGTTGCCCGTGTTGCCGGTCCTGGCGCAGCGGCACCGGGTGCTCATCGTCTCGGTGACCGATCCGGATGTCGCCGCGGCGGCCGCCCGGCGCGAAGACCTGAACGACCTCTACGCCGCGGCCGCCGCCGAATCCGTGCTCGCCGAACGCGCACTGGTTCAGGAATCGCTGCGCCGCAGCGGGATCGCGGTCGTCGCGGCGTCCCCGGAACGCCTGCCGGAGGCTCTGGCGGACGAATACCTGGAACTGAAGCAATCCGGAGCCCTCTGAGTCTTCCCGTCGGGCCGCGGACTCGTCGAAGAGCGTCCTCGCGCGCCCGCCGAGGAGGATCATGACCCCATGGCCTCAGATCTCGCCGCCTTCGTCCGCGGATTGCCCAAAGCGGAACTGCACCTGCATCTGGAAGGGACGCTGGAGCCGGAGCTGAAGTTCCGCCTCGCCCGGCGCAACGGCATCGAACTGCCGGAGAAGAGCGTGGAGGAGGTCAAGCAGACCTATCGGTTCCACGACCTGACGTCGTTCCTCCAGGTCTACTACCCCGCGATGCGCGTTTTGCAGCGCCCGGAGGACTTCCACGACCTCGCTTTCGACTATCTGCGCCGGGCGCACGGCCAAGGCGTGCGTCATGTCGAACTCTTCTTCGATCCGCAGGCCCACACCGGACGCGGCATCCCGTTCCCCACGGTGATCAGCGGATACCGGTCGGCGATCGCTCGGGCGCGGCGGGAACTGGGGATGTCCGCCGAACTGATCCTGTGTTTCCTGCGCGACCACTCCGCGGAATACGCCATGGCGACGCTGCTGGAAGCGCTGCCGTACAAGAGCTGGATTCTCGGCGTCGGGCTCGATTCCGACGAGCGGGGCAACCCGCCGAGCAAGTTCGCCGCCGTCTTCGAGCGCGCCCGCGCGGAAGGCTTCCTGCTGACGGCACACTGCGACATCGACCAGCCGGATTCGATCGAGCACATCCGCCAGGCGCTGGAGGACATCGCCGTCGACCGCATCGACCACGGCACCAACATCGTGGAGGACGACCGTCTGGTCGAACTGGCCGCGTCCAAAGGGATCGCCCTGACCTGCTGCCCGGTGTCGAACTCCTTCGTCACGGCGCGGATGAAAGCCGAAGAGATCGTCGGCCTGCTGAACCGCGGGCTGACGGTGACGGTCAACAGCGACGACCCCGCGTACTTCGGCGCGTACGTGGCCGACAACTACCTCGCGCTCGCCGATGAGGGCGGTCTTGGGGTGGATCAGCTGACCGAGTTGGCCCGCAACTCGTTCCGCGCCTCCTGGATCACCCCGGCCCGGCAGGACGCCTATCTGCGCGAGATCGACGACTACCTGGCGGCGAACGGCTGACCGGCGGGCGGCGGGAACACCGGGAACAGCGGCCGCGGCAGCACTCGGCGCTGCCGTTCGGCGATGACCGCGCCGAGCACCTGCGACGGCGGATACCCGGCCGGTGGCGCGACGCGCAACCGGTCGCACACCTCGGTCACGAGCGCCGTGCCCAGTTGGTGTTGCGCCGCAGGCGTCAGCGTGCGCAAGCGCGTCAGGTACTGCCGCGCCGCGAGCGCGAGGTCTTCCGGTAGCCCGGACAGGTCGAGCTGCGCGCTCCAGCCGGTCAGCCACGGCGGCGCGATCGCCAGCGCGGGCGGCGGCAGCGGGTGTTGCGCGTGCACGACCACGGTGCCCGCGAGCACGTCACCGATCCGCCGCGCCTGCGGCGAGCACATCGAGGTGAGCACCGCGATGGCGCCGAACCCGCCGAGCATCCAGAAATCGACGATCGCGCCGGCGAGGCCGCGGGTGAGCGCGTGCCGGAAGTCGATCGGCCCGCCGTCTTGGCGCACCACCCGCAGCCCGAGCATCAGCTTTCCCAGCGTCCGCCCGCGCCAAGCGGTCTCGCAGGCCACCGGGTAGCCGACCAGCACCGTCACGATGGTCACCAGGACGACCACGTCCAGCCACGCCGAGTCGACGCCCGCGGGCAGCAGCAGCGTGACGATCGCGAACAACAGCACGAACCCGAGCGCGCACTGGGCCAGCACGTCGATCAGGAACGCGGTGGCCCTGGTGGGGATCCGGGCGATCGGCAGTTCCAAGGCCACTGCTTCGCCGGTGGTGAACTCAGCCATGTCGATAGCATTCTTGCGACCGGCGGGAGTGGGAGGCAACCGAATGGACGTGGACGCATACAGCCTGGCGCACCGCAGGGCGTGGGACCGGCTCGACTATCTGTCCAAACGGAGCAAGCTGACCGGCGCGGAGGCGGACGAACTCGTCGTGCTCTACCGCCGCACCTCCCAGCAGCTGGCGCGGTTGCAGTCGCACAGCCCCGACCCGGAGCTGATCGCCGGGCTGAGCGCTCTGCTGGCGCGTGCGCGCGGCCGGGTGCTCGGGACGCGAGCCGACACCTGGCAGGAGATCGGGCGGTTCTTCAGCCATCGCTTCCCCGCGGCGCTCTACCGGTCGTGGCCCTGGTGGGCCTGCGTGGCCGCGGCGTTCCTGTCGGTGTCGGCCGGGTTGGCCGTCTGGGTGGATCGGTTCGATTCCGCCCGGGATGCGCTCGGCATCCCCGATGACACAGGCAGTCTCACCGCACCTGGCGGCGCGTTCGAGACGTACTACTCGGAGCATCCGCAGGGGGCCTTCGCCGCGCAGGTGTGGACCAACAACGCGTGGGTGACGGCGATCGCCTTGTTCACCGGCGTCTTGATCCTGCCCGCGGTCTATCTGCTGTTCATGAACGCGCTCAATCTGGGCGTCAGCGCCGGGCTGATGGCCGAGGCGGGGCGGCTGGATTCGTTCTTCGGCTTCATCCTTCCGCACGGCACTCTGGAGCTGACCGCGGTGTTCGTCGCGGGCGGCGTCGGCCTGAAACTCGGTTGGACGCTGATCGATCCGGGACGGCTCAGCCGGGTGGAGGCGGTGGCCAGGCAGGGACGGGCGACCGCGACCGTCGCGCTCGGCCTGGTCGGAGTGCTGCTGGTGTGCGGCTGCATCGAAGGATTCGTGACGCCGAGCCCGTTGCCCGCGCCGCTTCGCATCGCGATCGGGTTCACCGCCGAGGCGTTGTTCCTGGTGTATGTGTTCGGAGTGGGACGCCGCGCGGCCACACAGCGGGCGAATCCAGGAGCCGGGGCATCGAGCAGTCAGCCGGTGGCTGTGACGCAGCCAACATTCAGCACACGCTGAGTGAAGTGACTGGGACAATCGGCAGCTAAGCGGCGCCAGATCGGTTCGGAAGTCCCCCATTTGAGTTCCGCTGGCCGCAGCGAGTCGCTGCTCTAGCTGCGGCCAGCGTTACCGTCAACTCTACACAATCGTTACCCCTACGCAACCCTCCCTGCCGAGGTCAAGCGTATTAAGCAGCGCTTCAGCAAACCCTGGCGGCAGCACCTTTCAGCCCGGTGCCAGCTAACCGCATGCGACCCGCGCGACCGCGGTTTCGGCCAGCGGACAGCGCTCCGGCGAAACGGAGCGAAAAGTCGCCGGGATTGCTTCCCGGCAATGAATCGGCGCTCGCCGCGGGCGTTAGCCGAGCAGTTGGATAGACCTCTCCATGGTGCCCGACACCCCTCCCCACCTGCACGTTCATTTGCACGAAAGATCGATTGCTGAGCACCCGTCAATAGAAAGAGACCACAAGTTTGTTTACGCGGTAATAAACCGGGTATAGACATAGCGGCGCACCGGAAAGACCGGGCAGTTCCCCGACAGGCTCCGCATTAACCAATGAGTGAAAAGGATCTGGTTCACCCGGTCCGAACGCTCGATGCAGCACCGGAGCCGCAACCATAACGGGGGATGTGATCTTCGCCTCACCTGCCGTTACCAGGCGTCGAGCGACGCGAAATCGACACCGTGGCACCCGAGTTGAAGAGACGCGCGTCACAGTCGCGGAGCGTCCATGCCTTCGCGGCGCAACAGCACCCCGGGGCTCGAATCACTCCCTGGAAGTGACCTGAATCACCTTCACCGTGGTAAGGGGGCTCAGCCGACGCGAAGTATCCCGGTGACCGTGCCTTGCAGCAGATGGCGGTCCCGAGTGATCAACGGTGCGGTCTGCAGCGGATCGTCGACGATGGTGCCGGGGAGCGGGTGCGAGGCGATGACCGCACCGGTCTCGGGATCGACGACGGTGAGCTCGTACCCGTCCACAGGCGTGGTGCGGTCGGGACCGACGCGAGCGACCGTGTAGAGCCGGCTGTCGGCGGTGGACAACCGCGGAACGGCCGCACTGCGGATCCCGTTCTCCCACACCACATGACATCCGTCGCCGGCGACATCGACCCGCGTCATCCCGCCGGTGAACGGAGCATCCGGCGGCGACGCCGGTCCCGCTCCCTCGGGCAGCGCCGGATACGGGTAGCCGTAGGTGCTCGCCACGAAGATCGAGCGGCCGATCCCGACCGGCGAATTCTCGCTTCCCGGCCCGCCCGCGCCGAGCGCCGCAGCCGTGCACACCAATTCGCCGGAGCCGGAACGGAACACCAAGACGTGCACCTGTCCGTCGGCGTTGTCGACGATGGTCAGATAGTCGGCGCCGGTCTCGGGACCGAAGTAGGTGGGAGTCGATCCGGTGCCCCAGCTGAGTTGTCCGGGCTTGCGCGCCGATCCCCGGTCGTAGGCCGCGCGCCACGCGATCTCCGGAGCGCCGGACGCGCCGACCCGCAGTTCGTACAGCGCATGCGTCGTCGCCACGGCGACCAGCCCGCGCGGCGCCGCCGAGATGCTGTTGGCCACCTGCTCCCCCGCCGGCAGCGTCAACGCGGTGACCCGCCCGGCCGGGGTGACGAATCCGACGACGCCGCGGCCGGTCGCGAACCACACGTTGCCCGACCAGTCCGGGACGAGTCCCGTCACGTTGTCCCCCGGTGGGATCACCGGCCCGAGGTCGGCGGACGCTTCGCCGATCAGCCGCCACGTTCCCGCCGCGTCCCGTTCGTGCCGCACCAGGAGCAACCGGTCGGTGCCGTCCACGACCACCAAACGGTCGTCCTGATCCAGGTAGGCGTACACACCCCCGAGCAGACTGCCCTTGGCCAACGGCAGCGCGGCGAGCGAGGGCGCCAGCGGGCCTGGCGCCGCCGGATCGAGCAGATGCACCGTCGGGGTCTGTCCCGCGATCGCGGTGCACAGAGCGACCACGAGCCGGTCCGATCCCTCCAGCAGGGTGGGACACGCCGAAGCCAGCGGGTACGCGCCGACCGCGGCGGCGCGGGCGTCCGGCCCGGCCAGCGGCGTCGCGTCCGAGGACCCCGCGTCGCCGTGCATGGTGGCGCCGCCGGTCGGCCCGAGGAAAGGATTCGGCGGCGCGAGCGGACCCCACGGTCCGGCCGCCGAAGCGGGCTGGGTGGGCAGCAATGCCAGCACGCAGGCGGCGAGGAGGGTCATCGGCCGGCGCATCGCGATCCTCTTTCCCTGGGCGAAGCCGTACCCGAACGGATACCGGAGGCAACAGTATTCGGATCTTCGCCGCGCCACCCGCCCGGCAGCGGTCGTTACGATGATGCGCATGAACTCGGTCCGGGCCCGTCTGTTGTCCACCCTCGCCGGTCAGCTCGGGAATCCGCACGGCGTGCTCGGCAAGGGCGTCGCCTTCGTGCTCAACCGCGGCAACAAGGTCGCCATCGCCGGGGCGGTGCAGGCCGCCGACATCGCGCCGGGCGGTGCCGCGGCCGACGTGGGGTTCGGCGGTGGAGCGGGCCTGTCCCTGCTGCTCGAGCGAGTCGGCGCGAGTGGCGTCGTGCACGGTGTCGAGATCTCCGCCGACATGCTGGCTCGCGCCCGCTCGAAGCACGGAAGCGACATCGCCGCCGGTCGCCTGCGGCTGGTGGAAGGCTCGCTCACCGCGCTGCCGCTGCCTGACGACAGTCTCGATGCCGCGATCACCGTCAACACCGTCTACTTCGTGCCGGACCTGGCGGCGGCCTGCGCCGAACTCGCCAGGGTGGTCCGGCCGGGCGGGCGTCTGGTGATCGGCATCGGTGATCCGGACGCGATGGCGAAGCTTCCGTTCACGTCGTACGGGTTCACCCTGCGCCCGGTGCCGAAGGTGATCGCGGCACTGGAACAGGCGGGCTGCGCGGTCGAGCACCGGCGGCTGGGCAGCGCGCCGATTCCGCACCATCTGCTGGTGGCGACGCCCCGCTGACCTACATCAGCGCGCCGCCGTCCACCCTGATCTCGGTGCCGGTCATATATTTGCCGTCGTCGGAGGCGACCATGGCGACGACTCCGGCGATGTCCTCCGGAGAACCGAGCGCGCCGCCGTTGAGCCATCCGGTCATCCGGGAGAAGAGCTGCGGGTCGAAACCCTCCGGCTGGTCCAGGATGGACTTCGTCGTGATGCCGCTGGTGATACCGGCCGGAACGATGTTCACCGCGCGCAGACCCTGCTTGGCGTACTCCAGCGCGATGGCGTGCGTGAAGGCGTTCACACCGCCCTTGGACGCCGCGTAGGAGGCGAGGTAGGGCGCCGCGCTGAAGGCCGCGGTGGAGGAGATGTTGACCACCACGCCGCGTCCGGTGTCCAGCAGCGCGGGCAGCGCGGCCTGGGTCATCAGGAAGGTGCCGGTGAGATTCACCCGGATCACCCGGTCCCACACCTCCAGCGGCATCTCGTGGGTGCGTGCGGGTCGCAGGATGCCCGCCGCGTTGACCAGCACGTCCAGTCCGCCGAGGAATTCCAGCGCCGTTGCGGTCGCGGTGCGCACCGACTCCGGGTCGGCGGTGTCGACCTCGACCGTCCGCAGCCGTTCCGCGCCGTCGCCCGCCTTCGCCGCGGTGGCCGCGAGGCCCGCCGCGTCGATGTCGGCGGCGACCAGCTGCGCCCCTTCGTCCAGCAGCCGCAGGGCGATGCCCTGACCGATGCCGGATCCCGCTCCCGTCACCACCACGCGGCGGCCGTCATATCTGCGCATGCCAAGAATTAGAACACGTTCTCATCCCGCGTCAAGGGACTTCCGTCGCTGCTCGGCTATTCGCAGCACCATGGCGGCCGCCGCCGCGCCGTACGCGCGGCTGGCCGCGGCCGGACGGACCGCTGGATAGTTGGAGCGATGCGTGACGACCACGCCGTTGGGCAGGGTGACCGTCCGGTCCGGCACGGTCGCGACGCAGTTGCCGCCCGCCTTGGCCACCAGGTCGACGATCACTGTCCCTGAGCCGAGCAGGTCCAGCGCCGCCCGCCCGAGCAGGCGAGGCGCCGGAGAGCCGCGGTGCACGGCCGTGCAGACGACCAGGTCGGGCGGCGTCGTGGTGAGCGCGTCCAGCAGCGCCGCGTTGTCGTCCCGATTCGGCAGGAACTCCCCCGCACCCGCCTCGACCGCGGCGGTCCGCTGTGCGGGGCGGTTGCCGACCGCCGTCGGCCGCTCGTCGCCGAACGTGCGCGCGGCCCCGATGGCGGCGAGTCCGGCGGCCCCGCACCCCAGCACCAGGGCACGGACCGGGCGGGTGCGCCGCGCCGGAGCGAGCAGTCGCCTGCCTTCGGCGTAACCCACCGCGCCCGCGATCCGGCTCATCGTGGACAGCGCGTCGAACTCGGTGGTCGAGTCGTCGCGTGGCACCGCGTCGAACGCCACCGACTCGACGCCGCGACGGCGCAACCGGTCGATCTCGTCGCGACGGTGGAGCGGGTCCTGGAAGCCGAGCAGCGTGGTCCCCGGCCGCAGCCGCATCGAGTGGAGTTCGAAGGCAGGCGGTTTCACCCAGACGACGATGCCGGCGCGTTCGAACACCGCCGCGCGATCCTCGACGACGACCGCACCCGACGCGCTGTACTCCTCGTCCGGGAAACCCGCGCCTCGCCCCGCGCCTTCCTGCACGAGGACGCGCAGGCCTGCCGCCGACAGCGTGCGCACCCCCTCCGGGGTGAGCGCAACGCGCGTCTCCCGTGGCGCGGTCTCGCGCGGCACTCCGACGATCACCGCGCGGCACCCGGCCCCGCCAGCGCGGTCAGGCCGCGATCGGCGAGCGCGTCGCGATAGGTGAGCCCACCGAGGATGTCATGGATCAATTGCTCCAGCCGGTCGAAGAGTTCATCGATAAGATCGGGCGACTCGTGCCTGGGCGCTTTGCGCGGAGCGAGGACGTTCAACCGCACGCCCGGACGCAGCGAACCCGTCCGGTCCAGCGCGACGCTGTCCACGCCGGCCACGGCGAGCAGCATGTCCTCCACTTGCGCGCTCGTGCGCACACCGGCCTGGTCGAGCAGCGCGCGGTCGAACACCACCGAGACGAACATCCCCTCGGGGTTGCCCAGCGGCCGCAGCACGTCGGTCCCCAACCTGCTGTTGATCGCGGCGATGTGGCCGCACGCCCGCTCGATCTGCGCGCGCATCAGCGCGTGATTGCGGTCGAAGTAATCGTCGGCGGTGTGTTCGAGGATCGCGCGCGCCAGATGGGTGGTCTCGCGCTGGAACGAGATGGTGAGCCTTTCCCGGATCCGGGCCAGCCACGCGCTGTCGCCGGTGCACGCCGCCCCCATCTTGCACGGACCGAAGGCGTTGTAGGCCTTGGAGTTTCCCGTGAGGGTCAGCACCACGTCGTACAGCCGCCGGATGCCGTGCTTGGTCTCCACATGCAGTGCCGCGATCGGGATGTGCGAGGCCACCAGCCGGTCGAAGGCCATGTCGCAGATGACCGGAACACCGCAGTCGAGCAGCACCTGTCCGAGTTCGGCCAGCTCGGCCGCCGTGTAGTCCGCGACAACGGGGTTGCCCGGCAGCGTGAGCAGCACGCCGCACAGCTCGCCCGTCGCGCGCAAGTCCGCGAGGCAGCGGGCCAGCCGGGCGGGATCGATCTTGAACCCGTCGTCCGGAGCCACCGGGCAGGAGACGATGCGCAAGCCGAATTTCTCCACGTGGATGCTGGAGCTCTTGTAGAAGCCCTCCGGGCACACGATCACCCCGCCCGGCCTGGCCAGGGTGGCCACCGCCTCCTCGAGCAGCATCGTGCTCGAGTACGGGCAGACGATCACCTCATCCGGGCGCACCCGGACGCCCGGCACTCCCTCCACCGGATGCGACAGGCGCTCGAACAGCTTGCGGGCCGCGAGTTCGCGCAGGATCAGCGGCTGCCGCTTGTCGTAGAGCCTGCCGTCGAGATACTCCGCCGAGGGTGCGATGTGCAGGCTTTCGCGCCAGGCCCGGTCCAGCGCCGCGATCGCGTGCGCGTCGGGGGCCAGGCCGGTTTCGCCGTGGTAGGCGTCGATGACGCCCGAGTACCGGCGGCCACCGGTCCCGGCGAACCAGGCGTCCCGGGAAACCTGGCCGCGCACTTGACGTTTCCTGGCCTCCGAGCGATTGGTCAGCGTCGCCAGGTCGGCGAGCGGATCGGTGAGCACCTGGCTCTGAGTCACGGAACCTCGCCTTCTGAAGGGTCTCCCGGTGCGGGCATGGTGTTCCATCTCTCCTCGAGCGCGGCGCGGAACAGGCTGCGGCAGTTGCCCTCGGCGAGTCGTTCGAATTCCGCCAGCGGCGGTTGCGCGACGATCTGGTCCACCACGATCGCCGTACCGGCGCGCCTGAGGTCGTAGAGTTTCTCGAAACGCCGGACCGCGAACGCGACATCGTGCTTCAGCGCGGAGAAGCGCGTCGCCACCCTGGCCTGGCGGGAGTAGTCGTACTCGCCCACCGCGACGTAGCGATCGTCGACCACGAGCATGCTCTGCGCGTTACGGGCGTACTCGCGCTTGACCAGCACGCTTTCCACGCCCGATCGGGCCTGCTTCCAGAGTTTGTCGTCATAGGGCCAGACATCCGAGATGTCGTCCAGCACATACATCCGCCGCACATCGATCTTCGGTGGATGGGCCTTGTCGGCCAGGCGCAGGATCGCCGCGTGATAGTCGTCGCCGACGTCGCCGCCGATCGTGCCCAGATCCGCGGTGTGGATCGCCCGCACCGACGTGGTGGCCTGTTCCAGAATGGTCAGCCAGTCGGTGACGGTGTTCCATTCCCACACCGTGGCGCTGCGCGAGGGAATCTGCGCGAGGATCTCCTCGGCGCGTTCCAACTGCCGGTCGGCGATCAGGCGCAGCGGCTCGATCTCCGCCCGCGCTCCGGAGGCGTCGATCAGGCTCTGCGCGATGCTCAGTGCGCGGGAGACCAATTCGGGGTCCTTGCCGAGCAGGACGTTGAACCGCATCCGCAGGTCGTAGTAGGCGCTGCTGGTCGGATCGGTCGCCGGATCGGCGCTGCCGTCGGTCGGCAGCTCCGAACCGAGCGCGAGACTCAGGCGTTCGCGCAGCGCGAGTGGCGGAATCCGGCTACCGTTCTCGATCTGCTGAATGAGGCTGCGGGAGCAGCCCGCTCTGGTGGCGAGCGACGCCTGGGTGTAGCCGCGCTCCAGTCGTAGCCTGCGGACCAGGTTGCCGACCTGCTCGTCCGAGCCCGAGTCAACCATCCCGCGCCTCCCATCCTGCACCTTGCGTACGCATGCTCACGGCGTATCACGATGCGACATTTTAGTCATCAAATGGCAAGCGGTGTCGGATGAATCGCGTCCGGCGAATTTCGTTGCCAACAAGCAATGCGGCCGGAGGATCAATTCGCCGGACGCCGCGCGATCGAAGGTTGCCACATTCGCTTTCCAACACGCTTCGACCGGTTCCTCTGGCGGTCCAGGGCCGTTATCAAAGCCCATCGTCGACAAGCATTGAGCCGAAAGAATTTTGCGAAGCGCGAATGCTCATCAAATATCATCACGAAGCGCTAAAGCTTCGTTGACAGCATGAGGTGTCACTCCCTAGCCTTGTTCTCGAAGCCACCGCAATTCCAGCTCGCCGCAGGGTTTTTCCCACCTGCCGAGCCGGGTGGCTCGACAACTCTAGGAGGTGCCGGATACGGATACCTCGTCACCGCGCGAGCCGATTCGGATACGCCAGGCGTGACCACCCCGCCCACCGCGCTCGCGCCGGTCTCCCGAAACATTCGGGCACCGAGTAATCAAGGCACGGACGAAGCCACCGCGTACCGGCCGTGGCCGAGCACGGCCACCGCCCTCCGCGCCGGCGGCCGTTCCGCGTCAACCCGCACGAGAGTGAATGAGAGCGGATCATGGCACTCGACATCACCGATTCGATCATCACCAGCGACGTCACCCCGGAAACCGCACGGCTGCTTTCCTTCGGCGCGGCCTGGGAACTCAGCTGGCTGCCCACGGTCCCCCTGACCCGCGAACAGGCTGTCAGCGGGATGGTGCTCGACGAAATGCTCAGCGATCCCGGCACGCTCACCAACGACCTCGCACTCGAACTCGCCGCCATTCGGGCCACCGACCTGGGCGTCACCTTGCGTGAGGTGCTGCTGCGACTGTATGCCCGCATCACCGCACGCGACAACGAGGCATCCTGCGGCGCTCGCCCGCCATTGGTCGCCTGATCGCGACACGGGCGTCGCCGGTTGGCGCAGCGACACCACACGATCCCGATCGCCGGTCCAAGGCGACCGGCATACGGGCGGCCAACGATCGGCATGCGTCGGTCGCCGGGCCCGCAGCCGTGCGGTGCGCGGCACCCGGTGCGTCACGGTGCAGCCGAAGACCGTTCCCAATTCTGAGAACAGAGAACACCGGGTAGGTGCGCTCCGAGGGGACAATGTCTTCTCTCGGTGTGGTCGACGCAGGTGAAGGGTTTGCCGGGACATGGGTCAAGCGTTGCGGGTGGACACCGACCTGCTGCGAGCGCTGACCCCGGAACTCGCCGCCATCGCCGACACCGCGCAGGAGGAACTCGCCCGCCTGAAGGAAAGACTCGCCGCCGAGGGCAACTGCTGGGGCGACGACGAGCCGGGCCGGGCCTTCGGCGACAGCTACGAGCCCGCCGCCGACAAGGGCATCACCGGCTTCGAGAACCTGGTCCACAATCTGCACGGGATGAGCAGCAGCGTCGCCGACACCGGCGAGGTCATGCTGGACCAGGACCGGAACATCGGCTCCCAGCTCCGCAAACAGGATCCGTTCCACTCCACCCCGGTCGGCAACGCGCCGTACGACCAGCCGCGAGATCCGGCGCCGTCGCCAGCCCCCTCCACACCCGAAGCCGGCAGACCGAATCCCGCTCCCGCCGCCACCGCGCCAACTTCCGCAGACGAACCGACGGTCCCCTCCAGGCCCACCGCTCAGGCCGCCGACCCCAGCGCTGCGGCGAGTGACCCCACCGCCGCGCGGGGAACCGCGGAACCCGGCTATCAACCGACCGGCGACCCGTACGGGCCCGGCTCGATGAACCCGGGTGACTACGGCCCGGCCGGCGATACCGGCTCGTCCGGACAGCCGTCCGCCGACCCCGGCTCGACTCCTGCTGTCCAGGACCGTGCCACGCCGACCGCCCGGGACGCCGCGCCGACCGGGCGTACCCCGTCGTCACCGGCCACCGCCACGCCTACCGCCACCGAATCGTCGCCCGCGGCGGCACCCAAACCCGGCGCGTCCGGACCGGCGGCCGTCCAGCGGTCGCCGGAGACCCGATGGACGAGGCCACCCACCGAATCGCCGTGGATGCGAAACGCGCCCGGCACGCCCTGGTCGCGAAACGACGGCGGTCGAGCACCGGGTCAAGTCTTTCCGCCGCGCCGCAAGGAGCCTCGGCCCGACGCGGGGAAACCGGTCGGGCCGGGCAAGAGCCACAAGGCGGGCAAGCCGAAACCCGCGCCGGCGGAGGCGAAACGCTCCCACGTGCGGACCGATCCCGACGCCGTGGCCGCCGCACGCGCGCTGGCCGCACGCCATGGCCTCCGGATCGCCGGATTCGAAGACTCCGGCGTGTCGAGACGTACGGTCGATGAGATCGCCGCGGCCGTCGACGGAATCCTCGGCAAATATCCGTTCATAAAGCTGGGCGGTATCGAGATCACCGACCTGCGGGAAGGCACGGTCTCGCGCGTGGCGCCGGGTCGCGCGTCCGACGACACAGCTGATGCGGTCACCGGTGGGTGGATCCTGCTCGACCGGGTCGCGGTGGGGAATCCGGCACTGCTCGCGGAAAAGGTCGAGGCCGCGGTTCGGTCGGGCGAACGTGTGGCCGGGCCCGCGGAGCAGCCGATGTATGCCACGATCGTGCGCGACCTCGGCCGGATACTGGAAGTGGCGGCCGGTGCCCACGTGCGGCAGTCGGCGCAACGATCGTTGCTGATGGAGTACCGGCGCATCAGCGGCCCGTGGGACCGCGGCGAAACTTTGGCTGCGATCGTGCGCGGTTATCGGGAGTGGCGCGCCCAACTGGTCCGCGCCTGCTTCCCCGGTGACCGCTTCGATCCCCGCGCGGCCGTGGTCGAAGCCTTCACCGAAGTCGAACTGCGCGGCGAGAGCGCCTGCGGGCCCGCGAAAGTGCTGCACCGATTGGCGATCGAGCACGCCCGCGGACAATCGAGCGCCTGATGGTGCAGATTCCGGACTCTTTCCCCGGCTGGCTGACCGACATGGTGCTGGGGCACTTTCCGGAGGGAGATCCGGAGGGGATGCGCCGCGACGGCGACGCGTGGTCGGACGCGGCGAACGCGCTGGCACCGGTGCGGCATCGGCTGCAGGCGGCGTTGGAGCGGTTGGACAAGGCGGTCGAGGGCGAGGCCGGCGCGGAGATGCAGAAGCAGTACCGCAAAGTCCTCGACCAGATCCAGGCGCAGATCGAGTTCAACAACGCCATGGCCCGGCAGTTGTACGACAACGCCACGGCCATCGAGTACGAGCAGTACGTCATCGTCGGCATCGCCGCGGCGCTGCTGGCCCAGGTGATCATCGATATGGCGATGCCGCCGCCCGGCAGCATCGTCAAGGCGATCTCCGATCGCGCCGAGGCCAGGGTGGGGATGGAACTCGCCCGCCGCGACCTGGTGGTGGCGATACTGGGGAAGGCAGCGCGGTTCGTCGCCGAACATCCGCGTTTGATGCTGGCCACCAAGGGCGTGTTCTTCGGAACCGCGATCGGCGGCGGCGTTCCCTATGTGGCGCAACGTGTCCAGATGGCCCAAGGCCACCGAGAGAAGATCGATTGGCAGAAGGTCGGGATCGGAGCGGCGGCAGGCGCCGCGGGCGGTCTGGTCGGTGTCGAGGTCGGTCGTCGCGTCGCGCCCTTCGCGATCAAAGCGGGCGGGCGTGTGCTCGGCACCGTGGCGGCAGGCGGCGTCGGCGGTATGGCCGGCGGCCTGGCGGGCGGGCTCACCGCCTGGGGTCTCACGGGGGGTGAACTGCGCGGCAAGGACTTGGCGACCATGGTGTGGACCGGGTTCGGTTCGGGCCTGGTCGGGTCGGTCGGGGCGTCCGTGCGAGCCGGACGGGCCGGTGCGAACACGAACCTGAGCGAACCGGTGCCCGCCCTCGATTCGAGCCTGCCGCCCGACGCCGCGCCGCCGGCCAGGATTTCCGCGCCAGGGGATGGCCGGCCGCCGCAGCTTCGTACGGCGGCGCCCGAGCCAACGTCCACCACCAGCGAGGTGGACGCGCCGCCGGCGCGGCGCGCCGAGTCCGGAGACGGGTCGATGGACCCGCCCGACGATCTGTCGCCGGAGATGATGGCCGCGGGCGACGAAATCGTCCGCAATATGGTCGATGACGCCATCGCCCGGATCATGGCGGGCGAGGATCCCGGACCCCTGTCGGACGGCACCGGCGGAACGACATTCGGGAGCGCGCCCGACCACCCCTCTGGCGGGTCGTCGCCCTCTTCGCCGTCGTCGTCCGGGCACGGCGGCGCACCGCCCGCGTGGCGCGATACCGCGATCGCGCGCACTCCGGTCGCCGTGGCAGCCCACCCCGAAGGCGGTCCGGTCACGCCCATGCCGAGCCGTCAGTTCCAGATCAGCGATCCTCAGGTACGTCCGGACCAGCGGGTCGATCTGATCGCCGATGGGACCCTCACCCAACCGGACACTCCCGCGCTCGGCCCCGAAGTCCTTTTCGACGACGGCAGCAGTTCGTACACGAGTCCGTTCATGATCGAACACGGACCTGCCGGAGAGATGTACTTGCTCGCGCCGGAGCAGATGGCAGGCAATCCCGCCCAGGACACGGCGGGACCCCGACCGGTCGGTGGAACGCTCGAGGAGGGGGCGACCACCCAAGACGGACAACCGCTGCACCACATCGATTTCGACGCGGAGATTGCCAGACTGGAAGCGGAACTGGCGCAGAACACCCCGCCGTCGAGTGCGGATGCCACCGCGTCATCGGTGGAAGCGCCGCTTCAAGGGGCGGACACCACACCGTCGCCCGCTGGAACGGACGACGTCGCCGGGCACGCGCAATCGGTTGCCGATGCGCCACCCATAACTAGCGGGACCGACGGGCACGATGCCGTCCCACAGGCTGGTGCGCCGAGCCCGACGGCCGACCCCGCACCGTCGGGGCCCTTCTCCGCCACACCGGAGCCGCCAAACCCCGTCGCACACGCGGGTTCTCCGAGCCCACGGACCGACCCCGCAGCGACAGGACACGCGACGCCGGGGCCGCGAAACCCCGTCGCCCCATCGAACCCGCCGCAATCGGCCGCACCGACGACTACGAGCGGCGCCTCGCCCACCGGCGAACCGAGGCCACCGCTTGGCCACACACCGCCGAGCGGCTCGCGGAGCACCGGCCCACACACGGCACCGCTGGCCGGCGCCGCACCCGACGCCCACAGCCCCGCCGCCCACGCGAGCACACCGACTTCGTCCGCGACCCCGACGACCCCCACCGCCGCGACCGCGCAGCCGGACGCCGACGACGAACCCGCCGCCGATCCGGAGGAGTTCCCCACACCACCGGGAACCGTCGTGGACGACCCCCGCGAACACAACGTCCAGAAAGACCCCAGGGACTACAGCGTCCAACAAGACCCCCGGGACCACAACGTCCAGAAGAAGCCGTCCGGAGATTACATAACCATCCCCGGCGTCTCCTACCCGTTGGAGGACGAACCACCCGCCGACGCCATCCCTGTCATACCGCGCACACCCGCCCTGACACCCCTGCCCAACGATTCCGTCGACTTGGGCCGCGCCTTCCAGAACCCCGACGACCCGGAGAACACCTCTGGCCCCACCTCTTCGCGCGCTCCGGACATCACCAATCCCCTGTCGGATCGCCATCTCGCCGCACCGGAAACCGGCTTGGACGCCGGACTGGGAAAGACGCCCGACTCACTCACGATGCCGAGCCGGTACGCGACCGAACCGAGCCCCGATGCCCCCGGCGCTCCCCAAAAACCCGCGGCCCCTCAACTGAATCCACACTCCCTCGAATACAGCGAGGACCCCAGCCGCCTTCCGGCCATAGGCGGCGTCCCACCCCTGCTACCCGCCCCACCACCGAAGAAGACGGAGCCCAAGCGCCTGGTCACCCGAATGGGTGCCGATCCAGAGGAACCGGAACAGCGCAAGCGCCCCCGCAAACAACAACCGCCCCCGCCTCCGCCCCCACAGCCGACGCCGGAGCCCCCGGTGCCGACGCCGACACCGAAACCGGTCCCGCGGCCGAAGCCACGCAAGCGGCCCCAGCCATCAGCACCCCTGGTGCGCGAGGAGTTCGTCGTCCGCGAGGACAGCGAAGCGATCGGCGCGATCGGCGAGGAAGGTGAGCGGGTCCGCGGTGCCGCCGGAACCCGGCGATGGGTGCGGTCGCTGCCACAGAAGCTGCCCTGGCTCAGCGAAGACCAGATCGACACCGCGGAACTGCTGCTCTCCGAGGTGGTGGCGAATTCGCTGCGGTGGACCCAAGGCAAGGTCGCGGTCATAGCCACGGCGACCGATACCGACGACACCCGCAAAACCCGATTCACGGTCACCGACGACAGCGAAGTCGTCCCGGAGCGGACCGGCATGCCGGACTGGGACGCCGAGCGCGGGCGCGGCGGCGAGTTCGTCGCCATGCTGTCGGACGCCCACGGGGCCACGGTGCACGAGAACGGCAAATCGACCTGGTTCGAGCTGCATGGGCCGCGCGGTGACGACCCGGCGTCACCATCACCCGACAATGCCGAGACCGCGGGCATTGCGGAGACTCCCGCGTCAGCCGTCGACACGACGCCTACCCGAGACCAGCCCACCGCGATCGAGTTCGTGGTGCGTGCGCAAGGGCCTGACCCGAGGGCCGAGGCGGCGCGGATGCGCGCGGGCTCACAAGCCTGGGATCAGTTGAGTGACCAGCTGTTCGACTGGCCTGCCGACAAGATCGATGACGCGGGACTGGAACTCGCTGAGCATGTGATGATCACACTGGAGAACAGCGACGACGGTTCTGTCCGGGTAGCGCTGGAGGAAAGTGGTGATCCCGGTGAACGCCTGCTACGCGTCACGGTCGGGGATTCCAGCTTCGAAGTGCGGGAAGCTCACGAGCTGCCGCAATGGCTGGCCGATGCCATAGAACCGGTCCGCCACCTGCGCTTGAACGTTCCCGGCCAGCTGGCCATCGCGGTGCGGTATCGCGATATCCCCAAGATCGCCAGAGCCCTCGCTCCGCTCAACCATCTCGGTATCCCGGCGGACGTCGCACAAGATGGTATCGACCGCGGATTGCGCCATCGGGCGCGAATCAACCGCGGGCGGCTGCACGCGTCGCTTCGCAACGTCATGGCCGAGCCTACTGTGTACCGTTCCGGCGACTCTGTGGTCGAGCTCGATATCTACCCTTTCTGGGACCAGGATTTCCGCAGTGGACTGAGTCAGCTGGACCTGACCGGGCGCAACGACCGGATGCTGCCACTCGGTGAATTCGTCGACGCGATCATCACCGAACTCGAGCAACGTCGGCAGGCGTTCGAACCGCAGAACTCGGTGCACTCGGCCGAGGCGAGCGAGAACGTGCCCGCACCCGAGGTACGGAGCACTACCGACTCTGCCGAACGTCCGGCGAGCAACGATGCGTCGGCACAGGCAGTACCGATCCCCCGGCCGGAAGGTGCCGACACCACGGCATGGCTGTCCGCGGTTCGCCGATATTCGGGTTTGTCGCCGGGAGAACTCGATGAGCTCGTCGGCGCGACGCCGGGCACGTGGCAGGCGGCAGAGCTGGGCGAAACGGACCTGGAAACAGCACACGTCCGGGCGTTGCTGCGCCGAATACTTCCCGAGGGACACACCATCTACACGGACGTGGCCGCGCACTATCCGGGTCTGCTGTCGCGCTGGGGGAAGAAGATATTTCCGGAAGGTTATGCGCGGATCGGCGAATATATTCGGTTCCTTCGCGAGTCGAACGGTTTGACGCAAGCACAGATGGCTCAGCTGCTCGGAAAGTCCAAGAGCACTGTCGAAGTCTGGGAGCGGGGCACACGCTCACCCGCGAAGAAAATGATCACCGCCATGCTGGAGAAGCTGCGATATACCTACGGCGTTACCGTGGACGAGATCACCGAGACCTTCTCGTACCTGCCCAGAGAAGCACCGGTCTTTCCGAATCCGGGGGTCGCCAGGTCATTCGGCGAGTATCTGAAGATCTTCCGAAGCCTGAATAATCTTCAGCCTGCGGACGCGGCGCGCATCCTCGGATACACGGCGGAAACGATACGCTCACACGAGGCCGGCGAGACGGCACGCTCCGAAGAACTCGAAATGCTCGCCGCCTATGACCGTGTGCTGCATCGTGCGGGCCCGTGGAACGATTTGGCCGAAGCGTGGGGATACAGCTACCGCATGAATCCCGCGGGCGAAACCTTTCCCGATCCGGCCGACTACCGAACGGTGCACGAGTGGATGAAGGCGCTGCGACTGCATCAGCGAATGACCCAGGAGCAGTTCGCGGAGCGGGTCGGCAGGAGTAAGCGAGGTCTGGTCTACGCGGAGAGCAGGAGCAGACCGGGTCTGCGGTTCCTTCGAGAGCTCAGGGACACGTTGGAGATGCCGAACGATACGCTGGTCTCGGCCCTGCGGCTCTATTACGCTCGACCGGGCGTCGAGCCAATCGACGAAACCGACGAGGCCCTTTTTTGGGAGCTGATAGCCACCCCGGTCGGCTCGGCAGAAGAGGAGTCGGTCCGAAATCGGATCATCGAACGCTACGCCTGGGTCGCGCCGATAGCGACACGTTACTGGCGCATTCCGGACCAGCAACGCGAAGATCTCATTCAAATCGCCAACATCGCCATTCTGCAAGCTGTTACGAACTTCGTTCCACTCACCGGGAATTTTGCTTCGTTCGCCGCATCCCATGCGCGCCACGCGATGCTGGACACGCTCTATGACTACCGCTATCCCGGCATCACCGACAGAGATACCCGCAACCTGCTCGGCAAGATAGACAGATACCGGGACGAACAGTACCGCGAAACCGCGCGATACCCTGCTGATTCCGAGGTAGCGGAAGTATTGGGGATAGCAACGGCCGAAGTCACCAGCGCACGAGCGCTGGCGGGGCGACCGACACGACTGGACGCACCGACCCGAGCGGATTCGAAGAGCGATCAATACGATGTCGCGATCCCCGCGCAGGAACCGGCACAGGACACCGACTCCGAACCGGCTGAATTATCCTTCACTACCGAGAGACTGACGGAGGCATGGGATTCTCTCTCCGAACTTCCCGAAGGAGATCTCGCACAGGAAATACTGCGACTACAGTTTCTCGATGACGCGGAATTGTCGCTCGCTCAGGTGAGTGAACGTCTGGGCATCCCACTGACCAAGGCTCAGCAGCTCATGGCGGCGGCCATGGAAAGGCTGCGGACGGCACTTCCCGTGGCCGCCGATCGGGCCGCGGCCGAGCAGGACGCGAACAACGACGAGAACACCTCCCGCGCCGACGCTCCCGACCAGCCCAAGCGGTCTGGTGGCAGCGAACAGACCCCAGGCCCGACAGTCTCCTTCCAGGACGTCGATCCGTTCGGCCTGCCCGCCCGGAACCGACGGTTCGGGCGCGTAGCCGGCCCCGACCCCCGCGTCTTCCACCACGACGAGAACGACCCGCTGGCCCGTCCCTACGGCCATGCCGTACCGCCGACGCCGGGCGCGGCCGAGGACGAGCATGCGTCCGATCCACCTGCTCAACCCGGGTGGACGCAACCTGATAGCCCGGTCGGCGACGCCGAGTCGGTCGCGCAATCCGCCGAATCGCTGCCCTTCGCGGACCAGGGAGATGAGATCGGAGACGATGTACCGGGTCCCGTAGCGATCGATGATCTCTTGGCGGATCTTCCCGAGGCGTCGAGGCTTCTCGGGCATGCGGTGCAGCAGAGGCAACCGGTGGACTGGCAGGCGCTGACGCGAGATACGCAGATCCTCCTGCTCGGTGAAGATCACAGCAACATATCCGGACGAGTGTTCCTCGAGCGGCAGGCTGCAGCGCTGCGCCGTGCCGGTGTCACGCACTTCGGCATCGAGGCGCCGCCACATCCGGCCATCGATGCGGTGAACGCCGGTATACCGATGGACCTTTCCGGCGTCGAACTCGGTCCGGCCCGGGACGGATACCTCGGTCTCGTGTGGGCGATGTCGGCCCAAGGAATAAAAATCGTACCGTTCGACGTCAGGATTCCCGGTTCGGAACACGGATCGCCGTTGCGGGATATTCGCGAGTCGCACATCACCAAGACAATTTCCCAGATCGTGGCGGAAGACCCCGATGCGATTATCGCGGTCCAGATCGGGATGGATCACATCACCGAGGACCAGGAAATATGGCAGCGAACTACCGGAACATCCGGGATGCCGTTACATGCCCGCCTGAGGGAAGCCGGTTTCACGACGAAATCCATCTCGATCTGGGGTGGGGACACCGGCCAAGACGGTCCCATCAACGGCATCGTGGAGCGTTTGGATCTCCAAGATCAAACGTTTATCGCTGATCTACAGGAATTCCGGCGTGCCGGCGGGAAGTTCCCACGGTGGGGATCCGATTTCTTGCTTCACCTCGGCAACACCGATAGTTTCTGGCTGCCCGATGCCGATCGGGAGATCGTCGGGTGGGGCCCCGCGGTACGACTGACCGCGTCACAACAAGATGCGTACATCGCACAATTCACCCCGGCCCCGGAGCCGGAGTTCGACTGGCAGTACAGACCACATGAGCCACCGCAAGGACACGCCGAAGAGACCACCGAAATTCACCTGACCGTACCGCACAGAAGTCAGCGGAATGCGTTGTCCGGCCAGATCTTGGAGGGTGACGTACGAGCCTTCGTGGACGACTGGGCCAACGACGACCATGCTCGTTCGTTCATCAAGCTGACCTTGGACCTGGCAGCGATGTATACCGGGTTGACCGACGGTGCGGAAATCACGGCCGCGAAGACCGGGACTCCGGGCCGCCGGATCATGCGCGTAGAAATAACCGGCTCGGACGGTGAACCATCGGTGCAAATCCCGGATTTCGCGAAGATATACACCCTGAGCAAACTCCATCTGATGACGCACCGGTACGGGCAATCCGACGGTGAAACCGCTACCTGGTTCGAGTTCGACGAATCGGGGCCGGATTTCAGCATGGCCGGTCTCAGGGCGGTCCACGGCACCCCTATCCCGGTCACGGCACGAGGGGTTGGGACTGGGACGACCGAGCAGCCCGAAATCACGCACGATGTGGACGGCCGGCCGACTGTCGACAGTCGAGTGCCGGAGTTCCGCAGGCCGAGCGACGAAGCGATGGAGCTGTGGCAGCGGATTCTCGATGCCGAGCAAGCCGGCGATCCGCGGGCGCGGGAACTGCGAGCCGAGGCGCAACGACTCATTCCCGACGACGGAGAGCGTGCTTACGCCGAGCGTTACGTCGGCAACGAGCGCAGGGCCGCGGCGTTGGCCCAGGAGTTGGGAATCACGGCCGATGAGCTGCGCGCGCTGATGACAGCGGAGCTGCGGCGTGCGTTCAGTGGCGACATCGTCATTCGGGTCAGAGCCATGACGCTGCACAAGGTCATCGACAGCCGGAGATTCAAGACCGTCTTCGAGACCGCGGCCCGAAGCGTGATCGGCCGAGTGCAGTTGGAGCGCAGGGCAGAGCTCGAACGGGAACTGTTCGGATACGCGCTCGATCTCGCGGCGGAATCGCGGCCGGTGTACGCACGCGTCCGTACGACCCGTGGCTCGTGGGAGCACGAGGGCGAAGTGGCAGACGAGTACGGCGGCGTGGACGTCGTACTGAAATCCGCTGTCGCGTCGAGGACTACGGCGAGCGTCGGCAGTCCATGGGGCGTGAAGGCCATTCCGAGCAGCGTCACCGATCCCCAGCCCGAATCATTCGCTGCTACGCCGAGCCACCATGGCGAACTCGCCTATTTCGGACTCGAAGGCATCGACCGCGACTATGCGGGCGAAAGGTTCCTTCGCAACAGTTACATCGAAGCCCAGATCCACGGTGGTGTCACGATCGCCGACATCGACCATGTGGTTTTCCATCGGGAGCCGCCGGACGACCGACTGGAGACAGCCCTGGCCGAGGCAGGCATCCCCTGGTCGATGGCCTCCGATTACTCCGGCAACCCGCGCGGGCCGTCGAGCCAGCGCCCATCGGACAACTCGGATCGCCCGCCGAGCGCCGCTGAATCCGGTGCGACGAGCAAACCGGGCCCGACACCTTGGCAACAGACCAGGGCACCCGGCGCCCGTATTCCCCAGCCGCCCACCGCTGCGCCCGCAAACGGTCCGGTCCGGCCGGATGACGCACTCGATGTCCACCGTCCGGATCGCAACGGCGCGCGGCGGACCGATCCCGGCATGATGAACGCCTTCGGTGACAAGGTGGACCCGAAGGCGTGGGCGTTCAAGAAGCCGGGACGGGGCGGCGAACCGGATCGAACGCCGGACGGGACAGTCGTTCGGACCACCGGATCGCCGACGGCCCCGAACGACTCCGGCCGGCGAGTGCCCGACTCGCCTGCGCTGGTACGCGCGGCTCGGAATGGCGACAGCGTCGCGTTCGACCGGCTACGGGCAGACTTGGCGGAGCCGATCGTCCAGTGGATGGCGGCCAGAGTGGATGGCGATCGAGCGGCGGCCGAGGGATTGACCGACGAGGTATTCGCTCGTGCTGCCGCGAGGATCGGGCAGCTGCGTGAAGGACAGGACATCAAGCAGTGGCTCGGAGTCATCGCGCGGAATGTTCTGGTCGAGCAGCAAAGATACGAACGGCTGCGGGACGGGATATGGGCCTCGTACGTGGGCTCGCGAAACACCGCATCGGGTCCGCGCGGCGGACTGCTGGCGAAAGCCGATCGCGCGACGGTACTGCGTGCTGTGCGCCAATTGCCGCCCGACCATCGGAAGGTCCTCGTCTGGCGGTTCGAGCAGGGCAAGTCGGCGACGCAGATCGCCGAATCGATGCCGTCCTCTTGGGGCTCACGAACGGTTCGGAAATTGGAGCGCAGGGCCGCGCAGCGCGTGGTCGAGGTGGTCGCCGGAGAACTCGGTGTGGTCGCGGGTGGACGGAGTGCCGAGCGCCAGCAGCAATGGCGGACCGTCCAGGAGGCGGACCCGGCCGAACTCGAGCGGCATATCCCCATGCTTCCCGAGCGACAGCGCGAGATCGCCGCTCTCCTGCTGCTGCGCACTGCGCCACCTGGAAAAGCGGCGAAGGCGCTGGACACTTCGCCCAGAAGACTCAAGGCCACCTTGCACCAGGAGATCGTCCCGGCCTTGGCCACGTTGCTCACCGGTGGTGTGTTGCTCACCGACCACGAGGCGGTGATGCTCACGCGGGCCGCGCAACGGCACGACACGGCTGTGCTGGCGCCTTATGTGCGGGGACTCGATCCGCTCTACCAGAACACATTCGAGCAGTTCTTCATACAACGACGGACTGTCAACGAAATGGCCGCCGCGCAAGGCATCAAGCCGAAGACGATCTACATGCGGGTGTACCGTGTGGCCCAATTCCTGGCTCAGAAGGTTCCCGCGGAGCTGCGCGAGAGTTATACGAGCCGAGGCCTGCTCCAGACGGCCACCACGAGCGATGTCGCCCGCGAGGCAGGGGTCAGTCAGAGTACTGCCGAGAAGGTGCTGCGCGGTGCGGGAGGTTTCGCACCGGAGACCAAGCGTCGCGTTCTGGAAGCCGCGGACCGGCAGGGGGTGACCTTCGTACAGCGCGAAGGAGTCGCACCGCCGCTTCGCGTCGTCGGCCCTGCGGACCAGTACCGGTATATGGGTGGCGACTCGGGATACCGGATGACTCGATACGAGGCCCACGTACTGTTCGAAGCCGCGGTCCGCAGTGGAAATCCAACGGTCGGTGATTTCATCGTGCGTATCCCGGATGCGTCCGCGGCCGATGGCGGACCGCTCTTTCCGGAGCATCGGCTGTGGCAGATGATGCCGCCCCACGTCCAGCGGTTCCGCAAGGTTCTGCACCTGCTGACGGACGTCCGGCTCCCGGATGGCCGGGTGCTGGATTCTTCGACGCCGGCGCTCATCGAGCAGCGGCCGCCGGGCGCCGTCGTGTCCGATTTCCAGTTCGATCGGCTGCGCGCCATGGTGCTGCGCAGTATCGAAGGGCTGCGGCGAGCGCTGGGCGAAGTACCGGTGGAACCGCTGCGACAGTGGCTTCCCGGATTCCCGGAGGATCGGGACACAGAGGGATTCCTGCGGTTTCTCGCCGATGAGTGGACCGATCAATTCTCGCGATATCGGCAAGCGGGTTGGGCCGAGATGTTCACCGACCTGGAGATCCCCGGCCGAGACCCGTTGGCCGCGGTACTCGAGAGCGCGATCTTCATGATCCCGGCGCGGTTCGAGGTGCTGCACGGGAGTCTCGGCAGAGAGCACATCCGGATCGATCGCGGCCGGATCGCGGCGATAACAGGTTGGGCGGGAGCCTTGATCGGGGATCCGGCGTTGGATTGGGCGTGGCTGAACCACCGCGGGGCCGGTGATTACGTGCCGTCGCGCCTCAGACCACCCAATATGCCGATTTACGCGAGCTTGCTGCACGTCCGTCGAGCCGTTCACGGCGCGGTGGAACTGGTTTCGCAGCCGCGACCGGACCCCCACAGAATCGCGGAGTACGCGACGAGTTACGCCATAGCCCGCCGATTCTGGGGCCTCCCGGCTCGGGACTCAGCTTCTCTCGAGGATATCTTCGACGCCCACCGCCGTAGGCTTTCGACCGAAGACGCGCCGGCCCAGGAATCCCGTGGGGAGCAGCGCAGGCAGACACCGTGGAGCGGCGCCGCTTCGTCGTCCCGGCCGGGTACCGCACCGCTCGCGCAGGACAAACCCAGCAGCCCTACGCCTTGGAAACGAACTACGGCCGGTGGGGGTCGCGGAAGCGATGGCACGCACCCCGGCCCGGAAGTGAACTTCCACGACATCGTCGACGAGCGCGCGGCGCTCGACCTGCCGCCGGTCCGTCAACGCCGCCGACCATTCGGCCACATGCGCGGGCTTCCGGGACTCGATCCCGCACTGGCCTTTCACCACAACCCCGACGACGGCCGAGAATGGGGCACACCCGGCGATAGGACGGAGGCAGAGCCGCAACACGAGATCTCCGAGGTACCGGACGAGCAGCGGCTCGCGGAGCAGGACCGTCCGGCCGCCGGGCCAGGGCCGCGAGAGGGACTCATCGACGCCACGTCGGCGTCCGCCGCGGCAGTGAGTTCGACGACCGGATCCCCGGCGGACGGCCCCCGCAAACGAGCTAAGCCGATGGGCGACATCGGGATTCTGCCTCGCGAGGTCGAGGTGCTGGATATGACCCTTCAGGGCCTGTCGCGCAATGAGATTGCGGAAAGACTGGGGCTGCGGCCGGAGACGGTCACCAATTACCGCGCCAGCGCCGCCAAGAAGCTCGGTACGGTGGGCGTGATCGCCACCGTGGTCGAAGCCAAGCGCTGGGGCCTGCTGACGGATACCGGCACGGAGGAATCGACTCTTTTCACTGTGTCCGACGAGGACAGAAAGCTGCTTCAGCTGCTGGCCGAAGGAAAGACGGCCCAGCAGATCGCGCGGGAACGGAAGGTGACACCAGAGACCGTCGAGCGCCATTCCGCTCGAATCGGTGCGGAGTTGGGGGCCCCCGGACAGCTACCGATGGTCATGAAGGCCATTCGTCTCGGAATAGTCACTGTCGACAACGGCGGGATCGTGACCGAGGCCCGTGAGCACAGTCCGTCCCACCATGCGCCGAACGGGAGCATCGGAGAGGTCACCACCGAGCCGACCGGGCAGCCCATCCTCCGGCAGGTGCTGCCCGCCGATGTGCACACCGCCGAAATCCTCGACAGCGGACGGAGCCCGGCGCTGACGGTGCGGCTGGCCGCCGAGCAATTGCTAGGTGATCTGGGACTGCAAAACGAGCCGCTTCCGTCATGGCCCACCGGAAAACCACGCTGGCCTGCGGATTTGGTGGGTGATACCGCCGGCACCGGCAGATATGCGGCTGTGGCAGCCGCCCCCGGCCAGATGTACCGCGCCATCGGTCTCGATGCCAAGGATCATGAACCGGTCAGCCGAGCCGCGATCCCGAGCATCACACGACACCGAGAACGTTCGCACCTGCGGGAACTATCCTCCGCGCATCCCGGCATCTATTGGACTCAGGTGCTGGCTTCCGCCAAGGACAACGCGATAGACGTGCAGTCCGGCCTGACCGAGACCGAGTTGAGCCACAACGAAATCGAGGTCGTCCTCCGCCCGGATCCCGCGCATCCCGATTCCGGCTCCTTCGAAGTACTTCCGGTGATCGCCGGATCGGACGCGTCCACCTCGCCGCTGTTTTCCGGGCGATTCCGCGTCAGTGGCAGCACGGTGCTCACCGCGATCGCAGTCCGGCGCGCCTCAGACGCTTCGGAGGCGCCCGATGAATTGGATTCCGCAGATCCGCCCGCCCCGGCGAAGCAACCGGAAGCCTCGACCACCGGTGTGCCCGAACCCGCTGCCCCCCGGCCTGCAGGTCTGATCGGGGACGTTCCCGACCTGGTGAACCCCTTCGACGACCGCGGCGCACCCTGGGATCGCGGCGGCCCGGTGCCCAGGCACAAGCGGATCGAACGGATCGCGGAAACACACATAGACGGTGGTGGATTCACCCGAGGTGGGAAAGCCGGATCGGAGCTGCCCGTCGCCGAAGACAGATCCGCAAAACCGCGGGCGACGACACCTGCCGGCGAGGATGCGCCGGATACGGGCGAGCCGTCGGGCCCCGCTGCGCAGGTGCCCGCCGCTTGGCTGACCGAACAACTGCGGAAGGCCGCCGTGCGGGCGCGCGAGCGTGCGTGGCATACCCTGCGGGAGAGGACCGCAGGCTTGCCTTTCGGCCCGGACGACGTGCTCTCCGGGGCATACCGGCGTTATCTGGACGATCCGGCTGCTTTACAGGAGTTCAAGGCGGCGACCGCAGATGTCGGTCACACCGACCGAATGTCGCTGATCGCGATTCTGGAACAGGCAGCGGCCAAGCACCGAGCAGCCGGTGCGCCGATAACTGTGGATCCCGGACAACTCACCGTCCCCGAGGTACCGACCATCGCCTACCCCGAGGATCTCACCCCCGCCGAAGCGGGATCCATCGTCGCGGACGTGATCGAAACACAACTACTCGGCAGACAAGCGATCTGGGCCAGTGGAAAACTCCCACTCGAGTTCCACGGATTCGACCGCTGGGCGCTCACGGCCACGCCTGATTCCCGCCCGCCGGCAGTCACCGTGAACAACATGATGAACTGCATCAAGTTGCCGCTGTACGGTGGCGTTCTCGCCCAGGTGCTCGACCGTGGTTATCTGCAGTCGTACATCCGGTTCGAGTGGTGGAACACGATTGCCGTCCCGCAGGCGAGCGGCACGGCGATGCAATGGCAGGACGGCACGGAGATCACCGCGGAGGAAGTGGGCCAGCACGGCAATTTGTCATTGCTGTTCCTCGCGCCGCACGGCGTACACGAGTACCACGCCGACAGGCCGAACACCATACTGCCGCACCGCGGCGACCTGGTGTTCTTCGATGGACTCGGTCATGTGGCAGTGGCGACCGGGCGCTTGGGCGTCGACGGATCTCCCGAAGTGTTCACATTCTGGCCGTACCGGTCCTGGCCGATGGTCGAAACCGTCCGGGTTTCGACGGTCGATGCCGAGGCAGCACAGCTGTCCAGGTCCGGCAATCCGACCGCGCCCGACGACGACGATTCGGTCCGTGTCGAGTTCGGCCCCGGGCCATGGGGGCGTGGAGGTCGTCGTTACGAACCGGAACTACAGGATTGGCTGCGAAGCCACACGTCCGATACCGCCGCTGTGCCCGAGCGCGAGCCTCGCGCGGCCGCCGCGATCGCGGCATTCGAAGCTGCCCGTGACCAACCGCGTTCCGACGATGCTCCGGCCAACCCGGCGCCCGCCCGCACGAACATGATCGGCAACGTTCCCGACCTCGTCAACCCCTTGGACGACCGCGGAGCGCCTTGGGACCGCGGCGGCCGGGTGCCGAGACACCAACGGACGGACAGACTCGCGGAGCCGCACATCGACGGCGGTGGCTTTGCCCGTGGTAACCGGCCCGATCCGCAGAACCCGCCGAGCGCCGGAGTGGTGCGGAACCAGGTGCGTTACTCGGACCTGCTGTTCAATCCCTCGCCGGATGAGGCTGCCGCCGCCGCGGTACGCGATCTCCCGACGACCGCGGGACCACTGGGTCCCGAACTCAACCTCGATTTCCTGCCGTTCTTCGCGTCCGATGGCTTGACGACAGATGAGGACGTGGAGACGGTGGCGACAGCGGTCGGCGACATGCTGCGCGAGCACAACTGGCGGGATACGGCCCAGATCGAGGCCGCGGCCGAGCTGGTACGAGCGGCCGGGCTCAACGCGGTCAGGTATATGACGAGTTATACCCGCGCGCTGCAGCGAGCTGGCGTCTCGCAGTGGGACGAAGAGCGAGCCCTGCACGGAATCAAGGCGAAGCTGATGCTGCGGCTGTCCACCCAGGCCGATGCCCGTTCGCTGTACATGGCATTGGAAATCGAACAGTACCGTCCCGAACGATCTCCCGACGACGAGTTGTTCACCTGGCACGCTCCGCTGTTCAGTGACGTTCAGGTCGAGGCAGGAGTACGGACCTTGCTCGACTCGGCCACCGTGTCCGACGTCGAACAGTGGGGCGAGATCTGGGCTCGCTTCGACGAGCCGCGATCGGACGCCGACGGCGCTGTCGACGAGCCGCCGCCGCAAGGTGATCTCGCAGCCAAGTCCCGCATCGTGCGCAAACTGTACGACGACCACCACATCCGCATTGTGGGATGGGAGGACTCGGTCGTCCCGGCGCAAGCCGTCGAATCCGTCGACCGCGCGCTGCGCGACCGGATAGCGGAGTACGGCAGCCGGTTCGCCCTACGGGACGTAACGTTCGACGACATCGAGGAGTTCGGCCTGACCCGGAGTTTCGGCACCACGACTCCGGATGCGAAGGATCACTACACGTCGATCACGGTCAACCGCAGGATCTTCACCGACCCGGAAGTACGGCGGGAGTGGGCGGAGCAGGTCTCCAACCACCGTTATGCGGAGTCGGCCGAAGACCTGATCTACCAGTTGATCCACCACGAGTTCATTCACGTGGTCGTGGACGATGGCAACTGGATGCTCCATGCTCCTGCGATGGCGTTGTTGCGGTCGGCTTATGCGCTCTATCGTGATTCGGAGCTGATCCCGGCGGATGTCGAATTCACCGAATGGCTCGCACTTCTTCCCACATACGCGCTGCTGTCCGATCCGCATTCCGAGACAGCAACGTTCAATCCGGTCGAGGGAGTACCGGAAGGGGCCAGGGCCGGTGCGGTGGGATCTTCCTCAACATTGACCGATCCCGCGCGGATATTGCATTGGCTGACAGTCACGCGTGATGGTTCGTCACCTGCGCCGACGTTGGCACAGTGGGCGAAGCGACAGGCCGCTGTGGTCGGGGAAGGCCGCAGTGTTCTGCTGCTGTTGCACGACTTCAGGGATGTCACGGGCCGCGCCGACATCGAGGTGCCTGCCGGGCTCCGCCCACAGGACAGCGCAGCCGACGTACTGGAGACCGCGACCGGCCACAAGCTGCGGCATTTCACCGATGTCGGGGAGGTCATCACCCAGCTTCGCGCTTGGGACCACTCACCGGACAGCCATCGTGACGGAGTATCGGCGCTGGTAGTCGAGGACGGCCGCTCCTACTTGCTGGTGCGTCGCGCTACCGAAAGCGGCACGGCCCGAATCGAGGTCAGGAATCCGGGCGAAGGCGTGCTGCGGGCCAACCACCATCTGCCGCTGGGATCACCGGAACTGCCTGGCGTGCGCGCGATGTTCTTCGACGAGAACGGCAGACCCGCGCCGAACGACGGTACTCGGCCGGACGCCGGTCCGCCCGCAGGGGAACCTCCTGAACCGCAAGTCGCCGAGGAACCACCGACCACCGCGACAGCTGGACCACACTCGAACCGAGGCGATGATTCGACCGCGGCGACGACCGACCCCCACACCGGAGCCGACCGCACCGGGCCGGAAAACCCCGCCGCGACAACACGTTCGCCCGGCCCCGCACCACCGCGCGCCCTTTACCAACCCAGCGTCGCCGAAGCGACCATGGCGGCCCGGCGCCTGATCACCGATGTCGAGTTCCCCGACAAGGGGAACACCAGTTCGGTGGTCCGCAAAATGCGTTCCAGCGACGGTGAAATCAACATCTACAAACCCGAAGCGGGGGCGAATAAGGAGGCCGAAAGCGTCAACCCCGAACTGGACACCTACACCGCCAACGAGGTAGCGGCCTACCGCTTCAGTGAGATCGTCGGTTTCGGGCGGATACCTGCGACCGCGCGCACCGAGGGAGTCATCGGCCCGGAAGACAGCTCGGGGCCAGGGATGATCCAGCAGTTCGTCGTTTCGACACCAGGCGAGGCGATCGACAAGTATTCGGTCGTACAGCAGCAGCAGGTGGCTGTTATCGACGCCACCATCGGCCAATCGGACCGCCGGGGCAACTGGCGCACCGTCAAGCGCGGCGTCCAGCGCGACCTCCTCGCCATCGACCACGCTTGGTCGTTTCCCGTTTCCGCCGATCCATTCGACATCGATATCGATTCCCCCTTCGTCGCCGCCCACCAAGGGGAGCAACATCCACTCGAACCAGAAGTTCTGGACGCTATGCGCGCCGTGGACATCGACCACATGCGGGCCGCGTTCGAAGACGCCGGTCTGCACCACGGTAGTGTCGAGGGAGCTCTGGCCAGGTTCGTCAGGATTCGAGAGCTGGGCTACATCCCCGACGACCTCCGGATCATCGCGGATGACCCCGTTGGCGCGGGCGGCGACCTGCACCACGGCAAGACGGTGCGGCTCGAGCACAACAGCGACCGATCCGAAGCGGAGCTCGGTGCCGACCGTTCCGCTGAACTCCTGGAAGACGCGGTGGGCGGGCCCCAGGACCGGTCGGGCGTGGAGGTATTGCGCAGTGGTACGGCTGTCGAAGTCGCCGTGTGGTTGCGGCGGACGTGGCGGGTAGAGCTGTCCGGCTTCGATGAGCAAGAGCGGGCCCGGGATGTGGCTCGTGGCATCGACCACATGTTCACCGAATACCGGAAGTTGAGCGCACGCAGCGGTGCCGTCGTCGCGGTCGGCAGAGTCGGCGGCGGTAAAGGCATCCATGTGGCGGTCCATCGTGACGAGAGCGGCCAGATTTTCATCGATTCGATGACCGTGGACCCGCGGCTGCTCGGCTCCGCGTCCGAGTCCGCAGGTGAACAACTCTATGGCTCGATCGTCGGTGCGATCGGTGCCGTCCTGGTCGACGCCGGAGTCGGCGTCGTGCGAGAACGCGCTTTCGACTATCTGTATTCGCATTACCTCGGCTCGCGACCCGATCGCAACGGCGATCAGGACACCGCTTTCGAGGACTGGTTACGCGGCCAGCTGGGCGATTCCGTCTTCGAGCCACGAAGCCGGATTCACCTCAGAAGACGTAGTCTGTCGAGCCGTTTCGATGTCTGGCAGGCCGCGCGAGCGGCGGTCGCGGAGGTGGAAGTCAACGGACGGGGCAACGCTTCGGACGCGGCACGGACACTGCATCGGCTGCTGTTCGCGCAGCTGCGTAGCGATCCGACGTCGCTGGATCTTCTCCAGACCGCTCTGCCGGAGGTCGCCCGGCACGCGCGGATCCAGTGGGGCAGAGGATCCGAGAACGCGCGGGATCTCGCGGCGACGTTCGCGGCCGAACGCGGCATCCCGGTGATAGGGGCCGACTTTTCGGATGCCGATGGGAAGAAAGTGCGTGCGCTCTTCAGAGGACTGCACGCCATATGGGACGTTTTCCCCGACGTCGAAATCCGGTCAGTGACTTTTCGGTCGATGAACCTGTCCATCAGGGCCATGCAGGGCGAGGATCCGAAAGAAATAGTCTTCAACCGAGAGTACCTGCGTAACGAGTACCCAACGGATCGGGTAGCGGGATTCAGATATGGTGTTCACCGCACTCATGACGAGGCGATGTATCGCTTCGCAACGGTCATGGTCGCCGATGCCGGTAGCGCCATTCTGGATGATGTGTTTCCCGCGTTGCTCACTCGTTGGCTGCAAGGAAAGGCCAGCGGGCAACACGGCTATAAGAAGGATTTCGGGCCGTGGCTCGGATCTCAATTCTCCCGGTTCAGCCGCCGGGCGGCCCAGCGCGACGACGACAAGTCTCCGCATCGATATCTGTACTTGGACGAGGAAGCGGCTCTCGCAGAGTCGGTCGTCGAAGTCGTGCGGACAGAAGAGCCGACCGATGGGCAGCGAGTGCTCTATGCGCTGCTGATGAAGCATCTGACTCCCGAACGGCGTGCGGCGAGCGAGTCCGCCGACCGCTCGCAGCCGGAGCAAGCACGACGAGACGCGAACGCGTCGGGACTCTCGGATACGGCCGAATCCGGGACGGGGCTGATCCTGGAAGCGGTCCCCCATACGGAACTCACGGCCGCGCTGGCGACATACGGCGACACCGGCGGCGGCTGGACCGGTGCGGACAGCACGTACTCCCGGCGCTTGCCGGACGGCAGGCAGCTGTGGATGTTCTCCGACACGTTCCTCGGCACCGTGCACCCCGACGGGTCGAGACCCGCGACGAGCCCGATGGTGAAGAACACCTTCGTCGTGGACGACCGGGGCCGGATGTCGACCGTTCATGGCGGGACGGCAGATGCCCCGACCGCGGTGGTGCCGGCGCCGGAGGGGCAGATGTTCTGGGTCGGCGGCGGATACGTCACGGGAAACGTCCTCAACGTCATGCTGGTTCGGTTCGTCAACACCGACCCGGACGATCTCATGTGGGGCATCTCCTGGAAGGAGAACCGGCTCGCCAGATTCGACGCGGAGAACCTCGGGCTGATCGACCTCACCCCGATGCCATCTCGGACCGGGGTCATGTGGTCGGCGTGGCTGGACTACGACGGCACCCACACCTACGTCTACGGCACCAAGGACTCGGGCGGCGACAAGTACATGCACGTGGCCAGGGTGCTCGGCGACGACCTTCGCGCACCATGGGAGTTCTTCGACGGCGAAGGCTGGTCGCCGGAGGAAAGCGATTCCGCGCCCCTCCTGTCGGGCGTCGCCAACGAGTACAGCGTCACCCGATGGCGCGACCGTTACCTGCTGATCACCCAGGACACCAGCGTCCCGTTCAGCGCGGAGATCCGCGCGTATCTCTCGGATGCGCCCACCGGCCCGTTCACCACACCGACCGTGGTGTACCGAGCCCCCGAAGCCGGCATCGACGGAACCTACGGCGACCGGAACGTGTACGCATACAACGCGCATGAACATCCCGACCTCCGGTCCGGAGACACGCTGATCGTCAGCTACAACGTGAACAGCCTGGACTTCGAGGGCGTCATCGGCGACGTCTCGAAGTACCGTCCACGGTTCATCACCGTGCGCTTGAATCCCGGTTTCGGATCCGGCACGGACCCGGCCGGGCGCACACCCGGACCGGAGACAGATCGACCGGGACGGCCAAACGATGACGTTGTCTCACCCGATGCGGGGGCCGATGATTCGAATGTGCGGTCGGCACCGGGCCGTGCACCGGGCGCCACCGCGCGGCCGCGGGTCGAGACCACGCCGCCTGGGCAGCGGTTCGACCCCGGCATGCTCCACGCCTTCGGCCCGAACGTGGGACCGGACGCGCACGCGTTCGTACGCCCCGGTCGGCAACCCCGACCGTCATTCGACGTAAGACCGCTTGCCGCAGCGGATTCGACGGCCGCCCGCGCATCCCGCACCGGCGGCAACGGCGGGCAACCCGCTGGGCGCGGCTTCACCAGCGGCGGTATCCGCACATCGCCCGCGGGCCTGATCGTGCCAGCCGACCCCACCGACAGCCTGATCGTGCCCGCCGCGTACGTGATACCCGCCGATCCGTCGCTCGAAGAACTCATGGAACGCCTGCGCCCGTGGAAGGAGATCTTCCACTACTTCTGGGAATTCCCGATGCCTCGGGAAGGAGAGCTGTCCGGCCGGGCATGGATCGAAAGTGCGGAGCGGAAGGCCTGGATGAGGCGGCGGGCGTTGCGGCGCACGCCACTCTATGCGGGCGTCGACGCCGCCGTCCGGTTGACGCTCGCAGCCGAGCGACTGCTCGGAGCCCCCAATGCGACTCCTGGACCGGCCACCATCGAGCAACGCCGGGTCATTCCGGGCCGTGGGCCGATCGACGCCGGGAAGAACCGAACCATGCGGCACGACACGCAGGTACGGGAGGCGTCCCCCGCCAACGCGGAGGAGAGAACGCCGTTCGGGCGGTTCTGGGCGGCGGTCTCCGGGGACGAGCTACCGCAGACCAAGCTGATTCGCCAGGGAAAGATGGCCTACAACGGCGGACGACTGCTGCGCGCGGAGGGCCACAACCTCATGGTGGCGGGGCGTTACGCGGAAGGCTACGAACTGCTGGTGTCCGGGCGCGACCCGGTGCTCACGCCGGAGGAATACGCGTTGTGGCTGATGTTCAACCACGACGCGCTGTGGACCCTGCACTTCCCCGGCTGCCGTGAGCTGGAGCCGCAGTCGCCGGAATTCCTGCTCACCCGCTATCTGACGATCGCCATCTTCGACAAGATCGCCACGAAACCGCTGGAAGTGCGGTACCTGGACGATGTCGTCCGTCCGTACCTGCGCCGTCAAGGTGTGGCGGCGGGCAGGGTACTGCTCCACGACTTGACCCATTACCTACCGGAGTCCTGCCGCACCACAACGGAGCGGCTCGGCGCCTGGGCACTCCGAGGCCTGGGCCGCAGGGTCGGCGCCGAGGTGAAGGAGCACCTGGACAACTGCGCGGCCTGCCGGAACGCCGCTGCCTTGCTACCGGCCGCGCACAGCAGCTCGGGTGAGCGCAAACTGCTCGTTCCGCCTGGACCCGCAGGCGACGGTGCCACTCCGCACACCGCCAACCGTCCCGCGCCCCCGGCTGATCCGCGAGTTCTGGGCCACGGCCAGAGGATCGCCCAACGGGCAGAAGAGATCCGCCCGGGCACCTATCCGCAGGTGGTATTCGATCCGGCTACGGCACTGGACCTTCCACCGCAGCGTGCCCGCGGTCTGGACGGGCTCGGTTTCGGCCCGGCCGCGGCGGTGGCCGATCCCTTTCGCGGTTTGCCCGACGGCGTGGTGGCACATGCCGCGCATCCGGATGACCCGGACGGCGGAGCGTTCGGTGGTGGACGAAGCGAGCGAATCGCGAGGGCCGCGCTGTCGAACTTCCGTGTCGATGCCACATTCAGCGACCTCAAGGATTGGGCCGCACGTCTCACCGACGACAACCTCCACCAGCTGCTGACCGGCTTCACCCGCACGGTCACCGAACTGATCTCGGCCATTCATCGCGGCGATCCGCCGACACTGACCGACCAGGTGATCAATCCCGCACGCCTGTTGGGCGCGATCGTGGCGGAAGCGACTCGCCGCTTCGGCGACAGCGTTCCCACCACCACGCCTACCACCTATCGGGAGTTGTTCGCTACCGCGCCGTGGCTGCGAGCAAGCCGGCGCACCGTCTCCGACCTGCATGCAGCCATGACCGCCGTGCTCGACGCCGCGTTCGCGGTGATCCGCACGTCCGGTGCGCACCGCTGGTCGGTGGCTGCCATGCACCATACGGTCCCAGCGCATATCGCGCAGATAGCACGCGATATCGAAGAAGCCGACCGGCACGGCGTTTGGCGCGAGGAAGGTTCGTTCCGGCCGGGGGACGCCCTCGACACGGAACATGTGCGCCTTGTGAAGTCCTTCCTGGGGGACCAAGTGCGCAGCCCGACGATGGCTCGAATGGTCACCGAGTGGGCCTATGTCATGAATACGCTGCTCCAGCTGCGATCGAGCGAGCTCTTCTCACCGAAGTACGCCACGATCTTCGAGTCGCTGCCCGTCCACGCCGTTGCGCTCGATCGAGCGCGCACCGGCTCGGACCGGCTGTTCGCCGCGACGGTCGCCGTCGCGGTGCCCGACCTGCTCGACGCGGCGTTCTACCTCCTACCCACCAGCAATTCCGCCTTGGGGCTGGACTACCTGAGGCAGGCCGACAGTCTGCTGGCCGAGGCCAGCACCCGCTTCACGAACAGCTCCGCCCGCCACGCGCTGCGGGACGCTTCCGACAACGTACACAGACTGTACGAAGACATCATCCTCGCGGACTCCCGCCGATCACCCGAAAACCGCGCGCGACGCATACACGATGTGCTTTCGGACTATTTCCACGAAGCATTCGAGTCCTCCATCGTCCGATCTCTCCGCTGGGGAATGCGGGCACTGCACGGGCTGGGTAGTCAGAGTCCGGGTATCGATTACGCCCTTGCGCGGCACCGTCTGGATGTCGATGCGCCTTGGGACTGGCGTATCACCGACGACGAGCGTGCCCTCACCGCAACCGCGGAGCACTTGCTACAGATCGCAGGCGCACCGGAGGGCGGTATTCGGTCATTGTTGGCCCCCATCGATTCCGTCGATCTTTTCCGGAGCACCTTCGACAGCGTCGGGAGGAACATGCGATGGTGGATCGCGCTCGGAAGATGGATCAGCGGGGGCGTTCCGATCGGCAGCCTGCTGGCGGGAGCCACGGACTTCTGGGTGTCGCAGATGCAGTTGGCGGTGCTGAGGCGGTATCCCCACATCATCGGCGCTGTCGGCGGCATCCCTTATCGGGCGCGGGACCTGGCGAATCGGCTGTCGCTCGCCCGTGACCTCGAGTCCTCCCGCCTCCCGCCCGAGCGCCGACGTGAGCTCGACGTACTGCGCACACAGCTGGCAGAGATCGGACGCAGCGCCCACGGACTCGCCGTCCCCGGCTCCGCCGCGCCACCGGTGCTGCTGGTCTCCTATGACCCCGTCACACGAGGCGGAACGGGCCGGGCTGTCGTCTCGATCGGCGAGGCCGATGCCGCATCGTTCATCGCGTTCAACGTCGCGGGAGCCGACACCCCGCTTACCGATCTGGCGCAGTGGTCGGTGCACGCCTGCCTGCAGTACGAGAAAGCGAAGCGGCATGCGCCCGCCGACACCCGCGTAGCCATCATGTTCACTGCCGGATCACCGCGTGGTGCGGGGGCGCCTTCGCGCACCGCTGAGCCGGGCGCGATGGCACAGGACGCCGTCGTCGACGCCCGCGCCGTAGCCGGGGACATCGTGGCGCGGGAACTCCTCACCTACGACGCGACTCGCGAATTGGCTTCGGATGGCAGCGACGAAAGCTGGTCGCGAAGGTCCCAGCTGTTCACCGCGATCGGGCACGGCGACGGTATCGGTGTGCTGCGCTCGGCCGCAGATACCCTGCTGCTGAGCCGAGCCGTGGACCAGATCGTTCTGGTTCCCGGCTCGGCCGGCGACCGGCTTCCCACCGCCAGTCAGCTCAGGATCGGCACCGAAAATGTGTACACGCTCAACCCCCACCGCGACCAGAACGACGATCCGAAGACCATAGGGCTGATCACGGTCGGGCACGGCGCCGATATCGAATCCGCACCCGACGCCTCCGGCCGATCAGCCGCTCCGCTGATGGAGACCCCCACCAGCGTGCGCGATCTGTCTCAGCTGCTTCCCGCGCACGAATACCGGCCCGTCGGGGGCAGCCTCGGATGGACCATGACTCACGACGAGGGCCTGACGGTGTACCGAGCTGCACAACCCGTGCTGCGCGATGCGCTGTCGGGAACGTACAACACGACGGTCGTCCTCGAAGACCTCGGCCTGGTCCTGCGCATCGGCCAACCGGATACCGGCAGCTACGATCCACGTTTCGGACCCGAGCACAGAACCCTGCCTGTCATCTCGCAATACGTTCGGAACGCACCGCAACTGCTGAAAGTCCTCGACGGCCGCATGCCGGACGGGCGCGTCGTCGACGAATCGGCGCCGATTCTCATCGAAAGGCTCGCCCGAGGACACAATCTCGCCGAGACGTTCCGGCGAGCCGACCGGCGAACGATCCGGTCACATCAGGCTCTGATACTGCGCACCTTCGCGAACATCCACGAGCAGCTGCGCGCGATGCCGGAGAACCATCCGCTGCTGGCTCGACTGACACCGCCAGGCGTGGCGACGGGTGACACCGCCGGGTGGTACCTGAACCATATCGATTGGTACACCGACAATTTCTATCGACCGCACTACGCCCGCTTCGGGCGCCTCTTCGACGAGTTCGGCCTGCTGCGGGGAAATCCCTTCGAGCCGCTGAGAGATGAGGCTCGATCGATGCGGGACTCCCGCCACCACATCTTGCACGGCGACCCGAACGGGGGGAACTTCCTCATCAGCGACGATCTCCACATAACGCTGATCGACTGGGAACTCGTCGTCACCGGTCCGAGCGCCTACGACTGGGCCAGGTTGGGCCATCTCGTCCCGGAGATCGAGGTGCCCTACGAACTCGGCGGTCCCGACATGGTCGGATTCGCCCGCGTCGAGAAGTTCAAGCGGGTCATGAACGACACCGTCAAACTGGCGCCGCTGGCCGCTGCGGGCCGACTCACCCCGCAACTGATCGAATTCATCGAGACCGAATTCAGTGAGGCAGTGATCCAGATGCGCCAGCTGTCCGGGCACTCCGATCTACTGCCGCCGCGCGCCGAGCTCGAAATTCTTCGCTCCTGGCGACCCTGAAAGCAAGCTATCTTCGACGTTCGCGTTGCCACCGCGGAGGAACGCCGCTCGGTGCGGCGAGATCAGTGGCTCGATATCGACATGGAGGACGACGTGGCAGACGAACCCGGTGGGCTGACCGCCGAGCACCCGCTGGCTCGCGCGCTGGCGGCGCACGCGCCGACCGGGTGGCAGCGGGTGGACGCGGTGTTCGCGGTCACGGTGGTGAGCGAGGTCGCCCAGCTGGTCTACACGGTCGGGGAGCAAGTGATGCCGGTGGACCCGCCGGAGCCGGTGCTCGCCCTCGTGCGGGAGCACCGCGCGCTCGCGGCCGGCTCCGGTGCGGAACCGTGGTGGCGGCTGGTGATGGCGATGACGAGTTCGGGCGAGGTCGAGGTCACCTACGACTACGGCGACGAACCTTTCCCCGACGGCCAGCTGTTCGTCCCGGAGGCATACCGCGCCGACCTCGAGGCGTATCCCCGCCGGAAAGTACCGGTGTGGCTGGCCGCCTATATCGGCCACGGTGACCGGCAGCGGCGCACCCCACAGCAGGCCGCAGCCCGAGCCCGTGCCGACCGGGCCGAAGGAGTGTGGGCCGTACTCGCGGAGAACGAGTTCCCTCCGTTCCCGCAGATGTGGGCCCGTTGGACGACCATCGCCGCGGCCTTCGTTGCGGCGAAGTCGGAGTGGGGTCCGCGGATGTTGCCCTGGGTCGGTGTCTTCGAAGGCACCGCGCGCGGTGGGTCGACCTTGCACGCGCTCCCCGCCGGACGAGCCGTGCTCTCCGGCGGAGTTTGGAACGCGCCGACCCTGGACGCGGTGTACAACGCGGGCGCGCCGATGCCGGAGTTGTACGGCGGCGCGCCGGACTGGGTCGCCGACCCCGTTTTGAATCCGCGGGCGGCTTCCGGCCTGCTGTCGTTCTGCTACTGGTGGGAAGCGGGGCGCTGGTACCGCGGACAGTCACCGTCCGCACGGGAGTGCGCGCCCGCGGTGCCGGGCATATGGACGCGAGACACGACGATCAAGATCGTGGCTGGGCTATGCGCGGAGAACACGGACACCGACGCGGTCGACGCGCTGCTGTCCGCCGCCGAGGCGGGCAGGGTGACGCGGGCGGAGCTGGTCGCCGTCTTCGGCGACGACGACCGTTACGACATCGACGGCGCGCTCTACCAGTTCTCGGTGGCCGGGCTGCGGTCGACGCTGCCCGAGCCGATGCCCGCCGAACAGGCGATCAGCCGGGTGCGGGACTACATCACCGGACGGCAGCTGGACACCACCGGCTACCCCCTGTCGGAACTGACCGCCGACCGCTTCCGCTTCGGCTGGAAGGTGCACGTGCCGGCGCGGGAGAACGCGCAGCCTCCCCGAGCGATCTTCTACCTCGCCGACGACGGCGAGTTCGCGCACTCGTCGTCGTCGGTCGACCAGCGGCGATTCATCGCCGCGTTCGAACAACGCTTCCTCGACCGTCACGGGCCGGTGGCCTGACGGACTGCCACCCGCGGTGGGAAGGCGCTGACCGGCGGCGCGGCGACGTCGGTCACACCCCTGCGTGGGCAAAAGAAAAACCGCGCATCAGCACCTGATGCGCGGTTTCTCGTCTGTGGGCGAAGGGGGACTTGAACCCCCACGTCCCGAAGGACACTGGCACCTGAAGCCAGCGCGTCTGCCATTCCGCCACTCGCCCGAGCGACTGGGAGACAGTATCACGGCCGCGCGCCGGATACGAAATCGCCATTTCAGAGGCCTGACCGGGGGGCTGAACGGGTCCGGGAACCCAGGGCCGTCGCCAAGAGTTACAGGTGTGGACGATCGTGGATATCATGCAATGAACGTGGTCGATCAACGACACGCCATACACGCGTGTCGTTGTTACGAATCAGGAAGAGACGCGCACCGAAGGGAGGCCGAGATGGGCATCGTTTCGCGATTCGAGCGTCGCCTGCAAGGCGCCGTCGGTGACGTGTTCGCCAGAGTCTTCGGCGGCAGTGTCGTGCCCCAGGAGGTGGAGGCGGCGCTGCAACGCGAGGCCGCCGATCATGTCCAGGACCTGGGCGGCGGGCATCTGCTGGCACCCAACAGCTATGTGATCACGATCAACACCTCCGATCACCAGCAGCTGGATGCCGACCACGACCTCACCACCCGCGCGTTCGCCAAACATCTACAGGACTACATCCGCGAGCAAGGCTGGCAGACCTACGGCGAAGTACACGTGGCGTTCGAGGCATCACCTACGCTGCACACCGGACAGTTCAGGGCGAGTGGCCGCGTCGATCCCGACGTCGGACACAGAGCCAGCGCGGCTCGCGGCCCCGAATCACCGCCACAACGACCTGCACACCCGCAACCAGGAGCTGGCCCCATGACGCAGAACTCAGGCTACGACCCGAGCCGTGAGCCCGCGGAGTCCGATCCACGCAACCGCGGGTACGCACCACCGCCTGCCGGACGCGGCGGCCCGCAGAACGGCGCGTACCGCGACGACTACGGCCGCGGCGGCGCGTACGGGGCGGATTACCAGGCTCCGGACGCGCAGCAGGGTTACGGCGACTACCAGAACGGCTACGACTACCCCCAGGGCGGCCAGGGCTACGGCCAGCAGGGCGGTTACGGCGAGTCCGGCTACGGCCAGCAAGGCGGCTACGGCGAGTCCGGCTACGGCCAGCAGGGCGGCTACGGGGAGCGTGGCTACGGCCAGCAAGGCTACGGCGAGTCCGGCTACGGCCAGCAGGGCTACGCCGACCCGGCTTACGGCCAGCAAGGCTACAGCGACCCCGGGTACGGCCAGCAGGGTTACGCCGAGCCGGGCTATGGCCAGCCAGGCTACGGTCAGCCCGGCTACGGTCAGTCGGGGTACACCGATCCCAGCTACGGCGACCCGAACTACGCCGACCAAAGCGGATACAGCCAGGACGACCAGGGCGGCTACGGTCAGGCATACTCCCAGCAACCCGGGTACGGCGCGCCGCAGGGCTACGCGGGCGGACAAGGCTACGGCGCCGCGCCGCAGGCCGGTTCGGGCTACTCCGCGACACTTCAGCTGGACGACGGCAGCGGCCGCACTTACCAGCTGCGGGAAGGCAGCAACATCATCGGCCGCGGCCAAGACGCGCACTTCCGCCTGCCCGACACGGGCGTCTCGCGCAGGCACATCGAGGTGCGCTGGGACGGGCAGACCGCGATGTTGTCCGATCTCGGATCCACCAACGGCACCCTGGTGAACGGCTCCCCCGTGCAGGATTGGCAGCTCGCCGACGGCGACGTCATCCGTGCCGGGCACTCCGAGATCCTGATCCGCATCGTCTGATCCCGTAAGCTCGCGGTGCAGGTCACGACATGGCTCTCGAGGGATTCGTCGGTCGTATCGTGATCGAAGTCGACCGACGGCCCTATGATGCTGCCAACACACGCGCGGCGCCGACACCGGGGCCGGCAAGACCAGCAGGCTGGTGGGGGTGGTCGAACCGCACCTACGGCACCGACGTACACGGTCGAACAGGAGGTGGAGCGCCGTGCAGGGACTGATCCTGCAACTGACCCGTGCGGGGTTCCTTCTGCTGTTGTGGTTGTTCGTGTGGGCTGTGCTGCGCACCTTGCGCAGCGACATCTACGCGGCATCCGGCATTCGGATTCAGCCCAGGGCCGCACGCGGTTCCGCGGTGCTGCCTTCCTTCAGCCGGGGCCAGAAGGGCGCCAAATTTCTTGTGGTGACTCAGGGTTCACTCGCCGGCACCCGCATCTCGCTCGGCACCCAACCGGTGCTGATCGGGCGTGCGGACGATTCCACGCTGGTACTCACCGATGATTACGCCTCGACCAGGCATGCGCGACTGTCTCCGCGTGGTGACGACTGGTACGTCGAGGACCTCGGCTCGACGAACGGCACGTATCTCGATCGCGCGAAAGTCACCACCGCCGTCCGTGTTCCACTCGGCACGCCCGTCCGTGTCGGCAAGACAGTGATCGAGCTGCGATCGTGACACTTGTTCTCCGCTACGCAGCGCGCAGCGACCGCGGTCTCGTCCGAGGCAACAACGAAGACTCCGTGTACGCGGGCGCCCGGCTGCTCGCACTCGCCGACGGCATGGGCGGCCATGCCGCGGGAGAAGTCGCGTCCCAGTTGATGATCGCCGCGCTCGCCCATCTCGACGACGACGAACCCGGCGACGATCTGCTCGGCAAGCTCGACGCGGCCACCCGAGAA
Source organism: Nocardia implantans (assembly GCF_035544775.1). Classification (NCBI taxonomy): domain Bacteria; kingdom Bacillati; phylum Actinomycetota; class Actinomycetes; order Mycobacteriales; family Nocardiaceae; genus Nocardia; species Nocardia implantans. Next base: position 548,046 of record NZ_JAYKYQ010000001.1, on the reverse strand, counting down.
GGCAACGCGGCCATCGCCGATCAGGTCGAGGAGGAGCCCGAGCTCGACGGCATGGGCACCACGCTCACCGCGATCCTGTTCGCAGGCAAGAAACTCGGCCTGGTGCACATCGGCGACTCGCGCGCCTACCTGTTGCGCGGCGGCGAGCTCACCCAGATCACCCGGGACGACACGTTCGTCCAGTCGCTGGTCGACGAGGGCAGGATCACACCGGAGCAGGCGCACACGCACCCGCAGCGTTCGCTGATCATGCGCGCGCTCACCGGCAACGAGATCGAGCCGACGCTGATCATGCGCGAAGCCCGCGCGGGTGACCGCTACCTGCTGTGCTCCGACGGTCTGTCGGACGTGGTCAGCGACGAGACGATCGCGAACACCATGCGCGAGGGCAGCACCGACGAGTGCGCCGACCGGCTCATCGAGCTGGCGTTGCGCAGCGGCGGCCCGGACAACGTGACCGTCGTCGTCGCCGACGTCATCGACTTGGACTACGGCCAGAGCCACCCGATCGTCGCGGGCGCCGCGTCCGGCGTCGACGAGGACACACCGCCGCCGAACACCGCCGCGGGCCGGGCCTCGGCGCTGCGCCCGCCGCGCGCCGCGCCGCGCCGGGCCGCCGCCGCGCCCGAGCCGCCCGCGAAGAAGTCGCACCGGCTGCGCTGGATCGTGCTCGCGCTGGCGCTCGTCGTCGCGGTCTGCGTCGGTCTCGTGGTCGGCTACAAGATGATCCGCAGCAACTACTACGTCGGGGCAGACGACGGTTCGGTGGTGATCCTGCGCGGATTGCCCGGCTCGATCCTCGGCTACTCGATCCACGACGTGAACCTGGTCGGATGCGTGACCCGCAACGGTGAACTCACCCTGACCGAGCCCGGCGAGAACGTGCCGTCGGCGTGCAAGCCGCTGAAGGTCACCGATCTCAAGCAGACCGGCCGCGACCAGGTGGACAAGGGCTTGCCGCCCGGATCGCTGGACAAGGCCAGGGACTCGATGACCTACCTCGCCCAGCGCGAACTGCTGCCGCCGTGCGCGGTCAAGGAATCAGCGCCGCAGCCGGGAGTCGTTCCGTCGCCGGCCGAGACCGCGGCGCCCGCGCCCAACGGCGCTCCGCCCGCTCCGGCCACCGGCGCGCCCGCGCCCGCCCCCGCGCCCGAGCAGGGCGACGCCAGGGGCACCGAGATCAAGACGCCGACGACGTCGACTCCCGCCGCGCCGACCAGCACATCGCCCGCCCCCCAGACCGCGGGGGAGAACTGCCGGGTGACGGACTGATGTCCGCGCCGGCACCGCCGTCGGCCGGGGCTTTTCCCAGTCCCCCTGGCGGCTTCGCTCCCGCGCCACCGCCGAGCACCAGGCGCAACGTCGAACTGTTGCTGCTCGGGGCGGCGGCGGTGATCACCACCGTGTCCCTGTTCCTGGTCGAGGCCAGTCAGGAACAGTCGATCACCTTGGACATCGCCAAATACGGCTTGGCCTACCTGGCGTTGTTCGGTGTGGCGCACCTGGCCGTGCGGCGGTTCGCGCCGTTCGCCGACCCGCTGCTGTTGCCGATCGTGGCGCTGCTCAACGGACTCGGCCTCGTGCTGATCCACCGCCTCGACCTGGCCGACCAGCAGACCGCCGCCTACAACTCGTGGGCGAGTCCGTCGCCCGACGCCAATCAGCAGATCCTGTGGACCGCGCTGGGCACGATCGTGTTCATCGCACTGCTGATCGCACTGCGCGACTACCGCACCCTGGCCCGCTACAGCTACACCCTCGGCCTCATCGGCCTTGTCGCGCTGGCTATCCCGGCGCTGCTGCCCAGCGCGTTCTCCGAGACCAACGGCGCGAAGATCTGGATCAGGCTGCCCGGGTTCAGCGTCCAGCCGGGTGAGTTCGCGAAGATCCTGCTGATCATCTTCTTCGCCTCGGTGCTGGTGGCCAAGCGCGAGATCTTCACCGCCGCCGGGCGCCACGTGCTCGGCATGGAGTTCCCGCGCGGCCGCGACCTCGGCCCGATTCTCGCCGTCTGGGTCGTCTGCATCGGCGTGCTGGTGTTCGAGAAGGATCTCGGCACCTCGCTGCTGATCTTCAGCACGGTGCTGGTGATGCTCTACATCGCGACCGAACGGGTCGGCTGGCTGGTCATCGGCGGCGGACTGCTCGCGCTCGGCTTCGTCTTCGCCTACCAGTTGTTCGGCCACGTGCGGGTCAGGGTGGAGACCTGGCTGCACCCGTTCGACGACTACAACAACACCGGCTACCAGATCTCGCAATCGCTGTTCGGCCTGGCCACCGGCGGTCTGGCCGGCACAGGCCTCGGCAGCGGCAGGCCGAACCAGGTGCCGTTCGCCAAGACCGACTTCATCGTCACCACGATCGGCGAGGAACTCGGCTTGATCGGGCTGGCCGCGGTGCTGGCGCTGTTCCTGGTGTTCGTGGTGCGCGGACTGCGCACCGCGCTCGCGGTGCGCGACAGCTTCGGCAAGCTGCTCGCGGCCGGCCTGTCGTTCACCATCGCGATCCAGCTGTTCGTCGTGGTCGGGGGTGTGACCAAGCTGATTCCGCTGACCGGTCTCACCACCCCGTTCATGTCCTACGGCGGATCTTCGCTGCTGGCCAACTACGCATTGCTGGCGTTGCTGATCAAGATCTCCGACGCCGCCCGCGCACCCGCCCCGGTGCGCAAGAAGGAACCGGCGCCGATCGCCGACGCGCAGACCGAACTGCTGCGGCGCGACGGCGGGCGACCGGAGGCGGGGCCGCTGACATGAACACTCCACTACGCCGAGTCGCGATCGCGGTGATGGTGATGGTCGTCGCGCTGCTGGCGAACGCCACCTACGTCCAGGTGATCAAGGCCGACGATCTGCGCTCCGATCCACGCAACTCCCGGGTGCTGCTGGACGAGTACGCCCGTCAGCGCGGGCAGATCTCGGCCGGCGGCACCGTGCTGGCCAGCTCGGTCGCGACCGATGACCGCTACAAGTACCTGCGCACGTACCCGAGCGAGCCCGCGGCGTACGCGCCGGCCACCGGCTTCTACTCGATGCAGTACGGCAGCACCGGACTGGAACGCGCCGAGGACTCGGTGCTCAACGGCTCCGACAGTCAGCTGTTCGGCAGCCGTCTCGTCGACCTGATCTCCGGCCGGGATCCGCGCGGCGGCAACGTGCTCACCACGCTCAATCCGGTGATGCAGCAGGTGGCCTACGACCAGATGACCAGCAAGGGCTACACCGGTTCGGTGGTGGCGATCGAGCCGAGCACCGGCAAGATCCTCACCATGGTCTCCACGCCGAGTTACGACCCGAACCTGCTGTCCGGGCACGACGGCGCGCGCGGCACCCAGGCGTGGGAAACCCTGAGCGCGGATCCGAACCATCCCATGCTGAATCGCGCCATCTCGCAGACCTATCCGCCCGGCTCCACGTTCAAGGTCGTGGTCACCGCCGCCGCGCTGGCCAACGGCGTCGCGACGCCCGACGACCAGTTCACCGCCGCGCCGAACATCACGCTGCCGGGCACCAGCACCACGCTGGAGAACTACAACGGCTCCACGTGCGGTCCCAACCCCACCGCTTCGCTGCTCGAGGCGTTCCGGCGCTCGTGCAACACCGCCTTCGCCGAACTCGGCGTCAAGGTGGGCGCCGCGACCCTCAAGGACGAGGCGGCCGCGTTCGGCATCGGCCCGCACCGCGGGATCCCGATGCCGGTGGCGGAGAGCACCGTCGGCACCATCTCCGACGACGCCGCTTTGGCCCAGAGCAGCATCGGGCAGCGCGACGTGGCGCTGACCCCGCTGCAGAACGCGGTCGTCGCGGCGACCATCGCCAACGGCGGCGTCCGGATGGAGCCGTACCTGGTCGATCAGTTGCAGGGCCCGGACCTGAGCGAGCTGTCGAAGACCAAGCCGGTCTCGGTCGGCCAAGCCGTCAGCGCCGATGTAGCGTCGACCGTGACGAACATGATGATCGCGTCCGAGGGCAACACCGCTGGAGGTAACCGGACCCCTTATCAGATCGCGTCCAAGACCGGCACCGCGGAGCACGGGAGCAACCCGCGCAACACGCCGCCGCATGCTTGGTACATCGCGTTCGCCCCCGCGCAGAACCCGAAGATCGCCATCGCGGTGATCGTGGAGAACGGTGGGGACCGGGCGCTTGCCGCGACCGGTGGTTCGGTCGCCGCGCCGGTGGCTCGCGCGGTTCTCGACGCCGGTCTTCGAGGGGGCTGAACGATATGGATGTGCGAGTGAAGGTACGGGGACCTCGATGCTGAACAACGGTGCGATGATCGCCGACCGGTATCGGCTGCAGCGACTGATCGCGACCGGCGGCATGGGCCAGGTCTGGGAAGCGCTGGACACCAGGTTGGACCGCAGGGTCGCGGTCAAGGTGCTGAAATCGGAGTTCTCGGCCGACCCGACGTTCCGGCATCGATTCCGCACCGAGGCGAAGACCACCGCCCAGCTGAATCACCCCGGTATCGCGGGCATCTACGACTACGGCGAGACCATCGACCCGCAGGGCAGCGAGATCGCGTACCTGGTCATGGAATTCGTCCAGGGCGAGCCGCTGAACACGGTGCTCAACCGTTTGGGCAGGCTGTCGGTCCCCCAGGGGCTCGACCTGCTCGAGCAGACCGGGCGCGCGCTCGAGGTGGCGCACCGCGCGGGCGTGGTGCATCGCGACGTGAAGCCGGGCAACATTTTGGTGACCCCGACCGGGCAGGCGAAGATCACCGATTTCGGTATCGCCAAGGCGGTGGACGCCTCCCCGGTGACCAAGACCGGCATGGTGATGGGCACCGCGCAGTACATCGCGCCGGAACAGGCGGTCGGCGAGGACGCCACCGCGGCCAGCGACGTCTATTCGCTCGCCGTGGTCGGTTACGAAGCGCTGGCCGGACAGCGGCCGTTCACCGGCGACGGCGCGCTAACCGTCGCGATGAAGCACGTGCGCGAGACGCCGCCGCCGATGCCCGCCGACCTGCCCGGCAACGTGCGCGAACTCATCGAGATCACGATGGAGAAGGACCCGGCGCGCCGCTACGCAAGCGGTGGCGAGTTCGCCGACGCGGTCGCCGCGGTGCGGGCGGGCCGCCGTCCGCCGCCGCCGAGTGGCATGCACCCCGCCGCGCCCTTGACCGGCGCGACGCGCGTGCTCCCGCCCGGCCCGACCGCCGTGATCCCCTCGACGCCGTCCGACTTCGACGGGGCGACGGTGCGTTACTCCACGCCCGCGGCAGGAGCGGTAGGAGCGGCGAATCGCGCCGGCACGGTCGCGGCTCCGGCCACCGTGCTCAGCCGCGGCGCGGCCGATCAACCGCCCGGTGGCGGCAAGGGTTTCAGCACCACTCAGAAATGGCTCACCGGACTCGGCGTCGGCGCCGTACTGCTCGCCGCGCTCACGGCTTACCTGCTCTTCGGCGGCGACACCAACCCCGATTCCACCCCATCGCCGACCACGACGTTCGCACCGAATCCGAAGCCTGCCCCGCCGGTGGCCACCACGACCACCCCCAAGCCAGCGCCCGCGCCGGTGGAAACCGAAACCTACGAACCGACCACCACCGAGCCGAAGACCACGACACCGGAGCCAACGACGACCACCGCGCCGCCGACCACCACGGCACCGAGCACGACGAAGCCGACGACCACCGCGCCCACGGCCACCGCGACCCGCCCACGCATCCCGACCCTCGACATACCATTCCCGGAGATTCCCGGTGCCCGGGGGCCTTCGGCCACTCGCAGCGGATCCGCCACTTCTTCGCAAGGACTGCCATGACGACCCCGAAGAACCTCTCGTCTCGCTACGAGCTGGGCGAGATCATCGGGTTCGGCGGCATGTCCGAGGTGCACAAGGCCCGCGACGTCCGGCTGAGCCGAGACGTGGCGATCAAGGTGCTGCGGGCAGACCTGGCCCGCGATCCCACGTTCTACCTGCGGTTCAAGCGGGAAGCGCAGAACGCGGCCGCGCTCAATCATCCGGCCATCGTCGCGGTGTACGACACCGGTGAGGCGGAGGTGGACGGCGGCCCGCTGCCGTACATCGTGATGGAGTACGTCGACGGCGACACGCTGCGCGACATCGTGCGCGGCAAGGGGCCGCTGCCGCCGCGGCGCGCGATGGAGATCATCGCGGACGTTTGCGCCGCCTTGGATTTCAGCCACAAGGCCGGGATCGTGCACCGCGACATGAAGCCGGCCAACATCATGATCAACCGTGCCGGCGCGGTGAAGGTGATGGACTTCGGCATCGCGCGCGCGATCGCCGACAGCTCCAACCCGATGACGCAGACCGCGGCGGTGATCGGCACCGCGCAGTACCTCTCGCCGGAACAGGCGCGCGGCGAGACGGTGGACGCCCGCTCGGATGTCTACTCGGTCGGCTGTGTGCTGTTCGAGATCCTCACCGGCGAGCCGCCTTTCACGGGTGACTCGCCGGTCGCCGTCGCCTACCAGCACGTCCGGGAAGACCCGCGACTGCCGTCGCACGTGTACTCGGGGGTGCCGCGCGAGCTGGACTCGGTCGTGCTCAAGGCGATGAGCAAGAACCCGGCCAACCGGTACCAGACCGCCGCCGAGATGCGCGCCGACCTGATCCGGGTGCTCGGCGGCCAGAAGCCGAGCGCTCCCATGGTGATGACCGACGAGGACCGCACCACCATGATGGGCGCGGACGAGCCGCCGCCGCGCAACTACCGCACCGTCGAGCGCAACGACGACACCGCCGAGCAGGACCCGGCCGAGCCGAACGGCCGGCGCCGGACCGCCTACATCGCACTCGGCGCGGTCGCGGCGGTCGCCGTGGCTTTCGCCCTGTTCTGGGTGCTGCTCGGGCCGGGCAGCCGACCGGACCAGGTAGCGGTTCCCGATCTGTCCAACAAGTCCTCCCAGCAGGCGCAGGACGCGTTGCAGAAGCTCGGCTTCACCGTGGCGATCCAGCAGAAGCCCGACAGCAAGGTCGCCACGGGCAACGTGATCGCGACGCAGCCGTTGGGCGGCTCGCGGATCGACGAGGGAAGCACCGTCACGGTGCAGGTGTCCTCCGGGCCCGCCCAGGTGCAGGTGCCGAAGCTCACCGGGTTGACCCAGGAGCAGGCCGAGCAGGTGCTGAATTCCAAAGGCCTGCGGATCAACCCGAACATCGAGCGCAAACCGTCGAGCATCGCCGAGAAGGATCAGGTGATCGAGCAGAATCCGTCGCCGGGTTCGAAGGTCGACGTCGACTGGGAGGTCGTCGTCACGATCGGCACCGGCCCGGAAGCGGTTCGCGTTCCCTACGTCGTCGGCCAGACGATCGACGTGGCGCAGCCGAACATCGAGGGCAACGGCTTCAAGGTCGTCGTGCAGGAGGTGCAGTCCTCCAAGCCGAAGGGCGAGGTGGTCGCCTCGAGCCCGGCCGGTGGCAGCAACGCGGAGAAGGGCTCGACGGTCACCGTGCAGGTATCGGCGGGCGACCTGAAGATGCCGTCGCTGGTCGGCCTGACCGTCTCGCAGGCGGTGGAGAAGCTGCGGGCGGAGGGCTGGACCGGTAGCACCAGTCAGATCAGCCAGTCGCCGCAGGGAACCTTCGACGCGGGCAGCGTCGGACGCATCCTCAGTCAGCAACCGTCCGCGGGCAGTTCGATCCAGAAGAACAGCGCCATCCTGGTCGGGGTGGGAGTGCTCGGCCCGCCGTGATCGGCGGTATCCGGAAAACGAGACCATCCGGTGTGAATTGCGGGAGAATGATGCTGCTCCATCCCAATCAGCGCAGCTGAGCACGAGGAGGTAGCTCATGACCACTGCCAGGGACATCATGAAACCGGGCGTTCAGTGGATCGGCAAGGATACGACCATCGAGCAAGCCGCACGCACCATGGCCGAGCTCAACGTCGGGTCGCTGATCGTCTCGGACGACAACGAGCGCATGTGCGGCATCGTCACCGACCGCGACATCGTGGTGAAGTGCATCGCCCAGGGCAAGACCCCCGCGGACTGCCGGGTCGAAGAACTGTGCGAAGCGACGCCGCGGTGGGTCGATGCCAACGCCGACATCGAGGAAGTCCTCGATGAAATGGAGAGCAACCGGGTCAAGCGCATGCCGGTGATCGAGGACAAGCGGCTCGTCGGCATGATCAGCGAAGCGGACTTGGCCAGGCATCTGGACGACAACCAGCTCGGCGAGTTCGTGACCGCCGTCTACGGGCGTCCGTAGCTTTCCCACCGCGCGGAGAGCGGCGCCCGCCGCCCTCCCGGCTACTTCTACGCACTTCGGCAAGGCCCACCGTGGTTACCCACAGCCCGCTCGAGGTGCCATGTGAGCCGACCGGCCGCGGGCGGTGAACCCGCCGTCCGCGGTGGGTCGCTCCGCTACCGAGGGACGACTCCCGCGTCAGGTCCGGTCGGCCTTCGGCAGATACCGCAGCACGGCGACATCGCCGACTTGCGTCACGCCGGTCAGTCGCATCCTGCGGTGCGGCGCGCCCGGAAAATCGGCCGGATCGAGGAAGCGCGGGGCCGCTACGTCACCCACCAGGATCGGGGCCACCGCGAGGTGCAGTTCGTCGGCCAGATCGGCGGCGAGGAACGCGGTATGGATGCGAGTGCCGCCCTCCACCATGAGACGGTCGATACCGCGGCGGCCGAGATCGTCCAACAGCGCGGCGAAGTCCAGTTCGGTGCCGAGATCGACCACCTCGGCGAGTCCGGCCAGCCGGGCGGTGAGTTTCGCCGCGCCCGCCGCCGTGGTGTAGACGAGCTTGCCGCCGCCGTGGTGCCAGAACCGCAGCTCGGGATCCAGCTCGCCGCTCGCAGAGACCGTCACCTTCAACGGATATTCCGGCTTGCCCGCGGCGAGCCGGGCCGCCCTGCGCTCTGCGCTGCCCACGAGCAGTCGCGGATTGTCGCTGCGCAGGGTCTGCGCCCCGACCAGGATGGCGTCGGAGTCCGCGCGCACCTGGTCGACCCGGTCGAAGTCCGCCGCGTCGGACAAATGCAGCCGCTCGGGACTCGCGTCGTCGATGTACCCGTCGATGCTCATCGCGACCGACAGCAGCACATGCGGACGGGTCACTGCAGCACCAGCGCGGCGACCTCCGCCTCCAGCGTCCGCACCAAGCCCTCGGCCGGACGCTCGCCGCACACGCCGAGCCAGTTCGCCAGCATCCGGTGCCCGCCCTGGGTGAGCACCGATTCCGGATGGAACTGCACCCCGTGGATGGGCAAGGTGCGATGCCGCATGGCCATCACGATCCCGCTCTCGGTGCGTCCGAGCACCTCGATCTCCTCCGGCAGGGTCTCCTCTAGCACGGTGAGGGAGTGGTACCGCGTGGCGGTGAACGGATCGGGCAGACCGGCCAGCACGCCGGCGCCGATGTGGAAGACGTCGCTGGTCTTCCCGTGCAGCAATTCGGGAGCCCTGGTGACGGTGGCGCCGAACGCCTCGCCGATCGCCTGGTGGCCGAGGCACACACCGAGCAGCGGGACACTTTCCTCCGCGCACGCGCGCACCAACGGGATACTCGCGCCCGCGCGGTCGGGAGTGCCGGGGCCTGGACTGATCAGGATGCCGTCGAAGTCTCCGACCACCGCGCCGACGTCGGCCAGATTCGGATCGTCGTTACGCCAGACGACCGCTTCGACACCCAGCTGCCCGAGGTACTGCACCAGGTTGAAGACGAAGCTGTCGTAATTGTCGACGACCAGAACACGCATGGCATCGAGATTACGTGCCCGCCCGGCACCGCGTCGCATCCATTATCTGTTGGGATAGCCTAGAGACCACGACCTGCACGCCGAATACGAGGACGTCATGCCCAAGTCGAAGGTCCGTAAGAAGACCGACTACACGATCAACCCCGCCAGCCGGACCCCGGTGAAGGTGAAGGCCGGGCCGTCGCCGGTCTGGTATGTCGCCATCATGCTCGGGTTCATGCTCGCCGGGCTGGCCTGGCTGCTGGTCTACTACTTGGCGGCCGAGCAGATCAGCTGGATGAACGACCTCAACGCCTGGAACTTCCTGATCGGCTTCGGCCTGATGGTGGTCGGCCTGATCATGACGATGCGCTGGCGCTGAGCGACGACAGCGACCGGATTACAGACGTGTCATTCATGCACACCTGTGGATGAGCCTGTGGACAACTCGAGGAGCGATTGGGGAGTGCGGTGAGTTCGGAGTCCGCGGTGCCCGGTCGGCCGGACCGCGACGAACCGAGCCTGGCCTGGACCACGCCCACCCCCGCGCTGGTCGCCGTCGCTGTGGGCGGCGTCGCCCTGGCGGTCGCGGCGGTGGTCAGCACCGAGGCGGCGAGCCGCCTGCTCGTCGGGTTGGCGGCCGCCGGACTGCTCGCCCTCGCCGCGCTCGGATTCCGGCAACGCCCGCGACTGTCCGTGGCGCCCGGTGCGCGGCCACGCATGGTCGTCCGCACGCTGACGGGACCGGACGAATACACCCCGGAGCAGATCATCCGCGCCCGCGTCGTGAGCTATCGACGCCTGGGGCGCAAAATGCCGATGCTGGAACTCGACGTCCAGCGCGACGGCGCGGACCGGCTGTTGATCTTCGGCCGCTGGGACCTGGGCGCCAATCCCGAACTCGTCTATCGAGACGTGGTCGCGGCCATGCGGCTCACTCAGGACAAAACCCGCTGAACACGCCGCGGCCGGGAAATTCGGCACCCGGCCGCGAATGTTTCACGTGAAGCGAATCCCGCTGTCAGGCAGTGGAAGTGATCGCGCCAACGACCACCAGCCCCAGCGCGGCGATCGCGACCAGCGCCACCGCGATCCAGCCAACCGTCCGAGCCGCTTGCGGAGTGCGCACGCGCAGCCAGGCCGGCAGGAACAGGATGCCGAGGGTCACGAGAGTGCCCGCGGCCAGGCCGCCGAGATGACCCCAGAGCGAGATGCCGGGCAGCGACAGACTGATGAACACGTTGATGCCGATGATGATGAGCATCTGATTCGGGTTCTGCCGCAACCGGAGCAGAATGATCGTGATCGCACCGAACAGCCCGTACACCGCGCCGGACGCACCCGCCGTCAGGCTGTTCTGCGCCAACAGCATGACCCCGGCGGACCCGCCGAGCAGCGAGACCAGATACACCGCCGGATAGCGCAACCGGCCGAGCACCAGCTCGGCATCCCGGCCCACCACGTACAGCGCGAACATGTTCAGCAGCAGGTGGATCGGACCGTAGTGCAGGAACCCGGAGCCGATCACCCGCCACCATTCGCCGTCCGCGACCGCCGGTGCGTACAGCACCCAGTCGAAGAACAGCGCGGAGCCGAGCTGGTTGTCCATCAAGCTCTTGGCCTGGGCGGCGGTGATCGCATAGATCACCACGTTGATCGCGATCAGCGCATAGGTGACATAAGGCGCTGACGTCCGGGGAGCCGCCGCGCCCGAGACCGTCCGCACCGGCGCGACGTTGCGCTGCTCCGCGCGCAGACAGTCGACGCAGTGCTGTCCGACGGCCGCGGGGCGCAGGCACTCCGCACAGGACGGCCGCCCGCACCGCGTGCAGGCCAGGCCGGTCGGGCGATTCGGATGGCGGACGCACGTGGGTGCGGGCGGCTGGGGGTTCATAGTCTCATTCGATCGTGATCTTGGTGATGACGACAGGCTCGAGCGGCCGGTCGTTGCGATCGGTCCTGGTGGTGGCGATCGAGTCGACGACCTTCCTGGAATCCGGGTCCACCACTTCACCGAAGATCGTGTGCTTGCGGTTCAGGTGCGGCTGCGGACGGACGGTGATGAAGAATTGCGAGCCGTTCGTGCCCGGCCCCGCGTTGGCCATAGCCAACAGGTAGCCCCGGTCGAACCGCAGCTCGGGGTGGAATTCGTCGCCGAATTCGTAGCCGGGGCCGCCGCGGCCGGTGCCGGTGGGATCGCCACCCTGAATCATGAAACCCGCCATCACGCGATGGAAGAGAGCGCCGTCGTAGAACGGGCCGCTGTTGCCTCCGCTGGCGTTCGCGGTGGTGTACGGCGCCGAACCGTCGGCGAGGCCAAGGAAGTTGCGGACCGTCTTTGGCGCGTGGTTACCGAAAAGCGCGAGCTTGATATCGCCGTGATTCGTGTGCAGCGTTGCCACGGATGTCTGATTCGGTGAGGTCACGCCGCCCATCGTGCCACGGTCGGCGATGCGACCGCGGAACTGGGCCGGACGGCAGTGTGAGCTGGGGCTCCTGCGCGAATCGCCGGGCTGTGCATAGAGTGGTCCCATGACCTCTGGGCGCCTGCATGTCTCTTCGCGTTCACGTAATCGGCTTCTGCTCGCCGCCGCCGTCGCGCTCGCGGGCGGTGTGGCGTATCTGGTCCGCACCCGACGGCCGCAGCCGCCCGAACCCGCGCCCGCGCCGCCACGCATCGGATACTCGCGCAACGGCTCCGCGCCGACCCCGCTGGCGGAAGCCGGCGCGGAGACCGATCGCTGACTCGGGCTCGGCGGATCAGCGACTGACCGTCTTCTTGTACTGACGCAACGCCAGCGGCACGAACACCACCATGATCACCACCACCCAGGCCAGCGAGGTGATCACCGGGTGCTGCAACGACCAGGCGTCACCCGTCGGCGCGATCGGGCTGGTGTTGCCGAACAGGTCACGCGTCGCCTGGGTCAGCGCCGACACCGGATTCCATTCCGCGATCACGCGCAGCACCGTGGGCAGCTTCTCGCTGGGCACGAATGTGTTGGCGATGAACGTGAGCGGGAAGATCACCATGAAGCTGGCGTTGTTGAACACCTCCGGCGCTCGCACCAACAGCCCCACCACGGCCATGATCCAGGACACCGCGTAGGCGAACAGCAGCAGCAGGATGTAAGCCAGCACCGCGTCCAGGAACGACCCGCGAATGCGCCAGCCGACGATCAGTCCGGTCAGCGACATGACCGTCAGGCTGACCACGTTGATCACCACATCGCTGATCGTCCGGCCGACCAGCACCGCCGACGAGGCCATCGGCAGCGAGCGGAATCGGTCGATGATGCCCTTCTGCATGTCCTCGGCAAGCCCGGCACCGGTGAAGGTCGCGCCGAACACCACGGTCTGCGCGAAAATGCCCGCGATGAGGAACTCGCGGTAACCGCCGGAGAGGCCGGGCACGTCGATGGCCGCGCCGAAGACATAGGCGAACAGCAGCACGAACATGATCGGCGAGAGCGTCGAGAAGATCAGCACGTCGGGCACTCGCTTGATCTTGATGACGTTGCGTTTCGCGATGGTCACACTATCGCTGACCACTATGGACAGTCGGGCGCCCAGCGCGGGCCGGGCCGGTGCCGTCGCGGTCATCGGATCGTTCCTTCCGTAGCTTCCAGCTTGTCGTTCGCCGCGTCACCGTCCGCGATCGTCTCCGCTTCGTGACCGGTGAGGGTGAGAAAGACGTCGTCCAGCGACGGTCGGCGCAGACCGACATCGTGGATCCGCACGCTGTGCTCCGCCAGCCGCCCGACCGCCTCCACCAGCGCCTGCGATCCGTCGGAGACCGGGACGATGATCCGGCGCAACGCCGGTTCCAGATGGATCTCCCCGTCGGCGAGATTCTTCAGCGCGGCCTCGGCCGTCGCCAGATTGTCCGCGCGATCGACGGTCAGCTCGATGCGGTCGCCGCCGACCATGGTCTTGAGTTCGTCGGCGGTGCCCTCGGCGATCACCTTGCCGTGGTCGATCACCGCGATCGAATCGGCGAGCCGATCGGCTTCGTCCATGTACTGCGTGGTGAGCAGCAACGTGGTCCCGCCTGCGACCAGTTCTTCGATGACGTCCCAGAGATCGAGGCGCGCACGCGGGTCCAGTCCGGTGGTGGGCTCGTCGAGGAACAGCACGGGTGGATTCGCGACCAACGCGCCCGCCAGGTCGAGACGACGGCGCATACCGCCGGAATAACCCTTGACCGGCCGGTCGGCGGCGTCGGTGAGCCGAAAGCGTTCGAGCAATTCGCGCGCGCGTTCCTTACTTCGCTGCACCCCCATGTGATACAGACGGCCCACCATTTCCAGATTCTCGAAACCGGTGAGGTATTCGTCGACCGCGGCATACTGCCCCGATGCCCCGATACGGGAACGCAACGTCTGCGGATCGCGCAGCACGTCGATTCCCGCCACCGTCGCGTGCCCGGCATCCGGCACCAGCAGGGTGGTGAGCACTCGGACGGTGGTGGTCTTGCCCGCGCCGTTGGGTCCGAGCAGTGCGGTGACGGTCCCTTCCTCGACCCGCAGATCGAGTCCGTCGAGGGCCACGAGCTGGCCGTAGCGCTTGACCAGACCCTCGGCGACTATTGCGTCGGGCATGATTCTCCTGAGGTTGACGAGTTCGATGCGCATCGGTGCGACGCCATGATGTCCGGGCGCCGATCAATTCGCTGGAACGGACGACCGACCGATACCCGAGACAGTATTGTCCCGGCCGCCGACGATTTCATCCGATTTCTTTCCGGATATCTGCCGGCCGCCAGCGGAAGACTCGTGCGACGCGAGAAGGCCGCATTCCGATCCAGTCGGTGCTCGGGGGTACCGGATCGGAATGCGACCGGTTCGATGATCCCCCGCGCACGAGTATCGCAGCGCGCGTAGCGGGCTACCCGAATCGCCTGCGACCCGTACTCGGTCGGCGGGATCGCGCACGCGCGCCGGCGCGACGAGCGGGGGCGCGCCGCGCGAACAGTCCAGTCGGTGACCACGAACACATGTTCGCATCGGGGTACGACATGTTCGGCCGCCGCGTGCGGGTGCCGCCGCGCCAGAAGGACCGACACGCCCGGACGTTGTCGCAGATTTCTTCCGTGCGGCGACCGGTCGGCATGTTGCGCGCGATGCGGCGCCTCAGCAGGTCATATCGTGCCGGGTACGTGTAAACGCTTTATTCACAAGCCTTTTGGCAAACAACAAGCCAACCGCCACGAGCCGCCTGGACCACCAACGGGCCGGTGACAACCGCGATGCGGCGTCCGGAAGTGAGCCGACCCGAAAAAACTTGGAAACCCCGCCGTCCCCACGCGCACACAAACGCACATCATCGAGTAGCATCGTTCACGTCGGCCCCTCCCCCCCGGGCCGACCCTACGCGGGCCTCGGCTAACTCCCCCCCTTCGCCGAGGCCCGCTCCCCATTTTCGGCGCAGCTCAGGCGCCTGTTCCCGCTTCGTCGCCACCCGGTTCCACCATCCGCCACGCGGCAGTGAGCCGCTGCGCGCGCACGCGCCCAGCGGTGGCCAGCAGTGGCCGGTCCCGCTCCCACCGCTGCCGGGTCACGGGGTCGGCGGACTGCCACAAGGGCTCGATCTCGGCCAGCAGGTCACCGAACGCATCGAAGACGCCGCCGAGGGCGATGTGCACCCCGGCCGCACTCGGCGCATCGATGTCGAGGCCCCGTACGGCGGCAACCAGCGTCAACAGCCGTTGCCTGCTCGCGCGCGGCCATTCCGACAGCCGGGCCACCCGCACCAGCCAGCCGAGCGCGGCGGCCAGCACGTGGATGTCCTCGATCGTCCGGAACGGCTTGAGATAGTCGAGATAGCCGTCACCGGGAAGCGGCACCGCCGGCGCGCCGGTCAGGGTTACCGAGGCGTGCGGCACCTCGGGCGCGAACGACAGCGCGGGATGATCGGTCAGGCGCACTCCTGCTTCGCTCGTCTCGACGGTGCAGGCGCGCAACCGATTCCGCCCGTCCGGCGCCGCGCCGACACTGGCGATCACCACCAACCGCCGTGCGTAGGAGCCCATGGTCGCGAACGACTTCGTGCCGTCGAGCAGCCAGGCGCCGTCCCGCTCGGTGAGCGTGGTGCGAATCGCGGCTGGGTGACCGCCGCCTTCCTCGGTCGCGCACATCGCGACCAGCTCGTCCTCCGGCAGGTCGGGAACAAGCGTCCGCAGCGCCTCCTGATAGCCGGACAGAAAGGCGAATCCGAGCCGGTCGGCTCCGAAACCGCCCGCGACGGCCACCTCTACCGGCTGCTCGAATCGTTTCGCAGCCACTCGATGCCGCGTCCACGCCGCGGTGACATCGTCGAGCGGCGCGGCTGCCACCGGCTCGGTCAGCAGGAAGTCGAGCAGAGTATCCACCTCTGCACGGTAACCGAGCACCGACTCGCTCGGGAGTGCGCTCGCTCCGCACACCGCGGAGGCCGAACCGGCATCATCCCGCCGGCCAGGATATGACGGCGTACTCGGGCGCCGCGCCCAACCATACGCCGCCCGATTCGTCTCGAAGCACCAGCGATCGGTGGGCAACGGTCGGCGCTGCATGGTCGGATTCCGTACCCGAGCCTGCTTGACTGAACTGTCGCCCGTACCGGAAGGAGTTGGACCTGTGCCGGAACTGGAAGAAAGTCGCAAAAGGGCACTATTCGACTCCGAAGCCAGACTGTCATGGGTACTGGCGGCGCTCGCCGGGCTTATCGGTGCGGCGGCCTTCATGCATACGGCTGGCTATTTCGTCACCTTCATGACGGGCAACACCGAACGGGCCGTGCTCGGATATTTCCACGACGAAACGGATATGGCGTTGGCGGCCGCCGGATTGCTGCTGTCGTTCCTGTCCGGCGTGGTGGTGGCCTCATGGTGCCGCAGACGCTACTGGTCGGGGCATCCGCACGGACCCACCCTGCTGACCACGGTCTGCCTAGCGCTGGCGTCGGTCATCGACATTCTCGAATACCAGACCTCCAGCAGGCCGATCGGCCTGCTGCCGATCATGTTCGTCGCCTTCGGCGTCGGCGCGCTCAACACGTCGTTCGTACGCAACGGTGAGGTGTCGGTGCCGCTCAGTTACGTCACCGGGACGCTGGTCAAACTGGGCCAGGGCGTCGAACGCCATCTCAGCGGTGGCGACTACGCGGACTGGCTCGGATACTTCCTGCTCTACGCCGGCTTTTCGCTCGGCGCACTGCTCGGCGGACTGCTGAGCCTGGTGGTCGCGGGCTGGGCCATGCTGATCACCGCCACCGTCGTGTGCCTGCTCGTCACCGGCTTCACCTACCTGCATCTGGATCGGCACGGTCCCCTCACACGGTAAGCCACCGCGGGGCATCGGCCCGGCTCCCCGACTACCGTGGCCGCGTGCAGAACATCGAAGACGAAGCCGCCGCCTTCGCCGCGCTCGTCATGCAACACCTTTCCACGCTGGACGAAACGGAAGCCGAATACGACCCGGACCAGTTCGCCATACGAACCGGCGACCTCTTTCTCGACCTGCACAACATCTTTCGGGAAACCCGCGAACTCGATGCGGCCGAGCGTGAGGCCCGGGTCGCCCAGCACTGTGCCGCCGTGCGTGAGCTGCGCGCTCCCGCGCCCGACTGGCCCGCGGCGCGGTCCATGCTGCGACCGCTTCTGCGCCCCAACAGTTTCGGCGTCGGCGTCGAACCGGAGTCGCGGCCGATCGCGCGCTCGGCTTTCCCATTCGTGGACGAGATGGTTGCCATCGACATGCCCCAGACCCGATCGATCGTCACCTACGCGTCATTGCGCGAGTGGGGCGTGAGTTCCGATGAGGTATTCACGGCCGCACGCGAAAACCTCGCCGCGATAGTGGCTTTCACCGACTTCGAGGAAGACGGCGTCCTGCAATTCGTCGACGACGGCGACGGCTACTGCACGTCATGGCCGCTGCTCCCCGGCTGGCTCGCCGGTTCCGGTTTCGGGAACCGAGCACCCATCGCGTTCATGCCCGATGTCGACACGCTCATCGTCGCGACCGGCGCCGACGATCTGGAGCCGATCTTCGAGGTGGTGGAAGAGCAGTACCACGACGCGGCCCGCCCGATCTCGCCGCAGGGGTACACCGTGGACGACAGTGGCGCGATCATCCCGCTCGATCGTTCGCCCGCCCATCGCCACCTGCCCGCCGTGCAGCGCGCCCGATGCGGTTTGGCGGTCACCGAATACGACGCGCAGGCGCGGATTCTCAACGAGATCGTCGAACGCGATCTGGAGTTCACGCCCTACGACCTCGAGCCCGCCTACGTCGGTTCGGTCATGTACGGCCATGGCGACAACGGTCCCTTCACGATCACCGTCTGGGGGGAGGGTGTCGAGTACCTGCTCCCGGAAGCCGATTACGTCGCCTTCTGCCGTGACGACCAAGGTGAGCTGGAGCGTCTTTTCGAAGTCCCGTTCGATGCTGTCGTGGGACTGACCGGCCTCACTCCGGTCCCGGATCTCTCGCCTCGCCGCTACGAGATTCGTCACTGGCCGGATGCCGAGACGCTGGCCGCGCTGGAAGCGGCGGCGGTCTCTCCCTGACCGAAAGCGGCGGTGCGGCTGTTTCGGGGAGTCAGAATCGGCGGGCTCCGCTCACCGGCATCGAGGAGAGGGGGGAAGTGGTCACGCCCGTTCCGTATGTCGATGCGTGGATGACTTTGCCGTCGCCTGCATAGAGGGCGGAGTGGCTTCCGCCGTAGAACGACACCATGTCGCCGGGGCGCAGATCGTCGAGCGGTATCGGCGTTCCCGCGGCGAGCTGGTCGTAGCTGGTGCGTGGCAGTTCGACGCCGGCCTGCTCGTAGGACCACTGCACCAGTCCGGAGCAATCGAAGGAGTCGGGGCCGACCGCACCGTAGCTGTACTCGGAACCGATCTTGGTCTTGGCCGCGTCGACTGCCATCTCACCGGCGGACTTCTGCGGGATCACGGCCGCGGGCGGGGTGGGCGCCCGGGGCATGATCTGCGGGATGTCGCCGAGGAAGGGGATCTCGATCTCCGGAAGGACACCGATCAGCGGAATTTCGATCGCGGGCACGATCGTCGGCATCGGCAGCTCGAGCACGGGGATGTCCACCGAGAAGGGGGACTCGATCGCGGGGCCCACAGTGGCGGGCGCGATCTGAATCTGCGGAACCGGAGCGGCCGCGACGTTCTCGATTCCGTCGACGGCGAGTATGGCGTTGTTCCGGAGCAGTTTCTCCGGCGATCCGGGAAGTGGAATATCGTCGGAAATCTCGAACGTTCCCACGCCGGGAATGGTCACCGGCTGGGCCGATGCCTCCCCCGCGTTGCACAGCACGCCGATGAGTGCGGCCGCTCCGGTGGCGAGTGCCCAGAGCACAGCGCGCCGCAGGTAGCGGAGATATCGGTCGTCGGTCGATGATGCCATGATGCGGTCCTCCGATGCTCATATCGCCGGCCTCCGGCGGAGCCATACGACGCGCCGTACACGGCGCGACCGACTTCACCAAAGACCTCGAATTGATTCGAAAACCATCACGGTGCTTCGTCAGTCCAGCGGATCCGATCCGAGTGTTCACCTTTCGGCATAGCTTGCATCACGTAAAGCACAACACACCTTTATTTTCATAACGAAACAATAACTCGTTTCGGTGCGTTGAGACGTATTCATAATTTCGGCGTGCAATTCGTTCCTCGATACGCAATGGGCCCCGCAGGGAAGCGGGGCCCATTGCCGAATCTTTTTTCACGCGGTGATCTGTTCCTCGATCTGTTCGGCGATCGTCCGGAGCTTGGCCGCGAATTCGCGGGCCGCGCGCGGGTCGTCGCTGGATCCTTTGACCACACGCTTGGTCAGCGCCGCCAGCCGGGATTCCATCGCGGTGAAGATGTCGGCCGCACGATCGGCCCCCTCGCCCGGCAGTTCGCCGCGCAGCCACGCCTGGAGGCGCTCGACCACCACCTCTTCGTCATAGCGTTCGGGCAGCAGGGCCACCGCTTGCCGGAGTTTTCCCGCGGTGACCTTCGCCTCGGCGCACGCCGCCACGGTGGTGTATACGGTCACCGCCGCTTCTTCGCCGTATTCGGCCGCCACCGGCAACAGCTCGCGCACCTGGCCTTCGTTGATCGCAGGCGCGATCGGATGCAGCCGCGCGGCGAGCGGCCAAGCGCGAATCAGCTTGTGGGCGTAGGACCGCTGCATATCCCACCGCTGTTCCACATAGTCGTCGAAGGTGTCGTGGCTGTCCCGGTAGAGCCGGCCGTCCCGCACGATCTGCAGCGCGCGCCCGGCCGCCCAGAACGCGATGCGCAACGTGTCGATCGACGACTCGCACGCGGTCAACTGCGCTCGTTCCCGATCGCTCAGCGGTCCGTCACCGGCATCGGGCACCGGCATGGTCAAGACATTCGGGCTCACCGGCCTCGACCGCCGCCATTCGGCATCGCGCAGCGGGGACACCGGTGGCGTGTGCTCGGCGCCGTCGGATAGCGGATTGGCCCCGCCGATCGAACCCTTCCTGCGTTGTGGAGGCATCAGGCGGGCACCTCGATGAGGACGCGATACGCGCTCAGTAACTCGTCGCCGACCTTGCGATACTCCCCCAGATCCTCGATCGGATTCTCGGCGCCCTCCCCCACCTCCCCGTCCGCCGCCTCCCGGTACCATTTCCAGGCGCTCAAATAGGAATCGAATACGTCGTACCCGGCGCTTTCCAAATGCCCGCGCTGCGCACGGTATTCGGTCGAGACATTGACCCCTTTCTTCATGATCACCGGGACTTTGGTCATCAACACCCGCACCCGGATTTCCCGGTCGGTGTCGGCCGCCGCCTCCTCGGCGGCTTTGAACGTGCTCGGCACGCGTTTGACTTCCGACGGGCTCACACTCGTCAACAGCAGGAGTTCGTCGCTCTCCGGAACGGCGGCCTTGAAGATATCGGCCGACTCACCCCCGGCGTCCACGATGACGACGTCGAAATCGGCGGCATTGTCGGTGATGCAGTCGCCGACATGCCGCGAAGGAAACGCGACCAGCTGGAACGGCACTTCGATTCCCCCCTTGACCAGCCGCCGGTACCAGGAGTATCCGGTCTGGCTGAGCGGGTCGGCGTCGATCACGAGCACCCGCGATTCGTGCACCGAAGCGAAGTAGCTCGCCAAGAAGAACGCTGATGTCGTTTTGCCGACACCGCCCTTGAGATTCCCCAGCGTGATGACCAGAGGTTCGGGCAATTCGAGTGGCGCAACAGAATTCGTCATAGACGTTCCTCCGAGGGTGAGGAGTGCATTACTGTGCGGGGTCAGTCTGGCACAGTATCGGCGAATATCGCCTGATTGCGGCGCCTTGTCCCGGTTGTGCCGCTTCTACTTTGTGTCCAATTGGACACAAAGTTCCGGCTGTCCGGCGGGGAATTCCATCGCCCCGCCGGGCCGCTGCGCCCGTGTTCCCTCGATTGCCCTACCCCCTGCCGTGCAAAGGCGGATCAGCGGGTGGTCACCTCGTGCCACATGTCCGCGTCGCCGCGCTGGCGCAGCTTGGAGATGCCGAAGAGAACCAGAACCACGACACCGGCGGTGAGAAGAAGTTTCATGACTTCCACCCTACTGCGGCGCCCGAAGCCCGCCCAGAAAGGCCCGAGGCCGGTTCATGATGAATTCGTCATAACTGAGTAAGGCGCTATCATCGGCGGCGTACCGACAGGGAAAGGAGTGGGCATGACGGATCGGACCGGGGTGGAACGCAATCGCCTGGAGCGCCGCAAGGCCCGCACCCGCGCCGCCCTCTTGACCGCGGCCCAGTCGTTCATCGCGAGCGGGAAGCTGAACGCGCCCATCCTGGAGATCACCCAGGCCGCCGACGTCGGAATGGGGTCGTTCTACAACCACTTCCAGAGTCGGGAGGATCTGTTCCAGGCAGCGGTGGAGGAAGCGCTCGAGAAGCACGGCGCCGTGCTCGACGCCCTCACCGAAGGCATGGACGATCCGGCCGAGGTCTTCGCGCAGAGTTTCCGGCTGACCGGCCGCTTGCACCGGCGAATCCCCACCATGAGCAAGGTGCTGCTGAACAACGGCCTGACGCTCAGTGCGTCCGGGAAGGGGCTCGCGCCGCGCGCTCGCCGCGATATCGAGGCCGCCGCGCGCACCGGCCGGTTCCGGACCCGGGACCCCGAACTGGCCATGACGATCGTGGCCGGGGCCGCCCTGTGCCTCGGCCAGTTGTTGCACGACCACCCCGACCGCGACGATGCCGCCGCCACCGATCAGGTCACCGAGGACCTGCTGCGGATGTTCGGCGTCCCCGACGACGAAGCGCGCGAAATCTGCTCGCTTCCGCTGCCCTCCCTCGATGACGTGCTGAAAGGCGCTGACGCGGCCTGAGGCGTTCGTACCGCCGGCGGCGCTCACCTTGACGCGACAACCCGCCGTTTTGACCATGTCAGCGGCGAGAAGGTACCGTTTTCAGGCGACTGTACGCACGGGGCCTTAGCTCAATTGGCAGAGCACTGCCTTTGCAAGGCAGGGGTTAGGGGTTCGATTCCCCTAGGCTCCACGTTCGAGGCCCATGCTCGCAAAGAGCATGGGCCTTCTTCTCTCACAGCGGCGCAACCACGCGCGGGGGCTCGCGTCGGAAGGAAGCGAGTACCAGCGATCCGGGGCAGTGAATCAGTTGTCCGGCGGGAACTGACCGTTCGCCTGCACGGTGCCGCCGGTCAGCGTGAACGTCACGACGCTCGGCCCGCCCTGTGGGCAGCACAGCGGGTCGCTCTTCTCCGGCCAGCGGTACTGCACCGACACGGTGTCGCGGGTCTTGCCAAGCACTGTGGTGTACGCGTACGGCCGCGCACTCGCGGTCCCCAGATACTTTCCGCCGGCGAAGAACAGAACGTGTGTGCCGGGATGAATTCCCGGCCAGTCCACCGTCATCCAGGACAGCACGCCGGTACATCCCGCCGCGATCGGATCCTCGCTCGCCCCTTGGACCGTCCAGGACCCGCCGGGAGGGGCCGCCAATGTGGCGATCGAGGACGCCGCGAGCGCCGAGTTGGCGTCGAAGCACAGGCCGTGGCCGCTACCTTCCGGCGCCTGTTCCGCGACGGGAGACTGGGTCGTCGCGGCGGGTGATCCGGGGGCCGCCTTGGCCCCTGGAGCGCGTTCCGGCGTCACCGCTGGACCCGCCGGTGACGCGGTGGTCGTACGCCCCGCCGACGTCACGGGCCCGGCCGATGTCCCCGAGTCGGGACCGCACGCGGCCGTCGTGAGCACAACGGTCGCCGCGAGCGACACCACGGCCGATAAATTGACGTTCATCGCGCACCCCTCGGATGTTGTTGCGCAGCTGAGGGTTTCGACATTCGTTTCACGCCCGCGATCACCGGCGCGCCGGATCCGGGGGATTCGGCATCCCACCCGATACGAATGTTCTTGTCCGCCAACTGTTGTCAAAAGGTGTCGAAACGCCTGCCACGGGTGTTACAGCGATGCACCCAGCGGCAGGTTTCCGGAAGGTCGAGCTCGCCTACCGGATGACGCCGTGACGGTCGCTGGATAACACCGTGGTAACGACGGGCGCGGAGCCGACGATGGTCTGGGTGGTACGCATCTGCGGACCGAAACCTCAAGGAAGGAAGGCAGATTCGATGACTCGAATCACTCGGCTCACCATCGGCGCTCTCTTGACCGTGGCTGTGCTGTCACCCGCCGCGACGGCGCAGGCCGAGATTCCGCAACCCGCCCCCTCCGTCTCCGCGGTGGCCGGCGAGAGCGGATCGGCCAGCGGTCCCGGAAGCATCCTGTGCACCATCATCAAGCTGATGCTCATGAACCAGGGTCCCCAGTTCTGCCAGTAAGACCTACCGCACCACTCAACCTGCAAGGAGTCTCGGATGTCCGCACCATCCCGCGCTCGCCCTGTGGTGCTTCATCAGCCAATCGGCGTAGCTGTCGTCACCCACCCCGCCGGATAGACGGCGCAGGACTCAGCCCTCCGCGACTTGCCGGACTCGCTCGCTTCCATCACCAGTTCGGCGCCGACGAGCGAGTGCGAGGGTATGGTCTCCGCGTCGAAAGTGATAGGCGATGACGAGGGATCGAGTACAGGAATGTGCCTGAACTGGCACCAGAGGTGGGCCTAGGAGGACTTGAACCTCCGACCTCTTCGTTATCAGCGAAGCGCTCTAACCGCCTGAGCTATAGGCCCGTAGTTCGCGTTGTTCGCGGTGAACAACGACGTGTAGAGACTACACAACACCTATCCGCGGAACCAAAACGGCTGGTAGGAGCCTTACCGGGGCCCGGTTGGCGGCGGTGGAGCGCCGCTGTCCCGCGCTCAGCCCCGTACCGACAGGAACGGCCGGTACCAGCCCGCTGGGCGAGTACCGGCCGTCCGGAGTGCGGTGGCTCTAGTCGGGGTCGGCCAGAGTGACCTGGATGCCGCCGACGAGGTCGCAGCACTGGTTGTAGATGAAGGTGCCAACGGTGCCGAGCGCGGTGAAGAGCACGACGTTGATCAAGCCGATCACGCCCGCGTACCCGAACACGGTACCCGCGTCGATCAGGCCGACCGAGCCGCTGTCCTGGGAGACCATGTCGGTGAACGTGTTGTTCAGCCGCTCCCACACGCCCATGCCCTCGAGCACGATGTACAGCAGGCCGACCGCCAGCATCCACACGAAGAACATCGCCACACTGATCACCAGCGAGATCTTCAGCGTCGACCAGGGATCGATGCGGCGGATCTGCACGGTGGCCCGCAGCGGCTCGCCGGAGGCGACCGCCGCGACCGCGACCGGAACCGCTGGCGACACCGGCACTGACTGCGGGCCCGCGGCTTCGGCCTGGGGCAGCGGATGGCGGATCTCGGACAGGTCCGGCATGTCCTTGATCAGTTCCGGCCGGGCGATGCTGCGGGTGGGGCCGTCGATACCGACGGACTTCACCATCGCCGCTTCCTTGCGCGCCGCCTTGGCCGCCAGGTCGGCGGTGGTACGCGCGTTGGACGTGCTGCCGCCGAGGCCGGCGCCCGCGCCGCCGGAAGTCGGGCGACCGGTGACCGGGGCCTGTCCCGGCCGGTACAGGTTGGACTGCGGCTCCCGCTGCGGCAGCTGCGCCCACCCGTCCTGATACGGCGACTGCTGTCCGCCGTTGGTGGCGCCAACCGGCTGCTTGTCCTCGTTCTCGGGCGCGGACTGCGGGGCCTGGTTGGGGATCCGCGTCGTCTTCTGGTCGAAGCGATCCTGGCCGTCACCCCCGGGAGCCTGGTCCGGCGCTCCCTGCTGCGGCGCGAAATCACCCTTTTGGTCGCGAATCTCGTGTGGTTGCGCGTTCGGCTGGTTGCCGCCGGGCTGGTTGGCAGGCTGTCCACCCGGATGCCCGCCGGACTGCGGCCCGTTCGGCTGGCCCTGCGGCCCGTTCGGCTGGCCCTGCGGGCCACCGGGCTGCGGTCCACCCGGGTGGCCGCCACCGGGGTGACCGCCGGGCTGACCGCCGCTGGGCTGGCCCTGACCGTTCTCGGCCGAGGCGACCGGCCGTGGGATCGGCCGCGGCGGGATCGGTGACGGTGCGATCCGCTCGGTCACACCGTTCGTCTGGTGCCGCTCGTCATTCGGCTGATTCGGAGTGGTCAATGGGAATCCTTAGATCCGTTCGTTGCCGCCGCTGTTGGGTTACTTCTCGGAGGAGCCGGTGTCGCCGCCACCGGAGACCTGATCGGGATCGGGCTCATCGGCGTTGCGCGCGATCGCAAGCAAGGTATCGCCCTCCGCGAGGTTCATCAATCGCACGCCCTTGGTCTGTCGTCCAGCCTTACGAACCTGCTTCGCCGCCGTCCGGATGACGCCGCCCCCGGAGGTGATCGCGTACAACTCATCATCGTCGTCGACGATGAGCGCCCCGACCAGGGTGCCACGTTTCGCGTCGAACTGGATGGTCAATACGCCTTTACCACCGCGCCCCTGCGCGGTGTACTCCTCGATCGCGGTCCGCTTCGCGTAGCCGCCGGACGTGGCGACCAGCAGATAGGTGCCGTCGCGAACCACGTTGAGCGACAACAGGGCATCGCTGTCGTTGAACCGCATGCCCTGCACGCCCGAGGTGGCGCGGCCCATCGGACGCAACGCCTCGTCGGTGGCGGAGAACCGGATCGACTGGCCGAGCGCGGAGACCAAGAGCAGGTCGTCGTCGGCCGAGCAGAGCACCGCGCCGACCAATTCGTCCTCGTCGCGCAGATTCACCGCGACGATGCCGCCGCTGCGGTTGGAGTCGAAGTCGGTCAGCTTCGACTTCTTCACCAGGCCGTTCTTGGTGGCGAGCACCAGGTACGGCGCGTCGTCGTAGGACTTGATCTGGATGATCTGGGCGATCTTCTCGTCCGGTTGGAAGGCCAGCAGGTTGGCCACGTGCTGGCCGCGCGCGGTGCGGTTGGCCTCGGGCAGCTCATAGGCCTTGGCCCGGTAGACCCGGCCCTTGTTCGTGAAGAACAGCAGCCAATCATGCGTCGAGGTGATGAAGAAGTGCTTGACGATGTCGTCCTGCTTGAGGCCGGCGCCCTGCACGCCCTTGCCGCCGCGCTTCTGGCTGCGGTACAGATCGGTCTTGGTGCGCTTGGCGTAGCCGGTCTCGGTGATCGTGACGACCACGTCCTCGCGGGCGATCAGATCCTCGTCGGCCACGTCGCCGTCGGCGGAGACGATCTGGGTGCGCCGCTCGTCGCCGTACTTGTCCACGATCTCGGCCAGCTCGTCACGCACGATCGCGCGCTGCCGCTCCGGCTTGTCGAGAATGTCCTTGTAATCGGCGATCTCGGCTTCGATCTTGGCCAGATCGTCGACGATCTTCTGCCGCTCCAGCGCCGAGAGCCGCCGCAGCTGCATGTCCAGGATCGCGGTGGCCTGGATCTCGTCGATGTCGAGCAGCTGCATCAGGCCGGTGCGCGCGGTGTCGGTGTTGGCCGAGCGGCGGATCAGCGCGATGACCTCGTCCAGCGCGTCCAGCGCCTTGACCAGGCCGCGCAGGATGTGGGCCCGCTCCTCGGCCTTGCGCAGCAGGTACCTGGTGCGCCGGATGATGACGTCCAACTGGTGGTTGACGTAGAACCGGATCATCTGGTCCAGGCGCAGCGTGCGCGGCACGCCGTCGACGATGGACAGCATGTTGGCGCCGAAGCTGGTCTGCAGCTGGGTGTGCTTGTACAGGTTGTTCAGCACGACCTTGGCGACGGCGTCGCGCTTGACCGTCACCACGATGCGCAGGCCGACGCGGTCGGAGGACTCGTCGTGGATGTCGGCGATCCCGGCGATCTTGCCGTCCTTGACCTGCTCGGCGATCGCGTTGATGAAGTTGTCGGTGTTGACCTGGTAGGGCAGCTCGGTGATGACGATCGTGGTGCGGCCGCGATTGTCCTCCTCGATCTCCACGACACCGCGCATCTTGATCGAGCCGCGGCCGGTGGTGTACGCGTCGTGGATGCCCTGGGTGCCGACGATCAGGCCGGCGGTCGGGAAGTCCGGACCCTTGATCCGCTCCATGCACGCGGCGAGGGTGGCTTCCTCGTCGGCGTCGTGGTTGTCCAGCGCCCAGTAGATGGCGTCGGCGAGCTCGGTCAGATTGTGCGGCGGGATGTTGGTCGCCATGCCGACCGCGATGCCGTTGCTGCCGTTCATCAGCATGTTCGGCACGCGGCTCGGCAGGACCACCGGTTCCTGCGTCTTGCCGTCGTAGTTGGGGATGAAATCGACCGTCTCGTGGTCGATCTCGCGCAGCATCTCCATCGCCAGCGGCGTCAGGCGGCACTCCGTGTAGCGCATGGCCGCGGCGCCGTCGTTGCCGCGGCTGCCGAAGTTGCCCTGGCCGTCCACCAGCGGGTAACGCATCGCCCACGGCTGCGCCATACGCACCAAGGTGTCGTAGATCGCCGAGTCGCCGTGCGGATGGTAATTACCCATCGTGTCCGACACCGGGCGGGCCGACTTCACGTACCCGCGATCGGGCCGGTACCCGTTGTCGTACATGGCGTAGAGGATCCGGCGATGCACCGGCTTGAGGCCGTCGCGCACCTCGGGCAGCGCGCGGCCGACGATCACGCTCATCGCGTAATCGATGTAGCTGTTCTGCATCTCCAGCTGGATGTCGACCGGTTCGACGCGGTCGCCCGCACCGTCCGGTGGCAGGGTGATGTCGGTCATGAAGTCTCCTTAACGGGGCTGACGTGCGAAACTGCCGGGCGCCTTGCCATCGGCCGCGCCTCGGGCGGGATCACACGTCGAGGAAGCGGACGTCCTTGGCGTTGCGGGTGATGAAGCTGCGGCGGGCCTCCACGTCCTCGCCCATCAGCACGCTGAACAACTCGTCGGCCGCGGCCGCGTCGTCCAACGTCACTTGACGAAGCACCCGGACACTGGGATCCATGGTGGTCTCCCAGAGTTCCTTCGGATTCATCTCGCCCAGACCCTTGTAGCGCTGGATGCCGTCGTCCTTGTTGATCTTCTTGCCCGCGGCGAGTCCGCGTTCGAGCAGGCCGTCGCGTTCCCGGTCGGAGTAGGCGAACTCCGGCTCGCTGCGCTGCCACTTCAGCTTGTACAGCGGCGGCTGCGCCAAGTACACGTGCCCGTGCTCGACCAGCGGACGCATGAAACGGAACAGCAGGGTCAGCAGCAGCGTGGAGATGTGCTGGCCGTCGACGTCGGCATCGGCCATCAGCACGATCTTGTGATACCGCAGCTTGCTGATGTCGAACTCGTCGTGGATGCCGGTGCCGAACGCGGTGATGATCGACTGGACCTCGTTGTTCTTGAGGACCTTGTCGATACGCGCCTTCTCGACGTTGATGATCTTGCCGCGCAGCGGCAGGATCGCCTGGTACATCGAGTCGCGGCCGGACTTGGCCGAGCCGCCGGCGGAGTCACCCTCCACGATGTAGATCTCGGACTTGCTCGGGTCCTTCGACCGGCAGTCGGCCAGCTTGCCAGGCAGCCCGCCGAGGTCGGTGGCGGACTTGCGCCGCACCAGCTCGCGGGCCTTGCGCGCGGCGACGCGGGCCTGCGCCGAGGACACCGCCTTGTTGACGATGGTCTTCGCGTCGGCCGGGTTGGCCTCGAACCAGTGCGTGAGGTGCTCGTTGCAGGTGCGCTGCACGAACGATTTCACCTCGGTGTTGCCCAGCTTGGTCTTGGTCTGGCCCTCGAACTGCGGCTCGCCGACCTTGACGCTCACGATGGCGGCCAGGCCCTCCCGGATGTCGTCACCGGTGAGGTTGCCGTCCTTCTCCTTGATGAGCTTCTTGTCCTTGGCGTACTTGTTGACCACCGTGGTCAGCGCCGCGCGGAAGCCCTCTTCGTGCGTGCCGCCTTCGTGGGTGTTGATGGTGTTGGCGAAGGTGTGCACCGACTCGGAGTAACCGGAGTTCCACTGCATCGCGACCTCGAGCTCGTGGCCGGTGCCCTTGCCGGTGAACGCGACGACCGAGTTGTGGATCGGCTGCTTGGTCCGGTTGATGTGGCGGACGAAGTCCTCCAGACCGCCCGGGTAGTGGTAGGTGCGGGACTTCACCTTGTGCTCGGCGGGCGCGGCGGCGTCCTCGGCGTGCTTGGGCGCCTCGGCGGTCTCGCTGACCACCTCGTCGGTGATCTCGGTGTCGCTGACCCGCTCGTCGGTGAGGACGATGGTGAGGCCCTTGTTCAGGAACGCCATCTCCTGCAACCGGCGCGCGACGGTCTCGAAGTTGAAGGTGGTGGTCTCGAAGATCTCCGGATCCGGCCAGAACCGGATGGTGGTGCCGGTCCGCTTCGTCGGCTCCCCCTGGATGAGCTTGCCTGGCTTCGCGTCCTTGTATTCCTGGGTCCAGTGGTACCCACCGGTGTCGACCTCGGCTTGCAGCCGCGTCGACAGCGCGTTGACCACGGAGATACCGACGCCGTGCAGACCGCCGGACACCGCGTAGGACTCGGAGTCGAACTTGCCGCCCGCGTGCAGCTGGGTCATGACGACCTCGATGGTGGGGATGCCCTGCGCGTGCATCTCCACGGGGATGCCCCGGCCGTCGTCGATCACTTCGACGCCGCCGTCGGCCAGCAGGGTGACCTCGACCTTCGTCGCGTATCCGGCCATCGCCTCGTCGACGGAGTTGTCGACGACCTCCCAGATCAGGTGGTGCAGACCGCGCTCACCGGTGGAGCCGATGTACATGCCCGGACGCTTGCGAACCGCCTCGAGTCCCTCGAGTACCGTGATGGAGGAGGCACCGTAGTCCTGCTTCCCGGTCGCTCTGGTCGAACCCGATGCGTTGGAGTCTTTGGCAGCCACTGGTCGGTAGCTCTCCTTACTTGCTGATCCCGGCATAGAGCGATCGGACAGCACACGTGGGGCCCTGGTGATGCCTGCTGGAGAATTAGGGTCCACGCGCGGACTGTGCGGAACGCGCCGAAGGTATCGCCGCTAGTTACGTCACCATCCTACTGGTACAGCCAACTTACAACCCACCTCCGACACCCCTCACGGCGGCGTAGATGCGAGAAATCGGAATTCGGCGACTCGGTTGCGCCTCCCGCCGGTTTCGATCCATCAGAAGTGGGCTGAGAGATGCGTTGACAGGTGGCGGTTTCGAGGCGCGGGGATCAGGCAGCGGCGTCGATCCTGGCGATGAACGCGGCGGTGTGGCGCGCCAGCTCCGCCGGGTGTGAGATCGGCGACCAATGCCGCGCGGGGATCTCGACCCGGCTCAGCCGCGGCACCCACCGGTCGGCCTCGGCGTTCGCCACGGGCCGCACGGCGCGGTCGCCGGTGGCCACGATCAACTGAACGGGCACTCCGATCGGGCGCGGCCGCGGATGGCGCAGGCGGGTCCGGATGTTCGCGCGATAGAGCTTCAGGTTGTTGACCATATCGGTGCGCAGCGTCGGCGCCGTCTCCACCAGGGCGGGATCCAGACCGTCGAAGAACCCGAGGAAACGCGGCCAGCGGCCGGACAGCACGCGCAGAACCGGGTCCGGCAGCTTGGGAATCTGAAAGGCGACGGTGTAGGCCGATGCCACGGCCTGGGCCAGCGCGCCGCGCAGCCGCGCCGCGGTGAGCGGACCACGCAGATACGCGCCGAGGAAATCCAGATTCGGGCCGGACACCGAGGTGAAGGACGCGATCACCGACGCGGCGTCCGAGGCGGCCACGACCTCCCATCCGAGCACCGACCCCCAGTCGTGTCCGAGGATGTGCACCCGTTCACCGGGCGCGACCGCGGCGATGACCGCGCGGACGTCGGCCGCGAGCTCTTCGATCCGGTAGGCCTCGACCGCTTCCGGCGCCGAACTGTTTCCCGCGCCCCGGTTGTCGAAGGCGATCACGCGATGACGCCCGCCGAGCAGGGCCGCCACCCTGCTCCACAGCAGATGGGTATCGGGCCAGCCGTGGATCAGCAGCACCGGCACCCCCTCGGGATTGCCGCATTCGTAGACCGCGAGCTCCACGTCGCCCCGGCGAACCGTACGGGTCGAGGTCGCGGGAAACGGGCCGACCGAGGTGGTGATCGTCATCGAGATTCCTTCTGCGCGGACGCTTTCGATCCGACGCCGAGGCTTTTCCGGGGACGTCGAACCGGGGCGTTCCACGTGAAACGCCGCTTCCAGATAAACGTAACACCCAGTATCAGGTACTTGCCACCGTGATCAGCCGTAGGTGTCGCGCGGTCCGCGACCTTTGATGTGACGCTCTCCTTTGCGCCAGCTCGGCGCGGCGGGACCGGAGATCTTCAGCGAGGTCACCACGCCTTGGCCCACCGCCGCATTGATCTTCGCGAGGATCTGGCTCTGCAGCATGCGCAGCTGAGTCGCCCATGCGGTCGATTCGGCCGAGATGCTCAACACGCCGTCTTTCAGGGTGACCGGCGTGGCGTGCGCGGCGATGTCCTCCCCGACCACTCCCGACCAGCGACCGAAGACCATGCCTTCGGCGACCTTCCCCGACCAGCCGCGACTTCTTGCGATGGAGCCGGCCAGCTTGGACAGAAGCTGTGGATCGCGGTCGTCCGGACCCGCGCCCGACCAGCCGGTGCGCCTGCGGGCGCCCGTCCGCAGCCTGCGCTGCGGCGATGAGCGCCCCTGGCCGACGGATTTTCCGCTCGCCCGTGCCGCCGCGCGCGCTTCCTCCAGGGCACGCCGCGCGAGGTCGATTCCGCGCAATTCGGGTTCCGATCCCGCGGATCCGGGCTCCCCGGACTGATCGCTCATCGTCCTCCTGCCTCCGTGTCCGATGATTTGTCCCCAGCTTCGATCAAGTTGTCCCCAACCGTTGCTCGAGATTGCCAGCCCCCCGGATCCGGTCCGATTCCTACCGAGGACACCCGGGCGAATAGCCTGTTCCACGCCCAAAACGGCGGTTTTGCGGCAAAGTTCTTCAACTTGCTCAGCTGTTGCTGACGCAGGTTCGGAGAGAGTGGGGCAGTCATGATCGGACGAGTTTTCCACAGGTGTTGGGGAATCGGTCTCAGCTGTTGAGAACTCGATCGGCGTTATCGACGACAGGTCACTGTAGTGGACCTGGGCGGTGGATGGCGATCTGCGCACTTCGCCTGCGGATGGCTACGGCGCCTGCGACTCGGTCGAACCGGTGACCGGATCGCCTTCGCCCTCGGTTGCCGAAGGCGTGGCATGCTCGTGCCGCCGCTCGCCGTCGAAATCGCAGTCGCCCGGCCGGTCCGCGGCGAGGATCCGCGACACACGGCCGTCGGGGCCGCCGGCCGTCTCGACGCGCAGCGGCACGGCGGCGAGTTCGGCGGGCACGTCCTCCGGCACGGCCGCCGTGATCAGCACTTGTTCCGCGCCCGCAGCTACGGCCGCCAGCGCGGCGCGGCGACGGCGGTCGAGCTCGGCGAACACGTCGTCGAGCAGCAGTACCGGTTCGGCGCCGGTGGCGCGCAGCAGTTCGAACGCTCCCAAGCGCAGAGCCAGGGCGAACGACCAGGACTCCCCGTGACTGGCGAAACCTTTCGCGGGCGAATCGCCCAGGATCAGATCCAGTTCGTCGCGGTGCGGACCGATCAGGCAGACACCGCGCTCGAGTTCCCTCGGTCGCGCGGCGGCGAGTTCGCGCAGCAGGATCGCTTCGAGCTCCTCGGTGTCCTCCGGGCGCGGCGGCCTGGCCGGATCCAAGAACTCCTGAGGCAGCGCTGCGCTGCGATAGGCGATCGAGGCGGGCCGCGATTCGGGGGCGATCGACGCATAGGACTGGGCGAGATAGGGCGCGAGATCGTGCACCAACCGCAGCCTTTGGGCGAGCAGGACGGACGCGTGCGCGGCGAGGTGCCCGTCCCACACGTCCAGAGTGCTCAGATCGGCCTTCGACCTGGCTTGCCGCCCCGCGGTTTTCAACAGCGCCGAGCGCTGGCGCAGCACCCGGTCGTAGTCGCCGCGAACCGCGGCCAGTCTGGGGAGCCGAGTTGTGCACAACTCGTCCATGAATCGACGGCGCTCGCCGGGATCGCCGCGAACCAGCGCGAGATCCTCCGGAGCGAACAGGACCGTCTGCAGGATCCCCAAAATCTCCCGGGGCCGGCGGACCGGTGAGCGGTTGATCTGCGCGCGGTTCGCACTGCCCTGATTGAGCTCGACATCGATGCGCAGTTCGCGGCCGGTATTGACCACCGTGGCGCCGATCCGGGCTCGCTCGGTCCCGGTGCGGATCAACGGCGCTTCCGAAGCCACCCGATGCGACCCGAGCGTGGCCAGGTAGCCGATCGCTTCCAGCAGGTTCGTCTTGCCGTTGCCGTTCGATCCCAAGAAAACGGTTCGACCTGGGGATAATTCCAGCTCCGCATGCTCCCACGAGCGGAAATCACGCAGCGACAGCGCTCGGACGAACATCCGCTATCGCGCTCCTGCCTGCGTCGAAGCGAACATTCCCGCAGTTCGACGCATTGCTTCCGCAGCTTGCGCAGACCGCGCGGCGAGCCACGGCCCTGTGGAACACCTGTGGATAAAGTGCGTCCTCAACGGTGCGGAGGTCGATTCCTCCGACGTCGCTGCGCGGTTTCCAGCGTCGTCACCGCTCGTTCGCGCTGGATCACGCGGAGCGGATCCGCCGGAAACCAGGTCGTGCACAGGCGATCAGCCCGGGAGCCGGACCGGCATCAGCAGATAGATGTACGGGCTCGACAGCGCCGCGAACGATCCGGAGTCGAGCACTTCCGGCTCTTCCTCCGAGGCGGGCAGCAGCACGGCGGGCCTGCTCGGCGTGGTGAAGCCGAAGGTGACCCGGTCGGCGTGCAGCGCGGACAGACCGTCGATGAGATAACCCGGATTGAACGCGATGGTCAGGGATTCGCCGCGGAAATCCGCCTCCAGCCACTCCTCGGCCCGGCCCGCGTCGTCGCCGCCCGCGGACAGCAGCAGGCCGTCGGCGGAGAACTCCAGCCGCACCTGCGCGCCACGTTCGGCGACCAGCGCGACGCGCTTGATGGCCTCGGTGAGCGCGGCGACGGCCAGGGTGGCGATCGAGGTGTGCTCCTTGGGGAGCAACTGACGGAACTTGGGGAATTCCGCGTCCAGCAGGCGGGTGGTGGTCCTGCGGCCCGCGTTCACGATGCCGAGCAGGCCGTCCGACCCCGTGCCGGTGCCGAGGGACAGCTGGACGGGCGCGTCGGAGGGGCCGAGCGTCTTGGCGGCCTCCGAGAGCGTTCTGGCCGGAATGAGCACCGAGGTCTCGATATCGGCCCGCGCCGGCTGCCATTCGATGTGCCGGACGGCGAGGCGGAACCGGTCGGTGGCCGCGAGCACGACCTGCGCCCCTTCGATCTCGACCCGGATACCGGTCAGCATGGGCAGGGTGTCGTCGCGGCCAGCGGCGACGGCGACCTGGCCGACCGCCTCCGCGAAAACATCCACACTCAGCGCACCGGTCTGCTCGGGAACTTCGGGCAGCTGGGGATAATCCTCCACCGGCATGGTCGGCAGGGAGAACTTCGCGCTGCCGCAGGTGATCAGCACGCGGGTGCCGTCGACGGAGACGTCGACGGGCTTGTTGGACAGAGCCTTGGTGATGTCGGCGAGCAGTCGTCCGGAGACCAGCACCTGGCCGGGGCCTGCGACCTCGGCCGCGACGCGCACCTGGGCGGAGACCTCGTAGTCGAAACCGGAGACGGTCAGGCCGTCCTCGTCGGCGACCAGCAGCACGCCGCCGAGTACCGGAACCGGCGGCCGGGACGGAAGACTGCGCGCCACCCAGGCGACGGACTCGGCGAAATCCTCGCGGGCGACCCGAAACTTCATGCTTGCAAGCTCCATGGCCCGATCTGTCCTCTCCCGGTTCCGTGATCTGTTGTCGGCTCGTCAGTGTCGGTGCTCGAAAGGGTCCTGCCGAATCGGCCGCCCTCGAAGTCTGGCACAGGCGACCGACATCAAACCGTACCCGCGCGAGGGACGTGCACCTAGCCCGACCCTCCGGTGCCGCGGATGGCCGAGCGTGAGCGAAGGCGAGTGGGGCAGGCGAGAACGGATCGAGGAGGGCGCGCCGCGAAGCGCGTGAAGCCCCATGGCGATCGGACACGAGAACCGCGATCCGGGTCCGGGTCTGTCCCGTCGTCCTTGCCGGAAACCGGGAGCGCACCGCGACGTGCGTCGCTCGGCCGACTTTCCACACACCCTGTTTTGAAGAGAGATCTCTAATGAGAAGAACTGAAGTAGTAGTAGGCGCTGTGGATTCTGTGGACTGCGGCCGAAACCGCTGTTCAGGGGGCGTGGTGCCGTGGGGATGACCGCTGAGTGTCTCGAGGATGAACACCGGGCGTCTGTGGAGGTTCCGAGGTTGTCCCGGATTCATCCTCGAGCGCTCCTCGAGTTGTTCCACCGAATTCACCCGGTTGTGCACACATGTGCACGGATTCGTGGACAGCTCGAGGAATCCTCGAGGACTCCACACGGACTCCTCGAGGATTCCACAGGGCCAGATCCGGACACTCCCTGGTCAGCGGATGTGCGCAAGTCTGCCTGGGGAAACTGTTGAATTCGCCCTGTGAGGCAACCCGCGGGGGCGGTCGCCCCGACCTGTGCACGAATCGGTGGACAAACCGGTGGATTCCTCGAGGACTCCACAAGGATTCCTCGAGGAATCCACAACCCACAAAAAAGCACCGCCCCAGGTCAGGGGCGGTGCTCAGGTGTGGATGAGGCTCAGCGGGAGCGCTGCTTGATCCGGGCTGTGAGTTCCTGCACCTGGTCGTAGACGCGGCGGCGCTCGGTCATCTCCTTGCGCACCTTCTTCTCCGCGTACATCACCGTGGTGTGGTCGCGGCCGAACGCCTGGCCGATCTTCGGCAGGGACAGGTCGGTCAGCTCGCGGCAGAGGTACATGGCGATCTGCCTGGCCTGGGCCAGCGGCCGCGCTTTGCCGGGACCGGTGAGTTCTTCGAGCGTGGTGTTGAAGTACTCCGCCGTGACGGCCATGATCGTGGCCGCGTTGATCTCCAGGGCGGCGGTGTCCGGCATCAGATCGCGCAGCACCACTTCCGCCAGCGGAAGATCCAGCGGCTGGCCGTTCAACGAGGCGAAGGCGGTCACCCGGATGAGCGCGCCCTCCAGCTCGCGGATGTTGCGCTCCACCCGGCTGGCGATCAGCTCGAGCACGTCGTGCGGCACATCGAGCCGGTCCATCCGCGCCTTCTTGCGCAGGATGGCGATGCGTGTCTCCAGCTCGGGCGGCTGGACGTCGGTGATCAGCCCCCATTCGAACCGCGTCCGCAACCGCTCTTCGAGCGTGGCCAGCTGCTTGGGCGGGCGATCCGAGGAGACGACGATCTGCTTGTTCGCGTTGTGCAGTGTGTTGAAGGTGTGGAAGAACTCCTCTTGGATGCCTTCCTTGCCCTCGATGAACTGGATGTCGTCGACCAGCAGGATGTCGGTTTCGCGGTAGCGGCGCTTGAACGCGACCTTGCGGTCGTCGCGCAGGCTGTTGATGAAGTCGTTGGTGAACTCTTCGGTCGAGACATACTTCACCCGCATGCCGGGGAAGAGCCGCTGTGCGTAATGGCCCGCCGCGTGCAGCAGATGGGTCTTGCCCAATCCCGAAGCGCCCCAGACGAAAAGGGGGTTGTAGGCGCGAGCCGGAGCTTCGGCGATGGCGACCGCCGCGGCGTGCGCGAAGCGGTTGGACGCGCCGATGACGAAGGTCTCGAAAGTGTACTTCGCATTGAGACTGGCCGAGGACGTCGACGGAGTGGGCGATTCCTGCGACTTGGCGAAGTAGGTGGGCCAAGAGTTGCGGACGTTCACCACGGGCTCGTCGTCCTGCTCGCCGCGCGGGTCGCCCACCGGCTCCCGCACCGGCTCGTGCGCGAGGCCCGTGTCGTCGTCGGCGGTCTCGCGCATCGGCGCACGCAGTGGGCCGCGCACACCGGCCGGCGACGGCTCGGGCGTGAACAGTGACTCCTGCCCCGGCGGGATGGCAGGCTCCCGTCGCGGCGGAAGCCCGGGTTCGCGGCGCGGCGCGGCGTCTTGCCCGGACATCATGGGCAGTTCGGCCGTCGTGGCGTACTCGCCGCGCGGCGGATAGTCGGCGTGCGCGTACTCCGGCTGGCGGTACTCCTCCGGCGCGGCGAAGTCCTGCCCGTACTCGGCGCCGGGGTAGTCGGAGCCGTCGTTGTACCCGGACGCCGCGGGGAAGTCGGTGGGCTGTGCATAACGCGGCCCCGGGTAGGCATCGCGTCCGGGGAATTCCGAACCCGGGTAGGCGGCCGGAGCCCGTCCCTCCCGAGTGCGCTCCGGCCTGCTCGTCATCCGTGCGTGCCGCGGCGTGTTGCTCTGCCGGTCGACGGTCGGTGTGGTCGGGGCGGCGATACGCACGCCGAGTCCTTCCACCTGAGGGCCGAGCCGGCGGCCGAGAGAGCGGAGGATGGGCTCGCGCAGATCGCGTTCGATGGCCTCCTGTGCCAGCGACGACGGCACGGAAAGCAGCGCGAATCCCTGTGCGACCGTCAGCGGCTTGACCAGCTTGAGCCAGGCCTGCTGTGCTCGGGTCACCGGAGGAATGGCGCCGTCGGGCGACCCGGTGGTCAGCTCGGTGACCACCTCGGGCCACACCGTGGCCAGCACGTTCTGCTCGTCGTCCATGCAGTTTCCTCCCCGGAGTAGGTCGATAGGAGCAGACGGCCGGGGCACGCGGGGAATGTGATGCTCGGGGTCGGTCCCGTGATCCTGCGTACGTCCGTAACCGGTTCGGACGCTGCCCGGGTCCCCCATCTGGACAGCGGCGTGGCACCGTCGGCCCTACGAATATGCCACTCCAGGGGTCTTTCCACACAATTATCCACAGATGTGGAGAACCCTGGGGAGCTGTGGAACGCGCACACGCGCGGGAAGGGCAACGCCACGACCTGCGGTTCTGCAGCAATCGCCTGGCTAAGTACCTTAGTGGCGTGGGGCGGGCGATGGCTAGGGGTGTGGACGAACTCACGGTCGTCACCGGAACGCCGAGTCCGGCGAGCCCGATTCGGCCTGGTCACCGGAGGCGAGCGAAGGGGTGGGCCGAGTTTGACCCGTCCCGAGCCGATCAGTACCCTCGTACAGTCACCCCTTGGTGCGGTGGCGGTCTTGTGCTGACCGCGTTTAGGTCGTGATCGACCGACTGTGCGCCAGGACCGACGCGCGCCGATGATGACCAGACCTGCGATTCATTCGCGCAATACACGTATCACCGACAACTTCGGGCACTACTCGGTGCCCGCCTACTCGAGGAGTGTTGACCGTGGCCAAGGGCAAGCGGACGTTCCAGCCGAACAACCGTCGTCGGGCGCGGGTTCACGGCTTCCGCCTCCGGATGCGCACCCGTGCGGGCCGCGCCATCGTCTCGGCGCGTCGCCGTAAGGGCCGCGCTTCCCTCACTGCCTGATCCTCGCTCTCGGACGCTCGGGTGTTGCCTGAGCCGTATCGGTTGCATCATCGTGCCGACTTCTCCCGGACGGTGCGCCGCGGCCAGCGAATCGGGAGGCGTGATCTGGTCGTGCATGCGCTCGCACACGGGTATGACGGAGTCGTGGGCGCGAATGGACGACACGATCAGATCCCGGGCGATGTGCTGGTCCGCGTAGGCGGACCGCGCTTCGGGTTGATCGTCAGCAAGGCGGTGGGCAACGCGGTGATTCGACATCGCGTCGCCCGCCGCCTGCGTCATATGTGCGCCCAGGTGGTCGACGAAGTGCCCGCCGAGACCGATGTCGTCATCCGCGCGCTTCCCGGCGCCGCGACCGCGTCGTCGGAGGACCTGCTGCGCCAGTTGCGCACCGCACTGCGCAAGCTCGGCGTCGGCGCCAAGGCGGGTATGTCGACGGGCGGCCCGGCATGAGCCTCTGGGCGAAAATCGCCGGACTGCCTGCGAACGTGCTGATCTTTTCGATCGAGCTTTATCGGACCTACGTCTCCCCCACCCGCATGCCGGTGTGCCGATTCACCCCGACCTGTAGCGAGTACGCGGTGACCGCACTGCGCACTCGGGGCCTGTTGATGGGGCTCGTATTGACGGTCGTGCGCTTGGCCAAATGCGCACCCTGGCACCCTGGTGGGTGGGATCCCGTCCCGGAGCGGAAGCGGAGCACGCATGGCGCCGAGCCGGCGGACGGGGCAGCGACCGACGCGACGTCGCAGGAGACGAGCCTGCCCGCCGGACCGCGGTCGGAGCCGAAAGCTTGTAAAGGATCGCCGCACGCGGTGATCGGCGACACGAACGACGGGAGTGCATAGAGCCGTGCTCGACTTCATCTATTACCCGGTGTCCTGGATCCTCTGGTTCTGGCATCGGGTCTTCGGGTTCGCGTTCGGCGCGGACAACGGTCTCACCTGGGCGCTGGCCGTGGTGTTCCTGGTGTTCACCTTGCGCCTGGTGCTCTACAAGCCGTTCGTCAAACAGGTGCGCACCACCAAGCAGATGCAGGAACTGCAGCCGCAGATCAAGGAGCTGCAGAAGAAGTACAAGAACGACCGCCAGAAGATGGCGCTCGAGATGCAGAAGCTCCAGAAGGAGAACGGCTTCAACCCGCTGATGGGCTGCCTGCCGATCCTCGCTCAGGTGCCGGTGTTCCTCGGGCTCTTCCATGTGCTGCGCTCGTTCAACCGCACCGGGCACGGCATCGGTCAGCTGGGCATGACGCCGGAGCAGAACGCGAACACCGCGAACTACGTCTTCAGCGCGACCGACGTCCAGTCCTTCCTGGCCGCCCGCATCTTCGGTGCGCCGATCTCGGCCTGGATCACCATCCCCACCCCCCAGCTGCAGGCCTTCGCCGACTACGGCGGCGTGCCGAGCAAGCTGAGCATCGCGCTCGTCGCGATCCCCTTGATGGTCATCGCCGGTGTGGCGACCCACTTCAACGCGCGTGCGTCGGTCGCGCGGCAGACGCCGGAAGCCGCGGCCAACCCGCAGGCCGCGATGATGAACAAGCTCGCGCTGTGGGTGTTCCCCCTCGGTGTGCTCGTGGGTGGTCCCTTCCTGCCGATCGCCATCCTGCTGTACTGGGTGTCCAACAACATCTGGACCTACGGGCAGCAGCACCTCGTGTTCGGTCGCATGGCGAAGGAAGAGGAAGCCAAGAAGCAGGCCAAGCTGGAGCAGCGCGCGCAGAACGCGCCCAAGCCCGGCGCCAAACCGGTCAACGTGAAGAAGAAGCAGGCCCCCGCCGCCGCTGCCGACACCGCA
Source organism: Nocardia implantans (assembly GCF_035544775.1). NCBI lineage: Bacteria > Bacillati > Actinomycetota > Actinomycetes > Mycobacteriales > Nocardiaceae > Nocardia > Nocardia implantans. The sequence goes on along the minus strand of NZ_JAYKYQ010000001.1, from coordinate 507,745 downwards.
GCGGACGAGGACGGTGCTGTCGCCTCGACGAACGGCACCGCGAAGCCGGCGAAGCAGTCGGCCGGCCCGCGGCGTCCGGCCGGGCAGAAGCGGCCGGGCAACCGGGGCCGGGCGAACCAGAAGCGCAAGCGCTGATCGCATTATCGGTGGGCCGAGCCGCCCACCTCGATCGCTGAGCTACCCCTTGATCGCGAATACCGCCCGGCGGCGATTGCCCGGCGCGCGCGATGAGCAGATGAAGGAAATCAAATGACTGTTGAGACCGACGGAGGGGACGCCACCGTGGCGACGACGACGGCGAACGCCGGAGCGGACACCGGCGATGTCGTGAGTGATGCCGAGGAAGCGCTCATCGAGGAAGGTGAGATCGCGGGCGACTATCTCGAGCAGTTGCTCGACGTATTGGACTTCGACGGCGATATCGATCTCGACGTGGAAGGCGATCGCGCCGTCGTGAGCATCGACGGCGGCCGTGATCTGACGAAGCTCGTGGGACGCAACGGCGAGGTGCTCGACGCGCTGCAGGAGCTGACTCGTCTCGCTGTCCAGCAGGCGACCGGAGTGCGCAGCCGGCTGATGCTGGACGTGGCGGGGTGGCGGGCCAAGCGGCGCTCGGAGTTGAGCGAACTCGGCGCGGCCGCGGCGCAGCGCGTGCTGGAATCCGGGGAACCGGAGTCGCTGGCGCCGATGACTCCGTTCGAGCGCAAGATCGTGCACGACGCGGTGGCGGCTGTGGCGGGCGTCAGCAGCGAGAGCGAGGGCGTCGAACCGAACCGGCACGTGGTGGTCGTTCCCGGCTGAGACGCGGGCATCCCCGGAGCGGGCGGCATGTTTCGCAGCCTGGAGGGGTAGTGGTTGGATAGGGCCTCTGGTCTTCGGACCGGGGGCCTTGTTCGTGTCCGGAGCCCGATAGCTCGCTCGTAGACCGACCCGAGTTCGGAAGGATGTTTCACGTGGAACGAGATCTCGGTGGAACCACCGCGGAACCCGCGGAGCTGGAGCCACCCGCGTCGGCGGCCACCGTCTTCGGCGACCGACTCGATCTCGCGCGTCGATATCGCACGGCGCTCGCCACCGCGGGCGTGGAGCGCGGGTTGATCGGCCCGCGCGAGGTGCCTCGCCTCTGGGATCGCCACATCCTCAACTGCGCGGTGCTCGGCGAGTTGATCGCCGAGGGCGCGTCCGTGGTCGATATCGGTAGCGGTGCGGGCCTGCCCGGTATCCCGCTCGCGATCGCGCGGCCGGACCTCCGGATCACCTTGGTCGAACCGCTGCTGCGCCGAACCGTCTTCCTGAGTGAGTTCATCGAATCGGTGGGGCTGGACGTGACCGTGGTGCGAGGACGCGCGGAGCAGTCCGGCGTGATGAAGGAAGCCGGTGGCGCGGATGTCGTCACGTCGCGCGCGGTCGCCCCGCTCGCGAAACTTGCCCAGTGGTCCCTCCCTCTCCTCCGCGACCACGGGCACATGCTCGCCCTCAAGGGTGCGAGCGCGGCCGAGGAACTCGAACGTGATGGCGATGCGCTGGCGAAGGCCGGAGCAGGAAACGCGGTCGTGCTCGAATGCGGCGTCGGTCTGGTGACGACCCCCACGATGGTGATCAGTGCGGAGCGTCTCCCCCGCGCCGAGCGAGCCACCCGGCGTCGTGCCGAACGAGCGGTCGAACGTGACGGGAAGACGGCTCGCACCGCGACGACAGAGCGTGCGCGTAAGCGTGCGGCACGCAAGGCCAAGTAGAAGCACCGTTCGCGGCGGCGGTGCATTAGACCCTGGACCCGGGCACGTTTCGTCACCCTGACGGAACGGTTCGGTTGGGCGCAATGCGCGCGAGATTCCTCGTGGCGGTTCGCCTGGGTGTACGCGTGCACTCGGGGCATAGTGCGAAGGCGTCTGCCGTTCGGGCGTGGGATACGGATACAACTACGCCTCCGTCTTGTAGCTCGCCCACACACGCAACCTGCCGATGTTTCACGTGAATCAAAGCGGCGCGGGGCATCCCGACGCGGGATCTGTTGAGCATCAGCTATCGAGAGGTGCTCATGCGTCGCTGAAGGTTTCACGTGAATCAAAGCCCGGCCGCCGAGCGGTCTCTGCTCACGGGAACGGCGCGAGTTGCTAACCGACCTGAGTAGCCGTCGGCCCGGGGATGTTTCACGTGAATCCAGACCCTGCGGGCCGACGCTGCACTAAGGAACAGCGCGAGTTTCTGACCGACTGAGTAGTCACCCCCCCGGGGCGTTTCACGTGAATCAAGCCCGGAGAGCCGCCTGCGCGTGCGGGAGAAGCGGGAAAGTTCTGAGCGCACCGGAAGTCGCGCTGAGTAGGTTTCACGTGAATCGGTGCGAGTCCATCGGATCTCGTGTGGAGATGGACAGCGTCTCCACGGCCTCGGCGCACAGTTCGGCTCGGCTGGTCGCGGATGGCCACTCGTAGTTGCCGTTCGATCCCCTTGCCCGAAACGCTCCGGGCGGACGTCAGTTCGCACGACGGCGACCGTCTCGCGCAAAGGCCCGGGGCAATGTTTCATGTGAAACACCCCGCGTGTCGGCGCGAATTCATGCGGTTTTGCGTGTCGCTTTGCGCCTCGCCGCGATTCAGCTTTCTTAAACCGCTCGGTGCTGGCAAGCTAGTGGGCGTCGGGCGTGAGCGTAGGTGCCACGAGGGATCTGGTTGTCCAGCGGCGAGCAGCTCCGCTCGGTCGATCGGGCGCCGCGAAGCCGGTTGTGCATCGTGTTCGAACCGACAAAGGCTGTTGCAGATACGACGCCGACCCGTTCCGTCGCGCGCGTGTTCTGAAGTTTCTCGGGTTAGGAGCTGTCTATGTCGAGCGGTCCGGCGAATGTTTCACGGGAAACAGCGTCGCGTGTGCCGGGGATGCTGGACTCCAGCAATTTCGACACGGAGGCCTTCGGAAGTACACCGTTCGGACACATCTCTCCGAGCGAGACCCCGATAGCCGCCGAAGCCCAACGTGCGAGTCAGATCCTCCATCCAGGAAAGGCGACTGTGCCGAAACCTCATGAGCAACGGATCATCACGATCGCCAACCAGAAAGGCGGCGTCGGGAAGACGACCACCGCCGTGAATCTTGCGGCGGCTCTGGCGCATCAAGGGATGACGGTGCTCGTGATCGACCTCGATCCGCAGGGCAACGCCAGTACCGCCCTGGGCATCGAGCACCATTCGGGTGTCCCCTCCAGCTACGAACTGCTCATCGGCGAGGTCTCGGTCCGGGATGCCATCCAGACGAGCCCGCACAGTGAGCGACTCCTGTGCATCCCCGCGACCATCGACCTGGCGGGCGCCGAGATCGAACTCGTCTCGATGGTGGCCAGGGAGGGACGCCTGAAAGCCGCGATCCAAGAGGCGAATATCGCCGGATACGACATCGACTATGTGATGATCGACTGCCCGCCTTCCTTGGGCCTGCTGACGGTCAACGCGCTCGTCGCGGCGAAAGAGGTGCTGATTCCGATCCAGTGCGAGTACTACGCGCTGGAAGGTGTCGGTCAGCTGCTTCGCAATATCGGATTGGTGCAGGCGCACCTGAACCCGGAATTGCACGTCTCGACGGTGATCCTCACGATGTACGACGGCCGCACCAAACTGGCCGACCAGGTCGCCGAGGAGGTCCGTGGGCACTTCGGTGACGTCGTGCTGCGGTCGGTGATTCCGCGCAGCGTAAAGGTGTCGGAGGCACCCGGTTACGGCATGACGGTGCTCGATTATGATCCAGGCTCCCGGGGCGCGATGAGCTACCTGGACGCCGGACGCGAGATGGCGGCCCGCGCGGTGGCCCCGCGCGTCGCCGCGAAGTCGGCGGAGTGACTCGGCAGGCCGGGCCGGAGCTCGGCACGATCGGGTTTGGTGGCGGAACGAGGAAGGGGTCGGTAGACCGATGAGTCAGGCGAAGAAGGGTGGGCTCGGGCGCGGTCTCGCCGCGCTGATCCCGACGACACCGACGGCAGCACCGGGCCTCAGCAGCGCTGCGGCGAGTGTCATCGGTCTGGACCCCGTCGGGCCGCAGCCTCCCTCCACCTACTTGCATCGGGTACCCGATCCGGCCGACAACGCCGATCTGGAAGCCGGCGGCGCGGTCTATCGGGAGATCCCGCCGGACCAGATCGAGCCGAACCCGAAGCAGCCGCGCACGGTCTTCGAAGAAGACGCACTGGCCGAGCTGGTGCATTCGATCCGCGAGTTCGGTTTGATGCAGCCGATCGTGGTGCGCCGGACCGAACCCGGCGTGGACCGCTATCAGCTGGTCATGGGCGAGCGACGTTGGCGGGCCTGTCAGGAGGCGGGCCTGACCGCGATTCCCGCGATTGTCCGGGAGACCGCGGACGAGTCCATGCTGCGCGACGCTCTGCTGGAGAACATCCACCGGGTGCAGCTGAACCCGCTCGAAGAGGCGGCGGCCTACCAGCAGCTGCTGGAGGAATTCGACGTCACCCACGAGGAATTGGCTGCTCGAATCGGCCGCTCTCGCCCGGTCGTGACGAATATGATCCGTCTACTGAAGTTGCCGATCCCGGTGCAGCGCCGGGTCGCGGCGGGCGTACTGTCCGCCGGGCACGCGCGGGCACTGCTCGGTCTCGAAGCGGGTGCGGACGCTCAAGAGGTGCTCGCCGCCCGAATCGTCGCCGAGGGACTCTCGGTCCGGGCTACCGAGGAAGCCGTCATGTTGGCGAACCGAGAGCAGGACGCGGCCGCGCCCTCTCCCGTCGCCCGGCGCAAGCCGATCGAGATGCCAGGCCTACAAGCCGTAGCCGATCGACTGTCCGGCTCCTTCGACACCCGGGTCCTGGTGAGCATGGGCAAGCGCAAAGGCAAGATCGTCGTCGAGTTCGGGTCGGTCGAAGACCTCGAACGGATCGTCGCCCTGATGGAGCGGAACGCACCCTGAGTGTGACAGAAGTGACGAAATTCAACTTGTGGTTTCGATAGGTGCGGGTTCCCGGCCGAAACGTCACTGTGACGGCACGGTTCCGCGCGGCCGTGGAGCGTAGATCGCTCCCGGCGGAGCAACACAAGTTCTTCCGACCAACAGCACAGCGACATGGAATGAGGCAGGTTCCCGTTGATCGCTTATTCTTGCTGGCGAGCAAACATTGATGCGACGTGAGCGTGGATGAATCGGACAGCTGGAGGCTGAGCAGAGCGGTGTCGACCAGCGTCACAGCACTAACCCTCGGCGGACTGGAGAAGCTTCCCGCGCATGCGCGGCGCTGTGTCTTCTGGGAGATGGACCCCGCGGTGGCCGAGGACTCGCGCAACTTCAGCGATCCGATGTTCGAGAAGGAAGCCTGGCTGTCCACGGTCATGCTGGAGTGGGGTTCGTGCGGGCAGGTGGCGCACGTGGACGGCAACGTCGCGGGCTGCGCCTTCTACGCGCCGCCGAGTGCCGTGCCGCGCGCGACGCTATTCCCCACCTCCCCCGTGAGCCCGGACGCGGTCCTGCTGACCACGCTGCGGGCCGAATTCCCCTATCAGGATGCCGATATCTCCCACCGCCTGGTGCAGGCCGTGGTGGCCGATCTGGTGCGCCGCGGCGTGCGCGCCTTGGAGGCGTTCGGTATCCGCACCGACCCGACGACGCAGGCGCTGTCGGACCGGTCCGGCTCGATGACGCTGCTCGAGCGGATCGTCGCGCCGATCAAGAACGCGGGCCCGGCCGGCGCGAGCACCGAATGCTCACCCGAGAGCTGCATGATCGACGCCGATTTCCTGGAGGATGTCGGCTTCGAGGTCGTGGCCCCGCATCACCGCTTCCCGCGCTTGCGGTTGGAGCTCGCCTCCGATCACGGCTGGAAGGAAGACGTCGAACGGGCCCTCGATCAGCTGCTCGCGGCGGCGTCGATGACCGCCCCCACCCGGATCGGAGCTCGTTGAGTTGAATGCCGAAGCGCCCCCTACCGATCGAAAGGGCAGGGGGCGCTTGGGTTTACGAAAGACCGATGGGCTACATGCGGTCGGCTGCGGCCAGCTCCTCGGCCAGCAGTTCCGCGAAAGTGTATGTGCCGGTGGGCTGATCGTCCTGTCCGAGCAGATACAGCCGCTTCACCGAGATCAGGATGGCTTCGGCGATCACGTCGCGCATGCGCGGATTGGTGAGTACCGAGGCATCGTATTCGTTTGTCAGATAACCGATGTCGACCTGCACGGTGGGCATCTTGGTGAGCCGCAACAGGTCCCAGGTCCGCGCGTGGGTCCTGCAGTCCTGCAAGGAGGTTCGGGCGACGACCTCGCGCTGGATGAACCCGGCCAGCACCTGTCCGATCATGGACACCGAGCCGTGCGAGTTGCCGAAGTAGAACCCGGCTACGCCGTTGGCCAGCGGGCTCGGGTTGACCGCGCAGCGCAGCGAGATCATCAGATCGGCATCGAAGGCGTTGGACGTTTCCGCACGTTCGGCGTCGGTGGGGTTGGCGCCCCACGGCCGCGACAGGAAAGTCTCCATGCCCGTGGCCGCCATCCGGCCCTCCAGACGGCTGGCGAGGTCCCACAGGATTTCCGACTCGTAGACGTCGCCGTACTCGGTGGGCACGGCGCAACCCTTGTCCGGGCCGCCGAGACCGGGATCGATGACGATCCGCTTGCCGGTCAGCTGCGGCCCGGCCCGGTGCACGACTTCTTCCTCGGCGATCCGGTGGGGATTGCCTCCGGTGACCCTGGCGCCGAGCAGATCCAGCGAGCGCAGCGTGTCGGGGCCGCAGATGCCGTCGGCCGACAGTCCGATCTCCCGCTGGAAGGCGGTCAGCGCGTCATGGGTGTGCGGACCGAAATAGCCGTCGACGCGGTGCACGTAGAAGCCGAGGTCCTGCAGCCTGCGCTGGAGCGTGGCCACGTCGTCGCCGTACAGCGGCGCGGAAAGCTGATAGATCAGCGTGCGCGCGCCGAGCCGATACGACGCTTCCTTCAGTGCCCGGTAGGTCGCCGGGCCGACCACGCCGTCGACGAGCAGACCGCGATGCTGCTGGAACGCGCGAACCGCGGAGTCGAGGTGATGGTCGAAGGAGACCTCGGTGTCCTTCCAATACTCGCGTGCGTCCGCGTTGTCGGCCGCGATGTGCGCGTGTAGGAACCCGAGGCTTGCCAGGGTGCTCCGAACCTCTGCTACGGCTGGACCGGAATCGCCGTGACGAAGTCGGTGCATGCGTGAGAGCCCTTTCCTTCCGTCAACCCGCGGGTTACCCACTCATGCGATGGGCTACACCTTCGCACGACCGGAACGTCGGTCGATTGTCTCAGACCCGGACCGGGTTTCGACAATCCCCGGGTCCAGGCATCCTACGGCGCGCCCTCAGATGACGTCTTCGAGTTCGCGCAGAAGAGCCGCCTTGCCCTTCGCTCCGACGATCTGCTTGACCGGCTTACCGCCGCGGAACAGCATCATAGTGGGCAGCGAGAGGATCTGATAATCGCGGGCGGTGCTCGGGTTGGCGTCCACGTCCAGCTTCGCGACGGTCAGCTTGTCCGCGTGCGTGCCCGCGATCTCTTCCAAGACGGGCGCGACCATCTTGCACGGGCCGCACCAGTCGGCCCAGAAATCGACGAGGACGGGCTTCTCACTCAGCAGCACGTCGTCGGCGAAGGACGCGTCGGTGACGGTGACCGTGTTGGCGGACTCGGACATGGTTGTTCTCCTTGCGATACAGCGAGACGAAAGTGTGTGGCTCGTCCGGCGCGAGCTCAGTTGGCGGCCACCGACTCACCCGCGTGGGCGAGGGTGTTGGACGTGATGTCGCCCTGCTCGGCCAACCAGCGCTCGGCGTCGATGGCCGCGCGGCAGCCCGTGCCCGCGGCGGTGATCGCCTGCCGGTAGGTGTGATCGACCAAGTCGCCCGCGGCGAAGACACCGGGGATGTCGGTCGCGGTTGTCGGGTCCTTCACCAGCACGTATCCCTCGCTGTCCAAGGCGACCTGGCCTTTGACGAGTTCGCTGCGCGGGTCGTGGCCGATCGCGACGAACAGGCCGGTGGCGGGCAGCTCGGAGGTCTCGCCGGTGCGGGTGTCACGCAGGGTCAGGTGGGTGACGCTGTTCTCACCGTGCACCTCGGCCACTTCGGCGTTGAGCACGAACTTGATCTTCTCGTTCGCCTTCGCGCGTTCCAGCATGATGCGGGAGGCGCGGAACTCCTCGCGTCGGTGCACGATGGTCACGCTGGAGGCGAACTTGGTCAGGAAGGTCGCCTCTTCCATCGCGGAGTCGCCGCCGCCGACCACCACGATGTCCTGGCCCTTGAAGAAGAAGCCGTCGCAGGTGGCGCAGGCGCTGACACCGCGGCCGAGCAACCGCTGCTCGCCGGGAACGTTCAGGTAGCGCGCGGCCGAGCCCATGGCGAGGATGACGGCGTAGGCCTGGAAGGTCTCCCCGCCGACGACGACCTTCTTGATCGGTCCGCTCAGGTCGACGGCCTCCACGTCCTCGGTGCGGATGTCCGCGCCGAACCGCTTGGCCTGCTCGCGCATCTCCTCCATGAGATCGGGGCCCATGATGCCGCCGCGGAAACCGGGGAAGTTCTCGACCTCGGTGGTGGTCATCAGCGCACCGCCGAACTGGGTCCCCTCGAACTGCAGCGGCTGGAGCTCGGCGCGGCCAGCGTAGACGGCGGCCGTGTAGCCGGCGGGGCCGGAGCCGATGATGATCAGATCGCGAACTGGCGCGCCGGTGTCGCTTTTTTGCTCGCTACGCTCGCTCATGGGGCCCTTCCGGGGAGATTCGATTCGGACGTGTCGGTCAACAACAGGGTAATGGCTGTTGTTCCCGCGTCGGCGGCGTCACACCGCCCACGTGGTCCAGATCGCAAGGTCAGCCGATGTCCTGCAGCGCCTTCCGTTGTGGATCGCCGGTGCCGCAACCGGTTCCGACGACCAGCGCGGTGATCTTGGGCGGCCGCCCCACCGCGGTGATCTCGGGCTGCTGGGGGCCGGTGAGCAGGATGAGCACCGCGTTGCCGCCCTGGAAGCGGATGTCGGTCGAGCCCAGGATCGTGCGGTCGAGACCGTTCGCCCGTACGCAACGCTCCAAAGCGTCCGAGCCGGCCAGCGCTCCGGTGACGTTGTGCCTGCCCAGTGCGCCCAGGGCCACGGTGGCGGTGAGATCGTCGCCCCAGTCGTCGTTGCCGGTGGTCGGCTGGGCGGTGGGCGCGGGGGCGTCACCGCCGGGGGTTGTCGAAACCCAGACGCCCGCGCCGACGACCGCGACGATCGCCGCGGCCGCCGCGGCGAACCAGCGCAACCTGCCGCGGCGACGCTCGTCCGAAGCCACCGGAGTCGATTCGGAAACGTCTGCCTCGCCGGTGGTTTCGATCACCCGTCGGGACGCAAGCCCATGAACCGTGGCGCCATCGGGCGGCTCCAGCTCGTCGACGAACCGAGCGAGGCGGGCCGCCACGTCGTCCGGCATGGCATGGACGATGCGCTCGTCCCGGCCCAGGGCACGCAGTTCGGCGCTCACCTCGTCCAGCGCGTGCAGATACCGCACCGCCTCCTGGTCGCGCGAGACGCTCGGCCACAACCGCTCGCGCTGCTGCGGCGTCACGTTGCCGGCATGCAGGTCGGCCAGGAATTCGGGCGTGAACGGAGGCTCCGGCACGGACTCGGTAGCCATCGCACCTCCGTTGTTCGCATCGGACATCGCGGGGACCCCTTCGCCGACGGGGCCTGTCTCTGATTCGTTCAGTGGTTCGTCACTGTTAATGACGCATCCCAACTACCCCCGGTTCCCCGGATCACGCAGAAAATCCAATCGCTCTTTCAACCGCTGCCGTGCGCGAGCGCACCGGCTCTTGATCGTCCCCTCGGGCACGCCGAGCAACGCCGCCGCCTCGGCCACGCTATACCCCTCCACATCCACCGCCACCAGTGCGGTCCGCTGATCCGGCGGCAAGGAGAACAATGCCCGGTCGATGACCAACGACATCTCCGCCTCGGCCATCTCGTCGCGGGTGTCCTTCGGCTCCGGCAACGATTCCGGCGACAGCGACAACGCGCGCCTGGTCTTGTTGCGCCGGATCCGGTCCAGGCACGCATTCACCACGATCGCGTGCAACCAGCTGCGCACTTCCGCTTCCGCCCGGAACGAGCCCGCGGTGCGATGTGCCGACAAGAGCGCGTCCTGGAGTGAATCGGCCGCGTCCTCCCGGGTGTAGGAGGTGCGCAGCGCGGTCTGCCACAGGTGATCGTTGTGTCTGCGCAGCAACTCCGCGAACGCGTACCGTTCACCGGCGACATGCGCTCGCAACAACTCCACGTCGGTGCGTTCACCGAGTTCGGGGGAACGCTCGCGAAACATCACCGGCTGCGACGCCCCCCTGCCGAGCTCCTCGTTCACTTCCGACGACAATGCCAACCCCTTGGACAGCCCTCACGGCGGCAACGGGCATGGTCGACCATCACCGAGACTTCGCAGCATCCAGGAACGAAAACGCCAGAACCTGGGAAGCTCCCCTGCTGAGAGCGCTCGAAGATCATATCGCCCGTAACGTTTTGGCAGCAACCAAGTGATCGGGCCGGATACGGAGGATTGCGCGGCGCTCGATACCGCGTTACGAGGGGGCTCGCACCGCCGAAGGCGCGGCCCGGACCGGCTACGGCGCGGCGTCGAAACGGATGTCGGCGATGGCGGTCTGGAACTGTCCTCCGGAATTCCCCAGTCCGGTGATCCAGACGAGCACGTAGCGGGCGGCTTGATCGGCGCGCACCGGGATGTCGGTGACGCCGTCGTCCAGCCGGGCGGAACCGATCAGCTGGGTCTGATCCAGCGTCGGGGAGCCGGTGGGCGAAGTGCGGATCTCCACCGAAGTCCCCGCGCTGGGCGAGTTGATCGAGACGTTCGTGAGCTTCGCGGGGGCCGGCAGCGTGGCCAGCAGACCGACCCCCTTCTTGAGTGCCGGGAACTGCTGGAAGTACTGATCGGTGCGCCACTGGGTGCCGGGATCGTTGTCCAGCACCGCGTGCACGTTGGCGACACCGTCGGCGGTGCCCTCCGGCGAGAACACCGATACGCCCGTCACCGGGACCGGCACACCCGTCGAGGTGAGGCCGGGACCAGCGGCGGCGGGCGTCGGCGCTGGCTGGTTGTTCGTCGTCAGGCCGATATTGCGCTGTTCGTTCAGCGGCGCGTCGGACGCGCTCGGCGCGAACACGCTGACCATCCACCAGATCACGACGCCGACCACCAGCGCGGCGAGGATGCCGAGGCCGACCATGATCCACATCATCCGCTGGGAGCGTTCGCGTTCGGCCGCGAGCAGTTCCGGATCGGCCAGCGAGTCGTCCATATTGGCGGGAGCGCGCTGGCCGAGCCGCAGCACCGGGATGAAATCGGTCTTCTGATCGACCACCGAAGCCTGCTCCAGCACATGCTGGACCGTCGCCGCCGTCCGTACGCCCTTGTTCGACTCCAGTGAGCGCACGGCGACCGCGGAGATCTCGAACGGCACTTCGGGACGGATCTGGCGCGGTTCCACCGGCGTGCCGTCCGGGCCGAAATCGGCCGGCCGCAGGCCGCCGACGGTCGCGGCGGCGCCGCTGACACCGCCCGAGCGGATCGGCCAGCGGGCCGTGATCAGCGCGTAGAGCATCGCGCCGAGACCGCGTACGTCGGACTGCGCGTCGGAGTCGGACAAGGTGCCGGGGAAGGCGAGCACGGCGTCACCCGAGGCGCTGATGCGCACCCGATCGGGATGGTCGATGGACAGCGATCCGCCGCCGCGGTGCGCCAGCTCGGCCGCCGAGGCGAGGGCGCGGATGGCGCGTGCCGCACCGATCGGGGAAGGCACCGTCTCGGCCATCTCGCGCAGCGAACGGCCCGGCGTCCATTCCGCGACCACGATGCCGCCGGAGCTGCCGCGCACGACGTCGAGCACGCGGGCGAGGCCGGGCGAGTTGATCCGGCCGAGGCGCAGCGTCCTGGACAGGATCGCCTGGGGACCGTCCTGCCCGGAGTTCTCCGTCGCCTTCTGGTCGGCGTCGACGAAGGTCAGCGCGACCTCACGATCGAGTTTGATGTCCAGCGCCTGCCAGAACTTCAGGCCGCGGGCGCCGCCGTGACTGGCCAGCAGGCGGTAACGGCCGCCCGCCACCGACGCGCCCGGAATCAGCTTGGGACCGCGCGGGATTCGCCGTGCGCCCAGATTCTCGCCACCCATCGGCGGCATCTCCGGCGAGCCGACGGGGATCATCCCGGTGTCGTACATCGGATCGCGCGGCGGCAGCTGGTTGTCCTGCGGCCTCGCCGCGTTCTGCTCCGGCCCGGCGGTGCCCGGTTCCTTGTTCGCGTACGCGGGATCCAACGGCTCCCCCGCGGTCGGCGGTACATCGGTGGACAGTCCGCCGGGCGTGGTCGCAGAAGAATCGGCGGCTGGGACGCCGCCCACCGCGTCGTCGCTCACCCTCGGTCCTCCTTCGCCCTGGTATGTCGAGGTTCCGGCGAATTCGCCACTTGTGCTTCTCTGCCGAACAGGGTACGGGAACTCACCCATGCCGGTGCGGTCAACGGCATCGGGTCTGATCACAGGAAGCACCATGGTCTGGGCGTCCATGTACGGATCGAACCGCGGGTATGCCAAGTACGGGTCGGGCCTGCGCAGCACCTGCGTGACGTACGGATCCTCGACCGGGCTCTCCAGGTCGAGTTCCGGCGCGGGCGGGGTCCAGCCGAGGCGCCGCGAGACGGACACGGTGATGGCGACGATCTCCGGAATACCGGCGAGTCGCATCAGGCCGAAGGCCACCGCGAACATGACGATCGCGGTGATCGCCACCCGGATCAGCGAACCGGGTCCGCCGAAGGACGCGGTCAACCGATCCAGGCCGAGTACCCGGTCCACGATCCACATCACCGCGCCGCCCGCGAGTGACGCAAGTACGACACGGGTCACCGTTCGGCCGACGTTCGCCATGCGCAGGTCACCGAGACTGCGGTGCAGCAGAAAACCGCCCACCACGGCGCCGACCGCGAAGCCGAGCCCGTTGGCGACGCCGAGCGCGACCACCACGTGCTCGGCGTCGGTGACGACCGGGGCCAGCGCGGAGAAGACGATCTTGGCCGCGGTGATGCCGAGGATGATCCAGGTGGGAATCCACGCCTGCTCCCTGGCGTAGAACACGCGCAAGTGGATCAGCACCAGCGAGTACGGGATCAGCGCGAACGCCGACCAGCTGACCGCGAGTCCGAGACGTTCGGCGTCGGATCCGAAATTGCCGTAGCCGTAGAGCGCCTGCCCGACCTGCGGACCGGCCAGCGTGAAGAACGTGACCACGGGGACCAGCGCGATCATGGTCAACCGGGTGGCGGCGGAGAGATCGTCGACCACGGCGGGCGTGTCGTCGGCGGCGGCGTTGCGGCTCAGCCGGGGCATGATCGCGGTGAGCACCGTGACGCCGAGCACGCCGTAGGGCAGTTGCAGCAGCAGCCACGCGTTGTTGTAGATCGCCGGGCCGGCCTCGTCGGCGTGCGCCGAGATGCGGGTGGCGAAGACGAAACCCGCCTGGCTGATCAAGACGTACAGGATGATCGCCGCGCCCATGCCGCCGAACTGCTTGAGGCGATCGTCGATACCCCACAGCGGCCGCAGGTCGATGCCCGCCCTGCGGATCGCCGGAACGAGGCTGACCGCCTGCACCACCACACCCAGCGTGACGCCGACGCCGAGCACCAGCAGCTTCGGGTCGCTCATGCGGACCGGGTCCAGCGTGATCTCACCCGGCATCACGACGTACAACCCGAGCACGGTGAGGACCACCAGGTTGTTCAGCACCGGAGCCCATGCGCCGGGTTTGAACATCTGCTGGGTGTTGAGGATCGCCGTGAGCAGCGCCGACATGCCGTAGAACAGGATCGCCGGCAGCAGCAGGAAAGCCAGCGCCGTGGTGAGCGCGGTGTTGACCTGGCCGTCGTCGGGCAGGAAGACGTATGTGGTCAGCACCGGCGCCGCGGCGGTCGCCAGCAGCGCGGCAGCGGCGAGGACCACGAAAGCCGCGGTCACCAGGCGCCGGACGAAGGCCGCTCCCCGGTCGGGATCCTCCTGCTCCGCGCGCACCAGCGTGGGCACCACGATCGCGGTGAGCACCGCGCCGAGCACCAGTTCCGCGATCATGTTCGGGATCTGGCTGGCCACGGTGAACGCGCTGGCGATGGCGGGGCCGAGCACGGTCAGCAGCAGCAGCTGCTTGCCGAACCCGGTGATCCGGCTGATCAGCGTCGCGAACGCGATCGACCCCGAATCGCTCAGCAGCCGGGAGGTCGCACTCTGCTTCGAAGCCTCCGCTTTCGGCGGCTCCTCGGTGGCGGTGGCGGCCGGCCACTCACTCGTCCGTGGGCGATCCGGTTGCGCGGGCTCGTGCCGGACCGGGGCGGCCGGTCGTTGCCGCGGCGGCGGGAACTGCTGCGGCTGCGACGGGGCGTAGCGCGGCGGCGGCACCCGATCGGATTCCGGCGGGACGGCGGGCATCGCCGCCGGGATCGGACCGGATTGCGGGGGCCGCGGGGCAGCCGGAATCGCTCCGGAACGGGGTGCGCGTGGCGCCGCCGGGATCGGACCGGATTGCGGGGGCCGCGGGGCAGCCGGAATCGCTCCGGAACGGGGTGCGCGTGGCGCCGCCGGGATCGGACCGGATTGCGGGGGCCGCGGGGCAGCCGGGATCGCGCCGGACTGCGGAGGGCGTGGAGCAGCCGGAATGGCGCCGGACTGCGGAGGGCGTGGAGCAGCCGGAATGGCGCCGGACTGCGGAGGGCGTGGAGCAGCCGGGATCGCTCCGGGCTGCGGCGCCCGCGGCGGGAGAGGCGGCGGAGCCTGCCGCGCGCCTGCGGGCGGACCGGAAGGCGCGGGCCCAGGGCGAGCGGGGCCGGGCGGGACCGGCCGGGGCTGGCCGGGTCCGGCCGCCGGCGGCGGAGCGGGATATTGCCGTGGGTTCGGTACCGGCCCGGGACGCGGCGGTGGCGGCACGGGCGGCCTCGGTTGCCCGGCGGGTGGCGGCGGCGCCATGTGCTGACCAGGACGCGGCTGCGGCGCGGCCGGAGGACGACTGATCTGCGGCACCCTCGGCGCCTGGCCGTCGTCGTACTGACCGCCGTTCACACCCTGGTGTTCGGCTTCGGCCGCAGCGGGGCCGCGTTCCCACGGCGCGGCCGGCGCCCGGCGAACCGGTGGCCCGTCGAGCCGGTCGCTTGGTCGAGGGCGATGAGCCGATATGTCATCGTCGCTCATCATGCCTCCTGTACCAGCCGGGATATCCGCACCCCCATCGGTGCGGTGAGCCGCGGCTCGCCGCAATGGTTCGCCGTGATCGGCGAACATTCTGTCAGTGGTCCCGGTCCGGATCGCACCGGCTCGGCAACACCGTGATTGTCCTCCACCGTGCCACACGACAACGCGGTACCCCGCATCGACGCAGGTCGCGGCGGTTTACCCGGTCCAGTCGAAGCGGGATCGGTCACCGCGTCTCCTGCAACTGCTCCTGCTCTTGTTCCTGCGCCCGCAGTACGCGCATGCGTGCACGCCGGTAGCGGTTGACCCGGCGCCTGGTGCTCGGATCGAAGCCCTCGTCGGCCGGATCGGGCTGCCCGCGGAACCGGCGCCACAAACGGCGGCCGGCCAGCAGGAGCAGCAGGAGTGCGGCGCATCCCGTAATTATCGCCAAGGCCTTGCCGTAGGCATTCGAACGCACCGAGACCTGGGTGGGATTGCCGAGCGCGACGCCCTCCGGCGTGGTGAGCGAGATCGGGATGACGAGGTTCCTGCTGTCGCTGACCTCCGTGGGGATCTGGAAGGACCGCGACCCGTTGGCCGGGAGCTGTTGTTCGCCGGGATCGGTGATCTTCGTCTCGTTCGGCGCCTCGATCCGGAACTTGACCCGGATGGCCACCGGCAGATCGTTGCGCGCGACCAGCAGCAGGGGGCTCTGCTCGGACGCGAGCGTGTACACCCCGCCCGGCGGCAGCACGGTGACCGAGCGATAGAGCTTGTCCATCGTGCGGGTGTTCTGGTCCAGCCGACGCTGGGCGAACGTGTCCGGCGGGGCGGCATCGCCCGCCCGCCGATCCGAGAGGCTGAGCACCCGCAACAGGTCGTCACGCAGCGGCGTCAGGAAGTCGTGCGGCGTCGGTTCGGCCTCGGGCACGTCCACCAAGGCGCGCATCATCTCGGTGATCCGGCGGCTCTGCTCGCGCACCGGCGGCAGGAATCGGTCCGGCACCGCGTCCTGCGCGGCCTGCGTCAGGTAGTCCAGCTGATAGGGCTGCGGATCCGGCGGCAGCGCCACCAGATCGTGGAACGGACGCGCGGTGGCGAGGTTGCCGCGCAGCATCTGGTCGACTTGCCGCAGCAGTGCGGTCGCCTCGTCCCGGTTCGCGCCCCACTGCTGTGGCGGGACGAGCAGCAGCGACCGGGACCGGTTGGCCTCGGGATGCAGCGCGCTCCACGAAATCGCGCCGAGAGCGTCCTGCAAGCGCGCCGCGCGCGAATCGTTGGTCACGTCGTAGCGCACCCGGGACGGGGTGAACGGCGGGGTCGGCGGATTCGAGCCCACCGCCGCGAGCGCGGTCGCGGACCAGATGTCGAACGTCACCGCGTGCAGAGCGGGGTCGGCGGCGGGCGCGGGGGCACTCGCTGCGGGCGCCGGACTGCCCGTGACCTGCGGCGCCGGTCCGGCCGGTTGGCTGGCGGTGATGTCGGGCAGCCGGACCACTTCCGGGACCGCCGCGTCCGCGCTGGACAGCGCCTCGTTCGCACCGGCGGTGGACCGGCCGCTCTCACTGCTCGACTGTGCCCAGTCCACGCTGCCCTGCGGAACGGCCGCCGTCGAGGCGAGCACGGCGGTGCCGAAACCGTGACTGCTCAACAGGGCTCCCGCCCCCTCATCGATGCTGCCGGAATCCGGCAGGCTCACCCCGCGCACCGATCGGGTGGACAGGATCGAATCGATGATCTCGGCGGGTTCGTTGAGCGCGCGCGCGGACAGCGCCGGATCGTTGACCGCAGCCAACGCGGTGAGATCGACCTGCGCGAACGGCAGCGCCACGGTGCACATCGACCCGGCCAGCGCGCGCAACCGGTCCAGCCAGGTCTGGGCCTGCTCGGCGCCTGCGCCCGCCCTGGTCGCGCCATCGGGATCGGACGGGCTGGCCAGCACGCGATAACCCCTGGTCATCGCGCGCACCGTGAGCAGCAGGTCGGGGTCGACGGCCAGGCACACCGCCGAGGCCAGCTCGGCGTTGCGGCCCCCGCTCGTGGTCAACGTCCCTTCCAGCGCGGCCAGCAACTGATCCAGTCGCCCGCCCTTGCCGAGCGAGGCGGCCAGTTCGTCGTCGGTGAGCTCCACCTTGCCGTCCACGCTGCCGGGATGACCCCCGACCTGCCGCGGCCGGTCGGCCAGCGGCCACAGCAGCGTGGTCGCCACCGGAGCGTCGGTGGGCGCGGGCACCGGAGCCTCGTCGCCGGGAGCGGGTGGCACGCCGAGCACCGGGAGCAGGAATCTGGCGTCGTCGAGCCTGGCCTGCGTGCCGTAAGCCGGTTCCCCGTTGACGTTCAGCAGCAGTGGGTAGATGCCAGGCTCCGTGATCCGCAACGAGGTGGCGCCGGTCTCCGAACGCAGCGGGATGCTCAACGTGAACTGTTTGCGCTGCCCCGGGTTCAGCCGCTCCGCCACGTCCTCGAAGTCGCCGTTCACGTCGTAGTTGACCTCGTCGAGGCGCAAAGTGGCGCGCAAGCCGACCGGCGTGGTGATCGCCGCCGCCCGCTGCACCCGGATGCTCACGTCGTCCACCACACGGTCGCCGATGTTGGTGACCGTGCCCGCGACCGTGAGCACCGGATCGCTGCCCGCGGTGACTGTGGTCGGCGTCACCGAATCGAGGGACAGCTTCAAGAATTTGGGATTCGTCGAGGTGCCGGACCCGGTCGGCTGCGCTCCGGCCGCCGCGGAATCGAGCAGTGGCAGCGTCGTCACCGGGCCGAGGATGGTCAGGACCGCCACGAAGATCCGGAACAGTCCACGCGTCATCGCTTGCCGGTCTCCATCCGGTCGATCAGCTTGTTCGCCATCTCCGCCAGCCGCCGCTCGTCGGCGTAGGCCAGCCGAGAATCCAGTTCACTCAACGGAACCCAGGCAACCTGGGTCACTTCCACGTCGGCGTCGGACAGTTCGCCACCGACCGAACGCAGCAGATAATGATGCACCGTTTTGTGTACCCGCCGACCATCGGTCACGAACCAGTAATCGATGCTGCCGAGTTCGGCGACCACGACACCGTTGATGCCGGTCTCCTCGGCGACCTCGCGGATCGCGGTCTGCTCGGCGGTCTCACCTTCTTCGATATGTCCCTTCGGCAGCGACCACAGTAACCGCCCGCGACGATCGGTGCGTCCGATGAGGGCCGCGCTGCGCGCTTCGCGAGGACCGTCGAGGCCGTCTACGACCAGTCCACCCGCCGAAGTCTCCCGCACCGTGCGCATCCGTGGCTTCGCGGCATTGGCGGCATTGGCGGCCGAACCGCGGCGCCGAGGCTGGCGGCGTCGACTGTTCGCACGATCGGCCGGAGACACCTGGCAATCCTACTGTGTTGTTTTGGCCACGCCTTCGGCGCGGCGGATGCTCGGTCTCGCTTCGCTCGAAAGTCGTGGTGGAGGTGAGCTGAGCGCGTTCGATTGTCGGGCCTGGGTGTGCGGGGTGCGCGGTTCGGAGAGGGTGCTCGTTCGGTCGGGGCAACGATGCCCGCGTGACAGGTGCTCGGTCTCGCTTCGCCCCACGATCGTGGGGTGAGCTGGGCTGAGTAGCCGGTGGACGGATTCGACGGGAGGCTGCGGGGTGCGCGTACGCCGCTGGCTGGGCTCATGTCGGTGTCCTTATATATCTGGGCTGCTGCGTGGGGCTTGGCTGCCATCGCTGTTGGCATGGCTCGGTAAGCTGCTCATTCGTGGTTGCGCCGAGGTCCCAGGACGCTGTGCTGGATAGACGTACCCGATTGCTGGCCGCCGCGGCGGTGACGCTCGGGGGGCTGTCGGATGTGCTGACGCCGCTGGGTGAGATGTTCGCGGCGCGGGGGCACGAGTTGTACCTGGTGGGCGGGAGCGTGCGGGACGCGGTGCTCGGCAGGCTGGGGACCGACCTGGATTTCACCACCGACGCGCGGCCGGACGCGGTGCAGGGCATCCTGCGCGGGTGGGCGGACCATCTGTGGGACACAGGAGGTCTGGCGTTCGGCACGGTCAGCGCGGCCAAGGACGGTCAGCAACTGGAGATCACCACCTTCCGCGCCGACAGCTACGACCGGGTGTCGCGCAACCCGCAGGTGACCTTCGGTGACTCCCTCCAGGAAGACCTGGTGCGCCGCGACTTCACGGTGAACGCGATGGCCGTGAAGATCGGCGCGGACGGCGCGCTGGAGTTCGTCGACCCGCTCGACGGCATGACCGCCCTGCTCGACGGGGTGCTGGACACGCCTGCCGCGCCGGAGGATTCGTTCAACGACGATCCGTTGCGCATGCTGCGGGCGGCGCGGTTCGTCTCCCAGCTGGGGTTCGAGCCGCATCCCCGCGTGCGCGCCGCGATCACGGCGATGGCCGATCAGATCGACCGCATCACCGCCGAGCGGGTGCGGGTCGAGCTGGACAAGCTGATCGCCGGCGCGCATCCGATCGACGGCATCAACGTCATGTGCGAGACGGGACTGGCGCAACGGGTGCTTCCCGAGGTGCCCGCGATGAAGCTCGAGATCGATGAGCACCACCAGCACAAGGACGTCTACTGGCATTCGCTCACCGTGCTCGAACAGGCCATCGACCAGGAGGAGGGCGACCCGGACCTGGTGCTGCGCTGGGCCGCGCTGCTGCACGACATCGGCAAGCCGGACACCAAGCGCAACGAGCCGGGCGGCGGCGTCAGCTTCCACCATCACGAGGTGGTCGGCGCCAAGATGGTACGCAAACGGATGCGCGCGCTGAAGTACCCGAAGCAATTCACCGAGGACGTCGCCCGGCTGGTGTTCCTGCACCTGCGCTTCCACGGTTACGGCAAGGGCCAGTGGACCGACTCCGCGGTGCGCCGCTACGTCACCGACGCCGGCGAGCTGCTCCCCCGCCTGCACAAACTGGTCCGGGCCGACTGCACCACCCGCAACAAACGCAGGGCCGCCGCGCTACGCGCCACCTACGACGAGCTGGAAGCGCGGATCGAGCGGTTGCGCGAGCAGGAGGATCTGGCCAAGGTCCGCCCGGACCTGGACGGCAACGCGATCATGGAGCTGCTCGGCCTGCCCCCGGGCCCTGAGGTCGGCCGGGCCTGGCGGCACTTGAAAGAACTGCGCTTGGACCACGGCCCGCTCAGCCGGGACGAAGCCGAGGCCGCGCTGCTCGAGTGGTGGAAGACGCAGGGCTGAGCAGGTCAGAAGACGATCAGGGTGGTGCCGGCCAGGATCGCCGAGCGCATCTGGGCCAGGTCGAAGGACCCGGAGATCTCCGGCAGCTCGACCCGGAAGCGGATCAGGTCGCCCTCCCGTGCGGCGCGTACGATCCGCGCGTTCTTCGGCAGCTGCTCGAGCGGTAGGGCGGGCACGTCGATCATGCGCCGCGGGACACGGAAGCCGAGCCAGGTCACCCGGCGCACCGCGATATCCAGGCGGTTGTCCGTGACCGTCGCGTCCACCAGGGCGGTGACCAGCCGACGGCGGTGCCTGGCCCGGATCAGCCCGCTCGGGTGCACGTCCAGCTCCCAGTCCAACGGCTGGGTGTTGAGCCATCCGACCAGCGCCGCCGTGGTGACGGTGCCGATCAGATCGAGCCGGGCGGTACGCACTTTGGTCGGCACGCCCGGGATCAGGCGTACGCCGTGGGCGATCACCGTCACGGACTCGATCGGGTGATCGTCCCAGCGCAGCCGCGACAGCACGGTCTTGGTCTGGAAGTGCGCGCCGCGCCTGCGCACCTTCAACACCTGCAGGGTGGCGTGCAGATCGTGACCGAGCAGGGTGGCGCTGACTTCCTGTCCGCCGAACCGGCTCAGGATGCCCTCGCTGAGCATGGTCATCAGCACGTCCGGCAGCAGCGCCGTGACGGTGCCGGCACCGAGGTCGGCGACCGGATCCATCCAGGCCGTGCTGAGCGTGACCCACTGCTCCAGCCAGGACTGATCGAACAGGCGCTTTCCGAGATCGACGGCCCGCAGCGGCGACCAGGACTTCGGATCGAAATACGTGGCCATGATTGGATCGAGCGTACTTGGCGCGCGGCCCGAGACCGGTGGGTTGTGACCCAGGTCGCGTGGACCCGCGGTCCTTGCCCGCGGCAACGCTGGAGCACGAGAATCGAAAATGGTCACACACCGCTGGGAGGACGCAGATGGCGCTGGATCTGAACAGTGATCTCGGCGAGGGCTTCGGCCCGTGGACGATGGGCGACGACGCCGCCATGCTCGACATCGTGACCAGCGCGAACATCGCCTGCGGATTCCACGCGGGCGACCCCGCGATCATGCGTAAGACGTGCGCGCTCGCGGTGGCGAAGGGAGTGCGGATCGGCGCCCACGTCGGTTACCGCGATCTGGCCGGCTTCGGTCGGCGTGCGATCGCCGTAGCACCCGGGGAACTGCGCGACGAGGTGCTGTATCAGATCGGCGGCCTCGACGCTTTCGCGAAGGCGGCCGGTGACCGGGTGCGCTATGTGAAACCGCATGGGGCTCTTTATCACTCGGCTGCGCGCGATCGAGAATTGGCCGACGCGGTACTGGCCGCGATGACGGAGTACGACCCGCGGCTGGCCCTGCTCGGCCCGGCCGGCACCCAGCTGGAGTCGGCCGCGGAAGCCGCCGGGGTGCGCTTCGTCGGAGAAGGGTTCGCCGACCGCGCGTACACCCCCGACGGCTCGCTCGCGCCGCGCGGCACGCCGGGGGCGGTGTTGGGTCCGCAAGAGGCGGTGGCTCAGGCGATCTCGATCGCGAAGTCCGCAGCCGCGCGCACCGCGGACGGTTCCGGCGAGGTCGCGGTGCGCGCCGCCAGTATCTGCGTGCACGGCGATTCGCCCGCGGCGGTGGAGATGGCTCGCCACATCCGCACCGCGCTGGACGAAGTCGGGGTGCCGGTGGAGCCCTTCGGCTAGAGGTGAGGAGATGAAGACCACGGGCGCGGTGACCCACGCGCAGCGGCGGGCGGCCGAGGAGGCGATCCGGTCGGCAGGTGACCGGGCGCTGCTGGTCACTCCGCATCGCCGCGACATGGTGGCGGCGCTGGTCATCGCCCTGCGCGAGCGCCAGGTACCCGGCGTGCAGGATCTGCTTCCGGCCGCGGAAACGGTACTCCTGACGCTCGATTCGCCGCGGGCTGCCGAAGCGGTCCGCCGATCGCTGACCACGCTGCTGGTCACCCTGGACGCCGAGCGATCGGACGCTGTTTCCCGTGGAACATCCTCCGGCCACCGCACCGAACCGGTGTCGATTCCGGTGCGCTACGACGGCGCCGACCTCGACGATGTGGCCCGGATGCTGGAGGTGACGACCGCGGAAGTGATCGCGGCGCACACCGGAACGCTGTGGCGGTGCGCTTTCGTCGGTTTCGCGCCGGGCTTCGGCTATCTGGAAGCGCCGGACGGAAGGTTGTCCGTGCCGCGCAGAGCGCAGGCGCGCACATCGATTCCGGCGGGCGCGGTCGCCCTCGCGGGTGGATACAGCGCGGTGTACCCGAGGAGCACCCCCGGGGGATGGCAACTGATCGGCACCACCGACCTCAGGATGTGGGATGCCGAGCGCGACCCGCCCGCGCTGATCCGCGCGGGCGCCACGGTTCGATTCCTCGACGCGAGGGACGGCTGATGATCGTCGTCGAAGCGGTCGGCCCGCTGGCGACCATCCAGGATCTCGGGCGGCCGGGCTGGTTCGATTCCGGCGTCGGTCCAGCGGGAGCGGCGGACCGCGGGTCGCTGCGGCTGGCCAATCGGCTGGTCGGCAACCCGGAGGGGCACGCGGCCGTCGAAGTGCTGCTCGGCGGTCTAGCGCTGCACGCGGAAGAGCACGTCATGCTGGCGGTCACCGGCGCCCCTGCCCCCGCCACCGTCGACGGCAGGCCCGTGGGTCACGCGAGTGTGCTGGAACTGGAACCGGGACAGGAGCTGCGGCTCGGCTACGCGTCCGTCGGACTGCGCAGTTATATCGCGGTGCGCGGCGGCATCGCCGTGCCGGAGACGCTCGGTTCCCGCAGTCGCGACACGATGTCCGGCTTGGGGCCGGAACCTTTGCGGAAGGGTGATCGTCTCCCGGTCGGGTCTTCTCCGCACACGATCCCGGTTGTGGACTTCGCCCCGGTCGCCGGATTACCCGCGGGCGTGGTCACTGTGCGCGCCGTGCTCGGTCCGCGCGACGATTGGTTCGCCGACGCCGCGGCCTTGTTCGCGGGCGAATGGGCGATCTCCACCGACACCGACCGGATCGGCGCCCGATTGGAACGCCGCGTCGGGCCACCGCTGACCAGGAAAGTCACCCGCGAACTGCCGACCGAAGGCATGGCGCTCGGCTCGATCCAGGTGCCGCCGAGCGGACAACCGGTGGTCTTCCTGGCCGATCACCCGATCACCGGCGGCTATCCGGTGATCGCGGTGGTCGTCGATGCCGACGTCGACGCCATCGCGCAGACGCGGCCAGGTCAGCCGGTGCGATTCGTGCGCGCGGGCTGACCCGGGTTCGGCCGCAGCCGGGCGTGCATGAGATACACGTTGTAGCTGTCCCAGGCCGAGAGCATGAAGTACAGGTCCTCGCCGGTCGACCACGGATGGATGAAGCCACCGTAGGACTTCGGGTAGTCGGCGGTGGACACCAGCGGTATCGCGTCCGTCCACGCGCCCTGCGGGCTCGCCGCGGTACGCAGCACGATCGCGCCCCGCGCCGAATCCAGGTAGACCATCTGCCACTGTTCGGTCTCCCGGTCGTAGCGCACCGACAGTTCACTGGCGATGCCGAGCACCAGCGGGGTGGCCTGATTCTCGGCGGCGGGCGCCCAGGTGCCGCCGACCCAGTACTGATAGGCGGACTTGTTCAGCACCTGGTGCTTCGGCACGCGCGCCAGCGCGATCGTGCCGATGCGTCCGTTGGGCGTGCCGAACATGTAGACGTAGTCGCCCTGCGGCACCATCGCCGCGACCTGGAACTTGCCGAGCCCGAACAGGTTCTCCCACTTGGCGTGCTGGTCTTTGCGCCAGGTGCGCCCGCGGTCGTCGGAATAGGCGAGGCCGCCGTAATTGGTCCACCACAGACCCGGGATGCGGCTCCATCGGTTCACCGACATGTAGCTGAGGTACTGCCGGTCACCGACGGCGAACCCGGAGGTCGGGATGGTGGTCGTCTCCCAGTTCTTGACCTTGCGACTGCCCAGGATCTCCGCCGCGTGGCAGCGGCTGTCCTGCGCGAAGGTGTCCAGCGTCAGGCCGTCGTCCAGATCGCGGTCGGTGCTGAAACCGATGACGTTGCTGCGCCAGTCCTGGTCGTCGTTGCCCGCGCCACCGACACCCCAGCCCTTGCCGAAGGTGTCCCCGAACACCACGGCGACCTCACCGGGTCGGGTCTCCCACATCAGGCCGAGATCGGTGCCGTCGACCTGCCAGCGCATGTCGGTGCGGTTGTCCGAGCCGTGCCCGGTCACCTGCCCGACCAGCCGTACCGACTCGACCGCGGGCGCGGCCACCGCGGCCGCGAGCGGGCCTGGCTCGGCCGGATGCACCACCTGCGGCGGCGCGGGCTGCGGCTCCTCACCGGGACCGCCGGGCACAGGGACGGGAATCGGCTCGGTCTCCGGCTTGAACTCGATGCGCGGCAGCTTGACCGGAGAGCCGGACCCGGAGGAAGAGCCGGAGCCATCGCTCGAACCGGATCCCGATGCGGAGCCCGACCCACTGCCCGAATCGGGTCCGGCTGCCGAGCCGGAGGAACCGGTCTTCTCGTCGGCGCCGGTCTCGGGCGTGGGGCTGGGATCGGGATCGGGCTCGGGATGCTCGGGGTAGTCCCTGATGTCGGGGCACGGGTTGTCGCACGGATTCTCCGGCAGCGGTTCCGGGACGATCCGCGTGTTGTCCTGCGGTGGGTCGGGCACCGGGACCGGAGTGAGTTCCGGGATCGGCACAGGGATGTCGATCTGCGGCGGCAGCGGTGGTGGCGGCGGCTGCGCGGGATCGGGCTCGCGGTTGAGCGGATCGAAACCGACCTCACCGCAGCTGTTGACCGGCGGTGGCGCCCACGGAAAGGGTGCGGCCTGCGCGGTGGGCGCAGGCACGGCCAAGGCGCCTGCGAGCAGTGCGCCGAAGAAGGCGGGTGCATAAGGCGATCTGCTTCCGGATGCGCGCATCAGGCCGGCCCTGTCGCGCTCGTCAGGCGATCGGATGCCCGGCGGTGGACCGAGACTCGGCGGAGCTCAGCAGTTCTCGTACCGCGTCGAGGTGGTGCACCGGAGAACCCATGTCGTGTTGACTCCTGTCGGTCGGCTGCTGACGTGCCAACTTACCGGAACAACCACCGCGAACGGGGGACGGCGAAGGAAAAGCTCCG
Organism: Nocardia implantans; assembly: GCF_035544775.1. Classification (NCBI taxonomy): domain Bacteria; kingdom Bacillati; phylum Actinomycetota; class Actinomycetes; order Mycobacteriales; family Nocardiaceae; genus Nocardia; species Nocardia implantans. Next base: position 482,222 of record NZ_JAYKYQ010000001.1, on the reverse strand, counting down.
CGCGATGGAACCGGCGCCGCGCCGCGTGCGTCCAACGACGTATGAACGAGATCGAGTACGTGTTCGGTACCGGTGACGGACCCGTGCACGTCTGGACCAGCGAGGCCGACCTCACCCTCGGCGATGCGGGCACCGCCGACGCGGTGCGCCTGGATTTCGACGGCGACGGCATCGCCGACGACGCGCTGTGGGACGCGGCCGGTTGCGGCCGCGCCGGCATCGCCGCGCTGGATCTCGACGACGACGGCGTGCTCGACCATTTCTTCACCGATCCCACCGGCCTCGGCACGTGGAACCACCAGATCACCGGTCTGCCCGGTGATACGGCGAACGAGCCGCTGGACTGGATCGTGCGCACGGACGCCGACGGGCCGGATCATCTACTCGGCCAGGCACGATCATCGGGTTCGCCGCCTGAGCCCGATCTGCCGGAAGCGGGTGCGTTGCCCGAGCACCTCGCCCACTGGTCGAACCGCGACCGGCGCGACTGCGGCGACGACCCGTCGCTCAGCTGACCGCGCGGCGGCGCGTGTTCACCGCGATGGCCACGATTCCCGCGGCGTAGATCGCGGCTCCGGCCAGCACCACGATCGCCGATCGGCCGTCGTCCGGAACGATCAGGGCCGCCACCGCGATCGCCAGCACGAACGCGACGTTGAACACCGTGTCCTGCAACGCGAACACCTGGCCGCGGCGGGCGTCATCGATGTCGATCTGCATGGTCGCGTCACCGGTGAGCTTGATCGTCTGCCCGGCGAGACCCAGCAGGAACGCCCCGATCAGAAGAAGTTCGTGCGCACGCTGCGCCGCGGCGCCGGATTCGGCGAACGCGATCGGCGTGACCAGCGTCAATTGCACGAGCATCGCGGTGATCAGACCGGCGACCACGGTGCGCGCCCGTCCCAGCCGGGGAATGAGCAGCGGCGCGGCGACGGCGGCCACCAGCATGCCCGCGGCGGTGGCGGCGATCGTGACGCCGAATCCGACCAGGCCGCCGCTGAGTCCGGAGCCGTCCACCGGGGTCTGGCGCAGGACCAGCACCATGATCAGCGTATTCATGCCGAAGACGATCCGATGGGTGCCGATGCCCAGCATCGCCGTCGTGACCGCCCGCGATTCCCACACCGCCGTGGCCCCGGTACGTAGACCGGTGGCGATCGCGTGCACGGTGTTCTCGCCTGCCGCCGTGCCGGGGGCCGGGCCGAGCACGCGCGGCCGGAACCCCGCCGCCAGGGCGGCGCCGAGCAGTGACCCGATGCCGCTGATCGCCACCGCGACCGCCGAGGCGAAGTCTCCCGCCCCGATCAGTCCGATGACGCCCACCGCGACGGCCGCGCCTGCACCCGCGCACGCGGAGGCGACGGTGGCCAGCACCGAGTTCATCGACACCAGCCATGCCTGGGCCAGCACTCGTGGCAGCGCGGCCGAGACGCCCGCAAGGACGAATCTGCTGACGCCGACCACCGCCAGCGCCAGCAACAGCAGCGGCGTCTCGCCGACTCCGGCCAGCAGTCCTCCGCTGACCAGCGCGATCAGCACCGCGCGCAGCACGTTGGCGACCAACAGCACGGTGCGCCGGTCCCAGCGATCCAGCAGCGCGCCCGCGTACGGCCCGATCAGCGAATACGGCAGCAGCAGCACCGCGAAGCCCGCCGCGATGGCCAGCGGATCGGTCTCCCGCTCGGGGTTGAACAGAATCGCCCCCGACAGCGCCGCCTGGAACATCCCGTCGCCGAATTGCCCGGCGAAGCGCACCACGGCCAGCCGCGACACGCCCGAACTCTGCCGAAGTGTTGCGCGCAGCCCACCCGGCCGTTGCTCCGCGGGAGTGCGGCCATCGGCGTGACCAGTCGACACGTTGGCGAGCGTACTGTGTTCGCCGACTGGGCCGCACACGCGCGCGTCGGCGCCGATGGCGGGTCAGACGCGGTCGAACAGCGTGCTGACCGTCGCGCGCATGTCCGGCGCCATCGGCAGCTCGTCCACCGAGTCCGCGTCGATCCAGGCGAACGCGTCGTGCTCGCCCGGCGCGAGGGCCACATCGCCCGGTTCGGCCGCCACCACGAAGCTGAATTTCCGCACTTTCGACTTGGTCCTGGTGGCGTAATCGAATCCGCCGAGGAAGTCGACGACCGCGCGCAGCCGCAGCCCCGTTTCCTCGAGCAATTCCCGTGCGAGGCACTCGGCGAATGTCTCCCCCGATTCGACGCCACCGCCGGGCAGTTCGTACATACCGCCGTGATAGTCGTCGGCCACGCGGCGCACCACCAGAAGCCTGCCCGCGCGGAACACGGCGACGCCGACCACGAAATGCGCGATGCCATCGCGGTGCGCTTCGCTGCGGAGTTGCTGTTCGATCAGGGCGAGGTCATCGGGGTCGAGCACGTCGCTACCTCCGGTTGTCGTTGTGGCGCTTGGCAATCGGGGACGGGCCGCGATATCCGACGAGGTGGCCCGACGTTTCGACGTACCGGTTGGTTCTGCTCGCCTCCCGTTCACCTTCCGGTCGCTCGCGTAAAATGCCGAGTGCGGCACAATTTACTAGGAATGTGGAGTACCGCGGTGGAAGTGCTCCTACCCTGAATGGCGATCGGTGCACGGTCCCGAGAGGAGGACCATGATGTCCACACTCACGACACCACACATCGATGTCCACCGTGGCGGCGACCGCATGAAGACGCGGGTCTCCTGGCTGGATTCGAAGCATTCGTTCTCCTTCGGGGAACATTACGATCCCGACAACACCCACCACGGCTTGCTGCTGGTCAACAACGAGGACATCGTCTCCCCCGGCCAAGGCTTCGACACCCACCCGCATCGGGACATGGAGATCGTCACCTGGGTGCTCGGCGGCAGCCTGGTGCATCAGGATTCGCTCGGGCACAGCGGCGTCATCTATCCCGGCCTGGCCCAGCGTATGAGCGCAGGCACCGGCATCCTGCATTCGGAGAAGAACGACTCGTGGCGTCTGGACGGCCGCGTCGCCGAACACGAGCAGCCGGTGCATTTCGTGCAGATGTGGGTCGTGCCGGACGAGCCGGGCCTGACCCCCGGCTACCAGCAGCTCGAAATCGACGACGAGCTGGCGAAAGGTGGTCTGGTCACGGTCGCATCGGGTCTGCCCCGCTACCGGGATCGCACCGCGATCGCCATCAACAGCAGCCATTCGGCGCTGCACGTGGCGCGCATGGCGAGCGCGGAGCCGGGCGCCGAGCAGGTGATCGACCTACCCGATGCGCCGTATCTGCATTTGTTCGTGGCGCGCGGGGAGGTGGACATGGAGGGCGTCGGCCCGCTGTACGAGGGGGACGCGGTGCGTTTGACCAGGTCGGGCGGACAACGGGTGGTCGCGCGGCAGCCTTCGGAAGTGTTGGTTTGGGAGATGCACGCACGGCTCGGCGCCCAGTAGCCGGTCGGCATTAACATCCGTCCGCGGGAAGTGCGATCAGTAGGCGACCGCCGCGCACCCCCGGGCCAACCTCGTCCGGACCGAGCATCGCGAGGCACCGACGGAGAGGAAGTCCATGTCGCAATATCCGCCCCCGCCGCCCGGCCAGTACCCGCCGCCGGGGCAATATCCACAGCCCCCGGGCGGTCAGTACCCTGGCCAGCCCGCTTACTGGCAGGAATCGCCGAAGGGCCGTGGCCTGGCGATCACCGCGCTGGTGCTCGGCATCCTGGCGTTGCTGTTCTTCTGGACGGTGATCGGCGGCTACGCCTGTGGCATCTTCGCGGTCATCCTCGGCATCGTCGCCGTGTTCAAAGCGCGTGCGGGCACCGCGGGCGGCATGGGCATGGCGATCACCGGCATCGTCCTCGGCGCGCTCGGCATCATCGGCGCCGTGCTGCTCACCGTCGTGGGTTACAGCTTCTTCGTCAACTCGGGTGGCAAAGACTTCATCGACTGCGTGAACAAGGCGAACAACGATCAGTCCAAGATCGAGCAGTGCGAGCGCGAGTGGAATCAGAAGTTGCAGGACAAGTACAGCGTCACCCTCACTCCGGCGCCCGCGCCGACGCCCCGGTAGCCGCGGCGCACGCCAGGGTCGTGGCGATCACCTCGGCGAAGGCACGGCGAAAGTCGCCGTCGGGCGCCACGACCCAGGTTCGGTAGCCGCCGTGCTCGTCGGCGGGTGACGGCAGCACGATGTGGCTGCCAGGCAGCGCGATCGACGCGCAGATCCGGAACAGGTCCGCGAACAGGGCGGTGTCCAGGTAGGAGTTGTCGGTGGGGCCGGTGAGGAAGGTCCAGCGGTGGGCGCGCGGATGCGCGATGATCGGGCCCGGCCGCGGTTCGGGTCCGGCGGCCAACCGCTCGAGCACCCGGCGGCCGAACGCGGCGGGCATCACGACCGCTCCCACCGAGCCGACCTCCAGCATGATGCGACCCAGGATCGGGTCCACGAGTGCGTACAGCCCGTGCTCGTCGCGATAGCGACGGCAGCGAGCGAACGCGTCCTCGATCGAAGGAAAATCCGTGGACGCGAGATGCCTGCCCGATTCGATGCGCGATGTACCCATGACGAACAACCTCGCCTCGCAGTGGTGGGGACGCGTGCTCGGAAGAATCGATCGCTGTCTCGACCCTAGTCCTGGGCAAGTCGCTTGACAATAGTCACCGCGCCGCGCGCCGGAGGGGGGCGTAGCATCCCGTCACATGGCACCCGTCTCGCCGACCGTTGCCCGCTGGGAGCTGGTGCTTCGGCTTCGTGAACTGCGGGAACAGCGCGGCTTCGACTCCGCGGGGTTCGCCGGGCGGGTGGGCTTCACCCCGGCCAACTGGTCGCACGTCGAGAAGGGCAGGCGCGTGCTCACCGCCAAGACCATCGGCCCGGTCCTCGAACTGCTCGACGTCGACGCCGAGGAACGGGTGGAACTGCTGGCCCTGCTGGAGGCCAGCAAGCAGCGCGGCTGGTGGGCGAAGTCCTCGGCGCTGATCGGACCCGAGCTGCAACGGCTGTACGGCATGGAATACGGCGCGCAGAGCATCCGCAGCTACGACAGCCTCGTCGTGCCCGGCCTGTTGCAGACCGAGGACTACGCGCGTGCGCTGATCAGCGCCGATGTGATGATCCGCCCGGTCCAGGTCGAACAGTTGGTCGCGATCAGGATGCGGCGCCAGGAGCGGCTGCGCGGCGCGGATCCGGTGGAGCTGACCGCCGTGTTCGGGGAAGGCACGCTGTTGCAGCAGACCGGAGGTCCGGACGTGCTGCGCGGACAGTTGACCTATCTGGCCGAATTGATCGAGGAACTGGACACCGTGGAGGTGCGGGTGATCCCGTTCGCGGCCACCGCGGGCGCGGTGCTCGGCGGATCGAGTTTCCACCTCATCGACTTCGCCGGCGAGCAGTTGCCTACGTTCGGCTGGGTGGAGAGCGCGGTGTTCGGCGGGGCGGTGGAAGACCCGGATCTGGTCCGCGATCTGCGCTTCGCCTACCTGCGGGCGATGGAGCAGTCGCTCTCGCGAGCGGACTCATTGGCCCTGATCAGGCGCTATTCCCGCGTGTAAAATCCTGCCCATGGCCAGCACCGTACGGCCGGTACGCACCGGCTGGTTCACATCGACCAGATCGAACAACGGCAACCAATGCGTCGAGGTCAGGTTCGATGGTGATGCGGTGCTCATCCGGGACAGCAAATATCGCCGCGACCCGGCGAACCGCCCCGCCGGAGAGCCCGTCATCACCGTCACGGCAGCCGAATGGACCGCGTTCCTCGACGCGGTGCGCACTCACGGGCGATCGGACGGCGAACTGAGCGCGCACCCCGCAGCCGATGGGCACACCGCACTGACCTACGGCGGTGTCACCCTCGTCTATACACCGGAGGAGTGGGATGCCTTCCTGCTCGGCGCGCATGACGGCGAATTCGATCGGGTCGTCTTGCCCGCTTGATTCCCCGTAGGGCGCACACCCACCAACGCTCGGCCGGAGGCGGATGAGCGGCCTCGCACGTTCCCCGCGTCGATCGCTGCGACCAGGCTCGGAAGGACGGCTCGTGGTCCTCGCCCACGGCCGACGGGCGCGCTTGTCGGCATACTGGACACCGTGACTTCCGAACTGACCCGTCCTTCCGGTATCGATCTGTCCTACCTCGACGAGGACGTGCGGGTGCAGGACGACTTGTTCGCGCACGTCAACGGCAAGTGGCTGGCGCAGCATCAGATCCCCGCCGACCGGGCGGTGGACGGCGCCTTCCGCGCGCTGTACGACCAGGCGGAGCTGGATGTGCAGGCGATCATCCAGAATGCCGCGGCCACCGACGCCGAACCAGGCAGCGAGGCCCGCAAGATCGGTGACCTGTACTCCAGCTTCATGGACACCGACGCGGTGGCCGCCGCCGGGCTCGCGCCGATCGCCGCCGAACTCGCGGCGATCGCCGAGGTCGGCGACAAGGGGGCGTTCGCGGCGCTGCTGGGCCGGTTGCAGCGCACCGGCATCGGTGGCGCGGTCGCCGTTTACGTCGACACCGACGACAAGGACTCCAACCGCTATCTCCCGCACGCCACCCAGTCCGGCCTCGGCCTGCCCGACGAGTCGTACTACCGGCAGGACGAGTTCGCCGAGATCAGGGCGAAGTACATCGCGCACATCGACCGCATGTTCGCCCTGGCCGCCGCCGACCCGCAGGTCGCAGGCCTGCTGCCGGACGAACTCGGCACCGTCGGCGCGCGCGTGTTCGAGCTGGAGCGGAAACTGGCCGCAGGCCATTGGGACGTGGTGCGCAGGCGGGACGCCGAGCTCAGGTACAACCTCACCACCTTCGAGGCGCTGGCCGCCGACAACCCCGAGTTCGACTGGGTCGCGTGGACCGACGCGCTGGCCGAAGGCGTGGACGCGTCGGGGCCCGAGCTGTTCGCCGAGCTGGTGGTCAACCAGCCGGACTACGTGCGCACGTTCGCGCGGCTGTGGGCCGAAGAGCCGCTCGCGCACTGGCAGGCGTGGGCGGCTTGGCGAGTGCTGCGTTCGCGTGCGCCGTACCTGACCGACGCCGTGGTCGAGCAGAACTTCGACTTCTACGGCCGCACGCTCACCGGCGCCCAGGAAAACCGGGAGCGCTGGAAGCGCGGCGTCACGCTGGTGCAAGACCTGCTCGGCGAGGCGGTCGGCAAACTCTATGTCGCCGAACACTTCCCGCCGGAGGCCAAGGCGCGCATGGTCGAGCTGGTGGCGAATCTGCAGGAGGCCTACCGCCGCAATATCGCCGAACTGGAATGGATGGGTGAGGGCACCCGGGTCGCCGCGCTGGCGAAGCTGGAGAAGTTCACCCCGAAGATCGGCTACCCGGACAAGTGGCGGGACTACTCGGGCCTCGTGATCGACCCGGCCGACCTGGTCGGCAACTACCGCAGAGGCTACGCGGCCGAACACGATCGGGATCTGAACAAACTCGGCGGTCCGGTCGACCGCGACGAGTGGTTCATGACCCCGCAGACGGTCAACGCCTACTACAACCCGGGCATGAACGAGATCGTCTTCCCGGCCGCCATCCTGCAGCCACCGTTCTTCGACATGAACGCCGACGACGCCGCCAACTACGGCGGCATCGGGGCGGTGATCGGCCACGAGATCGGGCACGGCTTCGACGACCAGGGCGCGAAGTACGACGGCGACGGCAACATGGTGGACTGGTGGACCGACGAGGACCGCGCCGAATTCGCCAAGCGGACGACCGCTCTCATCGAGCAATACGACGTGCTCTCCCCCAAGGAGTTGCCGGACGAGCACACGGTGAACGGCCAGTTCACCATCGGCGAGAACATCGGCGACCTCGGCGGCCTGTCCATCGCGCTGGAGGCGTACAAGATCTCGCTGGGCGGCGCCGCCGCGCCGGTGATCGACGGGCTCACCGGCCTGCAACGGGTGTTCTACGGGTGGGCGCAGGTATGGCGCACGAAAGCCAGGACGGAGGAGGCCATCCGGCGTCTGGCCACCGATCCGCATTCGCCGCCGGAGTTCCGCTGCAACGCGGTCGTGCGCAATATCGACAGCTTCCACGAGGCGTTCGGCGTCGAACCCGGCGACGCGCTGTATCTGGAACCCGCTGAGCGCGTGAAGATCTGGTGATTCCCGGCGCCGAGGCTGTCCGTTGCGACCGTCTCGGCCGCGCTGCGGTCAGCGCAGGCGGTCCCCGGTCGCGGCGTCGAAGAAGAAGACGTCCTCCGCCCGGGGCCGCAGGTACAGCCGGTCACCGAGCCGCACCTGGAAGCGGCGGTCGACGCGCGCGACCACCTTCCCGGATCGGCTGCTCCAGTCCGCGGCGATGCCGTGACTGTAGACGAACGACTCCGCGCCGAGTTCTTCCAGCAGCTCGGCGTCGACCGCAAGGCCGTCGGCGGGTTCGGCGGTGACCTCCCATGACTCCGGCCGTACCCCCACCACCACCCGGTCGCGGGATCTCGCGGCGGGCGGCAGCGGAACGCGCAGGTCGCCGAGCCCCGCCGCACCGTCGCGCACCGGCGCTTCCAGCAGGTTCATGCCCGGCGAGCCGATGAATTCCGCGACGAAGGTGTTCACCGGATCGTCGTAGAGCACGCGCGGCGCGGCGATCTGCTGCAGCTTGCCTTCGCGCAGCACCGCCACCCGATCGCCCATGGTCATGGCCTCGACCTGGTCGTGGGTGACGTACACCGTGGTGGTGCCGAGCCGCTTCTGCAAGGCCGCGATCTGCGCGCGCGTGCTCACCCGCAGTTTCGCGTCCAGGTTGGACAGCGGCTCGTCCATGCAGAACACCTGGGGCCGGCGGACGATGGCGCGCCCCATGGCGACGCGCTGCCGCTGCCCGCCGGACAGCCGGGCGGGTTTGCGATCGAGCAGGTCCTCGAGCTCGAGCAGCTTCGCCGCCTCGCGGACCCGCACCAGCGTGTCGGTCTTGTTCATGCCCGCGTTGCGCAGGGCGAAGCCCATGTTCTGCGCGACGGTCATGTTGGGATACAGCGCGTAGCTCTGGAAGACCATCGCCACGTCCCGCGCCCGCGGCGGCAACCCGGTGACGTCCTTGCCGCCGATCAGGATGCGTCCGCGCGCAACGGATTCCAGCCCAGCGAGCATGCGCAGGCTGGTCGACTTGCCGCATCCCGACGGACCGACGAGCACGACGAACTCACCGTCGGCGATGTCGAGTTCGAGCTGGTCGACGGCCGGTGCCTGCGCGCCGGGGTACCGGTGCGTCACGCTGTCGAACTGCACGGTGGCCATGCTTGTCGGTCTCCTCGGGGACGGGCGCTACTTCGGCAGCTTGGGCGTGATCTGCCGATCGATGATCGCTTGCAACTGGCTGGTCACGTTCGCGAACGCGGCGGCGACGTCGGCGTTGCGCAGACCGATCTGCTCCAAGCCGGTGCCGATGATCTGGTCACCGCCCGGCACGAAGACGCGGGCGTAGTCCTGCGACTTGGTCAGCGGCAGCTGATCGATCGCGACCTTCGAGTTCGGATTCTTCGCCAGGAAGTCCCGCTGGCTGGGATCGTCCACGGCCGACTTGCGCACCGGCATGTAGCCGGTGCCCTGCGAGAAGTACGCGGTGTTCTGCGGGTTGGTGACGAACTCGATGAACTTCAGCGCGTTCACTTTCCGCTCGTCGGACAGGCGCGCCGGAATCGCGAGGCCCGCGCCGCCGGTGGTGACGCCGGGTCCGTTCGGATGCGGGAGGAAGGCGGTGCCGACGGTCAACTTGCCCTCGGCGTTCTTCTGGATGCCCCGCAGGTCGCCGGTCGAGGCGATCGTCGAGGCGATCACGCCGGTGCCGAAGTCCACCGCGATCTGCGGCTTGATGCCCGCGTACTTCTTCGTGTTGATCATGTCGCGCAGGAACGTGCCCGCCGCGATGGTGCCGGGATCGGTGAACTTCAGCGTCCAGTTGTCCGAATACGCGCCACCGAAGGTCCAGTTCGGGCCTTGGAAGGTCCAGGCGAGGTAGTTCTTCACATCGCCCCAGCCGTGCGCGAGCTTGCCCTCCCCGACCACCTCTTGCACCTTCGGCCCCCACTCGTCGAACTCCTGCCAGCTCTGCGGACCGCGGTCGGGCAGGCCGGCCCGGTTCCACACGTCCTTGTTGTAGTAGAACAGCGGGGTCGAGCGGGCGTAGGGCAGCGCGTAGTGCTTGCCGTTGAACTGGTAGTCGGCGACCAGCGAGTCGACGTAGTCGTCCAGCCGCACGCCCGCGTCGGCGAAGTGGCCGTCGAGCGGTTCGATGGTGCCGTTCAGCGCGTAGTTGAACCACCAGACGTCGGACAGCACCACGATGTCGGGCAGGTCACCGCCCGACAGCGCCGCGTTGAACTTCTGCGACACCTCCTCGTAGTTCTTGCCCGCGTCGACCAGGTGCACCGTCAGGTCGGGGTGCTTGTCCTGGAAGCGACGGATGAGCTCGGCCTCGAGTTCTTTCGATGTGCCCGGGTGGTTGGACCAGAAGGTGAGGGTCTTGGCGTCGCCGGATTGTTTGCCGCCGCCTCCGGTGCCCGCGCACGCGGTCAGCGCGGCGCCCGCAGTGAGCGCGCCGGTCAGCCCGAGGAATCCGCGCCGGGTCAGCGCGGGGAACTGTGCAGTGGACACGTGGTTTCTCCTTGTCAACCCTTGACCGCACCGGAGGTGAGGCCTTTGATCATGTGGCGTTGCAGCACCAGGAAGACCACGAGGATCGGCAGCATGGTCAGCAGCGTTCCCGCCATGACCGGTCCCCAGTTGGTGACGCTGGGGTTCTCGGTGTTCTGCAGCAGGGTCAGGCCGACCGGCAGGGTGGCGACCGTTGTGTCGTCGGCCATCAGGAACGGCCACAGGTATTCGTTCCACTCGTTGACCAGCGTCACCACCGCGAAGGCGACCATGGTCGGCCCGGACATCGGCAGCACCACCCGGGTGAGCAACCGCCACCAGTTGGCGCCGTCCATCCGCGCCGCCTCGATCACCTCGGAGGGCAGCGAGAGGAAGTGGTTGCGCATGAGGAAGGTTCCGAAGGCGACACCGCAGAGCGGAATGATGATGCCCTGGAACGTATTCCGCCAACCCAGCTGAGCGATCAGCGCGTAGTTGGAGATCACGGTGATCTGGTTGGGCACCATCAGCGCCGCGATGATCACCAGGAACACCACCGTCTTGCCAGGAAAGCGCAGGAACACCAGGCCGTACGCGCTGAACACGCCGAGCACGAACTTCACCGCGGAGACGATGCCGGTGACGATCAGCGAATTGCGCAGGAAAGTCCAGAACGGCAACGTCGTTGTGGCCTCACGGTAGTTCTCCGGGTGCCAGCTGTGCGGCCAGTACACGGCGGGCTGCACGTAGATGTCCGGCCGCGCTTTGAACGAGGTGATGAAGATCCAGAACAGCGGAACGCCCACGATGATCAGCACGCACGCCATCGCGCCGTAGCCGAGCAGCGTCACCGCGCGCTGTCGATTCACTGCTGCTCCCGATCCATGACACGCACCTGCACCAGCGTCACCATCAGCAGCACCAGGAACATGATGGTCGCCACGGTCGCGCCGTAACCGGCCCGGAAATTGCGGAAGGACTCCTGATAGACCTGGTAGACCATGGTCGTGGTGCCGGTGCCGAGCGGTCCGCCGCGGGTCATCACGTTGATGATGTCGAAGACCTGCAGCGAATTCAGCAGCACCGTGATGGACAGGAAGAAGGTCGTCGGGCGCAATTGCGGCAGGAGGACTTTGGTGAACGTCGTCCAGCGGCTCGCGCCGTCGATCTGCGCGGCTTCCATCAGGTCGGCCCGGATGCCTTGCAGCGCGGCCAGATAGATGACGAAGGCGTAGCCGAGGTTCTTCCAGATGTAGGTCACCGTCACCATGAACAGCGCCCAGCGCGGGTTCTGGTAGAAATCCGGCACCTCGTGCACGCCGAGCCGGTGCAGCACGTCTTGGACCAGGCCGAAACTCGGATCGAAGATGAACTGGAAGGCCACGCCGATGGCGGCGCCGGAGATGACGAACGGCGCGAAGATCGCCGAGCGGACCACGTTGCGGCCGAACAGCTTCCGATCCAGCAGCAGCGCGAGCGCCAGACCGAGCGCCATGCTGCCCACCACCGCCGCGAGGGTGAACACCACGGTGTTGGTGACGATGTCCCAGGAATCCGGCCTGCTCCACCATTCGCGGTAGTTGTCGAAACCGACGAAGGTGGCGACCGGATCGGAGATGTTCCAGTCGAACAGCGACAGCCGGATGTTGTCGATCAGCGGCCGGTAGACGAACAGCGCCAGAAGCGCGAGGTTCGGCAGCACCAAGACCAGGAACAGGGCGTAGTCCCGCCAGGGGCGGTGCCGCAGACCGCGTCCCGGTGGCTGCGGCAGTACTCGCTCCGGCCTGGTACGCACGGCGGTGACTCTACGGACCGGAGCAAACAGCCGGTTACGTTCGCCCGCCGCCGCGCTGAACTTCTCGCGCACGGGCCAAGTAGAGCAAAAGCCGAACACTACGATCGGCTACTTCGAGCAATTGATCGTAATGTTCGGCTTCGCGCCGATCAGGGGTTACCGAATGATCAGTTCCAGTCGCCGAGACCGTCGCTCGCGCTGAGCGTGCCGCCCTGGGTGTTCTGCACGATCACCGGGTCGCCGCGACGCGCGTTCTCGAAGAACCACTTGGCGTCCTCGGTGCTGACGTTCAGGCAGCCGTGGCTGGCGTTGGACACGCCCTGCTGGGCGACCGACCACGGGGCCGCGTGCACGAAGATGCCGCTGTTGGAGATGCGGGTGGCGTACTCGACCTCGAGCTTGTAGCCCTCGGGGTCGGTGACCGGAACGCCGTAGGTCGACGAGTCCATGGTCATCTTGCGCAGCTGCTCGCCGACGATGTAGGTGCCGTTCGGCGTCTCGTGCTTGGGCTTGCCCATCGAGGTGGGCATCTCCTTCACCACCTCGCCGTTGCGGGTGACGGTGATGGTGTGGGTGGTGTCGTCGGCGGTGGTCACGAAGGCGTCGCCGATGCGGAACGAGCTGGTGGTGCCGCCCGCCTGCACCTGCACGTCGGTGTTGTCCGGCCAGAACTCGTCCGGCCGCCAGCGCACCTGCTTGTCGCCGCGCCAGTAGAAGTGTCCTGGCGCAGGCTTCGAGGAGGTGATCTTGATGGCCTTCTCGGCGGTGGCGTGGTCGGTCACCGGTTCCTTGAAGGTGATGATGATCGGCTGTGCGACGCCGACCACCTCGCCGTCGGCGATGTTGATCGAGGGCGGAGCGAAGTTCGCCTGTGGTTCGGGCTCGGTGGCGGCGGCGGCCGAGCCGGTGCCGATCCCCGGGAGCGGTTCGGCCTGGGCAGGCGCGACGAGCAGAACACCGGCTGCCGCGATCGCGGCGGACAGCAGGACGCCCTCGCGCATCCGGCGGGCTAGCCGCGCTCCCTTGCGAGGAGCAGGCGACGACCCGGTGTGCAAAGCGGCATGCATAGGTTTCTCGTCCATTCCATCTCTCGCGCGCACGCGTACGCCGCGCAGCGAGATATTTCATTTCAGCACGGTGCCAGAAGAGCGCCCCACTGGTATCGAGGGCCCGACCCGTCGTCCATTCCTACCGTCCCGGCGCGTGTGGAAGCTACCGGCGTTTCAGAATGATTCGGCACACGCGCTTGTAGTGGTATGGATCACAAAGACGTCGATCGGGTATCGAAGCGGGCAAATCTGCCGGTCACGACGGATCGGGCGCTCCGCGGCCGGAGGCGTTCGATTCCCGAAAGATGGCTCACAGCAAACTCATTAGTGACGAAGCTCACTGATCACGTCGAACGAAATCGGACGATGCGGACCGCTCGCGATATTGTGCGGCACGGAGAGCGGGACCGGTCCGCGCGCGTACCGCGGGGTGAGTCGCAGGCGTACCCGCGCGAGGATGGTGGCCAGCGCGATCCGCAACTCGTAGTCCGCCAGGGCCGCGCCCACGCAGCGCCGATGGCCGCCGCCGAACGGCGCGAACTCGAACGGCCGGTAGCGGCGCTCCACGAAGCGTCCCGGGTCGAAGCGTCCCGGGTCGGTCCACACTTCGGGATCGGAGTGCAGCAATGGCACCGCTATCCCCACGGTGTCGCCGGGCGCGAGCCCGACGCCGCGCAGCGTGAAGGGCTCGGTCAGCCGGCGCAGAACGATCGGCACCGGTGGGTGCAGCCGCAACGTCTCCTGGCAGACGGCGTCGAGGTAGGGCAGCGCGGCCAGCTCCGCGGGGCCCGCGTCCCGACCCGCGTCCCGCAACTCCCGCCGCAGCCTGCCCAGTGCCTCGGGTGCGCGGTGCAGCCGGAACAGCGCCCAGACCAGGGTGGTCGCGGTGGTCTCGTGCCCGGCCACGAGCAAGGTGCGGATCTGCTCGCACAGTTCGTCGTCGTCGGGGTAGACGGACAGCAACAGATCGAGCAGGTCGGCGGGCGATGCGGCGGGGTGCGCGCGCCGGTGTGCGATATCGGCTCTGATCAGCCGATCCAATCGCTCGCGCGCGGCGCGGAACCGGTCCCACGGACCGTGCCCGTGCAGCCCGCGGCGCAGAGCGGGCACCAGCAGCAACGGCCCGGAGAACGCCGTGAGGAAGTCCCTCATCGCGGCGGTGTACTCCGCTTGCCGCCGCGGGTCGCGCGCACCCGACACCACCGTCGCGATGACGCGCAGCGTGAGGGCCCGCGCCGCCGCCCGCGCGTCGATGCGCGCGCCCGTCGCCCACCGCTGACCGCTCTCCCCGGCCAGTTCCCGCTCGGTGGCTTCCTGGATCAGCTCGCCGTGCTCCCGTACCCGGGCACTGTGCAAGGCGGGGGTGAGCAGGGCGCGGTCGCGGCGATGGCGCTCGCCCGAAGCCAGGATCATCGAGGCGGCGCCGACCATGGGTTCGATCGGATTCGGACGCGGCGGCTCGGAGCCATCGACCGGCAAACGGAACAGCTCGCTCGCGCCGACCGCCGTCCCGGTGAACAGCACCGCGCCGAAACCGGGAAATCGAACATAGAACGGGTCGCCTTCCCGCGCCCTGCGCCAGTGGAAGTACCGGTCGAAATCGGCCCCTGCGGCCAACGCGTGCAGTACGGTCGCGCGCGGCACACGCGGTCCGCCGCGGCGGGCACCCGCCTCGGTTCGTGGCATGCGCACCTCCATGTCGAGAACACGAGGCCGCGGCCGCGGCGGTTCGCCGCTAGCCAGCGGTCTGCTTGTGCTTGCGCACCGTCGCCTGCGCCGTCGCCGCCAGCCGCGCGAGCCTGGCGTCGCCGAGCGCGGTCACCATGCTGCCGAGCCCGTTGGTGACGAACGCGATCGACATGCCGAGATCCGGATCGGCGTAGGCGCCGGACCCGCCGACGCCGTAGTGGCCGAACGCGTGCCGTGGCTGCTGCTTGGACATCAGGACCGGGCGGTGGTAGCCGAGCGTGAAGTGGATCGGCACGCCGAGCACGTAGTCCCGGCTGTGCGTCGGCTGCACCTGGCTGATGGTCTCGATCGTCCGCGGGGCCAGGAACCGCCCGCCTTGCTCGGGGCCGCGCGTCTTCCGGTCCGAACCGGTCGGGTGGACCATGCCGCCGTTGGCCAGCGCGCCGTACATCCGCGCCAGGGCGCGCGCGGAGAACACGCCGTTCCAGCCCGGCATCACCGAGTCGTGCACGCGGGGATCGCGGACCAGCTCGTCGAAGCTCTCCGGCATCCCCGCCTCGGCCAGCCCGCGCACCGGCCGCACCCAGGACAGCACCGAGGAGGCGGTGTTCCAGCGGACACCCGGCGGGCCGAGGTGGCGATAGATCTTGGCGATCCGGTGCCGTTCGGATTCCGGAACGCGGAACCAGTACTCGTCCAGGCCGAGCGGCTCGGCGATCTCGGTGCGCAGCACCTCGGTGAACGGCGTTCCCGTCGCTCGTTGCACGAGCTCGGCGACCAGCCAGCCGAAGGTGATCGCGTGATAGCCGGAAGTGCGGATGCGGCGGGGGTCCGGCGGGCTGTCGGCCAGCGCACGGACCACGGCGTCGTAGTGCAGGATTCCTTCCCGCCCGGGAACCAGGCCGCGCACCCGGTGCAGACCGGCGCGGTGGCAGAGCACGTCACGGACGGTGATGTCGTCTTTGCCGTGCGCGGCGAACTCCGGCCAGTACTCGGCCATCGGGATGTCGTAGTCGATCAGCCCGCGTTCGGCCAAGCGGTGCACGACGGTGGACGCAACGCCCTTGCCGGTGGAGAAGGTCAGCGCGACGGTATCGCCGTTCCAGCGCCGTTCCTTGTCCGCCCAGCCTGCCCAGATGTCGACCACGGGCTTGCCGTCGAGGTAGACCGCCAGCGCCCCGCCGCCGCGAGCGGGCTGGGCGAACAGGCCGAAGAACTGATCGGCCAGCCGGATGAAACGCGGATCGACCAGCATCTCGTGCGGCGCGGCCAGCTTCCCGCCTGGCGCATCGGCGGGCTCGAAATCGTCCGCCGCCATTGCCGAAACCATGGGGTCACCTCCTGACCGCCGTTATCCGGGCTGGTCAACCAGGGTAACCCGTTCAATGGGTCTGCCAGAGCCCAAAAGGCGTCGCAATGCACGCGTCGCCGCTGTCGGCGTTCCACGCGAAGGCCGCCGCGCCCAGGCAGACGACCGCCTGCTCGGCGGTCTCCACCCCCGCTCGCGACCCTTCCAGCGCGATCGAGATCGCGAACGTCCGCACGCCCGGCGCTGTGGTCGAGGTCATCGCGACGGCATCAGGGCCGAAGCCCAGCGCGACGGGAACCCCGCCCGCGCCCTCGCTCGCGCCGACGCCCCCCGCCGCGCCGATGCCGATGGCCGTCGCGCCCGAGGTCGCGTTGGCGTAGCCGACCCCGTCGATCCCGCTGGCCGTGGCGAGGCCGTAGTCATCGGTCGCCGCGCGGCAGGCCGTCTCCCCATTGATGCGGGTGATATCGGTTCCGCCTTCCGATCGGCAGTGCACGTCGGCGGCGGCGGCCATGCCAGGGACGACCAGGGAGCCTCCGATCGCCGCGGTCGAACACACGATTGCGCTGATCAGCTTCACCGGGGGGCTCCTCTCACACCAGAAATCCCACCATACCCAGAGCCATTGGCCGCGATTCGTTTCCGGCTCCGGCTCGACGGGCGCTCGGTCGATGGTGTATTCATGGCGTGGTATTTCAAGCGCAGCCAAGGCAACTTCGGATTACGGGGGCGTGAGTTCGCCGGCGTTACAGCTCGGGAGGACTGTACGTGTCTCGTCAACTGACCTGGGGGCGTCTCGCCTTCGCCGGACTGGCCGTCGCGGCCGGATTGTCGCTGGTCGGCTGTACTTCCACGGTCAGCGGTACCGCACAGCCCGCGGTGGACGGGACGATCGACGCGGTGTCGGTGACCAACACGCCGAAGCCGTCCTCGGGCAAGCCCACGCCGAGCACCGGCAAGCCGACGACGAGCAAGCCGAGCGGAAGCACCGATTTCGACGCGAGCATCGGCGACTGCGTGAAGCTCGGCGGCACCACCACCAACGCCACCATCGAGAAGGCGTCGTGCGGCAGCCGCGAGTCGAACTACAAGGTGATCGCGAAGGCGGCGAAGAGCTCGCAGTGCAGCAGCGACGCCGACAACTACTACGCCGAGACGATCAACGGCATCGAACAGGGCGCGCTGTGCCTGGACATCGACTGGGTGGTCGGCGGCTGCATGGACGTCGGCGGTGACGACCCCAAGCGCATCGACTGCACCGGTTCGTCGCCGGTGAAGGGCGTCAAGGTGGTCAAGCGCGTGGACAGCGCCGACGACGTGAACGTCTGCGGCAGCGGCACGGGATACGTCTACGACAAGCGCCGTTTCGTCATCTGCGTCCAGGAACTCTGAGCCGGACTTCCCAACGCTTGCCTGCCGCTAGGTTGGGTGGGTGAGCACCACCGAGCTACCGCGGCTGCGGTCGGGCACCGGTCGCTGGATCCTGCTGGCCACCATCCTCGGCTCGTCGGTCGCCTCGCTCGACGCGACGGTCGTGAACATCGCGCTGCCGCGGATCGGGGAATCGCTGGAGACCGATGTCGCAGGGTTGCAGTGGACGTTGAACGGCTACACCCTCACCCTCGCGTCGTTCATCCTGCTCGGCGGCTCGCTCGGCGACAAGCTCGGCCGCCGCAAAGTCTTCGTCTGGGGAACCGCGGCTTTCGCGGTCGCATCGGTGCTGTGCGGTGTCGCGACCTCCATCGAACTGCTGGTCGCGGCGCGGATCCTGCAGGGCGTCGCGGGCGCGCTGCTCACGCCGGGCAGTCTGGCGCTGATCTCATCGTCCATCGATCGCCGCGATCAAGGCGCCGCGATCGGCCTGTGGTCGGGCTTCGGCGGGGTGGCGGGCGCGCTGGGGCCGTTCCTCGGCGGCTGGCTCATCGAGCTCGCGGGTTGGCGGTCCATCTTCTTCCTGAACGTTCCGCTCACCCTCGTCGTCGTGCTGGTCGCGTTGCGGCACGTGCCAGAGAGCCGCGATCCCGACGCCGCCCCGGAACTGGACGTGCCCGGCGCGCTCGTGGTGGCGCTGGCTCTCGGTGCGTTGACTCTCGGACTGATCGACACCGTGCCCGTGCTCATCGGCGCCGGTGTCGTGCTGCTGCTGGCTTTCGTCGCGATCGAACTGCGCAGCGACCACCCGCTGGTGCCTCCGTCGCTGTTCGGCTCGCGGGTGTTCACCGCGGCGAATCTCGTGACGCTCGCGGTCTACGCCGCTCTCGGCGGCGTCTTCTTCTTGCTGGTGCTGGAACTGCAACTGGTCGCTGGGTACACGCCGCTGATGTCCGGCGTCGCGACGGTGCCGATCACGCTGATCATGCTGGCGCTGTCGGCTCCCGCCGGGCGCTGGGCGCAGCGGCACGGGCCGCGCATCCCGATGACCGCGGGACCGCTGCTGGCTGCGGCGGGGTTGGTGCTGTTGCTGCGGATCGGACCCGACACCACGTATTTCACCGATGTGCTGCCCGGTGTTCTCGTCTTCGGGCTCGGGCTCGCGGCGCTGGTCGCCCCGCTCACCGGCGCCGTGCTCGGCGCGGTGCCCGCGAGCGAGGCCGGCATCGCCTCCGGTGTGAACAACGCCGTCGCGCGCACCGCGCAACTGCTCGCGGTGGCGGCGCTGCCCGGACTCGCGGGCATCTCGGGTGCGCTGGGTGATCCGGCGGCTTTCGACGACGGTTTCGCCACCGCGATGTGGCTGTGCGCCGGGCTGCTGGTGATCGGCGCGGTGCTCGCCGCCGTGCTGCTGCGTCCGGTGCGGCACGCAGCCACCCTCGACAGCGTCGATTGCATGCCGCAGTGCGCGGTCACGGGCCCCGCGGTGGCGCCGAGCGAAAAAATCAGCGGCCCGAACGCGTAGCTCGCGTCCGGGCCGCTCATCGCCGTGTCGCCGGCGCTCAGATCGGGAGGAACCCCGCGCCGACGCCGCCGCGCGCGTTGATGTCGGCCATGATCGCGCTCATGTTGGTCCCGACCTCGGGACCGAAGCACGCGATGGCCAGGTAGGCGTTCACCATGCCGACCAGCGTCGAACCGACGACGACCGGCGCGCCGGAGTCGCCTTCCACGACGCACATCTGGCTCCAGGTCTCGACGTTCGTCCGGAAGATGTCGCCCCAGGCGATACCGCAGGTGTTGCCGGTGGTGCGCCCTTCTTTGCAGACGATCTGCGGGAAGTTGGCCGGTCCGCCGAGATTGGTGATGGTCACGTTGCCGACCCGGTTCACCGGCGTGATCCTGCCCGGATCGAACTGGATGACGGCGTAGTCCAGATCGTGGTTGGAGTACACGAAACGGCCGATCACGCCCGAGCCGCGATCGGCTTCGGCGTAGACCTGCGCGCCGGGGTCGCCGCAGTGACCCGCGGTCAGGCCGACCAGACGTCCCGCGTTGTCGTGGCCGACCGTCGTGACCGTGCACTCGAACTGGTTGTCGATGATGATGCCGGATCCACCGCCCAACACCGGCGGGCCCGGGTCGGCGTTAGCGGCCCCTGTGCCCGTGCCGAGCAGCGCCGCGCCCAGGGCGACGGCGAAGGCGGCATTGGCCACCTTGGCGAGTTTGCTGAACATGTCCCTCCAGACGTCGGAAGCCCGCACGATATCAATCTGTCGCACCCATCGTGTCAGTAATCGGTCTCGGGCGCGTCACCACTACGGGGGTTGTCCCCACTGCCCTGCGCTTCAATCCACTTTCATACAACCGTGACCAAATGTATCTTATGCGCCCAATAGCGATTAGCTATCGCAATTGTGAAAAGCGGGTGACCGTTAGTGTCTCGGTGATAGTAAGGAGACGTCGCGTTGGTCTCCGGAAACAAATCTGATTTTCGATGAGAATTATCCGAAGTAATTCGCCGAATCGCCGGAAGCGATCGAGCATTCCCGCAGTTCGGCTGTAGCTTGTGCCAGAGCTCGACTGGTCACCTTTGGGGTCGTTCCCAATGTTCTGCGCCTCAACCATTGCTTTTCCGCGGCGGTGACAGACATCTATGACTGCGATCACAAGTGGATGGTGTGTTCTGCACTACTCCGTAGTAAGGTGCGTCAAGCAAACGAGTCGTCGGGGCAACCAACCGGCGTCGAGGAGGATCAGCCAGTGCAGTCGACCGAGAGTCCACCATCAGGGTCACGGTTCAGTGGTGCGGTCGATTGGACGAGATCTTATTGGCAAGATCATCCCAAGCGATCGCTGGAGACCTTCGGCAGGCAGATCACGATGGGCTTCGCCGCGGTCGCCGAACTGTTCGTCTCGATTTTCCGCAAGCGCTTCCCGTTCGGGGAGTTCGTCCGGCAGTGCGCCTTCATGGCCAGTGTCTCCGCGGCGCCGACCCTGCTGGTCGCCATCCCGATCGGCGTCATCGTCTCCATTCAGGTCGGCTCGGTCGCCGGACAGGTCGGCGCCACCTCGTTCATCGGCGCGGCCAACGGCCTCGGCATCATTCAGCAGGGCGCCCCGCTGGTCACCTCGCTGATGATCGCGGGCGCCGTCGGCTCCGCGGTCTGCGCCGATCTCGGTTCGCGCACCATTCGCGAGGAGATCGACGCCATGAAGGTGATGGGCGTCGATCCGATGCGCAGGCTGGTCGCTCCGCGCCTCGGCGCCGCGATGCTGGTCAGTGTGCTGCTGTGCGGCTTCGTCGTCTTCGTCGGCTTCCTGACCGGCTACATCTTCAATATCTTCGCGCAGAACGGTACGCCGGGTTCCTACGTCGGCACCTTCTCTTCGTTCGCGGTGACCACCGATCTGCTTGTCGCGCTGGCGAAATCGCTCATTTTCGGTCTGCTGGCGGCAATCATCGCGTGCGACACCGGATTGAACACCCGCGGTGGTCCCGGCGGTGTCGCGAACTCGGTGAATTCCGCGGTGGTGAGCTCCGCCATCATGCTGTTCGGGGTGAACCTCATCATCACCCAGGTTTACAACGCACTATTCCCGTCACAGGTGGTCTGAGCCGGTGTCATCAACCTATGTACCGCCGCTGTTGCGGCCGCTGCAAGCGTTCCGGAAATCCGCGCAGGCTCCGGTCGATTGGCTCGCCAGGCTCGGCCACCAGGTGTTCTTCCTGTTGCGCTCGATCGGCTCGATTCCGCTGGCGCTGCGGCACTACCCCAAGGAAGTGTGGCGCCTGCTCTCGGACGTCACCTGGGGCAACGGCAATCTCGTCGTCGGCGGCGGCACCATCGGCGTCGTCGTCATTCTGAGCGCGTTCGGCGGCATGACCGTCGGCATCCAGGGTTACAACTCGCTGAACTTGCTCGGCCTGAGTCCGATCACCGGTGCGATCTCGGCGTTCGCGACGACGCGCGAACTCGGCCCGCTGCTCGCGACGCTGGCCTTCGCCGCCCAGGCGGGGTGCCGGTTCACCGCGCAGCTCGGCGCCATGCGCATCTCCGAGGAGATCGACGCGCTCGAGTCCATCGCCATCCGGCCGCTGCCGTATCTGATCAGCACCAGGATGTTCGCGGCGATGGTCGCCATCATCCCGCTCTACTGCCTCGGCCTCACGATGGCCTACGTCTCCTGCTCGCTGACCGTGCAGCTGATCGGCGGCACCGCCACCGGCACCTACCAGCACTACTTCTATCAGTTCCTGGTCCCGACCGACGTCATCTACTCGCTGATCAAGGCGATCCTGTTCGTCGCGATCACCACGTTCATCCAGTGCTACTACGGCTTCTTCGCCTCCGGTGGCCCCGAGGGCGTCGGCGTGGCCGCGGGCCGCGCGATCAAGATGTGCATCATCGCGGTCGTTTTCGCGAACCTGTTCATGACATTGGCGATCTGGGGTGTCAACCCCGGCATCCGTATCTCGGGGTAGACACCACATGATCATTGATCCCAGTGGGCGCGGGCCCACGATGCGGCAGCTGCTCATCGCAGGCGTGTGCGGTCTGGTCGTGTTCGCGTTGGTGCTCAGTGTCCTGATGCTGCGCTACAAGGGGTACTTCCAGGAGAAGGTCAACGTCACCGCGAACCTGACCACCACCGGTGACGGTCTGCCCGAGCAGGCCGACGTCAAGTTCCGCGGCGTGCTCGTCGGCGCGGTGAAGACCGTCGACGTCGCGGCCAAGGGCGAGCTGCAGAAGGTCAGGATCGAGATGAAGCCGGAGTTCGCCGGTGACATCCCGGCCAACGTGACCGCTCGCGTGGTGCCGAGCAACCTGTTCGCCGTCACCTCCGTCGAACTCGTCTTCAATGGTCCCGCCGACCAGTACCTGCACGAAGGCTCGGTCATCGAGGAGGACCGCAGCAAAGGCACCATCGCGCTGCAGGACACGCTCACCACGGTCCGCAACATCCTCGACAAGATCGACCCTGTGCAGTTCGGCCGGGTGCTCGGCACCCTGTCCCAGGCGCTGGACGGCAGCGGCCGGATGCCCGGCTCCACCGTCGAGCGGCTGGACCGCTGGCTGCTCGCCGTCGACGAGTCGATTCCCGATCTCGGTGTGCTGCTCAGCGACTTCTCCGCGTCGTTCAACGCGCTCAACCAGTCCGCGCCCGAGCTGGTCGACGTGCTCGGCAGCTCGGTGCAGACCGCGCGCACCATCGCCGACCGGCGCAGCGAGCTGGTCTCGCTGATCACCGGCACCAGCGGAACCATCGACACGGTGAACGGGCTGTTCGCCCGTAACCCGAATGTGGGCATCGAGGTCACCGCGGGCACGAACGACATGTTCGGCGCGCTCGCCGCGGACCCGGACGCGATCACCAGGAGCCTGCTGAACCTCAGCGAGACCATGCGCCGGATGGACACCACCTTCAAGTGGGGTCCGCAGAAGCAGCAGGTCTGGGACGCGGGCATCACGCTCACCCCGTACCGGCCCTACACCGTGGCCGACTGCCCGCGCTACGGCGACATGGTCGGGCCGAGCTGCTACACCGCTCCCGCCGTCGCCGATGTCGGCGAGCTGCCGGAGCAGTTGAAGCCGCGCGCGCTGGCCTCGGCCGCCGGACTTCCTCCCGTGGTGCCGATGCCCGGTCTGCCGCTGATCCCCGGCGTCACCACCCCGGATCCGAACCGCGCCACGGCGGCCGCCCCGACCGGCGGCGCCCCCGCCCCGTTCGCGGGCACCCCGCTCGAGGGCCTGTTCCCGATGCTGCCGCCGGGCCTGCTCCCGCCGGCCCCGGCCCCCGCGGCTCCGGCCGCGGCGCCGGAGGGCGCCCCGTCGGCGGCGCCGATCTCCTACCGGGGTGACGCCGCGATCACCGCGCTGCTCGGCCGCCAGCCGACCACAGCCGAATACCTGCTGCTGAGCACGATCCTGAAGGGCGGAACCATGCAGGTGTCCGACAACGGTGCCGGCCGATGAGCATTCGCAAGCCGCTGATCGGATTCAGCATCTTCGCCATCGTATCGATCCTGGTGACGGTGGTGGTGTGGAACACGCTGGCGCGCATCGTCAGCGGCGACACCTACACCTACTCCGCCACGTTCTCCGACGTGCTCGGCCTGCACGAGGGCGACGACGTCCGCATGGCGGGCGTCCGGGTGGGCAAGGTCGAGAAGATCGAGCTGGGCCGCGACGCGAACCTCAAGAAGTCGGTCGCCAAGGTCACCTTCGTGGTGCAGCGGGACCAGACGATCTACAACGACACCAAAGCGCTGGTCCGCTACCAGAACCTGATCGGTCAGCGGTACGTGGCGCTGGCTCCGGGCAAGGCGTCGAATCCGGCGCCGCTGAAGAACAACGGTTCCATCCCGATCGATCGCACCGAGCCGTCGTTCGACGTGTCGGGTCTGCTGAACGGGTTCCAGCCGCTGTTCCAGGTGTTGCAGCCCGAGCAGGTCAACCGGCTGTCGGAGACGTTCATCCAGGCACTGCAGGGTGACGGCGTCTCGCTGAGCGCGTTCATCGTCCAGGCCGCCCAGCTGGCCACCGACTTCCAGCGCAGGGACGCGATCCTGTCCGATGTGATCACCAACCTGTCGGGCGTGATGTCGGGGTTGGCGAAACGAGGTGATGAATTGGAGACCCTGGTGACCCAGACCCGGGCCTTGATCGGCGGGCTGTACGAACAAGGACAGTCGTTGCTCGCCTCCACCGAGCAGATCGCGAGCGCGACCACGTCGGTGGTCGGCATGCTCGACCGGATCCAGCCGAGCCTGCGCAACGCGCAGAACTCCACCAGCGCGGCGCTGACGCTGCTGCTGGACAACGGCGCCAAGCTCGATCAAGCCGCGATCGACCTGCCGAACGTCTTGTCGGCGGCGGGCAGGCACACCTCGGAGGGCGGTTACGCCAACGCCTACCTGTGCGGCCTGGACGTGTCGCTCTACGGCGTGCTGTTCCCCCGCGGTCTGTTCTCCCAGATCGGTGGCACCTCGCACTCGGCGGTGTGCCGCCCATGATGACGAAACTCAGGTCCAGGTTCGACAGCAACCGGTACTTCTGGTTGGGCATCATCGGCGGCGCCCTCATCGTGGTGCTGCTGCTGGTGTCCAGCGTCTACAAGCTGATCGGCGTCGGCGAGCAGTCGATCAAGGCCGAATTCGTGCAGGCCGCGGGCATCAGGGTCGGCGACAAGGTGAACATCGCCGGGGTGTCCTCCGGGCGGGTGGTCGGCGCCGAACTCGAGGGCAGTCACGTGCTGCTCACGCTGAGCGTCAGCGACGACGTGAAACTCGGCCCGGACGCGCGTGCGTCGATCAAGATGGCCACGCTGCTCGGCGCGCGGTACGTCGACCTCGAGCCGGGCGACGGCTCGGGGCTGAAGAGCAAGCGGATTCCGGTCTCCAACACCTCGGTGCCGTACAACCTGGCCGACGTGGTGCAGGTCGGCACCCCGAAGTTCGAAGCGCTCGACACCAAGAAGCTGGCCGACTCGCTGAACCTGATCAACGAGCAGATGAACGGCTCGCCCCAGCTCACCGCCCAGGCGCTGGACAGCGTCGGCGCGCTGGCCAAGGTGATCGACAGCCGCAAGGCAGAGGTCGACACCCTGCTGAAGGACCTCGACCGGGTCACCCAGATCCTCGGCGACAACCGCAACAGCATCCTGCTGGTGATCACCCAGGGCGAGGCCATCGCCAACCGGGTGATGGAGCGCCAAGCGCTGCTGCGCCAGCTGCTGGACAACGTCGCGACGCTGACCAAGCAGCTGGAGGCGATCGGCGCGGAGAACAACGATCAGCTCGGCCCGACCATCCAGCAGCTGAACACCATGGCCGAGGGCCTGCAGAAGAACAAGGACAACCTGGACCGGATGCTGTCGATCATGCCGCCGACCCTGCGCTACCTGGCGAACTCCTGGGGTGGCAGCGGTCCGTACGGCGATGTCGGCCTGCCGTGGCTGTTCCCGGACAACTGGTTGTGCTTCGCCCAAGTCATCGAGGGGTGCCAGGGATGAGATTCCGCACGGGCTTTCCGCTGGCGGCCGTCGCGAAGACGGTCCTGATCAGCGCCGCCGCACTGACGGTAGGCAGTTGCTCGCTGCTGCCGAGTTCGGTGAACGACGCGTTGGGCAACACCCTGCAGATCACCGCCGACTTCGACAACATCGCGGGCATCTACGAGGGCAACCCGATCACGGTGCTCGGGCTCGACGTGGGCAAGGTCGACAAGATCGTCCCGAAGGGCACGCTGGTCGAGGTGCACATGTCCATCGACAAGGACGTGAAGATCCCGAAAGACGCCATCGCCGCGATCGTCTCGCCGTCCATCGTGACCGACCGGCACGTCGAACTCACCCCGGTCTACACCGGGGGCGCGACCCTGTCCGACGGCGATCATCTGCCCAAGGCCCGCACCAAGACGCCGGTCGAGCTGGACACGATGATCAGGACCATCGACCAG
This sequence comes from Nocardia implantans, assembly GCF_035544775.1. NCBI lineage: Bacteria > Bacillati > Actinomycetota > Actinomycetes > Mycobacteriales > Nocardiaceae > Nocardia > Nocardia implantans. Next base: position 456,015 of record NZ_JAYKYQ010000001.1, on the reverse strand, counting down.
TTCGCGGCCGCGTTGAAGCCGGAGCCGGGTCAGGAGGGCATCGGCCCGCTGTCGGGCCGGGTGCTCTACCCGATGCTCAACGGCAACGGCGAGAAGATCCGCGACACCCTCAACGCGCTGTCCAGCGCGCTGAGGGTCGGCGTCGACAACAAGGACGCGATCTCCAGCATCATCATCAAGCTGAACGACCTCACCACCATGCTGGCCGAGAACGACCAGTCGGTGCGCGATTTCAGCAACCGGGTGACCCAGATGACCGGCCTGCTCGCCGAACAGGCTCCCGGTTTGCAGGCCACACTGGATCAGCTGCTCGCCTTCCTGCGGAACACGAGCACCACGCTGACGCAGTACCAGGATCAGCTGTCCGGCACGATGTCCGGCCTGACCAACGTGACCCAGCAGTTGCGCGACAACGCCTACGGCCTCACCGAGGTCGCCGACCTCGCGCCGATGGTCATGCAGAACGTCGACAACATCATCGACCGCGAGCACGGGCACGTCCGGTTGCACGCGGTGATCGGCACCGCGCTGTCGGGTGAGATCGTCAGCCTGTTCTGCGAACGCATCCAGATGAAGGCCGATGGTTGCCGCACCGGAAACATGCAGGACTTCGGACCCGACTACGGGCTCACCGCCGCACTGCTCGGACTGACGAAATGACGTACCGAATGACGATCAAGGCACGCAGGGCGCTGGTCGCCGTCGCCGCGGTGGCCGGTGTGGCGGTCACCTCCGGCTGCGGGCTCACCGTGGAGAAGCTGCCGCTGCCGAAACCGGGCCAGGGCGGGGAGACCTACACCATCCACGCGGTCTTCGAGAACGCGCTGAACCTGCCCGACCAGGCGAAGGTGAAGATCGGCGGTTCGGATGTCGGGGTGGTCACCGACATCAAGACCAAGAACTTCCAGGCCATCGTCGACCTGACCATCCGCAAGGACATCGAGCTGCCCGAGGGCAGCACGGCGGAGCTGCGGCAGGCCACTCCCCTCGGTGACGTGTTCGTCGCGGTGTCCAAGCCGAAGACCGAGCCAGGGGCGGCGATGCTGCACGACGGCGACACCCTCACCATCGACAGCACCTCCGCGGGCGCGACCGTCGAGCAGTTGCTGATCTCGGTCTCCATGCTGTTCAACGGCGGCGGCATCGCCAGCCTCTCCAAGCTCGGCTCGGAGCTGGACTCCATCGTCGGCGGCCGGGGCGAGCAGCTCGCTCACCTGATCACCGAGATGACCGGCGTCGTCGGCAGTCTGAACGCCAACTCCGCGCGGGTGGACAGCGTGCTCGGCGAGTTCAGCACGCTCGCGAACACCATCGAGGGCAGGCGGTCGGAACTCGGCGAGGTGGCCGACACGCTGCCGCAGATGATCGGCGCCATCGCCGAGAACAACCGGGCCCTGGGCGATCTGCTCACCAAGTTGTCCACCACCAGCGCCGCCCTGGGCGACTACGCGAACACCTCGACCGAGACCCTGAACGGACTGCTGGACAACACGCGTCAGCTGATGGACGCGATCGCCAAGACCGGTGACGGCTTCGGCGTCCTGCTGGACCGGCTGCGGGTGATCCGGCCGAAGGTGGACGCGACCTTCCGCGGCAGCAGCTTCGCGGTCTACGCGACCGCGACGAACCTGGACATCAGCGCGCTCACCGATCCGGAGCACGGCAAGATCCAGGACCTCAACGACCTGCAGGACTTCGCGGGCAGCCTGATCCAGGTGCTGCAACTGGTCCAGAGCCGAGTGGCGGGAGGACAGCGATGACCTCCGCGCGCAAGCTGTTCGGCAGCAAGATCTTCCTGTCGAACCTGGGTCTTGTGCTCGTGCTGCTGGTCGGCGCCGCGTACCTGATGATCAACGTCATGCGGGTGAACCCGCTGCGGTCCGACTACACGGTCACGGTGAATCTGGACCGCTCCGGTGGTCTGCAGCCCGGCAACGACGTGACGTTACGCGGCTGGCGCATCGGCAAGGTGACCTCGATCGAGCTGACCGATCGCGGCCAGTCCATCGCCGCCACCGCGCAGATCGAGTCGAAGTACAAGATCCCGGTGGACACCCAGATCGCGGTGCAGGCGCTGTCCGGTGCGGGTGAGCAGTACATCGACTTCCGGCCGAACGCCGAGCAGGGGCCGTATCTGGCCAACGGCGCGGTGATCAAGTTCAATCCGGACAAGATCCACACGCCCACGCCGGTGTGGTCGGTGCTGGACAACGCCAGCGCCCTGATCGCCCAGATCAACCCCGATCACTTCCAGGTCATCCTCAACGAGCTGGACATCGCGCTCAGCGGCGGCCCGGATCAGCTGCGCGGGTTGGTCAACGGCATCAGCTTGGCGATGGCGGGCCTGGACTCGCTGCTGCCGCAGACCACGAACCTGATCACCAACTTGCGCACCATCGCGAACACCACGTCCATGGCGCAACCGGATCTGGCCACGCTGACCCGCAACTCCGGCGTGCTGTTCGAGCAGTTCAACAACGCCAACGCGGAACTGCAACGAGTGCTCGAGCAGGCGCCGGGCCAGCTCACCAGCCTGGGTGCGGTGGTGGACAAGACGGCCGATCCGATCACCAGCCTGGCCACCAATTTCCAGGCGATCACGAAAGCGGCGCAGCTGCGGCTGCCCGCGCTGCGCGCGCTGTTCCCCTCGCTCGCGGTCGGTGGCGAAGCGCTCGGCGTTCCGGCGCACGACGGCGAGTTCCACGCGATGATCGACATCTGGCCGCGGCCGTTCTGCACCTACAACACCCCGAAGATCCGCAACGAGGTCGTGCAGGACGGCACGATCCCGAAGTGGAACTACTGTGAGAACCCGCCGCCGGGTCAGCAGATCCGCGGCGCCGCCAACGCTCCGCGGCCGGACGTGCCGAACAACGGCGCGCACATGCCGCCGGGTGTGGATCCGAACGAGCGGACGCTGCCTCCGGTGCGGTGAGACGTACCCGGCCCTGCGGTCATCCCGCCGGCCGGGCATACTCGCCGGTGGAACGCTCGAGGTTCGCTGTCGCGGACCACTGAAGCCAATCGGTGCGCACCGACGCGCGCCGGGAAAGTGCAGGTTTTATCGATGTCTACCGACGACGCCGAGACCGGCAAGGACGCCGAGACCACGGCCGCCGCCTCCGACCAGGACACCGACGCGGTGACCGGGAAGTCGCAGGACGCCGCTGGCGCGGCGACGCCCGACCTGTCCAAGGCGGAGAAGGCAGACAAGGCCGAGGCAGGCGCGAAGCAACAGACAGCGAAGGGCGAGTCCCGCAAGGACGCACCCGCGCGGCCCGCGAAGTCCACGTCGCTTCCGCTGGTGGCCGCGTTCGTGGCCGGCGTGCTCGCGGTCGCGGCGATCACCGCGGTGGTGGTCTTCTTCTTGCAGGGCAAGGACCGCGGCGACAAGCTCGACGCGATCCGCGACTCCACCAACGCCGCGTGCGAATTCGGCAAGGACGTCTCGGTCTACGACTACTCCAAGAACCTCGACGACTACTTCGCCACGGTGAAGGCGGGCTCCTCGGGCGAGTTCCTCAAGGAGTTCGACGACGCGACCAAGGCGCTCAAGGACGCCATGGTGCAGGCGCAGGTCAAGTCGTGGGTCGACGACGTGCAGTGCGGCTACCAGTCCGGTGACAAGACCTCGGCCAAGGTGCTGGTGACCCTCACGCAGTACCGGACCAACTTCACTCAGGCCAACCCCGAGCGGCAGTTCGTCGTGGTGATCGCCCAGCTGTCGAAGTCGGGCGACAAGTGGCTGGTCGAGAAGCTCGATTCGCCGATGCTGAAGGGCGCGGGCACCGGCCTGCCTGGCGCTCCCGCACCGGGCGGTGCTCCGGCGCCGGGCGGCACTCCGCAGCCCGCACCGTCTGGTCAGCCCGCACCGCAGCCGGGCAACTAGCCGAGCGCCTCCGGCGGTGGGCCGAGCCACCACCGCCGGAGGTCATTCGGGCAGCCTGCGGCGCTTCGCCGCGCGATCAGAACAGCGTCAAAGCCTGTGGCGCCGACGGCGCGGCCGCCTTCCCCGCGGCCTTGTCCTTCGGCGCTTCCGGCGCCGTCGGCGTTTCCTCCACAGTCACCGCGAGCATTTCCACGGTGTTCGCCTCGGCGACAGCCGCGGTGACCGCGGCCTGCCGAGCCGCTTCTCCGGCCAGCGCATCGGCCTGTTCGTTGAAGTAGTTGCCGACATGCCCGCGGACCCAGCGGAACCGGACCGGGCCCGGCCTGCTCGCGATGGCCTGATCGATCTGCCGGACGAGTTCGACGTTCTTCACCGCGCCACCGGTCGAGGTGCGCCAGCCGTTGAGTCGCCACCCCGACACCCACTCCGAGGCGCACTTGATGGCGTAGAGCGAATCGCTCTCAATGAGCAGGGGTTCGGATCCGGGATGGGCGACGATCGCTTCCAGCACCGCGCGCAACTCCGCGACCTGATTGGTTCCCGACGCGGCTCCCCCACTCGCCGAAGAGCCCTGATGATTGACCCAAGCCCAGCCGATGGCGCCGCCGGGATTGCGGAGGCAGGATCCGTCGGTGCTCACGATGATCATGGCTGGCACCCTACGCAATCCGACCGACAAGATCGGTACCGTGGAATTCTTCTATCTCCCTTCGTAGCCGCGACTCCGTGCGCCGCAACGCCGATTTCACGGCGGCGTCCACCAAGCCTGCGCCCAGACGCCCGAGTGCCCCGCGAGGCGGACTGTACTCCGCCTCCGAGGTCAGCACCGAGCGTCCGTAACCGAGCGGGTCGAAGCGCAGCCGCAGCGTGCCGGAGAAACGCCCGCGCAGGGTGTACCCGATCACCGCGTTGGGGCGGTATTCGGTGATCTCACAGGTGGTGGTCGGTTGCCAGAGCGCGAGGCGGCTGCTGACGGCGAACACCGCGCCGAGCCCGCGGTCCCGGTCGCCGGTCGGTACGAAGTCCGCGATGCCGAACATCCAATCCGGTACGAAGAGATGGTTGTCGGTGTAGTTGAAAGCGACCTCGACAGGCGCTCCGACGTCACTCGCGTACTTGATGTGGCCCATAGGCCCTCCCTGTCCCACGACTGGCGTCAAAAGTACTACAGCTGTCCTCTTTATTCGAGAGCTCTGGGCGATTTGGTGCATGCAATCGCAAGATTGCGACCGAGTGGTTGCTTGGGAGAACCGGCCTCGCACGCCTGTTCAGAGCTGATCGACGATGTGCTCCGCGATCGGCATGGCCGAGGTCGCCGCAGGTGAGGGGGCATTGAGCAGATGCACCGAGCGCTCGGTGCGTTCGATCAGGAAATCGTGCGCCAAGGTGCCGTCGCGCAAGACCGCCTGTGCGCGAATTCCGGCTTCCCGGGGAAGCAGATCGGCGAGGGTCAGCTCCGGGCAGTAGCGGCGGCACTGTGCCAGGTATCCCCGCTTGAACAGCGAATTGCGCAGCTCACGCAGTCCCGTGCGCACATTCGCCTTGGCGACGCGGTGGAAGCCGCTGAAGCCGAGCACTTCTCGTGCGTCGCGCAAGTCGACGCTGCCTTTGCGGTAGCCCTCCCTGGACAGGCCGAGCACCGCGTTCGGGCCGACGGTGAGCGTTCCGTCGATGGTCGGGCTCAGATGCACGCCGAGGAAAGGTAATTCGGGATCGGGAATCGGATAGATCAACGTGCTGACCAGGCCGTTGCGTTCCTGCGGCAGCTGGTAGTACTCCCCGCGGAAGGGAACGATGCGAAAGTCGGTGCGCAGTCCGGCCGCCCGTGCCATCCGGTCGGCTTGCAGCCCCGCGCAGACCACCAGGCGACGCGCCGTCCACGAGCCGGCCGGTCCGGCGGCGGTCACGGCGTCCGATGTCTCGGTGAGCGTCGCGACCTCGGCGCCGAACACGAATTCGCCTCCGGCGCTGCGCACTTCCCCGGCCAGCGCTTCGGTCACCGCGGTGAAGTCGACGATACCGGTGTCCGGGACGAAGAGCGCGCCGACACCGGTGACGTTCGGTTCTCGCCGCGCGAGTTCGGCGGCGTCGATCAGCTCGACATCCACCCCGTTGACGACGGATCGCTCGTGCAGTGCGAGCATGCGCGTGTACTCGGCGTCGTCTGTGGCGACCAGCAACTTGCCGCAGACCCGGTGTGGAATATCGTGTGCCGCCGCGAACTCCTTGGTCCAGCGCGCACCACGGCGGCACAGCCTGGCTTTCAGGCTGTCCGGCGGGTAGTAGATGCCGGAGTGGATGACGCCGCTGTTGTGCCCGGTTTGATGGACGGCAAGGCGCTCTGCTTTCTCCAGCAGCACCAGGCTGGCACCGGGATGGCGCGCCAGGATCCGGTGCGCGGTCGCCACTCCGACGATGCCGCCGCCGATGACGCAGAAGTCGTAGGCGCTCATGCCGAGCAGGGTAAGCGGTGGGTCACACCACGGTGGAATCCGCCGCACCGCGCGCGGGCGCGCGCTCGTCGGTTCCCTTCGGGGCGGGGTGACGATCCAGCTGAACGCCGTGCTCGCCCAGACTCGGGTCGGAGAACGCCACTCGCACTTCGCCCCGCTGGGTATCGAGATCGGTGCGCATCGTGGTCACGTTGCCCGCATTCGGCTCCGGCCTGGAATCGGAGTGCAGCAGACCCGTGAGCATGGTCAAGGCATTCGTGTCCACGGTGACCGAGACCGTGTCGGCCTCGCCCTCCGCGACTCGCGCCCCGACGTAGGCGTCGCCGATCCGGACCGTACCGCCCACCGGGGTGCGGGCAGGAGGTGTGGTAAGCGAAGCAGCTTGCTGCTCAACCTGTTCCGGCTCGGCGACATGGGACTCGGAAACCGTTGCGGACAAGACGAAACTGTTGCCGGTCAGCACGGGATCGAAGTCCCTGCCGTGTCCGTGGCGGGGCTCATCCGGGGCGGCCGGGGTGACCGGCGCGGCGATCGGAGTATCGGGGCGCTGCGTATCGGCGATCTGGTGGACGATGTACGCGCCCGCCGCGACGGTCAGGCTCAGGCTGGCCGCACCGGCGAGCACGACGGCGGCATGCCGTGCGACCTGGGCAGGCCGGTGTGCTGTCACGATGCGCTCCTTTCCCTGCGACGCCGCTCCCCACAGGCGACCAGCACCGTGGAAAGCTGTACGCGCGACCAGATTACCTGTGCGGTCGTGGGGCATACCGCATCGGAGAGAGCAGGATCACAAAGGGCGCGGGCGGGGGCACGAGCCGACGCGCCCCGGTCTGTCTTGCGCGGATGTTTCCGGGAGCGCACGGGCGGGTAAATATCGGATAGCTGGCGAGCGCCATTCTCGACTGCCACCTCGAGACACCCGGCCAACGGCGTCCGGCCGTCGACATGAACACGGCGCACCCAAGTGTGGCGCTCGCCCGCTCCCGCATCATCGTCGATCGGGTCGGGTGTGGGCGGGTCAGGTGAACTGGCCCGCCGTCCTTCCCTCGCCCGACGGACCCGCGAAAGCCTGTGCGATGGTGAGCCATTCCGCGGCGTCCTCGCCGTACGCGACGAGTGCCAGGTCGTCCGGATGGCGGCGCTGGGTCACCAGCAGGCAGAAGTCGAGCGCCGGTCCGGTCACCCGCTGTTCGGCGTCCTCCGGTCCCCAGGACCAGATGGTGCGATCCGGCGCGGTGAGCTCCACCCGGAAATCCGCTGCGGGCGGGTTCTTTCCGTGCACGGTGTAGGCGAAGTTCCTGGTGCGCACGCCGATATGGGCCACGGTGCGCAGTCGCGCCGTGGGCGAGCGGCGCACCCCGATCGCATCGGCCACGTCCTGTCCGTGCGCCCAGGTCTCCATGATGCGGGCGGAGATCATCGACGCGGCGCTCATGGGCGGGCCGAACCACGGCAGTTTGGCGCCGGCGGGCACGGCGCGCAGCGCGGCGGCGAGCGAGGCGCGCCCACGCCGCCAGCGGTCGAGCAGCTCGGCGGGCGGTTCGGTCGCGGCCTTCTCCGCGGCCTCGTCGACGAAGGTGAGCGCGCGCGGCCCGGCCTCGGTCAGCAACTGCTGGAAGCGGGCTGCGTCCGCGGTGGCGATCGTCGCGATCTCGTCGGTCCAGGCCAGGTGCCCGATCTGATGAGCGATGGTCCAGCCGGGCGCGGGTGTGGCGCGGGCCCATTCCTCGGGCGCCAGCGGGGCGACGAGTCGTTCCAGGTCCGCGCATTCGTCGGCGAAATCGCCGAGCAAAGCCTCTAGGTCAGCCATCTGTGCCCCTGCCGTCCGGGCCCACCGCCTCGTGCGCCACCGTGGTCCAGCATCGCAGCGAGCCCAAAAAAAGGCAAGCATGCTTGTTTTATCTCGGGGACGACGGGCCCGTTACCAGCCGAAAAGGAGCAGGTGGGCGGCTCCGACGACGAGGCCGAGCACCGCGCCGTGCAGATACAGCAGCCAGGCGTCCTGCTCGACGGACGCGTAGAACATCTCCATGAACTCCCCCGGAGTGAGCCGCCGCAGCTTACGCGCGGCGAACTCATCGATGGTCTTGGCCTGCTCCCGGGTGAACTCTTCGTCCTCGACGAGGGTCGGCGCCAAGCCGACGGCGGCGCCCGCCGCGCCGACGGTGAGGTTGTCGAACTGACGACGCCCCAGCGCCGCCCGCACCAGTGTGGTGGTCGGCCCGAGCTGACGGTTGATCTCGTCGGCGATCAAGCGTTCCAGCAACTGCCTGGTCTTGTCCCCGTTCGGGCCGTCGAGCAGCTCCTTGGACAGATTCGGCAGCGTCAGCACCTGGTAGGCCAGGATGTGCGCCAGATCGGTCGCCGCCTGCGGCTGCCGTTTCGCCAGCAGCGCTTGCTTCCACAGGTACTTGTACCTCGGTTGCGGGTCGCCCGGCTCGAACACCATCTTCACCGCGATGACGTTCACGATCACGCCGATCGCCGCCGAGACGAGCAGGACGATCACCCACCCGGGTACCCAGCCGAGCACCGGAATCTGCTGGTGCACATGCAGGTACAGAGCCAGCAGCACGCCGAAGGGCGCGCCGAGCAAGCCGATGCGCACCATGAAGCGCAGTTCGGGCGCCGCGATGGTGGTGGTCAGGTCCTTGAGGATGGCCGGGTTGTCCTGCAGATAGCGGATCACGAAGCCCTTGATGCCGATCAACTGGTCGACGTTGTCGCCGAGCGACGCGAACGCGCGGCGCGACAGCGCGGGCAGTTCCCGATCCACCCGCTGGTAGATCAATTGCTTGGCCGCGCGCGGCACCGTACGCCACAGGTCGGGGTTCTCCCGGTACATCAGCTCGTCCACCAGTGGGCGCACCTGCTCGCGCGCCAGCACCGCGATGTAGTCGGCGATGCCGTCGAGATCGAGTTCGTGGATGAAGTCCTTGGGACTGCCGATCCGCATCAGGGCCTTGTCCACGCAGATGCTGGCCATCTTCTCCGCGCGCGCCGGGATGAAGCCCTGAAATCCGAGGCGGCGGCCGTCACCGGAGAAGGTCGGCAGCACTTGCACCCGGCGCGGGAAATACGGGTAGAGCACGTGCAGACCGGGGATGCGGATGCCGCGAAAGACGATCGGCCAGAACAGCATCAGCACGCCGGTCCAGTTGGTCAGCCATCCCGCCAGCGCGCTGAAGATCGGGAACGTGATCAGGTCGACCACGAACTTCGGCTGCCCGGTCAGGCTTTCCCAGTCGATGAACACGCCAGCGGCGAGCGACGACATCGATGGGACTCCCTAAGCCGATCCGGCGGTACCGCCGGTATGAGATACCAAGGTCACAACGTTCTCATTGCCTTGGACGGGGTGTCAACGCGAAGCCGGCCGCGACTTCGCCGTCAGCGAACGGACCGGTCGGGGCGGAACAAACCCACTCGCCCCGGGGTTGAGTAGGCATCGCTCAACTTTTGGAAGGGTCGAAGAACGTGACTACACCACAGAACCTGCCGGTGCTGTTCCTCACCGATCCGATCGTGCTGCCGGGCATGGTCGTGCCCATCGAACTGGACGAATCCGCGCAGGCCGCGATCGACGCCGCGCGCGCCGCCAAGACCGACGCCGTGCTGCTCGCGCCGCGGCTGACCGAGGGCTACGCCACCTACGGTGTGGTCGCCACCATCGAACAGGTCGGCCGGATGCGCGGCGGCGCTCCTGCCGCCGTCCTCAAGGCCGAACGGCGCGCCAAGATCGGGCACGGGGTCACCGGTCCCGGCGCCGCGCTGTGGGTCGAGGCCGAGCCGGTCGAGACGCCCGCCGCCGACGGCCGCACCAAGGAACTGGCCGCGGAATACAAGAAGCTGGTCGTCTCGGTGCTGCAACGCCGTGAGGCCTGGCAGATCATCGACGCGGTCAATCAGCTGACCGATCCGTCGGCCATCGCCGACACCGCGGGCTACGCCCCGTACCTGACTTCCGAGCAGAAGCGCGAACTGCTCGAGACCCCCGACGTGGCCGAGCGACTCACCACCCTGATCGAGTGGACCAAGGCGCACATCGCCGAGGCCGAGATCAGCGAGAAGATCAGCGAAGACGTGCGCGAGGGCATGGAGAAGAGCCAGCGCGAATTCCTGCTGCGCCAGCAGCTCAACGCCATCCGCAAGGAACTCGGCGAGGACGAGCCGGACGGCGCCGACGACTACCGCACCCGCGTCGAGCAAGCCGATCTGCCCGACACCGTGCGCGAGGCGGCGCTGCGCGAGGTCGGCAGGCTGGAGCGAGCCAGCGATCAGAGCCCGGAATCCGGCTGGATCCGGACCTGGCTGGACACCGTGCTCGAGCTGCCGTGGACGGTGAAGACCACCGACAGCACCGACGTCTCGGCCGCTCGCGCGGTGCTGGACGCCGACCACCACGGCCTGGAAGAGGTCAAGGACCGCATGGTCGAGTACCTGGCCGTCCGCGCACGCCGGGCCGCCCGCGGCCTTGAGGTCGTCGGCGGACGCGGGTCCGGCGCGGTGCTGGTGCTGGTCGGCCCGCCCGGTGTAGGCAAGACCTCGCTGGGCGAGTCCGTGGCGCGCGCTCTCGGCCGCGAGTTCGTCCGCGTGGCTCTTGGCGGCGTGCGCGACGAGGCCGAGATCCGCGGGCACCGCCGCACCTACGTCGGCGCCATGCCCGGCCGGATCGTGCGGGCCATGAAGGAAGCCGGTTCGATGAACCCGGTCGTCCTGCTGGACGAGATCGACAAGGTCGGCTCCGACTTCCGCGGCGACCCTGCGGCCGCCCTGCTCGAGGTGCTCGACCCGGCGCAGAACCACACGTTCCGCGACCACTACCTGGATCTCGACCTGGACCTGTCCGACGTGCTGTTCATCGCCACGGCGAACGTCATGGAGACCATCCCCGGCCCGCTGCTGGACCGGATGGAGCTGATCACCGTCGACGGCTACACCGAGGACGACAAGGTGGCCATCGCGCGCGACTTCCTGGTGCCGCGGCAGCTGGAGCGCAACGCCCTGACCGCCGACGAGGTGTCGGTGACCGAGGAGGCGCTGCGCGAGATCGCCGCCAACTACACCAGGGAGGCCGGGGTCAGGCAGATGGAGCGGCTGATCGCCAAAGCGCTGCGCAAGGCGGCCACGCGGCTGTCGGAGCGCGAGGCCGGATCGGGGTACGACCCCGAACTGGGTTACGAGGAGAAGGTCGGCGCGGGGGCCCTGACGATCGGTCTGGACGACTTGAAGGATTACCTGGGTCGTCCTCGCTTCACCCCGGACTCGGTGGAACGCACGGCCGTTCCCGGTGTGGCCACCGGCTTGGCCGTGACCGGCGCGGGCGGCGACGTCCTCTACATCGAGGCGAACGCCGCCGAGGGCGAGCGCTCGCTGACGCTCACCGGCCAGCTCGGCGACGTGATGAAGGAGTCGGCGCAGATCGCGTTGACCTACGTGCGTTCGCACCTGGAGGAGATCGGCATCGAGCCGTCGGTGCTGGATCGCAATATCCACATCCACTTCCCTGCGGGCGCCGTGCCCAAGGACGGACCGTCGGCGGGCGTCACGATGGTCACCGCCCTGGTGTCGCTGGCGCTGGGCCGTCAGGTGCGATCGGACGTCGGCATGACCGGTGAGGTCACGCTGAACGGCCGGGTGCTGCCGATCGGCGGCGTCAAGCAGAAGCTGCTCGCCGCCCAGCGGGCCGGATTGAAGACGGTGTTCATCCCGGCGCGCAACGAGCCGGACCTGGACGACGTACCGGCGGAGGTGCTGGCCGCGCTGGACGTCCGGCCGGTCGCCGATGTGGCCGACATCCTGGCCTACGCGATCGAGCCGGTGGCCGAGCCCGCGTTGGGGCCCGCCTTCGCGGCGACTGCCTGACCTGGGCTGACGGGCCGGGCACGGGAACGATTCCGTGCCCGGCCTTTCGTATTGCGAAAGGGCCGTCGCTCGATGCGAGGTTACGAGCCGTTCGTGCCGGTCAGGTCGGTTTCCGCGAGCCGCGTCGTGCCTTGGCCCACCGCGCACAGGATCGGTTCGCGGTCACGGCTTTCCGCGTAGATCTCGCAGTGGGCCACCGCTTGGCGGCGCGTCGCCCCCGTGACAGTTGCCTCGATGCGCAATCGTTCGCCCGCGGCGGGACGCAGGTAGGTGATGGTGACGCCGCCGGTGAGCACGTTCGCGCCGAGCACCGTTCCCGCGGCGAAGGTGAGGGCGTTGTCGGCCGCGTACGCCAGCACGCCGCCGTGCACATAGCCGAACTGCTGGGTCAATTCCGGGCGCAATGGGATGACCAGGGTCGCGGCGCCGTCGCCGAACGCGGTGATCTCGGTGCCGACCAGGCTCGCGAAGGGCTGTGCGGCCAGTATCTTCTTGGCGCTGTCGAGGTCGAGGGTCATGGTGGTCGTCATCGGGACATCTCTTTCGCGGCTCTGGGGCGGTCGGCGGCGAGGGCGAGCCAGGCGGCATCCGCGAGTTCCCCCGCGACTCGATCGGGGGCGAGGCGCATTTCCCCGCCGAGCCACTGGCGCGTGTATTCCTGCGCCGGGCCGAGCCACAGCGCGTAGACAAGGTCGATCGGAAGATCCCGCACCGCCCCGTACCCAGCGTGCGTGCGCCACCACCGAGTCACGTCGGACATGAAGCGGCGATTGCCCTCGCTCTCGCGCACCCCTGGCGGCCGCGCCGCGGTGAGCACGGTGGCGCGGTATTGATTCTCGCTCACCCAGCGCAAGTGCTCGTGCACGCCGGCGACGACGCCTTCGCGCGCGTCGGCGCTGTCACCGACCACCGCCCAGAAATGCTCCTGATAGTCCGCCAGCGCGTTGGCCCAGACCTGCCGGTACAGGTCGGACTTGTCCGGGAAATGGTGATACAGCGCGCCGACGCTGGCGCCCGCCGCGGCGCGGATCTGCGTCAGCGTCGCGTCGAGGGCGCCGTGCTCGGCGAACTGGCGCTCGGCCGCCAAGAGCAACCGATCTCGAATCTTCATGACCAGAATTTAGTTCTGTTTTTGCGGCCTCGCAATGGCAGGGTGCGCGAGGGCGCGGTGCTGCCGGTCGGCGGGCGATCGGCGCAATCCAGACCGGTGTGTCGCACCCCTGCGGTAAGAACGGCATGTGGCCAGATGGCTGTTGCACGTCGACCTCGATCAGTTCCAGGCGGCGGTGGAGTTCCGCCGTCACCCGGAACTGCGGGGACTGCCGGTCATCGTCGGCGGCAATGGCGATCCCAGCGAGCCGCGCAAGGTGGTGACCTGCGCGTCCTATCCGGCGCGCGCGTTCGGCGTGCGGGCCGGGATGCCGCTGCGCAGCGCCCAGCGCAAGTGTCCCGACGGCGTGTTCCTCCCCTTGGACATGGCCGCATACGAGGACGCTTCCGACGAAGTCATGGCCCTGTTGCGGACGTTTCCGGGACGGGTCGAGGTGTGGGGCTGGGACGAGGCGTTCCTCGCCGCCGACACCGACGATCCGGAAGCCCTCGCGCGGCAGGTGCGCGACGCCATCGCCGGACTCGAGCTGACCTGCTCGATCGGCATCGGGGACAACAAGCTCACCGCCAAGCTCGCGACCGGCTTCGCCAAGTCGGCGGGCAAGTCCTCGGCCGAGCCCGCCGCCGGCGCGGGCGCCGCCGCGGGCGTCTTCCGGCTCACGGCCGCGAACTGGACCGAGGTCATGGCCCACCGCCCGACCGACGCGTTGTGGGGCATCGGCAGCCGCATCGCCGCCCGGCTCGCCGAACTCGGCATTCGGACTGTCGGCGAGCTGATGGCGGCGGACCGGCATCGCCTGGCCGCCGAATTCGGGCCGAACACCGGTCCGTATCTCTGGGTGCTCGGCCACGGCAAAGGAGATACGGACGTCACGACCGAACCGCGAATCCCGATCGGGCGCAGCAAATCCGAGACCTTCCCGCACGATCTGACCGATCCCGGCGAGATCCGCGCCCAGGTCGCGCGGCTGGCCACCGAGGTCGCCGAGGAGATGGCCGCGGCGGGCCGGATCGGCACCCGCGTTTCGGTGACGGTGCGCACGAACACCTTCTACACCCGCAGCAAACAGGAGAAATTGCCCGAACCGACCATCGACGTCGCGCGAATCGCCGAGACGGCGCTGCGCATCGTCGAACGGTTCGACCTCGACCGCCCGGTTCGTCTGCTCGGCGTGCGGCTGGAACTCCTGCCGCAGTAGCTCCCGGACCCGTCCCTACGCTCGTATGCTCGTCCGCATGGAGTTCTGGGCGATGGTGGCACACGAATCGGATAGCGGGATCGTCCTGACCCGGCAGCAGGTCGGCGAGGATTTCCTCGGGCCGGGTGACGTGACGATCAAGGTGCACTACTCGAGCGCGAACTACAAGGACGGTCTGGCGATCACCAAGGGCGGCGGTGTGGTGCGCGACTACCCGATCGTCCCCGGCATCGATCTCGTCGGTGAGGTGGTCGAGTCCGCCGACGACGATTTCGCGCCGGGTGACCAGGTGATCGCACACGGTTACGACATCGGCGTTTCGCACAACGGCGGCTTCGCCGAATACGCCAGGGTGCCGGCCGAATGGGTGGTCAAGCTGGATGGGCTGAGCCTGCGCGACGCCGCCGCGCTCGGCACCGCCGGGTTCACCGCTGCCCTGAGCGTGCAGGCCCTGCTCGATCGCGGCCTCATGCCGGACGCGGGCCCGGTGCTGGTCACCGGCGCGACCGGCGGAGTCGGCAGCGTGAGCATCGACATCCTCTCCGGCCTCGGCTTCGAGGTCATCGCGTCCACGGGCAAGACCGACGCGAACGATCTGCTCAGCGAGATCGGCGCGAACGAGGTGATCGGCAGGTTGCCGGAGGACCCGAACGCCAAGCCGCGGCCGCTGACCAAGGCGCGGTGGGCCGCGGCCGTGGACAGCGTCGGCGGCGCGTCGCTGGCCTACGTGCTCAGCGCCATCGGTTACGGCGGCGTGGTCGCGGCGAGCGGGCTCACCGGCGGACCTGAGCTGCCCACCACGGTGATGCCGTTCATCCTGCGCGGCGTCACCCTCGAAGGCATCGACTCGGTCAACCTGCCCATCGATCGCCGTCGGGAGGTCTGGGCACAGCTCGGCAAAGAACTACGCCCGCAGCATCTTTCGGCGCTGCAGAACTACGCGCCGATCACCGATGTGGAGAAAGTGCTGCACTCCATCCGCGACGGCAGCCATCGGGGGCGCACCGTGCTCGGCGTCATGAATGAGTTCTGACCGAAGGTCCTCGGCTCCGGCGCAAGCGGCGTCGCGCGGTGACGCGCCCAGATGCGACAGGCGCGCCGATCTTGCGGCTGACCTCGACCGGACCCCGCGCGGGGGAAGCCGCAGGGCCTCGCCGACATCCCGGCACCGGTCGTGACCCGACCCCGCCGCGCGGGGGAAGTCGTTGCCGCCGTCGCGAGCACCGATCCGATACGGTTCTTCCGCATCATCTCCGTGCTCGCTCCGGTCGAGAGGCGAACTTCCTTGTCCGCGAATCTGTTCTGGCGTTCGATGTCGATAGTGGCGGCGTCCGCGCTGCTCGCCGCGCCCGCGTACGGCCGGGCCGATCCGGTGAACGACTCGCGCGCGAACGGCTTGGACCGCTTCTATCACCAGCCGCTGGAGTGGAAGCCGTGCGGCGTCGAGAATCTGGACAAGGCCGGTGGCGAGTGCGCGAACGTCGTCGTGCCGCTCGACTACGGGCAGCCGGGCGGTCGCACGATCACTTTGGCGATATCCCGGGTGAAGGCGAGCGATCCGGCGCGGCGGCGGGGCATCCTGGTGTCGAATCCGGGTGGTCCCGGCGGGCCGGGCCTGGACAGTGTGGATCTGCTCGGCGACGTGCTGTCGCCGGACGTGCTGGCGAGTTACGACCTGATCGGGCTGGACCCGCGCGGCGTCGGCGAATCCACCTCGAGCCCGCGGTGCGGCTGGCCGGTCGGCGAGATGGTCCGGTCGGCGGGCCTGGATCCGCTGGGCTTCGCGCACGACACCGTTCAGTCCGCGGGCATGGCCGCGAGCTGCGTCGTTCGTGATCCGCAGTTGGTGCCGCAGTTCACCACTCGCAACACGGCGCGGGACATGGACGTCGTGCGGGCCGCCCTGGGCGAGGAGAAGATCAACTTCTACGGCTTGTCCTATGGCACGTACCTCGGGGCCGTGTTCACCCAGATGTTCCCCGAGCGCAGCGATCGGATCGTGCTCGACAGCGCGATCGACCCGGATCGGTACTGGACGGGCTTGGTCCAGGATTGGGGACCCGCCGACGAAATCGCCTTGGACGATTGGGCGGTGTGGGCCGCCGCCAGGGACGAGCAGTTCCGGCTCGGCGCGACGCCGCAGCAGGTGCGCGCGAAGATCGAGGAATTGGTCCGGATCGCCAACCGCAGGCCGATCGTCATCGATGGATTCGCGATCGACGACCATTGGTTGCCGTTCATCCTGCACGCCTTGCTGTGGAACTTCCGGCTGAACGAGCCGTTGGCCGCGACGGTGCGCGAACTCGCCGACGCCGCGGGCGGTCCGCCCACGACCGCGCAGACGCCACGGCTGCGCGCCATCGTGGCGGCGCTGCGCGACAACGAGAACTCCGTCCTCGCGGAGATCGCCTGCGGTGATGTCAGCGCGCCCATCGATCCGCTCTGGTACTGGCGCACTATCGAGGAGAACCGCGCCACGCAGCCGGTGTTCGGTGCGCTGGCGGGCAATATCCAGCCGTGCGCCTTCTGGCCGCGCCCGGTGGAGCCGCCGACCGTGGTGCGCAACGCCGTGCCCGCGCTCATCGTGCAGGCGACGGGCGATCCGCGCACTCCCTATGCGCACGGCGTCCGGCTGCACCAGTACCTGTCGGCGTCGCGCCTGGTCAGCCTGCAAGACGTCCGCATTCACATGACGTTCCGGCCGGAGCTGAGCAGTTGCGTGAACAACGCGATCAACGCCTACTTCGGCGCGGGAACCCTGCCGGAGGCCGACACCACCTGTACCGCGGACCAGACGGCGAGCTAGCCCGACAACGGATCAGGCCGCGGCCGTGACGGGTTCCTCGGCGAACTGGGTGCGGTACAGCTCCGCGTAGCGGCCATCGGCGTTCAGTAGCTCGGAGTGGGTGCCGCGCTCCACGATCCGGCCCTGTTCCAGCACCAGGATCTGGTCGGCGGCGCGGATGGTGGACAACCGGTGCGCGATCACCAACGCGGTCCTGCCCTCCAGCGCTTCGGACAGCGCCTCCTGCACGGCGGCTTCCGAGGTGGAGTCCAGCGACGCGGTCGCCTCGTCCAGGATCACCACACGCGGCTGCTTGAGCAGCAGGCGGGCGATGGTCAGGCGCTGGCGTTCACCCCCGGAGAGCCGGTAGCCGCGCTCGCCGACCACGGTCTCCAACCCGTCCGGCAGCGACGCGATCAAGTCGCGCAGCCGGGCGCGCTCGAGCGCGTCCCACAGTTCGTCCTCGGTGGCCTCCGGCCGCGCGAGCAGGAGATTGGCGCGGATGGTGTCGTGGAACAGGTGCCCGTCCTGGGTGACGAGGCCGACGGTGTCGCGGAGCGATCCGGTGGTCACCTCGCGCACGTCGACGCCGTTCAACCGCACCGCGCCCGCGTCGACGTCGTAGAGACGGGAGACAAGCTGCGCGATGGTCGATTTGCCCGCGCCCGACGAGCCGACCAGCGCGACCAGCTGACCGGGCTCGGCGCGCAGCGACACGTCGTGCAGCACCTGCACCCCGCCGCGGGTGTCCAGATTCGCCACGTCCTCCAGTGAGGCCAGCGACACCTTGTCGGCCGACGGGTAGCCGAAGCTCACCGCGTCCAGCTCCACCGCGACCGGGCCCTCCGGAACCGGTTTCGCATCCGGCGCGTCCTCGATCAGCGGCTTCAGATCGAGCACTTCGAAGACGCGCTCGAAGCTCACCAGCGCGGCCATGATCTCCATCCGGGCGCTGGCCAGTGCGGTGAGCGGGGTGTAGAGCCTGGTCAGCAGCAGCGACAGCGCCACGACCGCGCCCGCGTCCAGCTGCCCGCGCAGGGCGTACCAGCCGCCGAGGCCGTACACCAAGGCGATCGCCAGCGCGGACACCAGGGTGAGCGAGGTGACGAAGACCGTTTGCAGCATCGCGGTGCGCACGCCGATGTTCCGCACCCGGCGGGCCCGCAGCGCGAACTCGTCGGACTCCTGTTCCGGCCGCCCGAAGAGTTTGACCAGCGTCGCGCCCGGCGCGGAGAACCGCTCGGTCATCTGGGTGCTCATCGCCGCGTTCAGCCGGGCGGCTTCGCGCTGCAAGTCGGCCAGGCGGTTGCCCATCCGGCGCGCCGGGAACACGAACACCGGAAGCAACACCAGCGCGAGCAAGGTGATCTGCCACGAGATGCTGATCATCACCCCGAGGGTCAGCGCGAGGGTGACCAGGTTGGCCACCACGCCGGACAGGGTGTCGCTGAACGCCCGCTGAGCGCCGATCACATCGTTGTTCAAGCGGCTGACCAGCGCGCCGGTCCTGGTGCGGGTGAAGAAGGCGACGGGCATCTTCTGCACGTGGTCGAACACGGCGGTGCGCAGATCGAGGATGAGCCCCTCACCGATGCGCGCCGACATCCACCGGATCGCGACCCCGAGCCCCGCGTCGAACACCGCGAGCACGCCGATCACCGCCGCGAGAACGACCACCACCCGTGGCGCCGCCCCGCCGACTATGTGGTCGACGACCCGGCCCGCAAGCACCGGCGTCGCCACCGCGAGCACCGCCGACACCACACTGAACAGCAGGAACGCGCCGATCCGCCGCCGGTGCGGCGCGGCGAACCGCAGGATGCGCCGCGCGGTGGCGAGCCGGAACGGCCGCTGTTCCTGCGGCGCGTTCGCCCGCCGGTACATCTGGCTCCACGCCACGGATTCGATGCTCACGTCGTACTCCCTCTTCGCTCCCCACCCATCCAAGACCTGGCCACCGACACTAAGACCTCAACAATGGTTGAGTTCAAGTCGATTCCGTCAGCCGAGGGTTTCCGCCCACAGCGAAACCGGCCGAGGCCCCGAACCTCCCACCGCCCCTGACGCGAATGACGTTGGCGCAACCGGCGCGGCGAACACCCGGCGAACGCCGCCGGCATGCCCGCCTCGGAACGGCGGAGGGCGATCGGCGCGGCGTGTCGGCGAAGCATTCGTCACCGACGCATACCGCCGAGCGTGCACGCACAGATGCGCCGCTTCCCCCAAGTCTCGATCCGGCGAGCAGCCGGCACGACCGCATGGGCCTGGAACGCCGGACAGCCAGCGCCGCCACAATCCTTTCGCACCGCCTGTAGAGGTCCGACGCCGTAGACGAACACGTGCCGCCATGGTCGGCGGTCCCCAGGACCACCTTGTCCGCGGTCGGCCACGCGTGCCGCCCGCCTTGTCATCGGCCGCCGTGGGCCGTGCACTCGCGCAGCGGGCTTGGCAATCGGCGCGCCAGTGGGTGACGCTGTGGGCGAATATTTCACCGTCAGGGTCGGTGGTCTCCAGGACCACCTTGTCCGTGGTCGGCCACGCGTGCCGATCGCCTTGTCGTCGGCCGCTGTGGGCCGTGCACTCGCGCAGCGGGCTTGGCAATCGGCGCGCCCAGTGGGTGACGCTGTGGGCGAATATTTCACCGTCAGGGTCGGTGGTCTCCAGGACCACCTTGTCCGCGGTCGGCCACGCGTGCCGACCGCCCTGTCATCGGCCACTGTGAATCGCGCACCTGGGCGGCAGGCTCCGCAACCGACGCGCCCAGCGCACCCCCACCACCGGTTTCGAGCGAAGCGAGACCGAGCATCCGCCGTTCGCGGCCCGGCTCGCGTTTGCGCGGCCGCCGCGCACGCGACGAAGGAGCAAGCGGCGGTCGCGTAAACGCGAGCCACAAGAGGGCCGCGAACACCCAGCGCCGCAGGCGCTGGAAGAATAAACACAGTGAACCGGATGGCGGCCCTGCGCGGCAGGATCGATGGTGCGGTCGACACCTCCGACCGGCGGCGGGCGGAGTACTCCTCCGACGCGTCGAACTATCGGGTCCTCCCGGCGGCGGTCGTCTTCCCCCGTACCGACGACGACGTAGCGAATACCTTGGAATTCGCCCGAGCCGAGGGGCTGCCGGTGACCGCGCGCGGCTCGGGAACGTCGGTGGCGGGCAACGCGATCGGCCCCGGGCTGGTGCTCGATTTCAGCAGGCATATGAACCGGGTCGTGTCGATCGATCCGGACCAGCGCCTGGCCACCGTGCAGCCGGGCGTGGTCCTGTCGGAGTTGCAGCGCGCGGCCCGTCCGCACGGCTTACGCTTCGGGCCCGACCCTTCGACGCAGAACCGCTGCACGCTCGGCGGCATGATCGGCAACAACGCGTGCGGACCGCGCGCCGTCGCGTGGGGCCGCACTTCCGACACGGTGCGCGAGCTGCGCATCCTGGACGGCACCTGCACGGAGCGCACGCTGGCCGCCGACCTGTCCGCGGTGCCTGGTCTCGCGGAATTCAGCCGGGCCAATCTCGCGGTGCTGCGCACCGATCTCGGCCGCTTCGACCGCCAGGCATCCGGTTACGGCTTGGAACACCTGCTGCCCGAGCGCGGCGCGTCGGCGGCGAAGGCGTTCGTCGGCAGCGAGGGCACCTGCGGCCTGCTGCTCGGCGCGACCGTGGAGCTGGTCGAGCTGCCGGCGGCCACCGTGCTCACGGTGCTCGGCTACCCCGACATCGCCACCGCGGCCGACGACGTCGCCGCCGTGCTGGCCTGCGCGCCGATCGCGGTGGAGGGCATCGACGCGCGGCTGGTGGACGTGGTGCGGGCGCACCGGGGGACGGTGCCCGACCTCCCGCGCGGCGGTGGGTGGCTGTTCGTGGAGACCGCGGGCGCGACGCGGGCCGAGGCGCTGGCCGCCGCGCAGCGGCTGTGCCGGACGGCGGGCGCGGTGGACAGCAGGATCGTGACCGATCCAGGCATCGCCGCGGCACTGTGGCGAATCCGCGCCGACGGGGCGGGGCTGGCCGGCCGCACGGCGGACGGGCAGCCGGCCTGGCCCGGCTGGGAGGACGCTGCCGTCCCACCTGCCCGGCTCGGCGCCTACCTGCGCGATTTCGCCGACCTGACCCGCGAGCACGGCGTCGACGGGCTGCTGTACGGGCATATCGGCGACGGCTGCATCCATGTCCGCCTCGATCTCCCGATCGCCGACGCGCCGCACCGCTTCCGCGCCTTCCTCTTCGACGCGGCGGAGCTGGTCGTCCGGCACGGCGGTTCGCTGTCCGGCGAGCACGGTGACGGCCGGGCTCGCTCCGAGTTGCTCGCGGCGATGTACTCCCCCGCGGTGCTCGAGGTCTTCGCCGGGTACAAAGCGCTGTTCGACCCCGGCGACATCCTCAACCCCGGCGTGCTTGTCGCACCGCGGCCGATCGACGCCGACCTGCGGCTGGCCGGACTCGGTCGCGTCGCCGCGTCGAAGGGTTACCTGCTCGCGGAGGACGACGGCGATATGGGCGTCGCGGTCCATCGCTGTGTCGGCGTCGGCAAATGTCGCGCCGACGGCGGTTTCATGTGCCCGTCCTACCAGGCCACCCGGGACGAGAAGGACAGCACCCGCGGGCGGGCGAGGGTGCTGCAAGAGGTGGCGCGCGGCGCGCTGCCCTGGTCGTCGGACGCCGTCGCCGAGTCGCTGGATCTGTGCCTGTCCTGCCGGGCGTGCCGGTCGGACTGCCCCGCGGGTGTGGACATGGCCACCTACAAGTCGGAGACGCTGTATCGCCGCTACCGCCACCGGCTCCGGCCCGTCGATCACTATGCGCTGGGCTGGCTGCCTCGATGGCTGTCCGTCGCGAGCCGGATGCCGCGGGTCGTCAACGCGCTCGCGGGCCGGACCGCGCTGCGCCGAGCCGGGTTGCGGGCCGCGGGCATCGACCCGCGCCGCGACGTGCCGCGCCTCGCCCCGCGCACCTTCCGCCGCATCTGGCGCGATCTGGACGAAGGCGACCGGCTGGCCGAGTCCGCCTACGCGCCCGAAGAGCGGGTCGGAAGCGGTGTCTCCGGCGAGGTGATGCTGTGGATCGATACCTTCACCGACGCGTTCGACCCGGAGATCGCCTTGGCCGCGGCACGGCTGCTGGCCGCGGCGGGCTACCGCGTGCGGATCCCCGAGCGGCGCGTCTGCTGCGGACTCACTTGGATCAGCACCGGTCAGCTCGACGGCGCCCGCGCGCGGTTGCGGGCGACGCTGACCGCGTTGCAGGAGCACGTCGACGCGGGCGGCGTGGTCGTGGGGCTGGAGCCGTCCTGCACCGCGGTCCTGCGCGCGGACCTGACGGAACTGTTGCCGGACGATCCGAGAGCGGCCAGGACCGCCGCCGCCGTGCGCACCCTGGCCGAGTTCCTCGCCGAACAGCCGACCTGGCGCCCGCCGCGGCGGACCGGCAGGCGCGTGGTCGTTCAACCGCATTGTCACCAGCACGCGATTCTCGGATTCGATGCCGATCGCCGTTTATTAGCCCGCATGGGTGTGACGGTGACGGAAATCACCGGTTGCTGTGGGCTGGCGGGCAATTTCGGAATGCAATCGGGCCATTACGACATTTCGGTCGCGGTGGCCGAGAACGGCATGCTCCCCGCCCTGCGCGCCGCGGGCGCGGACGCGCTCTTCCTCGCCGACGGCTTCTCCTGTCGCACGCAGGCCGCTGCCCTTTCCGGGCGACGGGCGCGCCATATCGCGCAATTCCTGCTGGAAGGGTGAGCTTTCGAGCGCCCGCCGACGGGCCGGTGGGCGCCCGCGTGGTTCAGCTGCCGAACGGCAAGGTGCCAGGCGGGATCTGGTAGCCCGAGCTGCCCGCGAAAACCCCACCCCAGGCGTTGAGCAACCAGTTGAGCACATTGGTGATCATCAGAGAACCTCCGTCATTGCTACAGCCAGATATTTGCCGAACTAAAACAATATCGCCGCTAATCTCGTGCCGTTACATCGTATTACGAATCCATAATTATGTGCGATCGGTATGAAAAGCCTTTGGTGTGGCTCAGATGATAATCCGCCCCGCCCGGCGGAGGCGGACGCGGCGCCGCGCGGCGCACCGGGCAGAATGATTCCGGTGCGCAGCGTGACGGTCGAGCCGGGAGCCAGCCGGACCGTGACCACGGATCGGCCGATCGATCTGGCCTGCACGCTGGCCCCCCTCGGTCGCGGCGCGGGCGACCCGTGCCACCGGGTGACGGCCGACGGCGCGCACTGGCATGCTTCCCGGCTGCCGACCGGTCCGGTCACCTACCGCCTGGCCCAGTCCGATCCGTTCACCGTGCAGGCCCACGCGTGGGGTCCGGGCGCGGCGGAATTCCTCGCGGGTCTCGAGCACATGCTCTGCCTGGACGAGGACGTCTCGGCATTCCTCCCGGATCATCCGAAGCTCGTCGATGCCCACCGCCGCTTTCCTGGCCTGCGCATGCTGCGCACCGGCCTGGTCTTCGAAGCGCTGGTGCCGTCGGTGCTGGAACAGAAGGTGCACACAATTTCCGCACGGGCCTCGTGGCGGAAACTGGTGCGGCAGTACGGCGAACCGGCGCCGGGCCCCGTGCCGGAGGGTATGCGGTTGCCGCCGGACGCGGACGCTTGGCGGCGCATCCCCTCCTGGGTCTACCACCGCGCCAATGTCGGACCGCAGCGTGCCCAGACCATCGTGCGCGCGGCTCGAATCGCCGATTCGCTGGAGCGCGCGGCCCGGGTCGATCCGGTCGAGGCGGCGCGGATGCTGCGCAGTGTCCCCGGTATCGGGGTGTGGACCGCCGCGGAGATCGCGCAGCGGGCTTTCGGCGACGCGGACGCGCTGTCGGTCGGCGATTACCACCTCGCCGCCGCGGTCGGCTGGACGCTGCTCGGCCGTCCCATCGATGATGACGCGATGGTCGAATATCTGGAACCGCTACGCCCGCATCGCTACCGGGCGATCCGCCTGCTCGAGATCAGCGGCCACTTCCACAAGCCGAAGTTCGGCCCGCGCACCCCGCTGACCGACCACACCTGGCACTGATCCCTCCGCGCGTTCACTTTTCCGCAGTTTTGCCCCTTCTTTATCAGTCGGTGCGGGGCGGGGAAAAGCAAAACTAGAGGTTGTCGCGCCACACTCGGCCGTCGCCGCATTCACATCGGTACGTGAGCGATAGCCGAAGGGGTTCGCAATGGCGCGCACCTCATCGTCGAACCACACAACTGCAGGGGGTTGTCAGTGGAGCAGAGGCCACTGGGGGATACACCGCGATCCAGATGCCAGTTCTACCGGCGGGAGTGCGATCTGCCCGCCGTCGTCGATCCGCCCGAACTCGGCCGGATCGTGATGCGCGCCGGGTCGGTGTGGGCGTTGACCATGCCGAGCGGCCTGGGACAGGCCGTCAAGGCGCACATGCAGAGCAAGAGCGTGCGGCTCGGCCCGATTCTGGCGCATCCCCGCTCCAATCGCTGGACTTTCCTGATCGCGCCGGATCTGCCCGAGAACGATACGCGCTTGTTCGCGGAGTTGTTCCGGCTCAACGTCTCGGTGTCGCGCACCGGGTCGACGATCGCGTTGCCGTCCCCGACGGCGTCGGTCGGCGCGATCCGCTCCTGGATCGTGCCGCCGCGCAACAGGTTTCGGCCGTCCGGGCGAGTGGTGGTCGCGGCCATTCGGGCATGGGCGGAGCCCGCGCCGCGCCGCCGCTGAGGGCGGGGGCCGCACCGGGAGATTCCACCGGATCGTGGGGCGGGTACCGGCCTTTTCGCCGGTGCCCGCCCGGCGGCGGCGGTACTATCGGGCGCGCGTGCGTATGTCCAGCGATGGTGCTGGGTTCTCGGTCCGTACGTCTCCCCACGGCAGACAGCGAAGGAGTCCGTTTCGTGAGCATTCAAGGCAACGCGAACATCGACCTGACCGGCGCCACGTGGCGGAAAGCCGGAGACGGTTCCGGAAACGACAGCGTCGAAGTGGCCCTGCTCGCCGACGGGCATGTGGGAATGCGCAACGGAAACGACCCCGAGGGCCCGGTGTTGATCTTCACGCCGGGAGAGTGGGCCGCCTTCACCGCCGGGGTGCAGGACGGTGAGTTCGACCGGCCACGCTGAGGCACGCCCGCCTTCGAGATCACGGAATGACACATTTTCGGCAACGGAAAGACGTTTGCCGAGGCCGGATACGGGTAGCCCAATGTCTGTGGACCGTGGGCTCAAGAGTTCCCATCCCCGGTACCGGAAATTGCGGCCGGACGATTGGGTGGAATGGCTGATCGTCGCGCTGCTGTTCGCGGTATCGGCGGTCGGAGTCTTCGTCCTCACCAGCTCGCTGCTGTCGGCGCTGCTCGTCGGCCTGCTGGTGTGGGTGGTGGCCCTCGGTGTCGTGGCCATGTTGTAAGGGTGCGCCGACCGGCCGGGGATCGCCCCGGCCGGTTGTCCGGCGACTAGCGGCGGAACAGTTTGTTGCCCAGCCAGACCAGCGGGTCGTACTTGCGATCGGCCACCCGTTCCTTCATCGGGATCAGCGCGTTGTCGGTGATCTTGATGTGCTCGGGGCAGACCTCGGTGCAGCATTTGGTGATGTTGCACAGCCCGAGCCCGTGCTCGTCCTGCGCGAGCTCGGTCCGGTCGCCGACATCGAGCGGGTGCATCTCCAATTCGCTGATCCGCATCAAATAGCGGGGTCCGGCGAACGCTTTCTTGTTCTCCTCGTGGTCACGAACCACATGACAGGTGTTCTGGCACAGGAAGCACTCGATGCACTTGCGGAATTCCTGTGAACGTTCCACGTCGACCTGTTTCATCCGGTACTCGCCCGGTTTGAGATCGGCGGGTGGCGTGAAAGACGGGATCTCGCGCGCCTTTTCGTAATTGAACGACACGTCGGTCACGAGGTCCTTGATCACGGGGAAGGTGCGCATCGGCGTCACCGTGATCACTTCGTCCTGGGTGAAGGTGGACATGCGGGTCATGCACAGCAGCCGCGGCCGCCCGTTCACCTCGGCCGAACAAGAACCGCATTTGCCCGCCTTGCAGTTCCAGCGCACGGCCAGATCGGGCGCCTGGGTGGCCTGTAGGCGGTGGATGATGTCGAGCACCACCTCGCCCTCGTTCACCAGCACGGTGAAATCCTGCAGTTCTCCGCCGTCGAGATCGCCGCGCCATACGCGGAATTTGGCGTCGTAACCCATCGTTACGCCTCTCGCTCCGTCGAATGCCCGGCCGCGGCCGGGTGCCCGGCGAGTTCATCCGGGGTGTAGTACTTCTCGAGCTCGCCGAGATCGAAAAGGGCGAGCAGGTCCGATCGCATCGGGATCTGATCCTTGCGCGTCACGGTGACACCGGGAATCGGGTCGCCGGCCGTGTCCGGATCCACCGCGCACACCAGCAGCTTGTTCCGCCAGTCGGGGTCCATCGACGGGTAGTCGTCGCGGGTGTGACCGCCGCGGCTCTCGGTCCGCAGCAGCGCCGCGTGCGCCACGCATTCGCTGACCAGCAGCATGTTCTGCAAGTCGAGCGCGAGATGCCAGCCGGGGTTGAACTGGCGGTGGCCCTCCACGGTCACCTGGCGGAACCGGGCGCGCAGCTCGGCGAGCTTGTCGATCGCCTCGCGCACCTCGTGTTCTTTGCGGATGATGCCGACCAGGTCGTTCATCGTCTGCTGCAGATCGGTGTGCAAGGTGTAGGGGTTCTCGCCTTTGCCGTCGGCGGGCGGATCGAACGGCGCGACGGCGGCCCGCGCGGCGTTCGTGATGTCGTCCTCCGCGACCGACGGACGCTCGCCGAGCTGTTCCACATAGGCGGCGGCCCCGAGCCCGGCCCGGCGACCGAACACCAGCAGGTCGGACAGCGAGTTCCCGCCCAGGCGATTGGACCCGTGCATGCCGCCGGAGCACTCGCCCGCGGCGAACAGGCCGGGCACCGTGGCCGCACCGGTGTCCGGATCGACTTCGATCCCGCCCATCACGTAGTGACAGGTCGGGCCGACCTCCATCGGCTCCTTTGTGATGTCCACGTCGGCGAGCTCTTTGAACTGATGGTGCATCGAAGGCAGCCGCCGCACGATCTCCTCGGCGGGCATCCGGGAAGCGATGTCGAGGTAGACGCCGCCGTGCTCGGTGCCGCGCCCGGCCTTGACCTCCTCGTTGATGGCGCGGGCGACCTCGTCGCGCGGCAGCAGGTCCGGTGTGCGGCGCGCGGAGTCGTTGTCACGCAGCCACTGGTCGGCCTCTTCCTCGGTCTCGGCGTACTGCCCTTTGAAGACCGGCGGAATGTAGTCGAACATGAACCGCTTGCCCTCGGTGTTCTTCAGCACCCCGCCGTCGCCGCGCACGCCCTCGGTGACGAGGATGCCCTTCACGCTGGGCGGCCACACCATGCCGGTCGGGTGGAACTGCAGGAACTCCATGTTGATCAGCGTCGCGCCCGCCCGCAGTGCCAGCGCGTGCCCGTCGCCGGTGTACTCCCATGAGTTGGAGGTCACCTTGTAGGACTTGCCGATACCGCCGGTCGCAAGGACCACCGCCGGGGCCTCGAACAGGATGAAGCGGCCGGATTCGCGCCAGTAACCGAACGCGCCGGAGATGCGGTCACCGTCCTTGAGCAATTCGGTGATGGTGCATTCGGCGAAGACCTTGATGCGCTTCTCGTAGTCGCCGGTCTCGGCGAAATCCTCCTGCTGCAGCGAGACGATCTTCTGCTGCATGGTGCGGATGATCTCCAGGCCGGTGCGGTCGCCGACGTGCGCGAGCCGCGGGTAGGTGTGGCCGCCGAAATTGCGCTGGCTGATGCGACCGTCCGGCGTCCGGTCGAACAGCGCTCCGTAGGTCTCCAGTTCCCACACTCGATCGGGCGCTTCCTGGGCATGCAATTCGGCCATGCGCCAGTTGTTGAGGAACTTGCCGCCGCGCATCGTGTCCCGGAAATGGACCTGCCAATTGTCCTTTTCGTTAGCGTTGCCCATCGACGCCGCGCAGCCGCCTTCGGCCATCACGGTGTGGGCCTTGCCGAACAGCGATTTGCACACCACCGCGACGGACAGGCCGTGCTCCCTGGCTTCGATGACCGCCCGCAGTCCGGCGCCGCCCGCTCCGATCACGACGACGTCGTAGTTGTGCCGTTCCACTTCTGCCATGCAGAAAAACTCCTCGATGAGGCGGTCAGTCGATGAACCGCAGATCCGAAATCGTTTGGCTGGCAACCAACATGACGTAGAAGTCGGTCAGCACGAGCGTGCCGAGGGTGGTCCAGGCCAGCGTCATGTGCCGGGTGTTCAGCTTGGAGACCTGAGTCCAGAACCAGTAGCGCACCGGATGCGCGGAGAAGTGCTTGAGCCGTCCGCCCGCGATGTGCCTGCACGAGTGGCACGACAGCGTGTAGGCCCACAGCAGGATCACGTTGAGCAGCAACACGATATTGCCGAGGCCGAAACCGAAGCCGCCGGTCTTGCCGTGGAAGGCGACGACGGCGTCATAGGTGTTGATCAGCGAGACCACCACGGCCACATAGAAGAAGTAGCGATGCGCGTTCTGGATGATCAGCGGCAGCTTGGTCTCGCCGGTGTACTTGGCGTGCGGCTCGGCCACGGCGCAGGCGGGCGGGGAGAACCACACCGACCGGTAGTAGGCCTTGCGGTAGTAGTAGCAGGTCAGCCGGAAGCCGAGCAGGAACGGCAGCACCACGAAGCCCAGTGGCAGGATCGCGGGCAGCTCGCCGAAGGGGGTGCCGAAATGGCTGGAGCCCTCGACGCAGGAAGTGCTCAGGCACGGCGAGTAGAAGGGGGTCAGATAGTGATAGTCAGGAACCCAATATGCCGTACGCACATACGATCTGATCGTCGCGTAGATGACGAACGCGGCGAGCCCGAGCACCGTGACGAGTGGGGGGATCCACCATCGGTCGGTGCGCAATGTGCGATCCGAGATCCGGGCCCTTGTTCTGCTGAATACGCCGGTGCCCGCTTCGGGGGCGGCGGTCGGTGCGGCACTCACAGGGGGATGCCTCGCTGATCTTGTGTGCGGGTGGTCATCGGTACCTCCGCAATCGAATGTGATGCTGAGCACCATACGACACGTCCGCTATTGATCGAGCGGGGTCTCGACAAACCCGCCCCGCCGTCAACCGTATGATTTACGCCACATCGGGCAGGGCTCAGGTATGTCTCCCGGAAGTTCCGGGCCAACCGGACTTTTCGAAGTCCGAGGCAGCGAAATGAGTTTCGAGCAGGGCGAATGGGAGCGCCGGATTTGCCTCTTCAACCGTCGCCCGGCAGGTGCCGCGACAGAGGCGGCGTGACCTGTCCCGGGGCGGACGCGGCATGCCCGATGCCGGGGCGGATGGGTCGTGACCTGTGTCGCGGTGGATGCGACGTGGCCTGTCGTGACCTGTCCCGGGGCGGACGCGACATGCCCGACGCCGTGACGGACGCGGCACACGGTGTGCCGCGGCGGGCCGGTGCGGCCTCGAACGCCGACGTGCTCAGAACGCTCACAGCGTTGCCGTGTCTTCGCGCTCGGCGTGGGCGCTGGATGGAAGCCCTGAGCGCCGCCGTAGCGGGCATGGACGCCGCGGTGGGCGGCTACCCCGCCGCCCACCGGGGACTACTTCGTCCGCGGACGGGAGTGGAAGCCCAGCCCCTCGTCCTGCGCGCCCATCCACGCGGCCTCGTCGGACTTGCTGTCCGGTACGTAGATGACGTCCTGCGTCCGGCGCGGCACCTCGGGCGGCGGTGACTGCTCGAGTTCGTCGGCGTCGATGACGAGCCGCTCGAGGTCGTTCTCCAACCGCCGCACCGTGCTGGCGTCACCGTACTGGCTGCGGAGTACGCCGATGGATTGCCGGAGCTGGCCGACCGCGTAGCGTAGTTCCGCGAATTCGCTGCGAGTCATCGATACCTCCTGATTCCCTGGCGGACATGCGAACTCGGTGCAGTGACGCACGGTTGCCCGTTTGCCTTGGACCGCGCTGCACCCAGCCGTGTGACCCACCACACAACGTGATCTACAACACAGTACCGAAAGAATTTGTTCCTGGCTCGTGCGAGGGAGAAATCCGCTGGTTGCCGCCGGATTGCCGAAGCTCAGCCAGCGGCGGCGTAGCCGGCGTCGGGCCGCGCTACGGCGAACGCGCGCTCGGCGAGCCCGACGATGGACAGCGCGACCTCGTCGGCTCGTTCGAGCAGCACGCTGTGCCCGGCCCCTTCCAGGCGGACCAATTCGGCACCGGCCAGCTGCGAGGCCAGCGCCACGGAGTGGGCGAAGGGGAAGATGAGGTCGGCCGAACCCGCAAGGACCAGCGCGGGGACGGCGCCGAGGTGGTGCAGGGTCGCCGTTTCGTCGAAGGTGATCAGCGAGTGCAGGAATCCGGCCATGGTCACCAGCGGGGTGTCGTTCAGCATCGCGGTGGCCAGCGCGGCCATCCGCGGGTTCACCTTCCCGGCGCCGAATTCGGCCTCGCGCAGGATCGGCGCGAAGAGGCGGCGGGTCAGGCGCCGGGACGCCTGCATCACCCGCGGGGCGTGCGTGACGGCGGCTTGCAGCGAGTTCACCGCGCGCCGATGCAGCAGGCGCGCCAGCCCGGCCTCGGTGATCCCGGCGGCCGCGCCGGCGAGCAACCCGACGCCCGCGATCCGCGTGCCGATGGCCTGCGGGTAGAGCCGCGCGTAGGCGAGCACGACCATCGCGCCCATCGAGTGGCCGACCAGGATCACCGGACCGGTCGGCGCGACCGTCCGCAGCACGGTGTCGAGGTCGTGCCCGAGTTGCTCGATGGTGTAGGTCGACGGATGCGCCGCCCCGGACTCGCCGTGGCCGCGATGGTCGTAGAACACCATCCTGACGTCGTCGCCCCACTGCCGCAGGAGGTGCTGGCGCAAGGAGGTCCAGGATTCGGTGCGCAGGCAGTGGCCGTGCACGAAGACGACGCTCGCGAGGGCGTCGTCGGCGCCGAAGACGCGGACCGCGAGGGGGACACCGTCTGCGGCCGACACCGTGACGCGGTGGCCGTCGTGATCGGCGGCGCGGCGGGCGATGGTGGTGGACATGGCACCCTCCTGTGGGCGAGGCGCATGTTCGGCGTCTCCTGCCCAGTTGTCGAACTGGATTTCCGCGCCGTTACCCCCCTACACCTGCCGTTACGCACACGTTGTCCAACCGACGCCGCCGGTGGATGGGGCAGCTGTCGCCACGCGCACAGGAAAAACCACGGACGCTAGCTGACCACTAACGGGCCACCTTGGTTCGCGACCCGCGAGAAGAATCTGCGGCTTTCTAGGGAAAATTCAATAGTGGCAAATAGTGGGCGATAAGCCCGCCGCGCCCCGGCCACTGACGGGCGCGCGGCGGGTCCGCTGCCACTCAGGCCTTCGCGCCGGGGCGTGTGGACGGCAGGAACGGGTGCAGGAGGTTCTGCTCGGTCGACGGCCCCATCTGCCACTCCGCGATCCACGGGCCGGTTCCCTCGCTCGGGTCGAGCACGCCGTCCTCGAGCCATTCGTAGCGGCCGTCGAGCACGCCGCGGGTCAGGGTGCGGTCGTCGTCGTCGGTGTTCTCCCACAGCGCGTCGAACAACTCGCGCACGCGCAGCCGCGACTGCCTGCAGAAGGTGTCGGCCAGTTCTTCGGCCGCCTTGCCCTCCGGCGCGTCCGCGGCACGCAAGGCATGGGCGCGCACGCAGGCCGCCGACATCGCGAACAGCTCGGCGCCGATGTCGACGATCCGGCCGAGGAAGTTCTGCCGGTACTCCAGCCCCGCCTGCCAGCGGCCCATCGCGTACATCAGCGACCTGGCCTGCTTGCGCGCACTGCGCTCGACGAAGCGCAGATGCCGGGCCAGCACCCCGAACTCGGTGTAGGCCGCTGGCACCGTACCCGCGCCGACCGCGAGCTGCGGGAACCACTTGGCGTAGAAACCCGTCGCGCCGACCGCGGCCTTCGCCTTGTCCTTGAACTCGGCCTTGCGGTCGACCAGCGCGCCCGCCGCCGCCATGTGCGCGTCGGCCATCTCCCTGGCGATCAGCAGCCGCATGATCTCGCTGGACCCTTCGAAGATGCGATTGATCCGCAGATCGCGCACCAACTGTTCGGCGGGGACGGCCCGTTCGCCCCGCGCGGCGAGCGACGCCGCCGTCTCGTAGCCGCGGCCGCCGCGGATCTGCACGAGTTCGTCGGCGATCCGGCAGCTCATCTCGCTGGCCCACAGCTTGGCCAGCGCCGCCTCGATCCGGATGTCGTTGCGGCCCTCGTCGGACATGGTCGCCGACAGATCCAGCGCCGCTTCCAGCGCGAACGTGGTCGCCGCGATGAACGCGATCTTCTGGCCCACGGCCGCGTGCTCGCCCACCGGCCTGCCCCACTGCACCCGCTGGGTGCTCCACTCCCGCGCGATCTTCAGTGACCACTTGGCGGCGGCGGTGCACAACGCCGGAATGGCGAGCCTGCCCGCGTTCAGCGTGGTGAGCGCGATCTTGAGGCCGTCGCCCTCCCGGCCGATCAGGTTGCGCTTCGGCACCCGGACGTCGTGCATACGGGTCAGGCCGTTCTCGATGCCGCGCAGGCCCATGAAGGAGTTGCGGCGCTCGACGGTGATGCCCGGTGAGTCGGCCTCGACCACGAACGCCGAGATGCCGCCGCGATGCCCCTCGCTCTTGGGCACGCGCGCCATCACCACCAGCAGCTCGGCGACCACGCCGTTGGTCGTCCACAGCTTCACGCCGTTGAGCAGGTAGGCCTCACCGTCGTCGGTCGGCGTCGCGGTGCTGGCCATCCTGGCAGGATCGGAGCCGACGTCGGGCTCGGTGAGCAGGAACGCGCTGACCGCCCCGGCCGCGCAGCGGGGCAGGAACTCGGCCTTCTGCTCGTCGGTGCCAGCCAGTTTGAGCGGCTCGGGCACCCCGATGGACTGATGCGCGGAGA
Organism: Nocardia implantans; assembly: GCF_035544775.1. Taxonomy (NCBI): domain Bacteria; kingdom Bacillati; phylum Actinomycetota; class Actinomycetes; order Mycobacteriales; family Nocardiaceae; genus Nocardia; species Nocardia implantans. Next base: position 422,828 of record NZ_JAYKYQ010000001.1, on the reverse strand, counting down.
GCAGGACGCCGAGGCTCGGGTGCGTCGAGCCGACCAGCATCAGCGCTCGGTTGTAGCCGAACTGGGACAGCCCTTGTCCGCCGTACGATTGCGGGATCTTCAGGCCGAAGCAGCCGAGTTCGGCCAAGCCCTTGACGTACTTGTCCGGGATCCGGCCCTCCGCTTCGATCACCGACCCGTCCATGGACTCGCACAGCGTGCGCAGCCGGGACAGGAACGCTTCGGTGCGCTCGGCATCCTCGGGGCCGGGCTGCGGATACGGGTGGATCAGGTCGAGCCGGAAACGCCCAAGGAACATCTCCTTGGCGAAGGACGGTTTGGCCCAGCTCGTTTCGCGGGACTCCTCGACCAGTGCGCGGGCCTGTTCTTCGGTGGCGTCGACTTTCGCGGCTGTCGCCATGATGTCCTCCCTCGGGCGTGATCAGGATCACATTCGAGTGTAGGAGGGTTTGTTACTCACCGGTAGGCCCGCTGGTCGAGATAAATCTACGAATATCTAGCGATCTTGAAAGAGGGGCGAATAGGCAGCAATCCACCGCTGCCCGCAGGGCCGGCCCGGCTCAGACCGAGCGCAGATACCGGCCGAAATGCGGCACCGTGAACCCGATCGTGCCGCGCTCCGCGGAGTAGATGAGACCTTTCTTGATCAGGCCGTCGCGGGCGGGTGAGAGCGAAGCGGGCTTGCGGCCGAGTTCGTTGGCCACCGCCGCGGTCGCCACCGGGCCGTCGTCGCCGGACAGGTCGGCCATCGCCCGCATGTACTCCCGCTCGGCGGGCGTAGCCCGCTCGTAGCGGGAACCGAAGAACCCGACCGCGAGCTCTTCCTCGGCCGCGGGCGATGCCACCTCCACGTCCTCGGCCGTGATCGGGCTCTCCGGCGCCTGATCCCACACGGCCTTGCCGTAAGCCTGTACGAAATACGGGTAGCCATCCGCCTTGCTGTACAGCGCGTCCAGCGCCTCGTCGGTGAATTTCACGTCCTCGCGCCGGGCGGGCGCGATCAGCGCTTGATCGGCGGATTCCCGGTCCAAGCGGTCGATGCGGTGATAGCTGAATAGTCGCTCCGAATAGCTCTTCGAGGCGGACAGCACCGCGGGCAGGTGGGGCAGGCCCGCGCCGACCACGATCAGCGGCGCGGCGTCCTGGCTCAGTTCGTGGCACGCGCCGCAGATCGCGGAGATGTCGGCGGGACCCAGATCCTGCATCTCGTCGATGAAGATCGCGATGCCGACGCCGATGTCTGCGGCCAGTGCCGCGGCCTCCACCAGGAGTTCCACCAGATCGATCTCGATGTCGCCGGAATCGGCCCTGCCGCTCACCGCGGGGACGTCGATGCCGGGCTGCCAGCGCTCCCGCATGCCCTTGTCCGCGGTGGCCCGCAGCGCGAAAGCCTTGAGTATGCCGAGGAAGTCGTCCACCCGTTCCGGATTGCGGTGCGCCGTCGCGATCGCACGCGCAGCCATGTGCAGCGCCGAGGACAGTGGGCGGCGCAGTTCCTGGTCCGGACGCGCCTCGATCTTGCCGGTGCCCCAACCTCGCGATATCGCGGCCGAGCGAAGTTGGTTGAGCAGCACCGTCTTCCCGACGCCGCGCAGGCCGGTCAGCATGACGCTGCGTTCCGGCCGACCACGCGCGACGCGTTCGAGCACGATGTCGAAAGCCGTGAGTTGTTTGTCGCGCCCGGCCAATTCGGGCGGGCGCTGTCCCGCGCCGGGGGCATACGGGTTCCGCACGGGGTCCATGCCCCGACACCGTAGCGCGTTTCGTCCGGATAATCTGGGCGCATCTACGGCGTGTTCTAGAAAGCCTTAGCGTTTCGTATTGCACTATTGCTCTCGCCGCCGGTTCTCTAGGCTGGTGGCGGTTCGCCAGAATGGTCGCGCGGCAGGGCGGCGCGGGAACGGAGGGGCATGTCCGACGAACCACCTACCGCTGACCTCGCCGAGGTGGTCGGATCCTGGAACGTTCCGGCGGGCGCCACGGTGGCCGAGCGCATCCGGTCCAACATCCTCATCGCGATCGAGCGCGGCTACGACGATCCCCAGCTGGTCGCCGATCTCGCGGTCGGTCCGCTGGTCATGGCGCTCGGCAAGCTGGAGGTCGAGCTGGCCGAGGCGCGCCGCAGGATCGACGAACTCGAACGCGCGGTGCACGGGACGCGACGCTGAGCCGGGCGGTTGGACAGGCGAGGCGTCCCCGTTCGGTGTCCTCGCCCAGGGCGGCGAGACCGCTTCGTGACCTTCGCCCGACGGCGATTTTCCGCCGATCCGATCGGCGTTCCCGCCGTGATGGAAAAGATGCAGCTCTGTGCGCTGGACAACATCGCGTCGGCACCGTAATCTCTTCGTGACTTAGTGGAACCAGTCGCTTCGTAAGAGAAACGGCGCCACTAGTTACCGCCTTAACGGCTGTCGGGGCCAATCGGTCTCGGCTGTCGTGCCGGGGACCCACAGGTTCGTCTGGGGTGAATCCTCGAGGCCGATTCCGGCCGCGAGGTAGGGCCGCTCTCCCGGCCCGAACCCGTCAGCTAACCCGGTCGGCGGGAGAGCAGTAAGATCGGAGACGTAGCTCGGTGGGTAAACACAGCTTGCAACGGGATTCTCGGGTTCCGAATTCCGTCAAGGGCGCGATTGTCATGGGTGCGGTGGCCGCGACCGGCGCCATGCCTGCGATTCCGGCCATGGCCGCGACCATCAACGTTCCCGGTGTCGGCAATTTCGACGTTCCGCAGGAGTGGGAACAGCCGGTTCAGCAGCTCAATCAGCAGATCCAGCAGGCGCTCGCGGCCGTTCCCGCCGCCCCTGCCCAGGCGCCGCAAGAGGTCGCTCCCCAGGCCCCCAATTTCGCGCCCATGCTGCCGGGCCTGTTCGGCCAGCAGCAGAACAACAGCCCGGGCGACATCGCCCTCGACGCCGCCAAGACCAAGGTCGGCGCCCAGTACTCCTGGGGCGCGGCGGGTCCCCGTTCCTTCGACTGCTCGGGTCTGGTCCAGTGGGCGTTCCGCCAGGCGGGCGTCGAGCTGCCCCGCACCAGCTTCGAGCAGTCGCACGTCGGCGCTCCGGTCGCCTACAACGAGCTGAAGCCGGGCGACATCGTCATCACCAACGGCGGCGGTCACGTCGGCATCTACGCGGGCGACAACAAGCTCCTGAACGCCGTACAGACGGGTACGCCGGTGTCCTACACGCCGCTGCGCCCCGACATGGTGGTCACCGCACGCCGTATCGTCTAACGAGTGGCCCGCGCCGAATCCGGCATCCAAAGCACCGCGACCCAGGCCCGCGTCGATTCGTGGACCTGGGCGGTGCGCCTGTTCAAAACCAGGTCCGCTGCCGCGGAGGCCTGCCGTGGCGGGCATGTCCGGGTGAACGGCGCGACGGCCAAGCCCGCGCAGCCGGTGCGTACCGGTGACGAGGTGCGCGTCCGTGTGGGCGGCATCGAGCGCATCGTCATCGTGGAGCGGATCATCACCAAGCGCGTCGGCGCTCCGATCGCCGCGCAGTGCCTGATCGATCGCAGTCCGCCTCCGCCCCCGCGCGAAATCCTGGCGAGCTTGCCCCGCCGCGACCGCGGTGCGGGACGGCCGACCAAGCGTGAGCGTCGCGAGACCGACCGTCTCATGGGTCGAGACGAGCACTGAACGGAAGCAGGGTGGTCAGATCATGGCCACCGGATCGAGGCGGCCCGCCAGGTAACGCGCCCTGCATTCGCCGCGGCGGAGTTTTCCGCTGCTGGTCTTGGGGATTCGTCCCGGCTCAACAAGAAGTACCGCACCGGGCATCACCTCGTGAGTCGCGGCAACCGCGGTGCGGATGCGCCGGGCTGAAGCGAAGAGTTCGAGCGGCTCGCGGCCATCGACGGCACCGAGTTCGGCCACCACGACCAGGTCTTCGCGCAGCCCGTCGTCGTACCCGAACGCCGTCACGTGCCCGGGCCGGATCTCGGGCGCGCATGCCTGCACCGTCGCCTCGATGTCGGCGGGATAGTGATTGCGCCCGTCCACCACGATGACGTCCTTGCGGCGGCCCGCGATGTAGAGCTGGCCGTCGTACTGGAACCCGAGATCGCCGGTGCGCAGCCAGCGGGCGGCGCTTCCCGGCACCGTGGCGCCGAACACCTCCGCCGTGGCATCCGGTCTGCCCGCGTATCCGTCGCACACATTGTCGCCGGCCACCCAGATCTCGCCGACGCGTCCGGCGGGCAGCACGGCCCCGGTCATCGGGTCGACGATCCGCACCTGCTGTCCGGCGGGTGCGCCGCACCCGACCAGCGACACGCCCTCCGTGGTTTCGGACGTGTCCGCCAGCTGCACGACCGCGCGTCCTTCCGACAGTGCGGCCCGGTCGAAACGGTGCCATACCGGGTCCTCGCGCTGATCGCAGATGGTGACCGTCAGGGTGGCCTCGGCCAGGCCGAAGCCGGGGGTGTGCGCGTGATGACGGAATCCGTACGGAGCGAAGGTCTCGGTGAACTCGGCGAGTGCGTCGGCGCGGACCGGCTCCGAGCCGTTGAGCACGAGGTCCAATCCGGACAGGTCCAGCCCGGCGCGTTCGGCGGGGGTGGTGCCCGACACCGCGAGCTGCAATCCGAAGTTGGGGCATCCCGTGGTGCCTGCGCGATAGTCGGCGATCGCGCGCAGCCAGCGGACGGGGCGCTTCACGAACTCCGCCGGAGCCAGCGTGATGCCGTGCACGCCGAGGAACAGCGGCAGCGAAAGGCCGAGGATCAGACCCATGTCGTGGAAGAACGGCAACCAGGTCACGATCGGCCTGTCCTTCGCGACCGACACGGCGTACCCGAGCTGCGTCAACGCCGCCGCGAGGTTCTCGTGGGTGACCCGGACGCCCGCGGGCGACTTCGTCGATCCGGAGGTGTACTGCACATAGGCCAGCTCGTCGCACACCGGATCAATCACCGGCGCGGGCGAATTCGCGCCCGGCGGGACGAACCGCGTATCCGGTGATCCCGCGCGGCGCGCGGCCGTGCTCGCCGTCGCCACCGAGGTGTGCGCGGCCGAATCCCATTCCGGCACAGCCGGATGCGTGGGCAAGGTGAGCACGCGGCCGAGGGCGTCGCCCAGGATTGGTGCGGTGATCTCGTCGTGCGCGGAGAGCAGGGCGAGCGTGGGCCTGGCATCGGCCAAGACGGCATGCAGGCGGTCGCGGTTGCGCGCGCCCGCGGCCGGGAACAGCGGCACTGCGACCCGATTGCTGTACAGGCAGGCGAGAAACGCCACCGCGTAGTCGACGCCGTGCGCGCAGAGGATGCCCACCCGGTCGCCGGGGGCGCCCTCCTGCCGCAGCCGCGCGGCCAGCGCGCCCGCCGCCGCATGCAAGCGCGCGTAGGTCAGCGTGACGGGCTTGCGGTCGTGGACGCGGAAACGCAATTCGGTGAAGGCCGGCTCGTCCGGCCGGGTGGCGGCCCATGCGGCCACCGATGTGGCGAGACCGTTGGCCGCCGGGTGGTCGGCGTGGGTCACGAGGTGTCTCCGGTGTTCGCGGCGACCCGATCCAGCAGGGCGGCGCCGAGAGCGGTGATGGTGGGGTGCTTGAACAACTCGGCGGTCGCGATCCGGACGCGCAGGCGCGCTTCCAGGTTTCGCCGCATCTCGATCGCGAGCAGCGAGCTGAGTCCTAGGTCGTTGAAGTCGGCCGCGGGGTCGATATGCTCGGCGGGCAGGTCGAGCGTGCTCGCCAGGATGCGGCGGATGATCGTGGTCAGTGGTTCGGCGGGCTCGGGTGTGCGCTCGCTCGCGGCCGGCGCGGGCGCGGGATCGGAACGGGATACGGGCGCCAGCAGATTCGTCAATCGCATCGCGATCGGGGAAGTGTCTGTCGTCGGCGTGTGCTCCAGTGCCAGCAGGTATGGGCCGTCATAGCGCAGGACCTGGGACAGTATGGCGCTTCCGCCCGGCAGGTCGAACGCGCCGACGCCCGCACGCCGGAGATGGTTCGCGCCGCCCGCCGCCGCGGCGAGGCCGGAATCCCAGAGCCCCCAGCCGACGCTCACGATCCGTCTACCCGGATCACGCTGGGCGAGAGCGTCCATCGCCGCGTTGGCGGCGGCGTACGCTGCCTGGCCCGGCGCACCGAGCGCGCCGGTGGCCGAGGAGAACAACAACACGAAATCGGTGGCGTCGGTCGCGGTGAGCTCGATCAGATTGCCTGCGGCAGTGGATTTGGGCAGGAACGTTCTGGCCAGCTGCCCCGTGGTGATCGTGTCGAACTCGGCGTCCTCGAGCACGCCCGCCGCGTGCACGGCGCCGCGAATCACCGAGTCGGAGGCCCTGATGTCACTGAGCGCGTTGGCCAGGTCGTCCCGGTCGGCGGCGTCGCAGCGCACCACGACGATGCGGTCCTCCAAGCCGTCGAGCAGGGCGGGCACCGGGCGCGGCGCCCTGGTCAGCACCACCACGTCGCGCGCGCCCGCGTCGAGCAACCAGCGCACGGCGACCGAGCCGAGCGTGCCGAGCCCGCCGGTGACGACGTAGGTTCCGTTCGCGTCGATGCCGACGGCGGGCACGGCGCGCGGCCGCGCGGGCGTGAAGCGCCGCACCGCGATCTCGCCCGCCGACAGGCGCAGCTCGTCGGGCACGGCGCTGTCGGTGGTCGTCACGAGACGGGTGAGCAGCGGCAGGTTCCTCGGATCGGGATCGGCCCAGACCAGGCGCACCGTGCGACCGGTCTCCAGTTGCAGCGAGCGCACCAGCCCGGCGATGGCCGCGGGGACGACCGAGGCCGTCACCGTGGCTTCATCGGACCGCGAAGGTGAGCGGGCCGTGTCCGCCTGCGGCAGTACGACTGTCACGGAAGCGGTGGCGTCGTGGGCGGCGATCAGTTGCAGCAGTTCGAGGACACGACCGGCCGCCGCCGCGACGTCATCACCCTCGCTCGCGCCGGAACCGTTGGGCCAGACGGCCACCACGGCGTGGCCTCCGGTGCGCCCGGCCAGCACCGCACCGACCAGCGGGCTCGCGTCGTCCGGCTCGCGCGCGATCCGTTCGGTCGGCAGCTCGGCGTCGAGCGCGCGAGCGAGCCGGACGGCGAGGTCGGAGGCGCCGACCACCACCGCCCTTCGTACGCGGGTTTCAGGCGCGTCGCCGAGCGAACGGAGGTCGCGTGACTCCCAGGTCTCCTGGCGGAAGGGCGCTTTGCGCGTCGCGTTTCCGGCGGGCGCGGTGCGCAGGACGCCGAGCCCGTCCTCGTCAGCGGGATCGGCGTAGCGAATGCGTACACCGGACAGAGCCAGACAGGGCACACCGTGCTGGTCGGTCGCGATGACGTCGCCGATCAGTCCGGTGTCGCCGCGCTCGCGGACCAGGGCGTGCACCTCGAGCACGTGGCGATCGGGTTCACGCGACAGCCAGGCCGAGTCGATGCCGATGGGCAGCGGTATCGACGTCGTGGGCAATTCGTCGAACACCGCGGCGGCGAGCACGTGCAGGCAGCCGTCCAGCGTCGCGGTGCGATGCAATTCGGCGGCGTCGAACAGGCCGAGCGCGCGTCCGGCGCCCGCGGCGATGCCGCGCAGTGTGCGGAACCGGGGACCGTACTCCAGCCGCCTGCGGCGCAATTCCTGATAGAAGACGCCGGTGGTGATGACGCGCATGTGATGCCGAGCGGCCCGGTTTGCGTCGACCACCCGCATCCATGCGACGATATCCGCGGGTGTGGGGTCACCGGCGGGCCGGGCCGAAGCCAGCGTCCCGGTGCCCGTGACCTCCGCCCGCACGCTTTCCTCCACGCCGGGCCCGCGATAGACGACCTCGGGCAGGACGCCCGGATCGGTCTTCTCGTGCACGGCGAAGTCCGCCAGGGTGGCCGAGCCGACGGTGTCCCCGGCCAGTCGCAGCAGTCTTCGCAGCCAGAAGACGGCGGGCACGATGTTGTCACCCTGCACTACGTGGTCGGTCAGATCCTCTGCCGTGAAGGCGGATTCGGGGACATGCGCGCTCGCCGGCCCGGCCGTCAGCAGCGGAAATCTCCGCTTGCGCCATCGCCGCGGCGCCGGCGTGCCGAAGGCGCCGAGCGCGGACCAGTCGATCGGCCTCCCCTCCAGGTACAACCCGGCCACGCCGGTCAGGAAGCCGCTCACCTCGTCGTCGCGCAGTGCCACGGCATGCGTGCCGTCGCGGAAGTCCGGATACTCTCGCACCGCCGCCGGCAACACCGGATGCGGGCCGATTTCCACCACGGTGGAGATGCCGTCTTCGGCCGCACGCTCCAGCGCGGCCGCCAATTGCACCGTGCCCGCGGCGTTCTCCGCCCAGTAGTCGCGGTCCATCGCGGCGGTGGTGAGTTTCGCGCCGCGCCGCGCCGTCGAATACACCGGCAGCCGTGGCGCAAGCGGGGTTATCTCGCTCAACGCCGCGACGAAAGGCGCGAGCACGGTGGTGACCTGCGGACTGTGCGCGGCGAAGTCGACCGCGAGCCTGCGCGCGAAAATTCCGCGCCGCGTGGCCCGCCGCACCAGCGTGTCGATATAGCGCGGTGTGCCGGACACGACCACCGACCTCGGGCCGTTGATCGCGGCTACGGCCACTTCCGACCGCATCGGCTCCACGAGTTTGGCCGCGTCCTGCGGCGCCGCCTCCAGCACCGCCATCGCGCCCCGCCCGTCCAGATGCGCCAAGGTCGCGCTGCGCAGCACCACCACGCGCGCCGCGTCCGCGAGGCTCAGCGCGCCGCTCACCGCAGCCGCCGCGATCTCGCCGAGACTGTGACCCGCCACCGCATCGGGCCGGATGCCCCACGCCGCCAGCAGTTTCACCAATGCCACCTGGAAGACGAACAACGCGGGCTGCACCAGGTCGGTGGCCTGCGTCTCGCCCGCGGCGGTGAAACCGTGCCGCGGCGTCCAGACCCGCGGTCCGCCCGCCGTCACGATCGCGTCGGTCGCCTCGGCGAGCGCGGCGGCGAAGACCGGGTACCGCGCCGCCAGCGCCCGGCCCATCTCGGGATGCTGGCCGCCCTGTCCCGAGAAGAGGAACAGCAGCCCGCCACGGCGACGGTTGGCCACGATGCCGAGCGCCGCGTCGCCGCCTCCGAGCGTGCGCAACCGGTGCACCGCGTCGGCGTGATCGTGCGCGAGGATCGCGGCCCTGGCCTGCTCGGGCAGCGCTCGCGCCGACGCGGCGGCCCACTCGGGCAGGGACGGCCGCGCCCGGTCCAGTTCGTCGGCCAGTCGCAGCGCGCGTTCGCGCAGTTCCTCGTCGTCGCGTGCGGTGAGCGGGAGCAGGATCGGGAAGCGCGCGTCGTTTTCCGACCGGGTCCGCGCGACGCCGCGGAGCACGAGGTGCGCGATCGTGCCGCCGAATCCGAACGAGCTGACGCCGGCGACGCGCTCCGGCGCGGGCACCCGGCTCCAGTCCACCGGCTCGGTGGGTACGCGCAGGCCGCGCTCGGCCAGACGCAGCAGCGGGTGCTCGGTGTGCACGTTGATCGTCGGGGCGATCACCCCGTGGTGGATGGACAGCGCGGTCTTCACCATCCCGGTGATTCCGGCGGCGGCCTCCAGATGACCGATGTTCGACTTCACCGAACCGATCCAGACCGGACCGTCCGCGCCGTCGCCGAGCGCGGCTGCGAGCGCGCCGACCTCCACCGCGTCGCCCAAAGGCGTTCCGGTGCCGTGGCATTCGATGTAGTCCGCGCTGCTCGGCGGGCATCCGGCCCGCGCCCACGCCGCGCGCAGCGTCTCCTGCTGCGCGCGTCCGTTCGGCGCGTAGATGCCGTTGGAGCGTCCGTCCGATCCCACGGCGCTTCCGGCGATCTCCGCGTACACCCGGTTGCCCTCGCGTATCGCGTCCGCGCTGCGCTGCAGAATCACCACGGCGCAGCCGTCGCCGCGGGTGTAGCCGTCGGCGGAGACGTCGAACGGTGTCGACCGCCCGCCGGGTGAGAGGAAGCCACCCTCGGCCAGATAGTTCGAAGTGTGTTCCAGCAGAACGAGATTGACGCCGCCCACGATGGCGAACGGCACGGCGTCGTCGGCGAGCAGCCGGACCGCGAGGTCGACCGCGGCGAGCGAGGACGAGCAGGCGCTGTCGAGCACCAGGCTCGGCCCGTGCAGGTCGAGCACGTACGACAATCGATTGGCGATGATGCTGAGCGCCGACCCGGTCACCGCGAAGGGGGCGTCGTGGCCCGCCCGGCCGAGCACCGCGATGCCGTGGTCGTACCCCGACGCGCCGAAGACGACGGCCGCGCCGGAGCCCCGCGTGCGATAGCCGATCCCCGCGTCGTCGAGCGCTTCGATCGCGACTTCCAGCGCGAGCCGCTGTTGCGGGTCCATCACCGCGGCCTCGCGGTCGGAGATGCCGAACCAGTCGTTGTCGAAGGACTCGACATCGCGGAGGTACCCGCCACGCCGCGCGCCCAGCCGCCCGGCGGGCGGGGTGGACGTGGCGTCTGTGCCCTCGGTCAACAGCTGCCAGAACTCGGCGACGCTCGCCGCTCCCGGCAGCCGGCAGCCGATGCCGATGATGGAGACGGGGGGATGCGAGCCGACGGAAGCAGTAGCCGCGCTGCTCATCGCATCGCGAGATACTCGACAAGCTGCTCGATGTCCGGATGGTCGTAGATCGCGGTCAGCGGAACCTCGACTCCCATGGCGTCCTCGAGATGGGCGGTCAGCCTCGCGAGTTGGGTGGAACCGAGGCCGAGATCGGAAAAGGGCGAGTTGGTCGACACCGAGGCGGCGTCGACGCCTAGTAGATCCGCTACCGCCAGGACGGCGGCGCGAGTCAGCGCGGTGCGTCGGCTACCGCCGAGCGAACCGTCGTGCTGCTGTGCACCACCGTGCCCGTCCGGAAGACCGGGCCGCATCGCGTCCTCCCTCCCCGTCTCCCCGGCTGTCGTCACCCGCTCGAGAACGGTACCCCCGCGATTATGCCGGAGAATCGGCCCTGAGCAAGGACGCATATCCGCTGCCTGCCCGGCTCTTTCGCGAACCGGCGTGATCACATACCGTGGCATCGTGACCGAACCGGACAGCGGTGCCGCCACCCGTGCCGAGCGCACGCCGACTCTGCCCACCCTGCTGCGCTGCTGCGCCGCGCTGGCGGCCACGCCGGGCCGGTTGTTGCGGCCGCGCCGCCCCGACACGGCCCTGCTGGCGAACCTCGAAGTGGTGCCGCCGCCCGCCCCGGGCGCCACGGTCGGGCTGACCGTGCTGACGCAGGCCACCATGTCCGCGCCGACCACGATCGTGGCCGAGGGCGTGCGCAGCCTGCGGGCGATGCGGCTGTCGATGGCGGCGTTCCTGGTCGAGCATCCGAAGGCGCGTTTCCTGGTCGATCCCGCCCTGTGCGCGGGCGTGCACGAGCGGGTGCTGCCCGAACTGCCGTTCCCGGTACCGCTGCTCGTCGCGCCGGACAAGCCGGTGCTCGGGCTGTCCGACGCGCTCGCGGCACACGACCTGGCGGGCGAGGACATCGATTTCGTGGTGCCGACCCACCTGCACTGGGATCATGTCTCCGGCCTGCTCGAGCTGCCCGCTTCGGTGGAGATCCGCTTGCCCGGAGTCGAGTACGACTGGGCGATGGGCGGCCCGCACGCGCCGGCCGGTGTGGCGCGCGGCCCGCTGCGGGGGCGCCGTTTCGACCGTTTCGAGTTGGACGGCCCCCCGGTGCTGACCTTCCCGCGCAGCAAGGACCTGTTCGGCGACGGTTCGGTGCTGCTGGTGGATCTCGCGGGCCACACCCCGGGCAGCATCGGCGTGCTGCTCGCGGTGGACGACGGCACCCGCGTGCTGTTCGCGGGCGACGCCGTCTGGAGCAAGTTGCAGGTCGATCTGCTGCGGGAGAAGGCGCCGATGCCGGGCAAGCTGTTCGACGCCGACCGGGACGCCGCCTTCACCACGATCCACCGCCTGCACGCGCTGCCCGACGGCATCGAACTCGTCGCGAGCCACGACTACGCGGCCGTCACCGCCCGCGCGGCCCGGTAGCGCGGGTCAGCCCACCACCACGGTCTCGGCCAGGCGAGCGGTGATCAGCTCCTCGGCCTCGGTGACCATGCGGCCGATCAGCTCGGCGCAGGTCGGAATGTCGTGGATCAGGCCCTGGCACAGGCCGACCGACCAGATGCCCGCGTCCAGGTCGCCCTCTTCGAACACGCGGCGGCCGCGCGCTCCCGCCACCAGATCCCGCACGTCGTCGAAGGTGCCGCCGGACTTCTCGATCTCGACGACCTTGCGGCTGATCTCGTTGTCCGCCACCCGCGCCGTGTTGCGCATGGTGCGGAAGATGAGCTGGGTGTCGCGCTCGGAGTTCGCGACGATCTTCTCCTTGACCTTCTGATCGATCGAGGACTCCTGCGTGCACAGGAACCGGGTGCCCATGTTGACGCCGTCTGCGCCGAGGGCGAGCGCGGCGACCAAGCCCCGGGCATCGGCGATGCCGCCGGAGGCGATCATCGGGATGCTCAGCTCCCGCGCGGCGGCCGGGATGAGCACCAGGCCGGGAACGTCGTCCTCACCGGGATGGCCCGCGCATTCGAAGCCGTCGATGCTCACCCCGTCCACACCGATCCGCTCGGCCTTCAGCGCGTGCCGCACGCTGGTGCACTTGTGCAGCACCTTGATGCCCGCGTCCTTGTAGTAGGGCAGGAACGGCTCGGGGTTGCTTCCCGCCGTCTCGACGATCTTGACCCCGCTGTCGATGATGGCCTGCACGTATTCCGCGTACGGCGGCGGGTTGATCGACGGCAGGATGGTGACGTTCACGCCGAACGGCTTGTCGGTCAGCTCCCTGGTGCGCGCGATCTCGCGGCGCAGGTCGTCGGGGGTCGGCTGGGTCAGGGCCGTGATGAAGCCGAGCCCGCCCGCGTTGGCGACGGCCGCGACGAGCTCGGCCCGCCCGACCCACATCATGCCGCCCTGGACGATCGGGTGCTCCACCCCGAACTTCTCGGTGAACCTGGTCCGCAGCATTGCGCTTCTCCTATACCTCGCGCGGGCGTGCCGGTTCGCCCGTTGGCGTCGATGGTGACACGAGAATCGCTCCGCCTTCAACTCACAAGTGAGCCGACGTTCGCATATTCGATGATCTTCCTCGACGCTGCTTCGCCTTCGTCATCGGCGTACAGTTACGCAAATGGCCTGCTAGAAGATCCGGACCCGTGCGTGTGACCCCGGTCGGGCTGATTAACCCCGATTCATTCCGCAATCTCTTGCCGGGCGTTTAAGTTAGTTGTTATTCTGCACGCGATTCAGCCCGTCGCCGCCGTCGGACATCCCGGCGGGCCGATGGCGGTCCGAGAGGAGTTCGTGGCAATGACCACCGGGGCAGCAGCGCTCGACGAGCCGATCAGGTCGCGGCGCAACCACTGGAACAACCAGCTCGCCGTGCACGCGCAGATGCGCCCGGACGCGGTCGCGCTCCGGTTCCGCGGCGCGGACACCACCTGGCGGCAGTTGCACGAGCGGTCGCTGAAGTTCGCCGACGGACTGGCGCGTCGTGGCGTCGGGTTCGGCGACCGGGTCCTGATCCTGGCGCTGAACTACCCGGAATACCTCGAGGCCGTGTTCGGCATCAACGCGCTCGGCGCGATCGCGGTCCCGGTCAACTTCCGGCTCACGCCGCCCGAGGTCGCCTACATCGTCGGCGACAGCGGAGCCAAGGCGGTGGTCACCGACACCGTGCTGCAGCCGCTGGCCGCCGCCGTGCGGGCGCAGGCGCCCGCCCTGGAGACCCTCGTGGTGATCGGCGGCGCGTCCGGCGACGGTGCGATCGGTTACGACGACCTGATCGCCGAGGAGGGTGAGCCGCACACTCCGCTGGACATCCCGGAGGACACCCCGAGCCTCATCATGTACACCTCGGGCACCACAGGCAGCCCGAAAGGCGCGGTGCTGACCCACGCGAACATGAACGCCCAGGCGCTGACCTGCATCCGGGCGCTGGCGCTGGAGCCGGACTCGGTCGGCCTGTGCACGTCGCCGCTGTTCCACATCGCCGGGCTCGGCAGCCTCGCCCCGGCCTTCATGCTCGGCTCGAAGACGGTGCTGCATCCGCTCGGCGCCTTCGACGCCGGTGAGTTCCTCGACGCCCTGGAGCGGGAGCAGGCCACCTCCGCGTTCTGCGTGCCCGCGCAGTGGCAGCTGGTCTGCGACCACCCGACGGTGAAGGACCGCAAGCTCGCGCTGGAGGTGCTCAGCTGGGGCGCCGCGCCCGCTTCCGACACCGTGCTGCGCGCGATGGCCGAGAGCTTCCCGAACGCGTTCAACGTCGCGGTGTTCGGCCAGACGGAGATGTCGCCGATCACCTGCGTGCTGGAGGGCAAGGACGCGATCCGCAAGCTCGGCTCGGTCGGCAAGGTGATCCCGACCATCCAGGCGCGGATCGTCGACGACGAGATGAACGACGTCGCGCCCGGTGAGGTCGGCGAGATCGTCTACCGCGGCCCCACGCTCATGCAGGGCTACTGGAACAAGCCGGAGGCCACCGCCGAGGCGTTCGCTGGCGGATGGTTCCACTCCGGCGACCTGGTCCGCCAGGACGAAGAGGGCTTCATCTACGTGGTGGATCGCAAGAAGGACATGATCATCTCCGGCGGGGAGAACATCTACTGCGCCGAGGTGGAGAACGTCCTGTTCGCGCACCCCAAGATCCGGGAGGCCGCGGTGGTCGGCCGAGCGCACGAGAAGTGGGGTGAGGTGCCGGTCGCGGTGGTCGCCCTGCACGACCCGGACGACGAGCTGACCCTGGAAGAGCTGGAGCCGTTCCTCAACGAGAACCTGGCGCGCTACAAGCACCCCAAGGATCTGGTGCTGCTGCCCGAGCTGCCGCGCAACGCCAGCGGCAAGGTGGTCAAAGTCCAGTTGCGCGAGGAGTATTCGTCCTGAGCGTGCGGTGAGTTCGGTTTCACGTGAATCGGACAATGCGCGCGGCGTGGGTGCGTAAGGTCGTCGCATGGCGATCCGACGCATCCGCGCCGCCGTTCTGGCGCTGCACTGGCAGGTGAATGTCATTCGGCCCGAAGGCTTCTTCGGTCCCATGCTGGCCGCGCCCGTGGCGGTTTCGGGTGTGGTGGCGCGGGCGACGGACTTCCACGCCGCGGCGCTCGCGGCTCGGTTGCCGGTGGTCTTCACCCGGTTCACCATTCCGATCGGTGAGGGCGAACTGGTGCGCAACACCGGATTCATGCGCTCGGTCGGCGCGGCGCAGACCGAGTTCCGTCCGGAATCGCCGGGGGCGGCGATCATTCCGGAGATGGCGGCGCAGCCGACGGAAGTCTTCGACAACCAGAAACTCTCCGGCCTGGCGGGCAGCAAACTGCCGCGGTGGCTGACCGATCAAGGGATCGAGACGCTTTTGGTCACGGGCGTCGCCACCAATCTGACCGTCGAGCAGACCGCGCGGCACGGCACCGATCTCGGCTTCACGGTGCATCCGGTGGCCGACTGTCTGGCCGCCGCCACCCCGGAAGCCCACGAGGCCGCGCTGGCCAATCTGGAGCTCGTCACCGCGGGCAGCGTGCGCGCCGCGGATGCGCTGCAACTGATCGGCGGCTGAGCAGCTTCTCTTCCCGAGCAGTCGGCCCGCAGAGGCGCGGTCGCTGGAATCGGCCGATGCTCTCTGATGCGCGGTCCAACGGAGAGGTCCGCTAAGAGCTCGGCGAACCAGCCGAAGCGCCGCCGACCCGGCTGGTCAGCCCGGGGCCGACCAGGAGCAGTAAACGGCGATAGGCCTCGTCCGCCGAGAGCGGCGGATCGGCCTCGGCGATCGCGTTGAGCAGGCCGGTCACGCCCCAAGACAGGAAGGTGACCGTCGTGGCGACCTCCGCGGGTGGAAGTCGCAGTCGCTCGCGCAGCCGCTCGCCCAATACTTCCGTCACGACATCGATGGTCGTCCGCAGGAGCACGGCCCCGCTTTTGCGGCGCAGCAGCGCCCGGTAGACCTCGGGGCTTCCGTCGGCGAGCCGGAACAACGTGTGCACCGGTGCGAGCGGATCATCGTCCTGCACGCCCGGGTTCGCCGCGGTGATCGCCGTTCGCAAGTACTCCGCGCAGCTGCGCAGCAGCAGATCGTCCTTGTCGCGATAGTGCGCGTAGAAGGTCGAGCGGCCGACGTCGGCGCGGGTCAAGATCTCGCTGATGGTGATCCGGTCGTAGCCGCGTTCGATCATGAGCTCGACCAGAGCCCGATGCAGCGAGTCCCTGGTGCGCCGGACTCGGCGATCGGTGCGGTCAGCTGTGCTGTGTCCGCTCGACGGCACTTTCTCTCCTGAACGAATGTCTCGCTTCCGTCCGATTCCGGACGGTTTTCACCACATTGTGCCTGGCGATCCCGGTCTGGGAGCGGGATCCTGAACACATGGCCGAAAACGAACAGAAGTCCCGTATCCCCTCCCGAGACGACGGCGCCGACGACGTCGGTATCTTGCTCACGCAGCCGCGGCGCTATCGGCTCCTCAAGGAGGTGACCTTGCTCGGCGGCGCCAACCGCCTCAATGCCCGCCTCGCCCGCCTGGCGCGGCCCGCCCCGGGCGCCGACATCGTCGACGTTGGCTGCGGGCCAGGCGATTTCGCTCGATTGCTGGCTCACGGGGCAGGCCGGGTGGTCGGCATCGATCCCGCACGGCAGATGGTGGACTACGCGACCGCGCGTGCACGCGACCTGCCGAACTGCCGATTCGAGGTCGGCGCGGCACAGTCGCTGCCATTGCCCGACGCGTCGGCGGACCTGGTCGTCTCGACCTTCGCGATGCACCACATCGACGCGGCACAACGTCCCGCCGCGCTCGCGCAGATGTTCCGGGTACTGCGGCCGGGGGGTCGGCTCCTGCTCGCCGACGCGCATCCGACCGGACCCGTGCTCTCCGCCGCTGTGCGCGTCATGGCGCGTTTCGCCGCCCACCGCGCCCACGACACTTCGCACGACCACGGTGACCCGCTGGCGGCTGTCGACATCCGCCGGTACCGGGACGTGCTGCGCGCGAACGGCTTCGACGAGATCGAGTTCGTCACGGTGCGCCCAGCGACCGGCGTCCTGCTGGCCGTCAAACCCGCCTAGATCAGGTCCTTCTTCGCCAGCCATCGCATGGCGAACCAGCCGCAGAACACCGGAAGCCAGCAGGTGAGCACGCGGTAGAGCAGCACCGATGGCACCGCGATTTCGGCGGGCAGGCCGAAGGCGGCAAGACCACCGATCAGCGCCGCTTCGACCGCGCCGACACCGCCCGGCGTCGGCGCGGAGGCGGCGAGCGTGCCGCCGATCATGGTGACGATCGTGACGGTGATGAAAGTGGTGCCGCCGCCGAACGCCTGCACGCTGGCCCACAGCGCGCCCGCCATGCCGACGGTGAGCGCCGCGCATCCGCCGATGATCACCGCGGACCGTTTGGGATCGCGGGCCAGCTCCGCGAGTTCACCGATGACCTCCTGCAACTGCGGCCGGACCGCGTTGTTCAGCCAGCGGCGCAGTTTCGGCACGAACATGAACGCGCCGACGATCCCGACCCCGACGCCGGCGAGCAGATACAGCACGGTGGCATCCGGGACGAAATGCGAGAGGTCCGCCGAGGTGCCCGCGAGGATGCTGAACGCGAGCAGCAGGCCGATATGCGTGATCACCTGCACCGCCTGTTGCAGCGCCACCGCGGCCGTCGCGCGCACCGTGCCGATCCCGGCCTTCTGCAGGAACCGCACGCTCAACGCGAGTCCGCCGACGCCCGCGGGCGTGGTGGTGGCCGCGAAGGTATTGGCGACCTGCATGACGAGCAGGTTGCGGATGTTCACCGCGCCGAACGCGCACGCCCACAGCGCCGCCGCCGCGCCGACATAGGTCAGTGCGGAGACCAGCAGACCGAGCAGCGCCCACCACCAGTTCGCCGTGCGCAGCTGGGTGAAGAAGGCCGGCACGGCGCTGATGAACGGGTAGGCGACGTACACCAGCCCGATCAGCAGCACCAGCTGGATGATCTGCTTGCGGGAGAACCGGGTGATCTGCTCGGCTTCGATCCGGTCCTGACCGGTCTGTTTGCGCACCTCCTCGCGGGCGTCGGACAGCGCGGTCTTCCACTCCGGAACCGCTTTGCGGATGCCGGTCGGTATGGCCGACTTGGTCAACCGGCTCGCCGCGGCGAGTACCCGGGCTTCGCCGATGGTTTCGATCGCCGCGCGCACGGCCGGCTCCTTGCCGAACGTCGCGGTGGTCGTCACCAGCAACTGGGCGATGTCGGATTGCAGCTGCGCGTCCGACGCTCCGTATTCGGCGTTGCCGAAGCCGCCGAACAGCGTGACGCCGTCGGCGACGCGGATATCGATCGGCCGCAGGTCGCCGTGCGAGATCTGCTTGCGCTGCAAGGCGTCCAGCGCTTGCCACACCCCTGGCAGCACTTCGGCGGACTGTTCGGTGAGCGCCGTGCCGCAGGGTTGGGTGAGCGCGTACAGCATCCAGCCACGCGACAGCGCAGCGACCGCGACAGGGCTGGAACTGCCGAGCCCGAGGTCGGCGACGGCGATCGCCATGAGCGCGCGGTGCTCGACCGCGCGGTGCATCGAACCGTGGATGGCCGCGGTCTCGCTGGAGCGGAAGGTCAGCCAGCGCCACACCTGGCGCAGCGCGCCGAAGCTGCGCTGATTCTTGCCGAACAGCTCGACGATCAGCTCGCGTTCCGGCCCTTCGATGGCGGCGGCGAGCACCAAGGGCCCGCGGCCCGCGGGGTGCACGACGGTGAATCCGGTGACCGTGTGACCGCGTTGGGCGAGCACCCGGACGGCCGCGTCCAGCGGGACCTCCAGCGCCGGCGTGCCGACCACGAGCACGATCACCGCGCCGACCAGCCAGCCCACCGCGAGCCCGAACATCGCCCGCGCGGGCACCACGGTGCTGACCACCAGGTGGATCGGCGCGAACGCCAGCAGCAGGAACCACAACCAGCGTCGCGGCCGGATGGGCAGCCACGGGCTGGCCACGGTGAGCATCGCGGCGATCATCGCGATCCAACGCGGATCGTCGAGGAACTGGGACAGGAAGGTGTCCAGCCGGTCCGGCACTTGGAGATGCCATTTCGGCGCGGACAGACCGGTGCCGGTGATGGACAGCAGTAAGCCCGCCACGACGCCGGCCGCGGCGTAGCCGGCGAGCAGCTTCCACTGCCTGCCGATGATCAGCTCGATCAGGATCGCGAACGGCAGCGCCAGAATCGCCATGCCGTAGACCAGATAGACCAGGTTCGACTGGTCCGGATTGAGGAAACCGACGATGTTGGAGACCGAGCGTTCCAGGGCCAGCCATTCCGGTCGGGTGATCAAGGAGGCCGCGATCACGACCGCCACCCACAGCGTTGCGAGGACCACCCGGACGATGTCACTGGTGCGCCGGATCAGCGGTTGTAGCAGGCTTCCCGTGACCGGGATCTCCCGCCCGTCCACTCGCATGCTGGTCCGCCTCTCCGGGTATTCAGGCCGTACTGGTTGGGTGGCGCTGGAGCCGCTCCCCGCCTCCGCGGCTCTCCGGGCCGTACCGGTCGAGAGCCGCGAGATTCGTGTCCAGGTCTGCGTCGGGCGCCACTCCCCTTCTGGGCGTCCCGATGAGTTGCCCAGGTGCGTACGAGATCAGTTGTTGCGTTCGCTGCACGATACCGGCCGGTGCACGCGCTGAGGCTCGCGGAACCGCTGCCGTCTTCCGCCCGGCGACGCGGTGTGCCGCACGTCACTCCCGCCACGGTTGATCCTCACACCAGTGTCAAGTTTCAGCATGAGGGCATGGACAACGAACTCTTCGATTACAGCCCGATCGTCGATCGTCCGCCGCTGCGGTGGCCCGGTGACGCCAGGGTGGCGTTCTATGTCGGGCTCAATGTCGAGCACTATCAGGTGGATCGGCCGTCCACGAGCATCTTTCCCGGCACGTTGGGTCTCGCGCCGGATCCGCTGAACTACGGGTGGCGCGACTACGGGCCTCGGGTCGGCATCTGGCGGGTCATCGATGTGCTCGACCGGCACGGCATCCGGGCCAGCGCGTTGCTCAATTCGGATGTGGTCGAACACAATCCACAGATCGTGGCGGCGGGGGTGCGGCGGGACTGGGCGTGGGTCGCCCACGGGAAGAACAACTCGATCTTCCAGCCCGACGTTCCGGCGGACGAGGAGCGCGCCTACCTCGCCGACGTGGTCGCGACCATCGAACGCTCGACCGGGCGCAGGCCGCGCGGCTGGATGGGGCCCGCGCTCACCGAGTCCTTCCAGACCCCGTCGCTGCTGGCCGAACTCGGCCTCGGCTACGTCCTCGACTGGACCAACGACGACCAGCCCTATCCGCTGTCGGTACCCGGCCTGCTCAGCGTCCCGTACTCGGTGGAACTCAACGACAACACGCTGTTCCTCGGCAAGGCCACCAGCGGTCCGGAGTTCGTGCGGATCGTGCGCGATCAGCTCGACCAGCTCTACGCCGAGTCGGCCGGCAGCGGGCGGGTCATGGCGCTGGCCCTGCACCCGTTCGTGATCGGGCAGGCGTTCCGGATCAAGTACCTGGACGAGGCACTCGATTACGTGGCGGGCCACCCGGGAGTGTGGCTCACCACCAGCGACGAGATCGCCGAGCACTACTCCCGCGCGTCGGTGCTTGCCGAACCGGCGCGAGCCGAAGACGATCGGGTCACGTAAACCGATGTGCGAGAGGCAGCGATGGCAGCGCGGGAACAGACACAAGACCAGGACCTCACGGGAAAGACGGTGGTGGTGACCGGCGCGAGCTCGGGCATCGGCGCCGCCGCGGCGCAGCGGCTCGCCGCGCGCGGCGCCACCGTCGCCGTCGTCGGCCGATCGCCGGAGCGAACCGCCGAGGTGGCGGCGAAGGCGGGCGCGCAGCCGTTCGTCGCCGACTTCGCCCGGCTCGACGACGTGCGCAAACTGGCCGATCAACTGCTCGACCGGTACCAGAGGATCGACGTGCTGGCCAACAACGCGGGCGGTGCGTGGCCGAAGCGGACGGTCACCGACGACGGCAACGAACTCACCTTCCAGGTCAATCACCTGTCCCCGTTCCTGCTGACCAACCTGCTGCTGGAGCGCTTGATCCAGGCGCGGGCGCGGGTGGTGAACACCGCGAGCACGACCTACCGGATGGCGAAACTGAACCTGGACACCGCCAACGCGCCGACCGGCTCGTTCAACCAGCTCGGCGCGTACGGCGCGTCCAAGCTGGCGAACATCCTGTTCACCAGGGAGCTGGCCCGCCGCACCGAGGGCACCGGCCTCACCACCGCCGCCTTCCACCCCGGCGCGGTCGCCACCCGCGTCTACGACAACGCGCCGCTGGGCCTCGGCTGGTTCATCCGCTCGCCGCTGGGGCGTCCGTTCTTCCTCCAGCCCGACAAGGGCGCCGAGCCGCTGGTGCACCTGGCCACCACCGCCGACGGCGCGGCGATCAACGGCCAGTACTTCCACCGGCTGGATGTGGAGCCGCCGAAGAACAAGCAGGCGCTCGACGCCGATCTCGCGCGACGGCTCTGGACGCTGTCGGAGCAGGCCACCGGCCTCGCATCGAGCGAGTAATCACGGTCCGGCGAGCCGGAGCGAGGATCCGTCCGCGCGCTCCGGCTCGACGCCGACCCCGTACACCCCACCGGACACCGCGCTCGCGTCCAGCTCGACGATCGCCCGCGCGACTTGCTCGGTGGGGACCAATGCCGGGAAAGTGGTGGGGGCGATGGCGTTCGCGCGCACCCCGAACTCGGCGAACTCGGCGGCGATATGGCGGGTCAGCTGGTTGAGCGCGGCCTTCGACGCGGAGTACAGCGTCTGCCCGGGATAGACCTCCGAGCCGGAAATGCTCGAGACATTGACGATGTTGCGATTGCGCGCGCGATTCTCCTGGCCCGCGTGCAACCAGCATCGTTGCGCCAAGCGCGCCGCGAAACGCAGTGGCACGGCGACATTGAGCGCGAAATGCGGATCGAAGTCCTCCAATCCGGCGTCGCCGTCGACGATGCCGCCCGGGTGCAGCCGGACGTGCGCCGCGTTGTTCACCAGCAGGTCCACCCGGCCGAACCGGGCCAGCGCCAGGTCGACCACCCGTTCCACTTCGCCCGGCTGGGTCAGATCGGATCGCACCACGAACACGCGGGCATCGTTCTCCGGCACCGCCGCGTCCGGCGCCAGCGGATCGACGTACCACTCCAGCTGCGACGGCACCGCGGGTGTGCGGGTGCGGCACACGGCGACGATGTCGTAGTCGCGGTAGTAGGCCTGGCAGAAGGCGTCGCCCAGGGTGCCGCTCGCGCCGGTGAGCAGGCAGACGCGGCGTTCACCAGTGGACAATCTTGTCTCCTCCCCAGCGCCGCTCGGCGTCCGCCCTGGTGCGATGCACCCACATCACCACGCTGTTGCGGTCGTCGACGTTGTTGCCCGCGAACGTATGCCAGGTGCGCGGCGTGACCTCGAACAGCAGCAGCGAATTGTCCAGCGGCGGGACGAGGGTCACCGACGGTAGCGCCGACCCTTCGGCGACGTGGTCGTACAGCGCGGTCTCGCCGCCGTCGCCCGGTGCCCACCCCGGATTGCCCAAATAGAACAGCACCGCGACGGCGCGCACGGTTTCGCGCGCGACGACGCCGGGCGCGCGTGCGCCGGTCTTGGTATGCACGGTGGCGTCGGGCAGGCGCACTTCGCCTGGTCCGGGCGGCGGACCGGGGAACCAGGCCGGATTGAAGTCGTTGTGCGGCCAGCCGAACGGGCTGCCCGGACCGTGGTGGTGCAACGACCCTTCGACGTCACCGGTCGCTTCGACGCCGCCGAGCCGGGCGACCAGGTCGTGCCACTCCCGTGAGGAGAACACCGCGAGCGGGCCGTCGCGCAGATCGGCCAGCCGGATTCCGTCGGCGCTGTAGCCGGCGGCGACCGGCGCGAACAACTCGGGACGCCGCGCGCGGACCCGATCCACTTCCTCGGCCAGCCGTCGATAGAACTCGGGAACGAACACGTCGCGGGCGTACACGTGCGGAAAGGGCCTGCTGCGCCGGATCCAGCGTCGATGGGCGAACAACTCTGCGAACCACTGCGGAACCGGCGGTGTCGCGAGTTCCGGCTCGGTTGTCACCATAACTCCCTCCCGGTCGAACCTCCGTGATCATATTGCCCGTACCCGGAACTCGCGGGCCGGTCCCGGCCTGTCAGGATCACGCGGGTGAGCCGTGATCTGCGTGTGTGTTTCGTGGGGGATTCGTTCGTCGCCGGTGTCGGCGACCCGGGTTCTCTGGGGTGGGCGGGCAGGCTGGTGTCCCTCGCGCACGCGGAAGGGGTCCCGCTGACGGCCTACAACCTCGGGGTGCGCAGACAGACCTCGGCCGAGATCCTGCGGCGCTTCCGCGCGGAGTGCGCGCCCCGCCTGCCGGAAGGTGTCGACGCGCGGGTCGTGCTGTCGTTCGGCGTGAACGACACCATGCACGAGAACGGCGGTTCGCGGGTGGCGCCCGAGGAATCGGTCGCCAACCTCGGCGAGCTGATCGCGCAGGCGGCCGAGCGGGGATGGCCGGTGCTGATGGTCGCTCCGCCGCCGATCGCCGACGACGAGCACAACGCCCGCACCGCCGCGCTGGACGAACGGTTCGCCCAGGTCTGCGCCGGGTCGCACGTGCCGTACGTGCGGGTGCACCAACCCCTGCGCGCCGGCGCGGTGTGGTCCGCCGACGTCCGCGCGGGCGATGGGGCGCATCCGGGGGCCGCTGGTTACCAGGAGATGGCCGCGCTCATCGCTCCGCAGTGGCGCGCGTGGCTGCGGCGGTGACTCGTTGAATTTTCGACCACCGGGCCATGCGATCGTACTTGTCTCAGACAGAATGGCCTATTTTTCGCGTTCGCGACGCATCAACGTGCTCTGGGTCGAACTCCCTTGTGTCACAGTGTGATCCGAATTACCCGGTTGGCACATCCCGCTTGCCCACCTCGGCGCGTCTCCTCCGCGCGGCGGCGAGATCCACCGTCTGCGCGGCCGTCCGCGCTGTCTCGTCCGAGACGAACGCCTCGCTCAATTCCGGTATCCAGCGGACGATTTCGTCGCGATAGGGACCTTCGGTCTCCAGTTGACCGAGCACGCCGACCAGCGTGAGGAACGAGCGGGCGAACGGCGTGAAGTAGGCGGGCATGGTCATCTGCCGGACCACGTTGGTCAATCGAGGATTGGTGGCGCGCAGGACTTGCCGGCGCAACCAGCGGGTGGTCAGGCGGTAGGTCTGGTGCCGGAAGGGCTCGCCGCACGGAGTGATCGCGGCGTAGAGCGCATCGCTGTCGAGTGCGCGTCCGTTCTCCACGAACCCGTGTCTGCGCGTTGCGTCCGCCAGATCGCCAGGGCTGCCGCGGAATATCGCTTTGCAGCAGTCGAGCGTCAATTCGCCGAAGCCCTCCGGCGGCCAAGCGCAGCACGCGCCGAAATCCATCACGCCGAGCCTGCCGTCCGCAAGCACGCGGAAATTGCCAGGATGCGGATCGGCGTACAGCAGGCCGTGCCTGGCCCAGCCCGAAGTCACGAAGCGGACCATGAGCATGCCGACCCGGTCGCGCTCGGCCTTGGTGCCCGAGGCGACGACGCGCGGCACCGGCGTGCCGTCGAGCCACTCGCTGATCAGCACGTCGCCCTGTTGCGCAATCACATTCGGCACGTAGAAGTCCGGATCGTCGGCGTACGCCGCGGCGAAGGCGCGTTGATGATCGGCCTCCGCCGCGTAGTCGAGTTCCCCGGCGACGGACGCGCAGATCGCTTCGGTCACCGCCGCGATGTCCGCGCCAGGCAGGAAAACCGCGGCGAGATAGGAGATCCGACGCAGGTGGTCCAGATCGCGCGCCACCGCCTGCCTGCCGCCGGGATACATCACTTTGACCGCGACCGGTCTGCCGTCGTGCCAGATCGCGCGGTGCACCTGGCCGAGCGATGCCGCGGCGGCGCGCCGATCGTCGAACGCGCGGAAATACGAACGCCATCGCGCTCCGAGGCTTTCGGCCATGGCGGCGTGGACGGTGTGCGGCAGCATCGCGGGCGCGGCGTCCTGCAACCTGCTGAGCGCGATCCGGTACGGCTCGGCCAGCTCCCGGGGCAGCGCCAGCTCGTAGATGGCCAGCAGTTGCCCCAGCTTCGCGGCGCAGCCCTTCAGCTCCCCGAGCACCTCGAAGATGTGCTGCGCGGTGCGGAGCTGAATGTCGCGATTGACTTCTTCGGCCGATCTGCCGAGTGCCCGCTTGCCGAGGCCCGCGGCCTGCCTTCCGGCGAACGCCATCGGCAGCGCGGCGAGCTTGGCCCCGCGAACAGCACCGTGAACAGGTGGTTTACCGTGGGAACGCGACGCGAAAAGCCGGGATCGCTTGCCCGCCGCCCCCTCCTCGGGGCGCTCTCCGATGGGCCGGATGGTCATGACTCACCTCACAGTCGCGGGCACAAGTGTGACACAGGTGCAGTACCGGACAGTAGGGCTTAGACTGTCTGGGACGTATTTCGAAAGTAGTCGAAAGGTGACTTCGATGGGATCCCAGACGGTGGTCGCCGACGTTGCCGACGAGCTGGCGCGCCGGGTTGCCGCAGGGGAATATCAACCGGGGGATCTCATGCCGTCGGTACGTCAGGTCGCCGAGGAGTTCGACATGAACCGCGCGACCGCGCAGCTGACCCTGGGCAGGCTGGAGTCGTACGGTTTCGTCGAAGCCAGGCGCGGCAAGGGATTCACGATCCGTGACGTCAGGGAGGCGGGCGGGGTGGACGTGTACCGCCAGCTGTTCCGTTTCTCGATTCCCATGCCCGACATCGCGATGGAGATGTTCCGCGACCTCGTGGATGTCGAGCGCAATCTCGTGCTGGAGGCGCTGCTCGCCTACACCGGCGGGGAAAAGCGGATCGATTCGGCCGAAACGAAATCCACCATCGACGAACTCGAAGCCATAGCGCGTCAGCAGGATCCGGATTTGCGGCAGATGCTCGCGCTCGAGGTCGCGCTCGTGCGCAGGCTGCTGACCGCGCTCGGACTCCCCATGCAGCGCGCGATCTTGAACTCGATCGGCGAGACGGTGCTCGAGGTGCCGGAGGCGGTCGAGGCGTACTTCGCGGGCGCGCCGGATCTGCACGTCTTGGTCTGGCGGGCGCTGGCCGCGGTGTGGGACTCCGGATCGGGGCCGAGCGAGGCTCAGCTGGCGCTGTTCGAGGATTTGTTCGGCATGTACCACGAGAAGGTCGTCGCGCGCTTCGAGGAGTTGGTGGTCGGCGTCGAGGAAAGCGCCGACGAGCATCGGGCCGCGACCGCCTAGCCGTTTCGTACGCTGCACAATCTGTCTGAGACGTGCTTGGGCGGCTCTCTCGACCCAGTCCGCTCAGGGCCTCCAAAATGTCCCTGCCGCCGGGTTCTGCGCCGAGATCCGACCCAGACACCGCATGGTGCGAATGGGATGAATCGATCCCGAATCGACAAAGGTGCTCGGCCTGCGGTGGAAGGACCGACCGCGCCGAAACGTCTGAGCGGCAGCACAAGCGGCGAGCCCTGCTGTGCCGTGCGATCGACCCGAAGCCGTGCACCGGCGATCGCATCGGCGCGAGGGTGGCCGCCTCGACGCCGGTGCGATCATCCCGGACTCCACCGGCTGGACGCCGCGCGGCCGCACCGCGCGGCATCGCCGCCTCGGAACCTATGCCGGGACTCAGGCTCCGCCGTTGAGCTTGTTGAGACGCTCGCACGCCTCGACGTACTCCTGGATCAGGCGGTTGACCACGTCCGCCGACCGCTCCACCCGGTTCATCATGCCGACGATCTGGCCGACCGGGTTGAAGTTGACGTCCTTGGCGGCCTCCGGATAGCGGTGCCCGCGCTTCACGCCGTCCAGCGCGACCATCATCTGCAGCGGCATCGGCAGCGGATCCGGGGTGTCGGCCCGCTCCCACGCCTCGGTCCAGTCATTGCGCAGCATGCGGGCGGGCTTGCCGGTCCATGCGCGCGAACGCACGGTGTCGTGGCTGGTGGCGTCGATGTAGGTCTGCATCTGGGCGGGCGGAACGTTGGCTTCCTCGACGGTCAGCCACACCGAGCCGGTCCACGCGCCCGCGGCGCCCATCGCCATCGCGGCGGCCACCTGGCGGCCGTTGCCGATGCCGCCCGCGGCCAGCACCGGCAGGTCGCCGACGGCGTCGATGACCTGCGGCCACAGCACCATCGATGACACCTCGCCGCAGTGACCGCCGCCCTCGGTCCCTTGGCACACCACGAAGTCAAGGCCCGCGCGCTTGTGGTTGAGCGCGTGCTTGACCGAACCGCACAGCGCGCCGATCAACCGGCCGGAATCCTGCACCTGCTTGATCACGTCCTCCGGCGGGGTGCCGAGGGCGTTGGCGACCAGCTTCGCCTTCGGATGCCGCAGGATCACTTCGACCTGCGGCCCCGCGGTGGTGGCGGTCCAGCCGAGCAATTGGTTGTGGTGCTCGTCCTCGGGCAGCTTGGGCACGCCGTGGTCGGCGAGGATCTTCTCCGCGAAGTCGCGGTGCCCCTGCGGGACCAACTCGGCCAGCTTGGCCTCGAGTTCCTCCGGGCTCAGCCCATCGATGCCCTTGCCCTCGTACTTCGAGGGAATCACCAGGTCGACGCCGTAGACGCCCTGCACGTGCTCGTCCAGCCAGGCCAGCTCGACCTCGAGCTGCTCGGCGGTGAAGCCGACGGCGCCGAGCACGCCGAGTCCGCCCGCGTTGCTGACCGCGGCCGCCACGTCGCGGCAGTGGGTGAAGGCGAAGATGGGGAATTCGATCCCGAGCCGTTCGCAGATTTCGGTACGCATGGCGTGCTGGTCTCCCTAACTGCTCCGCCGCGAACGGCGCGGCGCAGATGTACTAGAACGAGTTGCATAAGTGGCGCTCGGCTCGGCTCGGTCGCCGCGCGTCGAGTCCGCCGCGAGCCGCTGATATCGCCATGAAGCGGCTGCGGCTTCGTCGACTGGCCGTTGCACCATGCCTCGACAGTAACACGTTCTAGTTTTCTGCGGAATGCGCTGCCGGGTCAGGCGGTGTCGCGCTCCAGTTCGGCGAGCGAGGCCTCCAGGTGATCGAGCAGACGGGGCAGTTGCGGCACACTGCGGCGGCAGCCGACCACGCCGAAGTCGAGATTGCCCGCGTTGGAGGTCAGCGTGATGTTCACCGCCTGGCCGTCGAACGGGATCGACAGCGGGTAGCTCGCGTCCAGCCGCGCACCGTTCCAATACATCGGCTCGCGCGGCCCCGGCACGTTGGAGATCACGATGTTGAAGGTCGGATTGGTCCACGGGATCAGCGCGGGCACGAGATTGAGGGCCAGCGGGCTGAGCATCAATGCCGACAACGCCATCGTCTGGTTGCACGACAGCGTGCGGTACACGTCCTTGCCGTCGCGCATCGACGCGGCGACCACCTGGAGGCGGCCGAGCGGATCGGCGATGTCGGTGCCGAGGTTGCACAGCACCGCGCCGACCTTCACCCCGTCGGTCTCCTCGTCGTCCTCGGCGCGCAGCGACATCGGCACCATCGCGACCAGCGGCTTGTCCGGCAGGGCGTTGCGTTCCAGCAGATACCGTCGCAGCGCGCCCGCCGACATGGTGAGCACCACGTCGTTGAGCGTCGCGCCGGTCGCCTTCTTCACCTGCTGCAACCGCTCCAACGGCAAGGACCGCACCACCGCGCGGCGCGCGCCGCCGATGGGGACGTTGAACATGGTGCGCGGCGCCGCGAACGGCAGGGTCAGCTGCTGGCGCGCCAGCGCGGTGCGCGCGGCACGCAGCACCGACGCGCCGGACGTGGCGGCGGCGACCAGATTGCGCGCCGCGCTCCCCGTACCGGACCGCGTCCCGCGCCTGCCCCGAGGCAGGTGCCACGGCACCCGTGTGACACTCGAGCCCGGATCGCTGGTCAGCGTGCGGCGCAGGAGACGCTGCGCGGAAACGCCGTCGATCAACGCGTGATGCATCTTCGAATACAGCGCGAACCTGCCGTCGGCGAGCCCTTCGATCAGATGGAACTCCCACAGCGGGCGGTGCCGGTCGAGCAGACTGCTGTGCAGCCCGGCGGCCAGCTCGACGAGCTGGTCCATGCGCCCCGGCCCAGGGACGGCCAGCCGCCGCACGTGATAGTCGAGTTCCACGTCGTCGGCATAGGTCCACGCCATCTGCGGGGATCCGAAGATCGTGGCGGGATGCTTGCGGAAGGCCGGATCGACGTCGGTGTTGCCCACCAGTCTGTCGTGCACTTGTGCGGCGAAATCCGGCCCGGCGTCCTCCGGCGGCTCGAACAGTTGCAGCGCACCCACGTGCATCGGCTGTTCCCGGGATTCGGCGAGCAAGAAGACGGCATCGACCGGCGCGATGAATTCCATGATGAGTCGCCCCCTGACGACATGGTGAAGATGTTCGGAGTTCGATCGACCACGTTGTCGGCGGGCCCGCGCAGCCGTGAAGCCGCCGCGACACGACAAACCTACCCGGAGACGGACTCACCCGGACCGGATGGAACGTGTTCGGTATGTCACCGAACCTTCGCGGCCAGTAGGTAGGCCTGCCCGAACCGCTCCTCGGGATCCGGCTCGCGCACCATCCGAGCGATCATGGTGAACCCGGCGGCACCGAGCAGGCGCGCGAGACGCTTCGGCGCCCACCGATAGGCGCGAGTCACCTTGTGGTCGAAGGCTTCCACCGCATCCGGCTGGTCTGCCGTTTGGAAGGCCAGCAACACGTGCCCTTTGTTTGCGAGTACCCGATGGAACTCGCTCAACACGTGCGGCACGCGATCCGGCGGAAGGTGGATCAACGAGTACCACGCCACGATGCCGCCGAGCGCCTCGTCGCCTATGGGTAGCTGTTCCACCGACCCTTGCGCGAAAAGCAGCTGTGGATGTTCCGCGCGGGCCAGCTCCAGCATGCGTGGCGAAAGATCGATGCCGAACACCTGGGCCCCCAACGACGCGAGATGGCCCGTGAGCCGTCCGGGGCCGCAACCGAGATCGGCGATCGGCCCGGAACCCTTGCGCGCCACCGACTCCACGAACGCGCCGAGCATCGCGCGGTCGAGTACCGCGCCGGCGAGGTGGTCCCGGAAAAGCTCGGTATAGAGATCGGCGACGTCGTCGTAGGCGGCGCGGGTGACGGCCACGTCGGGATGTTCGTCTGCGAAGTCTTCCGTCGGATGCAGCATCCCGAGCAGCGTATTACCTACTCCCCCGGATCGAATGCCTGGGCGACCGCGAGACTGTCCTCGTAGACGTGGTGCCGGACGATCAGACCGTCTCGCACCGTCAGATGCAACGCGAACCGCGCGCGATAGGCGCGGCCGGTGCGGCGGGCGGTCTGCCGGATCTCCCCGAGCACCACGGCGTCCGCACCGTCGACCAGCACCCGCTCGACCCGGGTGTCCACGTCCTCCGGCACATGGTGTTCGGCGAGCGAGCGGTAATGCTCGGCGGCGTCGGCGCGGGTACGACGGTGCCGGATCCAGGGCGTCGCCGCGCGGCCGTGCTCCGCCTCCGGCCAATCGAGCTGCCAGTCGGTGTCTTCGGCGTACAACTCGGCCACCGCGTCCGGGTCTCCGGAAGCGATTCGCCGCAACAACTCTTCGACCACCGCTCGAGTGGCGGGCACGGTGACTGACACGAGAAGTCCTTTCGCACACCCGCCGCGCGATCACGCGGCGCGCAACCGATTCTCGGCAGTGCCGCCCCTCCTGGCGATTACTTCTCGGGTAATGGGACGGCGGCCTCTGGTGCCGGGGGCGCGGCGAGGTCCGTGCTCGCCTCGCCGCGCCCGCGCGCGGTTCCGAGCACCGAACCGAGGATGACCAGCGGGAAGCCGATCGCCATTCCCGCGGTCAGCGGCTCGCCGAGCGCCGTGACGCCGAGCAGGATCGCCACCGCGGGATTGATATAGGTGATCACCGTGGCACGGGCAGGGCCGACCTCGGCGATCAACGCGAAGAAGAACAGGAACGCCACGGCGGTGCAGACCACCGCGAGCCCGAGCACCGACCAACCCGCGTCTGCGGTGAGGTGCGACGGGCGCAGCCACCCCGCGAACGGCGCGTAGATCACCGCCGCCAGCAGCAACGATGCGGTCACCACACCGAGCGGGGGCAGATCGGCCAGCGCGCGATTGATGACGATCGGGCCGACCGCGTAGCCGACCGTGGTCAGCCCGATCGCGGCGATCGCGGCCGGATTCCCCAGGTCGACGTCCAAGCCGACGAGCGCGGCGACACCGGCGAACCCCACGAACAGACCGGCCACCCGGCGCGCGTCGAACCGGTCGTGGCCGAGCGCGGTCACGATCACCACGGCGATCAGCGGCACCGCCGCGATCAGCAGGCCGACCGTCGAGCTGTGCAGCGTGGTCTCGGCGTACCCGATCAGCAACCACGGCCCGGTGATCTCCACCAGGGTGTAGAGCAGCAGCGGCCGCCACCGCCGGAACACCGGCGCCAGCGCGTCGGTGTACAGCGCGACCGGCAGGAGCAGCAAACCGCCGATCAGCGTGCGGCCGAACGCGACCACGATCGGATCGAGATCCACTACCGCGACGCGGATCATCGCGTACGGCACGCCCCAGATCACGCCCATCGCCAGGAACAGCGCCCACCCGCGGCGGGTCATCGCGCGACCGCTCCGCGATGCGGACCGACGGTGACCGACTCGGTGTCGGGGGTTGGGAACATGCTCCGCTCGCTTTCGACCACTGCGAGCTTATTCAGGTGATCGGATCATCCGACAGATCCGGTTTCCCGTCCCCGGTAAGGCCGGTGAGCACGGATCCGTGTCCCATTAGTCCTATTTGAGCGAATGGTGCGCGCGGACAACGCTGTTCGGGCTAGTCTTCGCCCGGAACGAAGGGAAGACATCATCGTGGTCGACGTGATCCGCCGGCTTGCCCCGAGCGAGGAGATGTTCGCCGCGGGCGAGGTCTTCATCGGTTACGCGGCACGGGTATCCGGCCGGTTGGACCTGCCCGCCTTGACGGCGGCCCTCGAGTCCGTCACCAGGGCGCACCCGATATTGCGCGCCCGCATCGAGTCGTCCGCGGAGGGCGGTCGCGTCTTCGTCGCGACGGACGCCACGCCGCAGATCTTCGTCGCCGACGGCAATCCCGAATCGGCGCTCACCGGAGCGAAATTCGATCAGCGCACGGGCGTCTGCGGACTCTGCGTGGTGCGCGACGGCGATACCGCGAGCGTCACCCTCGTGATCCATCACAGCATCGCGGACGCCTTCCACGCGTTCGTCATCGTCACCGAATTCTGGGCCGGGTATCGGGCCGCGGTCGGCGGCGCCACCCCCGAGGCGCCGGTACACGCGTTCCCCGACCCGGTGGAGCGCCTGCTCGCGGCGCGCGGCATCGAGAAGATGGCGCTGCCCGGCGCCGCGAACACCGCAGCCACGCCGCACGTCCCGCCGCCGCGCGACGACGACTACCCGACGCTGCGCACCACCCGATGCCTGCTCACCCGGGAGGAGACCACCGCGCTGGTCGCCGTCGGGCACCGCGAGAACGTCACGGTGCACGGCCTGGTGTCGGCCGCGCTGTTGCGGACCGAAGCCCAGATTCGCGAACTGCCGCTCACCGGCCTGCTCTACCTGTACTCCGTCGACCTGCGGACCAGGGTCACCCCGCGAATCGGCGCCACCGAAGGGACCAACGTTCTCGGGTTCGCCAATTACCTCTCCCCCGCATCCGACGTGACGCTGGTGGAATCGGCCCGCGGCATCGGCGCGGCGCTGCACGCGGGCCTGTCCGCCGGCATCGTGCAGCGCACCCCGTTGAGCATCCCCGACATGGCGGCGGCGCCGCGCCCGGCTCTGCCGGGCGTGGTCATCGCGACCAACTGGGGCACCATCCCGCCGCTACCGGAACAGGACGAGCTGCGGATCGACGACTTCCACTCCGCCATGCTCGCGAAGCCGGATCTGACCGGACGCCGCCCGCAGCAACCCGGCGGCGGCACCTGTGTCATCAGCACGTTCGACGGGCGGCTGAGCGTGGAGATCCATCACCCCGAGGAATTCACGCAGATCCAGCGTCATCGCATCGAAGTGCTCGGCCGTCACCTCCGGGGCGTGCCCGACTGACGAGGCCGTCGGGCGGTACGCCAACGGTGCGTCCGATTACGCCGCACCCCTCGCGCGTTGGCGGGCGAATCCGCATGACCACGCTGTTAGGGTTGGCCACTCCCAGGAAAACCCGTCAACAGTCGTTCGTCCTGGTGGCGGGCGTCTCCCAGCTTCGGCGAACGAAAGGAACGGCAACCGGTGGCCAACACAAGCGGCGGGCCTGCCCGAGTCGCAGTGGTAACGGGCGGTTCGCGCGGCATCGGCCGCGCGTGCGCCGAACGGCTCGCCGGTGACGGGTGCGCCGTCGTGCTGAACTTCGCGTCGAATGCCGCCGAAGCCGACAGCGCCGCCGAACAGATCCGCGGCGCGGGCGGCGTGGCGCTGACCGCACAGGGGGACGTGGCCGACGAATCCGCGATGGCCGCGGTGTTCGACCGGGCGGAAAGCGAATTCGGCGGCGTCGACGTCGTGGTGCACGCGGCGGGCCGGATGCATCTCGCGCCGGTGGCCGAGCTCGATCTGGCCGTGCTCGACAGCCTGCACCGGACCAATATTCGCGGCACTTTCGTCGTCGACCAGCAGGCGGCGCGCCGACTGCGGCCGGGCGGGGCGATCGTCAACTTCTCCACCTCGGTCGTCGGAACCGCGTTTCCGACGTACGGGGCCTACGTCGCCAGCAAGGGTGCCGTCGAGGCGCTGACCATGATCCTGGCGCGCGAATTGCGCGGCCGGGACGTGACGGTCAACGCGGTGGCGCCCGGCCCGACCGCAACGGACCTCTTCTTGGACGGAAAGGACGACGCCACCATCGCCCGGCTCGCCGACGCCGTGCCGCTGCAACGACTCGGCGCACCGGCCGACATCGCCGCCGTGGTGGCGTTTCTGGCCAGTCCGGACGGCCACTGGGTCAACGGCCAGATCATTCGCGCCAACGGCGGCTTGGTCTGAGCGAAGACGCCGAGGGCCGCGACCACGCCTGGAGGCTGTGATCGCGGCCCGTGGGTCGATCAGTTCGACGGTTTCGCGGTCGTGGTCGGCGCCGCTTGCGTTGTCGTCGTGGTCGATTCCGTGGTGGTGGGCTTGGTCGTCTCGACCGGAGCCGCGACCGGAGCCGGAGCGGGCGGCGTGGTGACCACCGGCGCCGAAGTGGTGCTCGAGCTCGGCGCCGCCGTCGGCCGCTCCGTGGTACCGGTCGTCGTCGGCGCGGCGCTGGTCGTCGTGGGCGCGGCGCTGGTCGGCTTCGGCGACGTGGTCGACGCCTTGGCCGGCTCGGTCGTCGGAGCCGCCGAGGTGGTCTCCACCGCCTTGTACACGGCGGCCAGATCCGCCGCCTGCGGCTTGGACGTCGGGTCGACCTGCTTGCCGGCCTGCGCCTGCTTCGCCAGGTGGGTGAGCCAGGCGGCGGCGTACTCCGCCGAGGTCAGCGGCTTGCCCGCGGCGGGATCGGCGTCGTCCCAGTAGTCGAAGTGGTGACCGGTGTGGTTCGGCCCGAGCGTGAGGTTGTACGGGTCGCTCAGGATCACCGGGATGGTGTTCTGGTTCGTCACGATCAGTCCGACGATCTCGTTGAGCACCTTCTGCGGCAGGTAGGCCAGCGGCGACATCTCGTTCGTGGAAATCGCCTCCGCCTGCGCAGGAGCCTTCTTCTCCCCCGGCTTGTACGCCGGATCCGACACCCGCAACAGCACCTGCAGGAAGGTCTCGTCGCTCTGCATCCAGTTCGGCTGCGACTGGATGTCCGCGAACGCCGCCATCGCGATCCGGCCGAGGACCACGGCGACGTCCTGCCCGGTCGCGGGCGTCAGCCCGTCGCGCTCGAGCGCGTCGACGTTCAACTGCCTGCCGACATTGACCACCAACTGCAGCAGGGAGATGTTCTGCGGCGCCGAGCAGGTGAGATCGCCGTCGGAGCAGAACGACGCGATCTTGCCGTTGAGCGCGCCGAAGTCGCCGCTGGTTCCTTGCACCGCGCCCTGTCCGGGGACCGGGTTGGCGCCGCTCTGATATTTCTGGTCGAAGCCGTCCGGATTGCCGAACGGGTCCTTCGATCCGGGGAACGGCCCGTCGCCCGCCGACCGGCCCGAATCGGCGAGGATGACGACGCCGACGACGTCGTCCGGGTCCACGATCCCGTAGGCGCCGTCCTGGCCGGGTTCCTGATGGCCGATCTTCATCGCGACACGGCGGACGACGTCGGCGCCCTCGCTGTATCCGACGATCGAGAACTTGGTGTCGGGGCACGCCTGGGCGATCTCCCGCATCACCCGTTCGGTGTTCTCGACACCGGCGTTGACGGCGTCCTCATAGGTGGACATATTCGCCGGATAGGCGATGTAGACCGCGGCGTACGCGTCCGGATCGACGTCGTCGGCGGGTGCGTTGACCACCGGATCGACCCACTCGCTGCTGTGATCGCCCGACAGCGCCGCGGGCAAAGGGTTGCCGTTCGCGTCCACCAGCATCTTGGTGGTGCCCTCCACCGGAGTGTCGTTGCGACCGGCCACCGAGATGGTGACCATGTCGCGGCATTCCGTGACGGACGTCGTGAGCCGCGTATCCCTGGTTTCCGGCGTCGAGGTCAGCGCCAACGAGGCGACGACGACCGCCGCCACTCCCAACGCCGCCGGTGCGGCCACCGCCGAAGCGATACGATGCCGCGCGAAGAACTCGCGAAGAGCCATGTCCTGATTCCCATTCCATACACCGACAAAGTGGACGGACAAGCCCCCCGACGGGCCATACGTCACCGAGGACGTCGTGGCCGGGGCCCTGAGCGTTACTTGATGCCGGATGGAAGGGTTCGAACCCCGAAGCGTCTTCCGCCTACCCAGCGCGTCGGAGCACCGCTCGGCGGCGTCGTCGACCGGCGACGACGCCGCGCCGCGAGGTCATCGGGACGCACACGGCGCCCCGATGCTCATCGCCGGCAGAACTCAGCCGCGCGCCATGTCCACGAACCGCGACAAATGCAATTGGTGGGCGACAGTAATTGTCGCGGTAGGACCGTTACGGTGTTTGCCGAGAATAAGGTCCGCCTCACCGCCGCGCGGGTCGTCGCGCTCGAAAGCATCGGGACGATGCAACAGGATGACCATATCCGCATCTTGTTCCAGGGAGTTGTGCGCCGAGATTCCCTGCGCGACGAAATTGTGTGTTCCTGGCACGGTGCCGTCGTAGACGTCCTGCTCACCGAGGCTGGTGATGTCGACGATCTTGTCCCAGAAGACATCGTTCGTGGCGAACATTTCGATTTCTGCGTCTTCCAGCACTGCTGCCACCCGAGCCAGCCGGGATCGACTGGGCGAGTGCCTCCACATCGTCGATCCGCAGAAACGTGAACCCATCGCCGCCGAGAATTCGCGGTGCGTCATGCCCTTGGCGCTCAGCAGCGTACGAACCTTCGACCAAACCTCGCGGGGAACCGTGTCGACGTTGGTATTGCGTGTCATCGGCTCCAATTGGGCAAGGGCTGCTCGGGCGGACTGCCCCCGTGCGCCGTGCACCCCGATGTCACGCAGGAAGATCGTCTGATTCTCCGCGCCGTCGATAGTGAGATGCCAACAATCCCGGTAGCCGGACTTGGTGACTTTTTTGATGCGGCCGTGCACGCCCAAGCGCAGCAGCAATTGGACTACATCGTCGATCAGGCGGCGGCTGGTGGATGCGTAGTAGATCCTCGCCTGACGTCCCTTCGCATCCCAGCGCACGGAGCCATCCGTTGCCCAGAGATGATGCAGGAACAATGCTATCTGATCATTCGGAAGCGCGAAGACGCGCTTGGGTACGAACTTCTCATAGCTGCGCAGACCGAACAGTCCCAGTTCATCCAGCCACGCGGCAACCGGATTGCGTTTGCCGCGCGCAAGTCGGTTCGGAGCGCGCAGCCGAAGCGTCGTGACCCTCGCTGCCGCATAGTCGTCACGAGCGACGGTAACGCCGAAATGCGTCGCTGCTTCGGTGACCGCCGCCAGGTTTTCCTCATCGACGCTGGCATAGCGCAGCGGCTGCCGCTTCACGCAGGAGCCGTCGCCGATCATGTGGGCGAGCAGGATGACCTCGGCATCGGGCATCCGCGACGTGTGTACCGGCTCCGGTACCCGACGAGGAGTGGCGAGTCGGTCGCCGACCGACAGCTTCTCGAGCGGAATCCAGCCATCCAAGGTCAAGAACGGATGGTTTCCCGTCGCTTCCACTTCTCGGCCCGATGCCAGGCGCAGGCGGAACACTTCTTTGCGCCCGCTGGAGAACACCTTCACCATCGGTCGGGCAACCATCCGCATCCGTTCATCGAGCGACCACACCAACGGCCGCTCCCCGCTCGACAGCAGGTCGCCGAGCGTGGTCTCGTCGCCGGTGTCGGCGCGGAGGATGCGGGTGCTGGCGGGCATGCAGCCCGATTCGCGGAGATCGGACACCATGGGGCGCTTGTCGGTTCGCTGTTCGGGACCGCGGTTGAGCTGGCTGATCGCGACCACCGGCACTTCGAGTTCCTTGGCCAGCAGTTTCAAGTTACGGGAGAAGTCCGAGACTTCCTGCTGACGGGATTCGACCTTTTTGCCCGACGTCATCAGCTGGAGGTAATCCACCACCACGAGTTTCAAATCGTGGCGCTGTTTGAGCCGTCGCGCTTTGGCGCGGATTTCCATCATCGTCAGGTTCGGCGAATCGTCCACGAACAGCGGCGCTTCGCTGATCTCACTCATCCGCCGCGCCAGCTTGGTCCAGTCGTCGTCGCTCATCCGCCCGGACCGCATATCCCCGAGCTTGATCTTCGCCTCCGCCGACAACAACCGCATGACGATTTCGGTGCGACTCATCTCCAGTGAGAAGATGACGCTCGCCAAGCCGTGCTTGATCGAGCAGCTGCGCATGAAATCCATTCCCAGCGTCGATTTACCAACTCCAGGCCTGGCGGCGACGATGATCATCTGGCCCGGGTGCAAACCGTTGGTGATTTCGTCGAGTTCGGTGAAACCTGTGGGGACGCCGAGGGATATGCCGCCGCGGCTGGCGATGGAGTCGATCTCGTCCATCGTCGGCTGGAGCAATTCTTCGAGGGGGAGGAAGTCTTCGCTGGTGCGGCGTTCGGTGACCTCGTAGACCTCGGCTTGGGCGCGGTCGACCACCTCGGCGACGTCCTGGCCGTCGGCGCCCGCGTAGCCGTACTGGACGATGCGGGTGCCCGCCTCGACCAAGCGGCGCAGAATGGCCTTCTCGGCGACGATCTCGGCGTAGTAGCCCGCGTTGGCCGCGGTTGGCACGGTCTGGGTGAGCGTGACCAGATAGGGCGCGCCGCCGATGCGCTTGAGCTCGCCACGGCGGTCGAGGCCCGCGGCGACGGTCACCGGGTCGGCGGGCTCCCCGCGCCCGTAGAGATCCAGGATCGTGTCGTAGATGGCCTGATGGGCGGGGCGGTAGAAATCGCCGGGCCGAAGCACCTCGACCACGTCGGCGATGGCGTCCTTGCTCAACAGCATGCCGCCGAGCACCGACTGCTCGGCCGCCATGTCGTGCGGAGGCTGGCGACCGAAATCTTCGCCGGGAGGTTCGGGCGGGAAATCCGTGTGCCCGCGGTCATCGGTGGTTGTCACCAGACTCGACCGTCCTCTCTACCCCGCGACCGGGATGCACCCTGTCGACTCGTTTTACTCCCGGGCACCGACACGTTCGTCCAAGCCGTTGACCAGGGCTCCAGCTACCGCCGCGGCACCGGTCCGTGCGCGCGCTGGGGAGCGGTCGGCGCGCAGCGATGCGACGAACCTAGGCGACCCGCAGGGCGGGCACCAAACCGTCCTGTGCACACAGCTGTGGATAACTTGGGGAGAGTTCACCCAACCGTGTGCACCCCCTGTGTACAACTTGGGGAAAACCCAGTCCGACAAGGTCAAATACGCAGATAGACATGGGCTTCCACGTTTTTCCAGGTGTGGATTAAGAAAGCACCGGCGTGTCGTCCAAGTTGAACAGCCGGGCGTGTTGGGTTAACAGCACGTGAGCCGCATATGACCTGAATCACATTGCGAACGGTCGGTTCCGCCAGTAATCCACAGGCTGGGTAAACCGGGCGCCGGTGGAGTACGCGATGGCGCCCAGATTGTCCCGAATGACGCTCTCGCTCATTCGGCAAATGATTGGCTACTAATCAGCGCTTAGCAGCGGGCACAATCGAGGACCACTCCCGTCCACAGACGGGGGTGGTCCTCGACGTGATGCCCTGAATCAGGCGGCGGTGACCGTCAGGTCGAACTTCGCCACCACGTCCGGGTGCAGGTGCACCGCGATGCCGTGCTTGCCGGTCGTCTTGATGTGCGCCTTCGGCAGCTCGATGCTGCGCTTGTCGACGACGGGGCCGCCCGCCGCCTTGACAGCCGCGGCGACGTCCGACTGGGTCACCGAGCCGAACAGCTTGCCGGTGCCGGCGGTCTTCACCGCCAGGGAGACCGACTCCAGGCCCTCGATGGCCTGCTTCAGCTCGTTGGCGTGGTCCAGGTCGCGCACCCGGCGGGCTTCCTGCGCCCGGCGGATGCCCTCGACCTGCTTCTGCGCGCCACGGCTGGCCACGATCGCCAGGCCGCGCGGCAGCAGGTAGTTGCGGCCGTAGCCGTCCTTGACCTCAACGGTGTCGCCGGGGGCACCGAGGTTGTCCACATCAGCGGTAAGAATCAACTTCATTGGCGTGCCTCCCTTTCTCAGCGAGCCGTCGACACGTAAG
Source organism: Nocardia implantans (assembly GCF_035544775.1). NCBI lineage: Bacteria > Bacillati > Actinomycetota > Actinomycetes > Mycobacteriales > Nocardiaceae > Nocardia > Nocardia implantans. The sequence continues at coordinate 383,093 of NZ_JAYKYQ010000001.1, read as the reverse complement.
GCAGCAGGGCGACCTCACGCGAGTTCTTGACCGCAACCGCGATATCGCGCTGGTGCTGCACGCAGTTGCCGGTGACGCGGCGGGCGCGGATCTTGCCGCGGTCGCTGACGTACTTGCGCAGCAACGCCGTGTCCTTGTAATCGATCGTGACGCTTCCGGTCTTGCTCTCCTTGCAGAACGAGCAAGCCTTCTTCTTCAGCACCTTTTCGCGCGCGGGCGCTTTAGGCATGGTCTTGTACTCCGTAATCAGTGATGGCCCGAATCGGCCGGGCCGTTGTGGCCGTTCTCAGAACGGCGGTTCGTCATCCATGCGGCTGCCCCCGAAGGAGCCTGCCGCGGGCGCACTGCCCCACGGGTCGTCCTCGGCACCGCCGGAACGCCCACCGCCACCACCGGAGGAGGCATAGCCGCCACCGCCGCCGGAGCCGGACCCGAAGCCGCCGCCTCCGCTGCCGCGGCTGGTCTTGTTGACCTTCGCGGTGGCGTAGCGCAGCGAGGGACCGACCTCGTCGACCTCGAGCTCGACGACCGTGCGCTTCTCACCCTCGCGGGTTTCGTAAGAGCGCTGCTTGAGTCGTCCGCTCACGATGACACGGGAACCCCTGGTCAGGCTTTCGGCGACATTCTCCGCGGCCTCGCGCCAGATATTGCAGCGCAGGAACAGCGCTTCGCCGTCTTTCCATTCGTTCGAATTACGGTCGAACACACGGGGAGTCGACGCGACGGTGAAATTCGCCACCGCCTGTCCCGCCGGTGTGAATCGAAGCTCCGGGTCGGCCGTCAGATTTCCGATGACGGTGATGACCGTGTCGCCTGCCATGTGGTTCCTCCTGCTCGGTGTGCAGTCCGCGTCTCGCTGTTGCGCTAGAGCCTAGGCACAGGCTCCGACGCAAACGAGGGTTGCCGGACTACTTGTCGTGGCGCAGAACCTTGGTGCGCAGCACCGACTCGTTGAGACCGAGCTGGCGGTCGAGTTCGCTCACGGTGGCGGGCTCGGCGGTCAGGTCGACCACGGCGTAGATGCCCTCGGCGTGCTTGGCGATCTCGTAGGCGAGCCTGCGGCGGCCCCAGATGTCGACCTTGTCGATCTTGCCGCCCTCGGTGCGAACGACACTGAGCAGGTTGTCCAGCGACGGACCAACAGTGCGCTCGTCCAGGCTCGGATCGAGGATGACCATCACTTCGTAATGACGCACGGACCAATCACCTCCTGTGGACTAGGAAACGGCCACGGACGGTCCGTGGCAGGAGGGTCGTTGCGTCAGCAACCCGAACAGGCTACATGAGCGGCGGCTGAGCAGTGAAATCACCCCGGCGAGCCGCCCCGGCGCCATGCGGCGGGCGGCCGCGTTCACATCCGTTGGAAGGGGAACGGCGCCACGCCCGGGAGCGTCCGCTTAGGGTGGATCCATGCCGACCGGACTCGCCGCCAGCGACCTGCCCGCGGGTGGTGTGCGACGCCGCGCGGCATTCGCCGTGGTGGTGGTGCTGCTCTGCGGCCTGGTCCTCGCGCTGGCCTATGCGAACAAGGCGCGCTGCGCGGGTGCGCCGTTCGACCGGGACGGGCGCAGCACGGTTTTCGACGTCGTCAAGGATTCGGACGTCTGCTATTCCGACATCCAATTCCTCTGGCTCGGCCGGGATATCAACGAGCACGTCTTTCCATATGTGAGCGGCGGCATCACCGACGGCGGCGCGTTGGTCGGCGGCGCGGTGGAGTATCCGGTGCTCAGTGGCGTGCTGATGTGGATCGGCGCGGTCGGCGCGGACAACGACGCCGATTTCCTGCGCTACTCGGCGCTGCTGCTGGCGCCCTTCGCGCTGCTGACCGCATGGATGCTGGCCCGTCTGGCCGGGGGCGCGGCCCTGCTGTGGGCGGCCGGACCGCCGCTGGTCCTGTATGCCTTCCACAACTGGGAGCTTCCGGTCGTGTGCACGGCGGTCGCGGCCGTCTACGTGATGTCGGCGCTGACCCGCTACTCCGTGCGTACCAGAGGCATCGCGGCCGCGGTGCTGCTCGGGCTCGGATTCTGCCTCAAGCTGTATCCGGGGATCTTCGTGTTGCCTTTGCTGGCCTACGTGCTGACCGGCGGTGGCGAGCGCGACGCGGAGGGCGGTGATCGCGAGCCGGACGTCCGTGGCGCTCTGCTCACCGCGGCCGCGGCGATCGGCACCGTGGTCGTGGTCAACCTGCCGTTCGCCCTGGTGGGATACGAGGGCTGGCGCGCGTCCATCACGTTCCAGCAGTTGCGTCAGGCCGACATCACCACGAATTCGATCTGGTACTGGGGACTTCGGCCGATGTTCGGTCCCGACGCGCGCAGCGAGGCGGCGTTCCAGCAGGTGGTCTCGGTCGCCTCGCCCGTGCTGGTGCTCGCGGCGTTCGCGCTGGCCATGGTGCTCGGCTGGCGGCGTTATCTGACCACCGGCGTATTTCCCTGGGTCGGTGTGAGCGGTGCGATGCTGTGTGGATTCCTGTTGCTCCACAAAGTGCATTCCCCGCAGTACACCCTCTGGCTGGTGCCGTTCCTGGTGCTGCTCCGGATTCCCTGGTGGTTGATCGGCAGCTATCTCGTCGCCGACGCGGCCATCGGCATCGGAGTGTTCCGCTATTTCTACTCGATGGGTCAGGGCACCTCGGTCGAGCTGATGGAGCGCATCGTCCAATTCGGTGTGTGGGGGCGCGCGAGTCTGCTGATCGTCTTCTTCTTCGTCTTCCTGTGGGCGGCGCCGCGCGGAACTCGTTCGACCTCTGCCCATGTGCCGCAGCCCGGCTCGCGCAAGTTGGTCCCGGTGGTCTAGTGCCCACCGTGCCGGGCGCGGAAGGCGGCGCTTTTGGCGCGGTTGCCGCACAGGGTCATGTCGCACCAACGGCGTGAGCCGCCGCGGGAAGTGTCCACGTACAGCCGGGTGCATGCGGTGCGACCGCACTCTTTGACCAGTGCGCTGCTGCCCAGCAGCTCGATCGCGGATCGCGCGACGGCGGCCAAGGCCGCGTCCGCGTCGCCGGAGCGGACGACCGTGCCATCGGCGCGCAGGCTGACCGCCGGTGGGGCGCTGCCGGCGAATTCGTTGACGGTCCGGCGGTCGGCTTCATCGAAGGCGCTGTCCCGGGTGCCGGCCAGCGCCATGCGGTAGGCCGCCTCGCGCAGGCGCACCGCCCGCGCGAGGGTGCCGGCGTCGCTGAGCGGAGGGCTGTCGAGCAGCCCCGCGGCGACGAACCAGTCGGCCAGCGCCGCGGGGCTGGTGAGGACGTCCTCGAACGTGGTCGAGCGCCCCTTGACGGTGCCGGCGAAGTCCAGGGCGAGGTTGCCGCTCACGAAGGTGAACACGTGCTCATAGTAACCGTCTTGACAGGTTAGTGGGCCGGGTGCCACGGTGATAACCGCCCAAGGTGGTTATTCAAGGGAGGTTCCGTGCAGAACCGATTCGCGACGGTGGCCGCGCAGCCGCTGTTCGTCTTGCTGTGGAGCAGTGCGTTCATCGCCGGGGTGATCGGGGTAGGCGCCGCGCCGCCGCTGTTCGTGCTGTTCGTGCGCTTCGCCGTCGCGGGCGTGCTGCTGACGGCCTACGCCTGCATCGCGCGGGCGACTTGGCCGCAAGGCGCCCAGCTGCGTCACGTGCTCGTCGCCGGGTTGCTGATGCAGATGGTCCAGTTCGGCGCGTTCTACACGGCGATGGCCGAACATGTCTCGGCGGCGGTGATCGCGCTGGTGCAGGGCTTGAATCCGGTGGTCATCGCTCTGTGCGCCGGACTGATCGGCGAAGTCGTCACGATGCGGCAGTGGTTCGGTTTCGGCATCGGCGGTATCGGAGTCGCGCTCGCCGTGTTCGACCGATCCCACTTCTCCCTGACCGGATTGCTGCTGTGCGTGGCGGGTCTTCTCGGCCTGAGCATCGGCACCGTGTACCAGAAGCGGTTCACACCCGCCGTCGATCCGAAAGCGGCCACGGCGCTGCACGTGGCGGTCAGCGCGCCGATCGCGGGGGCATTGGCCTGGCTGTCGGGCCAAGTGCACGTGTCGGACATGAGCCGGTTCGCCGGGTCGCTCACCTGGATGGTGCTGGTGAACTCCATGGCGGCGTTCCTGCTGCTCAACGCCATGTTGCGCCGGTGGGACGCGACCAGGGTGGGCAAGCTGTTCTTCGCGACGCCCGCGGTGACCGCGATCCTGGCCTGGCTGCTGATCGATCAGCCGCTGCGACCGCTGACGGTCGCCGGGCTGGCTGTCGGCCTGGTCGGCTTGGTGTTCGCCGCTCGCAAGCCGACGACGTCGCCGGTGGTCGGGCGGCAGCCGGCGCCGGTGACGCGTTGACCTACTTGCGCCCCGCCTGCCACTGCATGCCCCACTGGTAGGCCTGGTCCAGTTCGCGCTGGGCGCCGTGGACGTAGTGCACTTCCCGGTGCACGGTGATCCCGGCGCCCTGGTTCTGCAGCAGGGCGATAGCGCACGAGCGGGCGCCGTCCACCGGAGAGTCGAGGCGGACCTCGACCTGCGGACCGGCGGTGGGATAGAGCGTCACCACACCGTCGGCGGCGGCCCAGTTGGGCACGCCCTCGTAGATGAAGGCGAAGATCAGGATGCGCCGGAACAGTTCGGGCCGGGACAGATCGATGTGCAGGTTCTCGCCCGCCGCGGCCGAACCGCTGCGATCGTCGCCGTCGAGCCGGATGTGGGGCTCGCCCTCGAGCGTGCCGAAGTTGCCGCCGATCGCCTGGACGACGCCCTTGGCGCCGTTGGACAGTTCGTAGAGGCAGCCGAGGTCCAGATCGATGGCCTTGGCGCGGCGGAAGAATCCTCGCGGGCCGCTCGACCAGTTCAGGTTGACCCGCATGGTGCCCTGCTGCTCACCGGGCTTGGTCAGGTTGATGCTCGGTGTCGCCTTCGACAGAGTCACCTTCGACAGGTTGACGCCGCCGGGGTTGTCGTTGATCCCCATGGCGCGATCCCCCCTCTGTGGAAACGAGAGCGGCAGCGGCCATCCTTCGGGATGGGGCCGCTGCCGCAACGGGTCTTCGGCTGCTTGCCAGGCCTCAGCCTACCGGCGTCGGTTCCCGTTCGCTGTCCAGTTCCTCTTCGTCTGCCCGGCCGTTGCGGACGATGCTGGTGATGAACGCCGCGCCGATGAACGCGACGCCGACCAGTCCGGTGACGATCTCGTTGATGTGCACGCCGATCGAGACCAGCAGGATCGCCGCCAGCGCGCCGATCGCCCAGTGCGCGCCGTGCTCCAGATAGACGTACTCCGACAGCGTGCCCTTGCGGACCAGGTACACCGTGATCGACCTGACGAACATGGCGCCGATCAGGCCGAGGCCGAGCGCGATGATGATCGGGTCGGAGGTGATGGCGAACGCGCCGATCACGCCGTCGAAGGAGAACGACGCGTCGAGCACCTCCAGGTAGAGGAACAGGAAGAAGCCCGCCTTACCGGTGGCCTTGGCCAGTTCGGACGGGCCGCCTTCGGTGTGCTCCTCGGTGTGGAACATGGAGCCGAGGCCGTCCACCGCGATGTAGGTGATCATGCCCAGCAGGCCCGCCACCAGGACGGTGGAGCGGTGCGCCTCGTCGGCGATGTACTCCGCCGTGAGGATCAGGCCCGCGCCCGCGACCACCACGGAGAGCATGTCCAGCTTGCCCGCCTTGGCCAGCGGCCGCTCCAGCCAGCTCAGCCAGGTGATGTCGCGTTCCTCGAAGATGAAGTTGAGGAACAGCAGGGCCAGGAACATGCCGCCGAACGCCGCGATCTGCGGGTGCGCGTCGGTGAGCAGTTTCTCGTAGCTGGGGCTGCCGTCGGGGAAGGTCAGGGCGCCGTCCGGGGGCGGGTTGAGGGCCAGGTCGAAGGCCCGGACCGGATCCAGCCCCGCGGTGATCCAGACGATCGCCAGCGGGAAGACCAACCGCATGCCGAACACGGCGATCAGCACGCCGATGGTGAGGAAGATGCGCTGCCAGAACGCGCTCATCCGTTCCAGGACGGTGGCGTTGATCACGGCGTTGTCGAACGAGAGCGACACCTCGAGGATGCCGAGGATCGCGGCGAGCGCGAGGGCGGTCGGTCCGCCGTACACGACGGCGACGACGAGCGACAGCACCGTGACGACGAGGGACATGCCGAATATGCGCAGGACCACGCTGGGACCTTTCGTGAGTGAAGAACGAGGCGGCGACGGTTGCTACCAGGGTGGCCGCTGGATCGCCGGTTGTCCAACGTTGCTCCCAGGGCGCCGGCATGCCTGGGTCGCACGACGAGGGGGCCCGTAGCCGGGCCCCCTGTGAACGGCGAAGTGTTCCTTAGACGTTCACGCCGTAGTCACGGGCGATGCCCGCGAGGCCGGAGGCGTAACCCTGGCCGATCGCGCGGAACTTCCACTCCGCGCCGTTGCGGTACAGCTCACCGAAGACCATGGCGGTCTCGGTGGAGGCGTCCTCGGTGAGGTCGTAGCGGGCGAGCTCCTCGCCGTTGCTGCGGTCCACGACGCGGATGTAGGCGTTGCGGACCTGGCCGAAGGACTGCGACCGGGAGTCGGCGTCGTAGATCGAGACCGGGAAGAAGATGCTCTCGATCGTGGGCGGGGTGTTCGCCAGGTCGACGTTGATGACCTCGTCGTCGCCCTCGCCCTCGCCGGTCCGGTTGTCGCCCGCGTGCTCGATCGAGCCCTCGGGGGAACGCAGGTTGTTGAAGAAGACGAAGTGCTGGTCGGACAGGACCTTCTTGTCCGCGCCGGTGGCGATGGCGCTGGCGTCGAGGTCGAAGTCGGTGCCGGTGGTGGTCCGCACATCCCACCCCAGGCCGACCGCAACAGCGGTGAGGTTAGGCGCCGCCTTGGTCAGCGAGACATTGCCGCCCTTGGACAAACTGACACCCATGCGGGATTCCCTTTCAATAGTCCGTCATTGGTTCCCAGCATGTCCGAATCGCCGGGGACGCCATCGACAGTAGTAGGTTTCCGCGAACTTGCGTAGGAACCCGCGTAACCCCCGGCGAACAGGAACATCTCCTACCATCGGGGCGTGGCAGGCCGGAGGCGTGGATGGTTCCGTTCGTCGGGAAACGACGAGTGGATCGAGCATGCCCGCACGACGCTCGCGACCGCGTTCCTGGACATGGATCGCCGCCAGAGCGCGGCCGAGGCGGCGGTGCACGCGGCCGAGCAGATCTTCCCCGAGCGGCGCACGGGCGCGCGCTGGGAACCGGTGCGCCACAGGTGCTATGGCGCCGCGGAAGTGTACCTGACGCTGAGCACGGAGCTGGACGCCGCGCAGCAGGGCGGCCCTCCGGTGCCGCAGGGCAGGCAACGCGTCGACGCCGCGGTGCGGCAACTGACCGACGCGGCGCGGGCGGTCGACGAGTTCTATCGCGGCGACCAGGGCAAGCTGGAAGAGGCGGTGGCGGTGCTCGGCGCGGTGCCGCAGTTGGTCCAGCGGGTGAAGGCCGACGCGGCCGGTGTGCGCGGGCGGGCCGCCGAATCGGAGTTCGCGGACTATCCCTCGGTGCGCAGGCACGCCGCCGCGGTCGATGAGGCGCTGGTCACACTGGAGGCGGCGGGTTCAGACGCACCCGGTGGCACCGTGCGGGAGGCCGCGATCCGTCTCCAGACGGTCACCAAGGAGCTGGCGGATGCTTTGGCGCAGGCGCCATCTCGGGCGGCGGCGGCGAACACCGCGATATCGTCGGTGACAACCCGCATTGCCGCCGTCCGGACCAGGGCCGAAGGCGTTGCGCCCGCGTTCTCGGCGCTGCTGCGCGAGTTCAATGCTGCGAGTTCGGCCGATCTGGCTAACAATGAGCGGGAAAGCCAGCGAGCCATCGAGGCCGCGGACGCGGCCCTGGGCAGGGCGCGTGCGGCGGCGGCAGAGAACAATCCGGAGTTTGCACTTGAACTGACCACATCCGCGCGCGGGTTCCTCGCCGAGGCCGAGCAGCGAGTCGACGCCGTCACCAAGCGGCTGGCCCTGCTGCGTGCGATCCGGTCCGACCCGCAAGAACACGCCAAGGCCGTACGATTCCGGCTGCGGGACGCGCAGATGCTCGCGGTGAGCCGCGGGCTGGTCGCCGAATGGGGTTCGGTCCTCGACGCGCAAGCGGCGCGAATCGACCGAATCAGCGAAACACTGTCGGGGCGCCACCCCGACTACTGGGCCTATGTGGCGGAACTGGATGCCGTCACCGAATTCATAGCCGGGGTAGTGGATCGAATGAGAAAACAATCAGGACCACGACGAGAATGAGGATGGGGCAACGATGACCGCAGGCATCGCCGTCCAGCAGGAGGTTTCCCTGCGGAAGCGAATGCCGCTGCGCCACTTCCGGCAGTTGCACGGCCCAGAGGCGAGGCGTCTTTTCCACCGGCAGCCCGAGGCGTTCGGCGACGACGACACCGATCGCGAGCTGCTCGCCATCGGCCTCGGCGCCACGCTGTACGCGCCGGCGACCAGGCCCGATCTCGCGGAGACGATCGGCAGGCGCGCCGCGCACGGCGTGTGTTCGATGGTGATCGACCTCGAGGACGCGGTCGCCGATCACGAAGTGGAGTACGCCAAGCGCCAGACCGTGGCCGCGCTGGATCTGCTCGCGGGCAGCCACGACGCCAACCCGCTGCTGTTCGTGCGGGTGCGCGACGCGGACACGATCACCGAGCTCATCGAGCAACTCGGGCCGGGAGCCAAGGTGCTGACCGGGTTCGTGTTCCCGAAGTTCGACAGCGTCACCGGGCCGAAGTACCTCAACGCGCTGAACGTGGCGGCCCAGCGGGTGGACCGGCCGCTGTACGGAATGCCGGTGCTGGAGTCGGCGGGGCTGGTGCACCGGGAGACCCGCGATTACGAGCTGACCCAGATCGCGGCGCTGCTGGCCGCGCACCGGGACCGGGTGCTGGCGGTGCGGGTCGGCGCGACCGACATGTGCTCGACCTTCGGCATCCGCCGCGACCGCGACCTGACCATCTACGACGTGCGCGTGGTCGCCGACGTGATCGCCGACATCGTGAACTACCTCGGGCGCGCGGACGGGACCGGTTTCGTCATCACGGGGCCGGTGTGGGAGTACTTCGCCGATCACGAACGGATGTTCCGTCCGCTGCTGCGGACCGCGCCGTTCGAGGAATCCGACGCGGTGCCGTTCCGGCAGTACCTGGTCAGCCGGGATCTGGACGGTTTGCTGCGGGAGATCACACTGGACCGGGCCAACGGCATCCAGGGCAAGACGGTGATCCACCCGTCCCACGTTGCGGCCGTGCACGCGCTGTCGGTGGTGACGCACGAGGAGTACTCGGACGCGCTGGACATCCTGCGCGACGACGTCGGCGGCGTTGCGGCCTCCGGCTACCGGAACAAGATGAACGAGATGCGGCCGCATCGCAGCTGGGCGCGGCAGACACTGCTGCGCGCGCGGGTGTTCGGCGTGGCGAACAAGGGAGTGTCGTTCGTGGATCTGCTGACGGCGTTGGTCACCGTATGAGCCGGGCCGCTACCGAATTCGACAACCGAACACCTTGGGCGACAAAAGTTCTCGGCATCGAACTGCATCACGACACCAGCGGCGCACCGGACCGGCTGCGCACCGCGCGGCTGCCGATCACGGCCTTGGTGCGGCCGGGAGTGCGCCACAACAATCGGCGCAGGGCGCACCTGTTGGTCTCCACCGTGCTAGGCAAGCACCTGCCGACCGATCCGCGGGTGGTGCTCGGCGCGGGCGATCACCTCGGCGATCTGGTCCGCGCGGTGCTCGGTGAGCGCCCAGCCGTCGTGCTCGGATTCGCCGAGACCGCAACCGGTCTCGGCCATTGCGTGGCAGCGCGGATCGGCGCGAGCTGCTATCTGCATTCGACCCGGCGCGCGGTGCCGCACGCGACGACGCTCGCCGGGTTCGAGGAGGGACACTCGCACGCCACTTCCCACCTGCTGCAACCGGCGCCGGCCGACATCTTCGTCAACGATCTGCCGCTGGTGCTGGTGGACGACGAGATCTCCACCGGTGACACCGCGATCGACGCGGTGCGGGCACTGCACGCCTTCGCGCCCCGCACGCACTATGTGCTCGCGTCGCTGGTCGATCTGCGCACCGATGCCCAGCGGGCTGGATTCGATGCCGTGGCAGCCGAACTCGGGGCGCGCATCGACACGGTGTGCCTCGCCACCGGCCGCGCGTCGCTGCCCGACGGGCTGGTGGACGCGGTCGGCGCGCTTCCCGAACCTCGGCTGAACCCGACCGCCGGGCACACCGGTTCGTTCGGGAGAGTCGAACTCCCCTGGCCGGCCGCTGTGCCGGAGGGCGGCAGGCACGGCATCCTCGCCTCCGAAACCGGCGCGTTCGAGGCCGCGCTGGCGCACGCGGGACGGGCGCTGGCCGCTCGGCTCGACGCCGACTTCCCCGGCCGGAACGTCATCGTGCTCGGGCACGAGGAGCTGATGTACCTGCCCCTGCGGCTGGCGGCGCTGCTCGCCGAGTCGGGGACGTCCACGCGTTTCCAGACCACCACGCGATCGCCCGCGTACGTGCTGGACGAGCCGGGGTATCCGTTGCGGCGGGGATTCCGGTTCGTCGCGCCCGAACCGGGCGACGCCGCGCCGCGCTATCTGTACAACGCGCAGTGGCCCGCGACCTCGCTCGACTTGTTCGAGGCCGACCTCGCGGGGCTTGGCACGCTGCTCACCGGTTCGTCGCACGGCGATGCCGTCGCGATCTCGGACGACGGCGTCGACAGTGGCGCCGAGGGCGACGGCCCGGCCGCCGACCCGGTGCTCGTCGTCGTGGTCGACTCGCCCGCCGATACCGCGGAGCTGACGGCCGAGCACGGGCTGATCGACGTGCTGACCGCTTCCGGGGCCGACGTCCTGCTCGCGGTGCTGCCGGAAGCGGACCCGCGGCGGCTGCACGCCGAGCGCATGGAGTCGAACGGGAGCCGGGTATGACGAGCACCGAGGTGGGCGCGCTACCGGCCCCACTGCACGGACCGGAGTTCGGCTCCTACGCGGCCGAAGAGGTCTCCTGGCTGCTGAAAGACCTGTCGGATATCGATCTGGAAGCCGACATCGCCGAGCGGGAACGGCGGATCCAGGCCGGGAAGGCGCACTACGCGGAGTCGCTGCCGATCGAGTACCAGCCCGACGCGTCGTACCGGGCGCTGTTCGACGAGGTGCTCGCCGCCAGCGCCGAACGGCTCGCGCTGGCCGTGGCGACCGTGTCGGAGCTGGTGATCGCCGAGCGCGGCGAGAACATCGTCCTGGTCTCGCTGGCGCGTGCGGGCACGCCGGTCGGCATTCTGATGCGCCGCTGGCTGCGGGCGCGGCGCCCGAGCCTGGAGGTGCCGCACTACGCGGTGTCGATCGTGCGGGATCGCGGCATCGACGCCGTGGCGCTGGACTATCTGGCCGAGCATCACGATCCGTCCTCGGTCGTTTTCGTGGACGGATGGACCGGCAAAGGCGCGATCACCCGCGAGCTGACCGAAGCGCTGGACGCCTACCATGCCGCGGGCGGTCCGCGGTTCGACGACGAATTGGCGGTGCTGGCCGATCCCGGGCACTGCGTGCGCACCTACGGCACCCGCGACGACTTCCTCATCGCGTCGGCCTGCCTGAACTCGACGGTCTCCGGCTTGGTTTCGCGCACGGTCCTGAACGACACCCTGATCGGGCCGGGCGAGTTCCACGGCGCCAAGTTCTACCGCGAACTGGCCGGTGACGACGTGTCCGGGCGTCTGCTCGACACCGTGAGCGGCGCGTTCGACGCGGTGCGCGACCGGGTGCCCGCCGAGGTGGCCGCGATCCGCGCGAGCGACCGGACGCCCACCTGGACCGGCTGGACGTCGGTGGAGCAGGTACAGCAGCGATACGGCATTCCCAGCGTGAACTTCGTGAAGCCAGGGGTCGGCGAGACCACACGGGTGCTGCTGCGGCGGGTGCCGTGGCGGGTGCTGGTACGCGAGGCGGACGCGCCGGAGCACGCGCACATCAGGATGCTGGCCTCGGCCAGGGGCGTCCCGGTCGAAGTCGTCGCCGACCTGGCATATTCGTGCATGGGACTGATCAAGGATGTGCAGCAGTGAACCTATCCACGCCGACCCGCCGAAGACGCGCGCTGATCGCGACCGACCTGGACCGGACGATGATCTACTCGCGTAACGCCATCAGCACCACCGCCGACGTGCCGACGGTCTGCGTGGAGCATCTGGAAGGGGCGCCGCTGTCGTTCATGACCACCACCGCGGCGCTACGGATGCAGACCCTGACCGAACCCGCCGCCGTCGTTCCCACCACCACCCGCACCATCAAACAGTTCGACCGCATCCGCCTGCCCGGAGCGCCGTGGCGCTACGCGATCACAAGCAACGGCGGGAACATCCTGGTCGACGGCGTGCCCGATTTGAGCTGGCGCATCGGCATCGACGCCCAGGTTCGCGCGGGGGGCGCCACGCTGTCGGAGGTGAGCAAGGAACTGCACACCCGCATCGATGACTCCTGGGTCACCAAGTTCCGCGTGGCCGATCATCTGTTCTGCTACCTGGTGGTGAAGCCCAAGGAGGTTCCCGAGGGGTTCTTGGCCGAGTGGGACGACTGGTGCCGTCCGCGCGGCTGGTCCGCGTCCCAGCAGGGCCGCAAGATCTACACCATGCCGCAGGCCGTCTGCAAGAGCCGCGCGGTGGACGAGGTGCGCAAGCGCCTCTGGGAAAGCGGCGAACTCGCCGACGACGCCCGCACCCTCGCGGCGGGCGACGGCGCCCTCGACGCCGAAATGCTGCGCGCGGCCGACTCCGCCATCCGCCCCCGCCACGGCGAACTCGAACAACTCAACTGGACCCACCCCAACCTCACCGTCACCCGAGCCACCGGCATCCTCGCGGGCGAGGAAATCATCAACTGGTTCATCAAGGCAGCCCCGACGCCTTCCGAATAGCCAGGACGGCATCGGTGTACTGCTCGGCTGGTGATATCGCCCCTCGATCATGTGACGGATCCTCTCGGTCGGACGGGCTCGTGCACTCACACCACGTCGGCGGCGGGGTCGAAGGTGGATTTGAAGTCCGGGCATTCGACCAGGGGGTCGTGGGTGCAGGTGGCGGCGTGGCGGAGGCTGTCGCGCATGCGGATGAGGCGGGTGATGTCCTCGTCCAGTTGGTTCGCTTTTTCGGCCATGCGGGCGCGTAGTTCGGCGTCGGAGGGGGAGGCGCGCAGGAAGCGGGCGATTTCGGCGAGGGTGAAACCGGCGCCTCGGGCGCAGGAGATGAGGGCTAGGCGGTTCAGGATGTCGGGGTGGTAGGTGCGGCGCAGGCCGTTGCGGCCGGTCGCGGCGATGAGACCGCGCTTCTCGTAGAAGCGCAGGGCGGAGGGGGCGAGGCCGGTTCGTTCGCCGACCTCGGCGATATCGAGCAGGACGTCGGTCATCTCGTCTCCTTGACTTGAACCGCGCTTCAAGTCACAGACTAGCTCGCATGACGATTCACCACCTCAATTGCGGATCGGTTCGGCAGATCGAGGCCACCTACGACGGACCCGCGCCCGCCAACGCCGTGAACCATTGCCTGCTGGTCGAGACGGCATCCAGTGGCCTGGTCCTGATCGAGACGGGGATCGGGCTGGACGACGTGCGCGACCCGGCGGGCACGCTCGGGGCGCAATGGGTGGCGATGGCCCAGCCCGTGCTCGCCGAGGACGAGACCGCGATCCGGCAGGTCGAGCGGCTCGGCTACGACCCCGCCGACGTCCGGCACATCATTCTCACCCACCTCGACGTGGACCACTGCGGCGGACTGCCCGATTTCCCGCACGCGCGGGTCCACGTCCTCGCGGCCGAACTGGCGGCGGCGCAGGCCGAAGCGCCGAGCTTCCGCTACCGCTCCGCGCACTGGGCGCACGATCCGAACTGGGTGGCCTACCCGTCGGAACCGACCGGACAATGGTTCGGCTTCAACGCGATTCAACCGAAGGACCTGCCCGGCGACTTCCAGCTGATCCCGCTGGGCGGGCACACCGCAGGCCACACGGGAGTCGCCGTCCGAGACGGCGACCGCTGGCTGCTGCACTGCGGTGACGCGTACTACTACCATCGCGAACTCGACGCCGCCCCGCAGCCGCACCCGGTGCTCGATATGGTGCAGACCAGCTCCGAGGTCCACCACGACCTGCGGCTGGGCACCCAGGCGCGGCTGCGCGAACTACACCGCGATCACGGGGACGAGGTCACCCTGATCAGCGCGCACGACCCGTGGGAATTCCTGCGGGCGAGCTGACCCGTCACCGTCGCTGCCAGCACTGCGCGCGGTCACCGAGATTCCACCAGGAGACATAGCCGGGGTCCTGGTCGAGCAGGGTCCATTCCTTCTCGAGCAGGTCGAAGAACGCGCTGTCGGCCGTGCGCCCGCCGCGGGCCTCGCCGATGTAGATCAGCGACGACCCGCCCGCCTCCTGGTAGGCGGCGAGAGTGGTGGAGGCCATCGGGTTCTCCCAGCCGGGCGGCCAGCAGAGGAACAGCGCGTGGTCGGCGTGCGCGGCGACCAGATCGTCCGGTGTGGACGGCGGCGTCGCGGTGGGATGCCAGGTCGCGGTTTGTCCTGCCGCGGCCGGGAACGCCGAGTTCGTCGCACGGTCGGGCGGATGCGAGTCGAAAGCATCTGTCGGCACACCGATTCGCGTGAGCTGATGCGCCCAGTAACCGCGTCCGGCTCCGACCTCGAAGATCGGCCTGCCCTGGGCGACGTCGCCGACCCAGCGCAGCGTTGCGGGGGAGGGAATCGCGTAGGCGTACGCGGCTTGCAACACGATCTGCGCATAGGCCAGTCGTGCACTGCCTTTGGGGTTCCCACCGTTCACCTCGGCGCGGTTCGCCCGTTCCGCCGGGCCGGGCGACACCGCGGCGGCGACGATGTCCCAGTACGGGTTCGTGCTCGCGCCGCCGGTCATGTAGTGCAGAAGGTGTAAGTCGAATGTGGCGTCGGCGATCTCGTCACCGGTGCCGGGCAACCGGCCCGCGGTGGACCAGTAGTCGGCAACTCGTGGATACGCTGTCGCGAAAGAGGATTCGTCTCGCACCAGGTCCGTCAGCGCCGTGCGACGCTGCGGCGAGAGCGCCAAGTCAGCCATCCCTCGATTTTCCGCCGACCGTCACCACCCACGGCGGAGATCGATACGAGTTCACCGACCCGTCGCGAATCCTTCTCTCTCCGTGAGTAAACGCGCAGGCGGCGAAGTTGCTCCGACGCGGTTCGTGCCCCCGGCTCAGTCGCTGCCACGCACAGACAGTCCCGAGCGTGCCGAGGTAGGCCGTTTCGCTGGGCCGACGCGATTCCGGCGTGAACATCGAAGTCACGGCCGATGTCGGACAGCTGTTCGCACACGGTTACGCCGGTACGTGATCGAGGCCGGAAATGAAGGATATCGACAGCGGGCCGCGAATCCGCCTTGCGAGTGAATACGCGGTACGCCCGCGGCCGCAGTGGGCGGCGCGATCCGGGTACCCGATCGCGCTACCTCCGCGTTTCAGTACTGCTGATGCCCGGCCAACTGCTGCGCGATGATTCCCTGCAATCGTTGCAGGCCGCCGACGGTGATCCCGCTCTGGATCTGGCCCTCGATGGTGCGCACCAGCACGGAGTCGCTGAGCACCTTCTCGCTGGACTGGATCAGCACGGTTCCCGCGCCGGTGAACTCGAACTGGCGCTCCTCACCGGAGTTCACGCCGAAGCGCGCCGCGCCGGCGGCCAGGAAGTTCGAGATCCACCCCTCGTCGTAGTGGTGGCTGGGGGAGGGGCAGTCCGCCCAACCGACCAGCGACTCCGGGTCGACGCGCAGCGGTGGCTCCGCGAACATCACCGGCCCGTTGGAGGAGGCGAGGAACTTGCCGGTACCGATCAAGGTGAGGAATCCGGGCACGATGGACTGGTTGAGCGACAGGCCGGGCTCGAAGGCCAGCAGGTTCGCCGCCCGGATGGTCAGGTTGCCGTTGTCCTCGAGATCGTAGGAATTGATGTCGTAACCGCGGTCGCCGATGATCAGCTTGCCGTGCCCCTCCGCGACGACGTAGTCGCCGGTGAACAGCGGCGCCGAGAACTGCTGCGACACCATGTGCAGCAGTCCGCCCTGCAACCCGTGGGTGAGCGCCTGGAACCGGATGTCGCCGTAGTAGGCGATCATCGCGCCCTTGCGCATGAACCACGGCTTGTTCATGTCGATGCAATAGGCGTAGTTGTTTCCCGGGATGTTGTCGCTCTCACCGAGATTCATGGGGCTGAAGATCTGGGACATGCTCACAACTTCTCTTCGGAGGCCTGCACGTAGACGACGCCCTGACCGGCGCAATGCAATTGCATCGCCTCTCCGGAGCCGCGCCCGACGGCGTCCCGCCAGCTCAGCGCCGCCTTGAGTTCGGTCTGCACATTGCCGTACGCGGCGACGAAGGCTTGCGGATCGACCACGATCGGATTCGGTCCGCCCACTTGCAGTTCCAGGAAGCCGCCGTGCGCGAGCAGCACCGCGGCGCCCTGCCCGGACAACTGGGTGGTGAACAGGCCTTGGCCGGTCAGCGCGCCCGACGCGGCGCCGCGCAGCGCGCCCATCAGGCCACCGCCGCCTCCGCCGCCCGAACTCATCACCGAGACCACCGAACTCTGCAGCCCGGCGGTGTTGGCGAGTAGCCGCGAAGCCTCGACGCGCAGGGTCGCGCCCGGCTGCATGTGCACCACGTGCACTTCCAGACCGGCGAATCCGTAATGGACCACTCCGTTGCCCTGAGCGAGCATGGTGCGTTCGTGCTCGCCCGCCATCGCGCGGCCGGCCAGACCCATCAGCCCGCCCATGCCCCCCATCCCCTGCGCCCCCGGAATCTGATGCGGAGCAAAGGAGACAGCGCCGGTATAGAACAGCATCGCGCCGCTGCGGGCGACCACACCGCCCGCCATCCCGACGTCGACCTTGACGACTTTGCCGTTGACCTTCTCGAACATCCGCCTCTACCGTTCCGCCGGTTGGATCGACACCACGCCGTGGCCGTCCCAGCGCAGCGAGAACGCCTCGCCCGCGTCCTGGCCGACGAAACTGCGCCAGGACACATCGGTGACGAAGGACTGGTTGAGGTTTCCGCGCGCGGCGACGAACGCGTCCGGGTCCACGATCAACGGGTACTGCGGCGAGACCTCCAGGTGGATGAGCGGACCACCCGCCGAGAGCAGCGCGACCTGGCCTTGGCCGGAGACCGTCGTGGTGAACAGGCCCTGCCCGGTGGACGCACCGCGCAACCCGGCGAATCGCACATCGGTGCGGAGGTTCCCGGCGAACGCGAGCAGTTGTTGCGATTCCACTTGCAAGGTCTCGTTGTTCAGGTTCACGACGGTGACGTGCTGGCCGTTGACCGCGAAGAACACCCGTCCGTGCCCGGCGCACTCCATCAGCGAGAGCTTCTCGCCGGTGGCCCGGCGCTTCAGCCCGGCGAGCACGCCGTCGCCTCCGCCGAAGCCGGCCGCCTTGAACTGCACGTTCCCCTCGTAGGCGATCATCGAACCGGAAATCGCGCGGAGACTGGTGCCGGCCAGATGGGCCTCGATCACCTTCTTCGATTGCTCGAACAGTTGCGCCATGGAATGTTTGCCTGCTGTCTCGATCGGGAACACGGTGTGACCGCCGTATTCCATCTGCGTGCCGTCACCCTAACCGATGCTCGCTGGGGCGCCGGGGCAGCGCGGCCGTTCGATTCGAGCGGCCCGCAGCGCGTTTCTCGTAGAGTGTGAGGCGAACGCACCGACAAGCGAAGGGTCGAACTTGTCCGCAACTCTCGCCAAGGGCCAGAACGGTCCGCTGGCCACCAACGACGTGGTGATCTCCGTCCAGCTCACGGCGCCGGCGGATTTGTCGGCACTACTGGTCACCGAGCGGGGCAAGGTCCGTTCCGATGCCGATTTCGTCTTCTTCAACCAGCCCAGCGGCCCCGGTGTCAATTTGCAGCCCGCGCCCGCGGGCCAGCCCGCGTCGCTGGCGGTGTCGCTGAACGCGGTGCCCGCCGACATCGACCAGATCCGTGCCGTGATCACCCTCGACGACGCGAACAGCAATTTCGGCATGTTCCCCGCCCCGACCGCGATCGTGTCGGACGCGGCCGGTAATCAGTTGTACGAGTACCGGATCGAAGGGTTGAACACCGAGTCGATCGTGATCGCGCTCGAGCTGTACCGACGCCAGGGTGCGTGGAAGGTACGGGCGGTCGGGCAGGGCTACGCGGGTGGTTTCGCCGCGCTGGTCACCGATCACGGTGTGACGGTCGATGACGCTCCCGCCCAGCCCGCGCAAGCTCCGCAGGCCCCGCCGCCGCCTCCGCAGCAGCCGGTTCAGCAGCCGCCGAACTATCCGCCGCCGACCACACCGGCCTATCCGACCCAGCAGCAGGCGCCGCAGTACGCGCCGACTGGCGGTTATCCGCCGCCCGGTCCCGGTTACCCGCCCCCCGGCCCGGGTTACCCGCCGCCGCCCGCTCCCGGCCCCGGCTATCCGCCGCCCGGCCAGCCTCCGCAGCAGCAGCCCGCCGAGGTCAGCCTGAGCAAGGACCGCCCGGTCAGCCTGGTCAAGGGCCAGCGGGTGACGTTGCGCAAGGAAGGCGCCGCGCTGACCTTCGTGAAGATGGGTCTCGGCTGGGATCCGGTGCGCAGCCGCGGCATGTTCGGCAACCGCACGGTCGACATCGACCTGGACGCCTCGGTCATCCTGTTCGCCGATATGAACCCGGTGGACGTCGCCTACTACGGCCAGCTCACCTCCAAGGACGGTTCGATCCGCCACCAGGGCGACAACCTCACCGGCGAGGGCGAGGGCGACGACGAGGTGATCCTGGTCGACCTGACCCGCGTCCCCGCGCACGTCACCACCCTGCTGTTCATCGTCACCTCCTACAAGGGCCACACCTTCGAACAGGTGCAGAACGCGTTCTGCCGCTTGGTCGACGGGACGAACAACGGCGAACTCGCCAGATACACCCTCGCGGGCGGCATGCCGTTCACCGCGATGGCCATGTCCAAGCTGTACCGGGTCGGCAGCGACTGGAAGTTGCAGGCGCTCGGTGAGGGCTTCCAGGCCAAGCATCCGGGTGAGGCGGTGCCGCAGCTCGGCCGGTTCCTCGTCAACGGTTGACCGGCGGCGGACAGCGGGGCGGATACGGTGATTCAACTGCAGGCCGGTCAGAACATCCCATTGACCGGTGAGGTCGTTCGTTTCAGTGCGAAAGCCGAGGCTGCCCTCGACGTTTCCGCGCTGGTGGTCGCCGAGAACCTGAAAGTGTTCTCCAGCGACGACTTCGTCTTCTACAACCAGCCCGCCACGGCGGGGGTCGCTTTGGCGGCCGACGGGGTCACCATCACGCTCACCGAGGTGCGGGCGGACGCGAAGGCCGTGCTGCTGGTGGTCAGCGCCGACCCGGCCGCACCCGCGCGAGCGGGCGGACTCGGGCCGGTCACCGCGACGTTGTCCGAGAACGACGGCACGACAGCCGAATTCGCGATCACCCCCTCATCCGGTGAGACCGCGCTGATCTGCCTGGAGGTGTATCGGCGCGGTCCGGCGTGGAAGTTGCGGGCGGTGGGCCAGGGTTACGCGGGCGGGCTCGAGGTGCTGCTCACCGCACACGGCGTCGAGGTCGACGGTGCGGCTCCGGAGCAGGCCGATGGGCCCGGCACGCACACCATGGCCGGTCCACTGGCGGGTGACGCGCAGATCGCGGCCGCCGGTGCGCCGCTCGAAGTCGGTCACGGCCTGGAACGGCTGTGGATGGTGTTCGAAGACGCCGCGCGGTCGTCCGCCGCGCTGGTCTCGGCGCGGGAGTACGCGGCCAAGCGGTTGGATCACGAACTGTCGCTGGCCGTCTCCGATCCGGCTACCAGGAACACTCCTGCGGCCGAACAGGCGCGCACCGCCGCGCAGCAACGGCACGACGAACTCGTCGCCACCGCCGAGCGCAACCACCAGCGCGATGCCGAACAGCTGATGAGTGAACTCGCCGAGGCCGACCGAGTGCTGC
Source organism: Nocardia implantans (assembly GCF_035544775.1). Taxonomy (NCBI): domain Bacteria; kingdom Bacillati; phylum Actinomycetota; class Actinomycetes; order Mycobacteriales; family Nocardiaceae; genus Nocardia; species Nocardia implantans. The sequence goes on along the minus strand of NZ_JAYKYQ010000001.1, from coordinate 363,098 downwards.
CGCCCGCCCTGGCGTCCTGGGACTCGCCCGCTTGGGACAAGCCCGCGCCGAGCGACGGCATCCGGCTCGGTGAGCTGTACGCGCTCGACCGTGGGCCGCTGCGCATCCCGTACTGCGTTCCGGTGCCGCTGAACCGGCCGCTGTGGATCGATGCCGAGTCGACGCGTGCGGTCGCGCCCGTGGTGGGCGCGCTGCTGGCGCGACTGCTCGCCACGGCGCCGCAGCGGCGCACGCTGGTGGACATCATCGACCTGACCGACGCGTTCGGCGGCTTCACCGGCCTGCTCGCTCCCGTGCTGAACGGTCCGCCGATCACCGATCACGCCGACATCTCGGCGCGGCTGCAAACGCTCGTCGACGCGGCCGAGCTGGCCGAATTGGCTTACACCAGTGGCGCTTTCACGCCGCCCGCCGAACATCGGGTGCTGTTGGCCGCCGACTTCCCGCACGGCTACCAGAGTTCGGACGCGCAGCGCATCGGCGCGCTGATCACGCGCGGCGAGCTGATCGGATTGTCCATCGTGATCGTCGGCGCGAACGAATCCGATTCGGCCGACACCACCGTGGCGATGCTGTCGCAGTCGTGCCGCCACCTGCCGACCATCGGCGACACACCGCTGTTCGATCCGTGGACCGGCAGCGCGTGGCAACTCGACCTCGACCTGTTGCCGCAGGAGCCGGAGCGGCAGGCGCGCTTCCTGCGCACGATGTGAACGCCTGAACCGGCGGCGGCCGGTCAGCTCCGGGCGAGCGCCGGTCGCGGCCGCAACGGTCCCGGCAGCCAGGGCAGCAGCGGATCCGGCGTGCGGTCGACGACGCCGCCGACCGGGTCGTCCACGAAGTCGCGACGCACCAGGTCCTCCTCCGGGCGGTAGATCTGGCGCACGATCAGGGCGCACAGCCCCACCACCGCCAAGTCACGCAGCGCGACCGTGCCGGTGAACCACTGTTCGGGCAGGCCCTTGCGGTCCAAGCCGAGGTAGTAGAACATCCGCGGCACCCAGACCAGCGCGTCGATGGTCATCCACGTCAGCAGGATGCGCCGGTGCGGCAGCGCCAGGACGGCGAGCGGCACCAACCACAGCGAATACTGCGGACTCCACACCTTGTTCGTCAGCAGGAACGCCGCCACCACGAGGAAGCACAGTTGCGCCAGCCGCGGCCGTCGTGGCGCGGTGAGGCCGATGTAGGCGATCACCGCGCAGGCCGCGACGAACGCCAGCAGCGAGACGACGTTCAGGATCGCCGGCTGCTCGCCGTAGGCCAGTGCGCCGTCGAAGCCGGGCCAACCGGTGAACGATGAGATCACGTTGTAGATCGAGTCCGGGTCGGCGTGCCGGGTGGTATTGAGCCGGAAGAACTCCTGCCAGCCGTTCGGGAACAGCGCGGCGATCGGCAGGTTCACCGCGAGCCAGGTGGCCAGCGCGGCGCACATCGTGACGGACGCGGCGCCGATCGGCCTGGCGCTGAGGAACTGGATGCGGTACGGGGTCTCCCGGATCCACGCCAGGAAGGTCGGCCAGCCGTCGATGTCGCGTATCCGCAGGCCGAGATGCGTGCGCAGGGTGCGTTGCATCGTCTCGGTACGCAGACACAGCACGAGGATGGGCCCGAGCAGCAGCAGGGGATACAGTTTGGCCGCGCCACCCAGACCGAGCAGAACTCCCGCCAGCACGGGCTTGCGCCGGGCCCAGGCGAGCAGACCGGTCGCGGCGAAGGCCGTGGCGAGCGCGTCGAAATTGGTGAAGGCATGCACGATCACCAGCGGCGAACAGGCGATCAACGCCGCGTCCCAGACCCGGCGGCCGGACAGCAACGCCGAGGCCCAGACGGTGATCAGCCAGGCGATCGCGAGGCCGATCGCGACGACGTTGAAGTAGATCACCACCTGAAGCGCGCCGGGCAGCGGTGCGGCGTCCCAGCTCTTGGCGATCCGCATCGCGAGATACTGATAGAGCCCCGAGAGCACGGGATATTCCATGTACCGCGTCTCCCGCCCACCGTCGGGAGTCTGCTCGGTCCACTGCTTCTTGTACGGGAAGGCGCCTTCGTTCAGCCGCTCGGCTCCGTAGAGCGGCACGGTGTCCGAGTAGCACATGGCCACGTACTGGCGGCCGTTGTTCCAGTCGAGCGTCGGACCGTCCGCGCCGGTGGTCTGCTGGATGCAGCCCGCCTTGCCGAACCAGCCGAGCGCCAGGAACACCACGGCGAACGCCATCAGCACCCGCATGGGCGTCCAGAACCGCGCCCGCCCGATCAGCGCGTGATCACCGACCGGCCCGCCGATCACCGTGGACAGTTGCGCGGCGAGCGAATCATTGCGACTCGGCCGGTCCCGCGCGTCGGCCGATCGGAGATCAGAAGCGAGCGGAGCAGGGGCGGCGTAGTACGCCCCGCCGGGCGCCATCTGGTCCGACAGCGGTGCCCTCCCATTCCTCCGTGGCTCCACCAGCTGCTGATCGGTCACGGAACCCGAGGCTACCCTGCGTTCGGCTCAGGCCCGGGGCCGACTCGATCCGTGCTCGTTCGGCATCGCCCGCGCCAAGAGGGCAGCTGTGAACGCATATTCGCTGGGGCGACCGTTGATCGGTTGTTAGAGTGAAGATCCGTCGGCGTGCTTGGAGGACGCGTCGATCGCGGAGATAGGGGTGGAAATGTTCAAGAAATTGTTTGTCTCGGCGGTTGTTGCCGGTGCTGCATTGGTCGGATTCGCGGGTAACGCGAGCGCGGGGCATCCGTCCTACGCGGCGTGCCTCGGTGGGAAAGGGATCGCCGACAAGTGCGTACAGATTTCGGACGGTTCTTGGGTGGTCCTGCGGGGCTACTGGAAGTTCACCGACTGCTTGAGCGACAAAGGGGTTTTCGAGGACTGCTATCAGGACCCGAACGGCTTTTGGTACAAGACACCCAATAGGTGATCCCATTCGCTCGAATCGACGGTGAGCGGATCACCTGGCTTCTGAGCCGAGTCGGGGGGGGCCCCGGGGGGGGGGCCCCCCCCCGCCACCGCAAAATGGGGGCGGGGTGGGGGTTCCCTGGGGCTCCGGGGCGGGGGGGGCCGGCCTCGGGGGGCCCCCCCCCGACTCTTCATCGACTATCTGCTGCGTGTCGACGGTGTTCCGTTCGAGTTCTCGTCTTGACCGGAATTGTCACTGCGTTGGTTGCCAGGGCGTGGTGCACCGGTAGCCGATGGCGATGAGCCATCCGTCGGTGCGACCGGCTGGCCGGGCAGCGGGCCCGATTCCGACTGACGCTGCTGCTGCGGCCGTTGCTGCTGCGGAGCGGGTTGAACGCCGGGAACGGGGATCGTGATGCCGGGCAGGATCTCGACCTGGGTCGGCGCGACCACCACCGGGGGCAGCAACGGCGACTCGACGGTGGACGGCGGGGTGTACGGTGCCGACCATTCCGGGACGCCGGCCTGTCCCTTGATCGGGGCCGGCTTCGGGAAGTTCTCGTTCGGAGTGCCCTTCAGGGCCCCGTCCATCGTGGCCTTCCAGATGTCGGAGGGCAGGCCGGACCCATAGATCATGCCGCCACTGGCGTTGCGCAGACGGTCACCTTGCTCGGTTCCGACCCACACCGCGGTCGACAGCGACGGGGTGTAACCGACCATCCAGGCGTCCCGGTTCTCGCCGGTATCCCCGAGCTGGGCGGTTCCGGTCTTGGACGCCGACTCCCGGCCGCCGGCCAAGCCGTGGTTGCGCGAATAGGCGGCGATGGGCTTCATCGCGGCGGTGACATTGTCGGCCACCGCGGCGGAGACGCGCTGCTCACCGGCTACTTCGCCACGGTCGAGGAGGACCTGGCCGTCGGCGGTCACGACCTTCGACACGAAGTGCGGCGCGTGGTAGACGCCGGAGGCGGCCAGCGTCGCGTAGATGGAGGCCATGTCCAGCGGGCGCGCTTGGTACTGGCCGAGCACGATGCCGTTGTTGGGCCCGGAGCCGTCCGCTTCGGTGAGCGTCTTGCCGACCCCAGGGATGGTCTCCGGCATGCCCAGTTTGTACGCCATATCGGCGATCTTGCGCGGGCCGTTCTGCATGTCCAGCTCCATCCGGTAGAAGCTGGTGTTCAGCGACCGCTTCAGCGCCTCGGCGATGGTGCACATGCCGCACTGTTCGCCTTCGACGTTGGAGATCTTGATGCCGTTCACGGTCAGCGGCGAGCTGTCGTACATCTGCGACAGCGGGATGCCCAGCTCCAGGTTCGCGGCCAGGCCGACGACCTTGAACGAGGAACCCGTCATCAGACCCGCGTTCGCGAAGTCGTAGCCCTGGCCGTCGCTGCCGCCGTAGTAGGCGCGAACCGCACCGGTGCGCGGGTCGACCGAGACCACGGCGGTGCGCAGATTCTCCGGCTCACCGTCCATGTTCTTGTTCACCGCGTCGACCGCCGCCTGCTGGGCCTTCGGGTCGATCGTCGTGGTGATCTGCAGGCCTGCGGTGTTCAGCTGCTGTTCGCTGATGCCCGCCGCGCCGAGTTCCTTGAGCACCTGGGTCTTGATCAAGCCCTCGGGGCCGGAGTCCTGCTCCTTGTCCCTGGTCGAGGCGAGGGGGACGACCTGCGGGTACTGCAGGCCCTGACGCTCGGCCGCGCTCAGGTTGCCGCCGGAGACCATGCCGTCGAGCACGTAGTTCCAGCGGGTTCGCGCGCCCTCGGGGTTCTTCTCCGGGTCCAGGCTGGACGGCAGCTGGATGGTGGCGGCGAGCACCGCGCCCTCGGCGACGGTGAGCTCCTGCACCGGCTTGCCGAAGTACGCCTTGGCCGCCGCGTCGATGCCGTACGCGCCGCGACCGAAGTAGATGGTGTTCAGGTACGCGGCGAGGATCTCGTCCTTGCTCCACTGCCGCGCCATCTTGGCCGAGATGACCAGCTCGTGCATCTTGCGGGTCAGCGAGTGCTCGTCACCGACCAGCGCGTTCTTCACGTACTGCTGGGTGATCGTCGAGCCACCGCCCGCGCTCTCCTTGCCGAGGATGTTGTCCCTGGCCGCGCGCGCGAAGCCGGAGATCGAGAAGCCGGGGTTGGTGTAGAAGTCGCGGTCCTCGGCGGCCATCACCGCGTTGCGCACGTGCGGCGGGATCTGGTCGATGGTGACGTCGGTCCGGTTGCCTTCCGGAGGAACCACTTTGCTGAGCACCGTGGTGCCGTCGGAGGCGAGGATGGTCGCCACCTGGTTGGTCTTCAGGTCGCCCGGCTGCGGCACCGACACCGTGGTGTACGCGGCCAGGAAGATGCCGCTGGGCAGCAGAATGGCCAGCGCGATCAAGACGTAGAGGGTGCGGCGCACGATCCGCCAGGGGAACTTCTTCTGCTGCGCGGGCTGCCGCCTTCCTGGCCCGTCGGAGCCGCCGCTGCCGCCACGGCGCGGCGGCGGGCCCGACGGTGGGCCTCCCGCGGCCTGCCTGCGTTCGCCGGTGCTCGGTCCGCTGCCGGGCGTGCGACGCCCTTCGCGGTCCACCGCCGGGCGCGCGCCGGTGACCGGACGCGGGCCCGTGGCGGGGCCGCGCCGGTTGCGCTCGTTCACCGCATCGCTCAGCGAGCCGGGCCGCTGGATCCGCTGGGTCGCCTGCGGGGCGGAAGCGCCGCCCGGCGCGCGGTTCGGCTGCGGGGGGCGGCCCGGCTGGGGCGGACGGCCACCCTGTGGAGGACGCCCGTTCGGCGGGGGAACAGGACGGCGCGGCGGCTGGGGGCCGCGTGGTTCGCCAGGGATGGGGCGGCCACCGGGCGGCGGGCCGGGACGGGCGCCGGGGGGCGGGCCGGGACGGGGATTCTGGTACGGGTTGGGACTTGGACGTGAACTCTGCGGAGGACGACCGCCATGTGGCTCATCGCCGTAGGGCTCGTAGGGCGAATTCACTGACAAGATCTCCATAACTCGTAGCGGTCCAGGTGGCAATCAGCGGTAGTCGTCACCGTGGCGGGCGCATGCCGGCTCCGCGAGTCACCCGCCGGGGACGACCCAGGCATTTCATTCGGCGGCGGTGCGCCGGTTCGCGCGTGTCCCGGTGCGGCGGCGCGGCGGTGCCGGCGCGGAACCGAGGACATAGGACTGCACCAGATGATTCCAGCTGCAGGTCCGGCATACCTCGACGACATGAACCGAGAATTCTTCGCGCGTCTCGGCGAGTCGCGCAAGCTCCTCGGGTGTGCGAGCCGATCCGGCGACCGGCCCGAGGCCGTCGCCGAAGACCCAGGATACGAGGGTCAGCTGTTCCTTCCGGCAGATGGGGCAGGTGACCTCGCTCCCCCGGCCATGGAACTTCGCCGCACGCAAGAGATAAGGATTCGCATCACACACCTCGGCGACATCGACCCGGCCCGCATAGACGTCAGCCAGCAGCGACCGGCGCCGCAGGGCGTAGTCGACAACTTGCCGCTGAATTCGCACGAGAACCAGAGTAGCGGTGTCTGAATCGGGCTGCCCCGGGCTGATGCGGATTGACCGGTCCCGGACGGGCCGATCCAGCGCGTCGCGCCGCTGTCCGGACTACGATCCGTCTGTGTCCACCGCAGCATCCGGGCGCACGCGAGCGCGTGATCTCGACCGCGCCGCCGCGTCCGGTCTTCTGGACGCCGCCTACGCCGAGGGCCAGCTCGGCGCCGACGAGTACCACGACCGGATCGCGCAGGCGGCGGCGGCGAAGACGCTCGGCGAACTGGCCGCGCTCACCGCCGATCTGCAAGCCCCGTCCGCCGCGCGCGGGTTCGCCGCGCAGCGCCCGTCGGTCACGCGAAAAGTGTTGCGCCGCTCCGGATCCGGCGGAAGTTATCCCGGTCACACCAGAGCGCGCGATGCCGATCGCGCCACTACGCGCGAACTGCTCGACGCCGCCCGCGCCGACGGACAGTTGTCGGCGGAAGAGCACGAGGCCCTCACCGAACTCGCCGCGGAAGCCCGCACGCTGGGAGATCTGGACGACCTGATCGCGGATCTCCAGCGGCCCCACGGCGTCGCCCCCGCGCCGCGACCGCCGCGTTCGCATCGGCGTCGGTGGTATCGGGCGGCGGTCGCCGTGGCCGCGGTGCTGGCCGCCTGTGGCGGATTCCTCGCGGTCACCCGGGAAGCGGAGCCGCGATCCGCGGCGCAAGCCCCTCCGGTGGAACTGGGGGCGGTGCAGCCGGTGGTGGTCGCGACGCCGAGTCTGGTCACCACCGAGGGAATCGCCACATTTCTGCGCAACTACCAGCGGAAATTCGGTGATCTCCAGGTCGATGAGCTGACCATGCACGACGACCTCGCCTTGCTCGCCCGTGCGGTGCCAGGTCAGCCGAACCGGAAGATCGAGTACGACTACCGCGGGGGTTTCCGGCAGTCCCGTGACATCACCACGCGCAAGGTCGATACCCCATCGGTCGATCTGAGCGCACTGAACATCGAGGCGATCGGCCGCGCCCTCGCCGATGCTCCCGCCACCACCCGAGTTCCAGGCGGCGCCGTGTCGCATTTCAAGGTGAGCGTGAACGACAGCAGTTCGTACGCTGGGTACGGCGTTCCCGCCGGTCAGCCGGTCATCGAGGTCCACGTGAGCAACTCCGTCCAAGAGAGCGGCCATTTCGTGATGACCTCGGCGGGCGAGGTGCGGCGCGTGTGGCCGTTCAAGGGATGAGGCGATGGTGACGACCCGATACAGCGACATCCGTGCCCGCGATACCGACCGCGCCGACGTCTGCGGGCTGCTGGATGCCGCGCTGGCCGACGGCCAGCTGACCGCCGACGAACACGCCGCGCGGACCGCCCGTGCGATGCGCGCGAAGTCCTTCGGCCAGCTCGACGCGTTGATCGGTGACCTGCAGATCCCCGATGAGCTGGCGAACGCCCCTGTGGTCCGGGTGGACCGGCGGCGTCCGCGCCGCTGGCTGGCTCCGCTGTCGGTGGTCGTCGTCGCCTTGGTGGCGGGTGCCATGGTCGGGGGGATCAGCCGTTGCGGCGTCGATCTTCCCGGGTTCTCGCAGGACGTTCCGGACCTGACCACCGGTGCCGGGCTGGCCTACTTCCTCGCGGAGTACCGGGCCGAATTCGGTGATATGAGCGCCGACCAGGTCACATTGCACCCGCGGCATGCCAGCGTGGACCGGCAGAAGCCCGGCAGCGCGTCCGAGACCGCCGACTATTACTACAACGGTGACTTCCGAGCCTCGCGGACATCGGATCGCCGAGCACGGGAGCGCAGCTTCGACCTCGGCGCGATCGACGTGCCTGCCGTCGCCGGCCTGCTGGCCGGTGCGCCACAGACGATGCGCGCCCCGGACGGCGCGGTCACCCACATCATCGTGAATTTCGGCTCCAACGGCCCGGTCGACCTGGGGCCGGTACTGCAGATCTACGTCAAGGGCCAAGGCGGCTCGTCCGGATACCTGACGGCCACTTTCGCGGGCGAGCCGCTCGCGGTCTTCCTACCCTCCTGACCTCGCCCGTCGCCCGCACAAGGCCGACGACTGTGCACAGATGTATCGCTCCGATATAGTGGAAAGTCGCATCCATCGGTTAGGTCTGAACACAGTCAGGGGGTGAAGCCCGGTGCTCGAGCTGGCAATCCTCGGGCTGCTCCTGGAAGCGCCCATGCACGGGTACGAGCTGCGCAAGCGGTTGACCGGCCTGCTCGGGGCGTTTCGTGCCTTCTCCTACGGATCGCTCTACCCGACGCTGCGCCGCATGCAGGCGGACGGGTTGATCGCCGAGGAGATACCCGCGGGCGCGGCGACCCGCCGTGCTCGGCGGGTCTACCAGCTGACTCCGGCCGGGCGGGAGCGGTTCAGCGAGCTGCTCGCCGACACCGGACCGCAGAACTACACCGACGACGGCTTCGGCGTTCATCTGGCTTTCTTCAGCCGCACTCCCGCGGAAGCGCGGATGCGGATCCTGGAGGGCAGGCGGCGTCAGGTCGAGGAGCGCCGAGAGGGGCTCCGGGAGGCGATCAAGAGGGCCAGCGGGTCGCTGGATCGCTACACCCGGCAGCTCCATCAACTCGGACTCGAATCAAGCGAGCGCGAAGTGCGCTGGCTCAACGAGTTGATTGCGGCGGAGCAATCGACGAAGGCGGCACCACAGAAAGAGGGAAATATCGGCCATGAGTGACGTCAAGAAGGCTGACAACGCCACAGAGGTTCGCGTCGCCATCGTGGGTGTGGGCAACTGCGCCTCCTCGCTGGTCCAGGGCGTGCAGTACTACAAGGACGCGGACGAGTCCTCGACCGTCCCCGGTCTGATGCACGTGCGGTTCGGTCCGTACCACGTTCGCGACGTCAAGTTCGTCGCCGCGTTCGACGTGGACGCGAAGAAGGTCGGCTTCGACCTGGCCGAGGCGATCTTCGCCAGCGAGAACAACACGATCAAGATCTCCGACGTGCCGCCGAGCGATGTCGTCGTGCAGCGCGGGCCGACCCTCGACGGCATCGGCAAGTACTACGCGCAGACCATCGAGCTGTCCGAGGCCGAGCCGGTCGACGTGGTGCAGGTGCTGAAGGACAACAAGGTCGACGTGCTGGTGTCCTACCTGCCGGTGGGCTCGGAGGAGGCCGACAAGTTCTACGCGCAGTGCGCCATCGACGCGGGCGTGGCGTTCGTCAACGCGCTGCCGGTATTCATCGCCTCCGACCCGGTCTGGGCGGAGAAGTTCACCAAGGCCGGTGTCCCGATCGTCGGTGACGACATCAAGAGCCAGGTCGGCGCCACCATCACCCACCGCGTGATGGCCAAGCTGTTCGAGGATCGCGGCGTGCAGCTAGACCGCACCATGCAGCTCAACGTCGGCGGCAACATGGACTTCAAGAACATGCTCGAGCGCGAGCGTCTGGAGTCGAAGAAGATCTCCAAGACCCAGGCCGTCACCAGCAACCTGAAGAAGGAGCTCGGCGCCAACGACGTGCACATCGGCCCGTCCGATCACGTGGGCTGGCTCGACGACCGCAAGTGGGCCTACGTCCGCTTGGAGGGTCGCGCCTTCGGCGACGTGCCGCTGAACCTGGAGTACAAGCTCGAGGTGTGGGACTCGCCGAACTCCGCGGGCATCATCATCGACGCGGTGCGCGCGGCGAAGATCGCCAAGGACCGCGGCATCGGCGGACCGGTCATCCCGGCCTCGGCCTACCTGATGAAGTCCCCGCCGCAGCAGCTCGCCGACGACATCGCGCGCGCCCAGCTGGAAGCCTTCATCATCGGCGCGGAGTAGGCACCGCACCGGCAAGAGGTCGGCCGACGGCGAAAGCCCTCGGCCGACCTGCTTCGGCGACTACAGCCCCGGTAGACGTCTTTGCGCCAGCCGATCTTCACAACGAGGATCACCAGCACGCCGTTGTCCACCCTATACGCGACCCGGTATCTGCCGACGTGCAGACGGAACAGGTCGTGGTGACCGGACAACTTCTTCACGTCCAAACCCGGAGCGTACGGGTCGTCGCCCAGCGCCGTCAGGGCCGTGAGGATCCGCATCGCATCCGGTCGCTCGATTGCCCGGAGTTCCCGGCGCGCCGAGTCCAGGAATCGGAAGCGATACTTCACTTCGCGTCGTCTTCGAAGAGGTCGGCGAGTACCTCAGCCATGGTGAAGGTCGGCTCGTCGGTCGCCAGCCTCGCCTCTGCTTCGCGGGCCAGGATCTCGTCCTCGGCCGCGTCGAATGCCTCCACCATGGACAGCGGTACCAGGGCCGCGGCGGGCGCACCGTCTCGCAAGATGATCACCTGCTCACCGGCTTCCGCTTCGCGGATGTGCGCGGCCAAGTTGGCACGAAGCTCCCGAATGCTGATCTCCGACATACCGAAAGCGTACACGCGAACGTGTACACAATCGGCTGTCATGTCAGTCCAGCGAGACGTAGACCTCCACCGACGCCGGGCCGGTGTAGCGCTCCACCTCGGCGGTGTGGGAGCGGGTGATGGTTCCCGCGTTCTCTGCCTTCGCCACCTGCGCCCAGGCGGTGCGTAGCAGGTCGTAGGGCTTGTCGGCGACGACGAACTTGGCGTAGCGGCCCTGCGGGATGATGGTGAGCACGTCGCCGGGGTCCAGCTGGTCCATCCCGCCGATCTCGTAGCCGAGCACGGCGACGGCGTGATCGTTCTGGCCGATGTAGGCCGCCACGCGCGGCACGTTCTTCTCCCGCGCCAGATAGCGATCCCAGGTGAAGTTCACCAGGTCGAGGTCACGCGCGGTCACCTCGCGGCCGGCCAGCGGGACGGTCAGGCCCGCGACCATGCTCTGGGGCAGAGTGACGATCTCGAAGTCCACTGTCTTGTTCCTACCCGTTGCCCTGATCGTCTGCCACCGCCACGAAAACTTCCACCGTCCGTGCGTCGGGATAGTGTTCCCAGTCGCCGGTATACGCGCGTACGAGCCGCCCCGCGGCCTCCGCGTCCCACACCGCTCGCCAGATGCTCACGATGGTGTCGCCGAGATCGTCCCCACTGGCGATGAACCGGGCGAAACGCCCGGCGGGCACGCGGGCGAGCACGTCTCCGGGTTCCAGGTCGGCCAAGCTGTGGCAGCGGTAGCCGACGATATGGGTCAGGTACGAATTGATCTCCGGCGCGTGGTCGACATATGCCGTGGTCGGCGGTCCGGGCAGCTTGCGGGCCAGGTTGCGCTTCCACGCCTCTTCGACTTTCGCGCGGCGCGGTCCTTCGACCGCGAGCGCGGGGCTGCGAAGCACTGTTCCCGCCACCAGCGTCTCGGGTTGGTCAACGACATTGAAATCCACCGGCGTAGCCCCTATGTCTCGTCTGTCCTCAATCGGCGTCGGTCCCGGTGCCCTCCGTGGTGACGCAGGCTACCGCCTCCGGGCCCTTCGCTCGCGCCGCGCTGTCGTCGCTCGGGCGCATATCCTTCCGCATCGTTTTCGCGGTTTCGGCGTCGGCCCGTTCCGACGCACTCGCTGTTCGCTCTCACTCTGGCAAACGATGCTGCCATGTCATGCGTTCCGCCGGGCCACGGAAGGTCACAGCATCATCGCTATCCAGGAACCGGAATGCTCAGGCCCGGGAAAATCTCGACCTCCCTGGGCGGTTGCGGGCTGGGCGGGATGATGACGACCGGTTCGCGATGCGATGACGGCTGCGGTGGATTCAGGATGTCATAGGGACCGCCGGAGGGCGGCTTGCTCGGATTCGGCCGGCCCGGGGCCTGCGTTCCCGGGAACTGCTCGATGGGCATGCCGTCGAGTGCGTCGTCCATGACCTGTTTCCAGATGTCGGCGGGCAGGCCCGAGCCGTAGATGTCGGCTCCGCGCGCGGTGCGGATCGGTTGGGGCTGATCGGTGCCGATCCACACCGCCGTCGACAGCGACGGCGTGAAACCGATCATCCACGCGTCCTTGTTCCGGTCGCTGCCGAACTGCGTGGTACCGGTCTTGGCGGCCGAGGGACGGTTGTCCTTCAGCGCGTGCCCGTTGGAGTAGGCCGCGATCGGCAGCATCGCCTCGACGGTGTTCTCCGCGATCGTCTTGGCGATGCGCTGCTGACCCGACGGCGGCTGTTCGCCGACCTTGTGCTCGCCGCGATCCAGCAGCACCCGCCCGTCACCGGTCACCACGCGCTGGACGAAATACGGCTGGTGGTAGACGCCCGAAGCGCCGATCGTGGCATAGGCCGAGGCCATGTCGATCGGGCGAACCGAATACTGTCCCAGGACGATCCCGTTCAGCGGTTTCCCGCCGTCCTCGGTGAGGGTCTTGCCCGCGACGCCGGGAAGCTCCTCCGGGATGCCCGCCGCGTGCGCCGCGTCCGCGATGGCCTGAGGGCCGTCGGACATCGTCATGGTCAGCCGGTAGAAGCTGGTGTTCAGCGAGCGTTTGAGCGCCTCGGCAATGGTGCACTTGCCGCACGACTCGCCGTCCACGTTGGTGATGCGGGTGCCGCGGTCGGTCACCGGGGAACTGTCCAGCACGCGGGTCAGGGGGATGGCCTGCTGTTGCGCGGCGATCGCCGCGAAGATCTTGAACGCCGAGCCGGTCTGCAACGGCGCCTGGGCGAAGTCGAAGCCGATGCCGTCGTAGCCGCCGAAGTACGCGCGCACCGCGCCGGAGCGCGGGTCGATCGACACCACCGCGGCGCGCAGTTCCTGCGGCTGCCCGCCGAGCCGGTCGCGCACCGCGCCGAGCACCGCCTGCTGCGCCTTGGCGTCGATGGTCGTGGTGATCTGCAGCGCGCCCTTGTTCAAATCGCGTTCGCTGATGCCGGAGTCACGCAGCTCGCGCACCACCTGGTTGCGGATAAGGCCCTCAGGGCCGCGAGCCACGTTCTCGTCCGGGATCTGGGTGAGCGGGATGATCGGCGGAAAGACGGTCGCGTCCCGATCGCCCGGCGCGAGCGCGCCCATCTCGACCATTCCGTCGAGCACGTACCGCCAGCGCGCCTTCAGGTCCGCCAGGTGGGTTTCCGGGTCCAGGATCGATGGCGTCCGGATCAGCGCCGCGAGCACCGCGCCCTCGGCGAGGGTCAGCTGATTCACCTGTTTGTCGAAGTAGACCTTGGCCGCGGCGCCGATGCCGTACGACCCGCGGCCGTAGTAGATGGTGTTGAGGTAGGCGGCGAGGATGTCGTCTTTGCTCCACTGCCGCGCCATCTTCGCCGCGATGATCAGCTCGCGCATCTTGCGGGTGACCGTGCGTTCGGAGCCGAGGAAGGCGTTCTTGACGTACTGCTGGGTGATGGTGGAGCCGCCGCCCGCGTTGTCCTTTCCGAGCAGGTTGTCCCGCGCGGCGCGCAGGAAGCCGGACGTCGAATAGCCGGGGTTGGTGTAGAAATTGCGGTCCTCCGCCGACAGCACCGCGTCGCGCACCGGGCGCGGCACATCGGACAACGGCACCGGCGTCCGATTCCCGTCCGGCGGGACGATTCTCGCGAGCACGGTGCTGCCGTCGGCGGCGAGCACGGTCGCGATCTGGTTCGTCTGCACCGCATTCGGATCCGGGATCTCGGCGCTCCAATACGCCAGCACGGACACCAGCGCGGGCACCACGCCGAAGAGGATGAACAACGCCAGCAGCAGGCGGCGGATACGCTCGGCCCGGCTACGTGGGGGACGATCCGGCTGGGCGGGGCGCGGTACGGGCGGTCGCGATTTCCGGCGGGCCGCCTCGCGTTCGCGCCGCGTCCGCGTGTTCGGCCGCTCCCGCCAGCCCGCGATCGAGGCATACGGCGCGGTCGGAGGAGCCCCCTTGGCGCCACGCCTGCGTTCACGCGGTCTGCGGAACGAGCTCACGATCATCTCCTCCCGGAGCGTCGGACGAACTCACCTGCACGAACGTACGGAAAAGAGCGTCGAACGCAGAGTTTACCGCCTCCATCCACCACCGGCTTTCCACTTCCCGAGCAGTTGACACCCCATGTGCAGTCCGGGAACAGGCGCGTGCAGGTCCGGTGACTAATCGAAGGTCAGCACATTCGGGCTCGCCTCACAACCGCAGTGTCCGTCCTGGTGCCAAGGGCAGTCGTAGAAGCCCGCGACGTGCGGCCAACCTCTGGCCGTCCGACTTCACGCGTCGAGACCCCAACTTTGCTACGGAATCCTGGCGAAACCGTCCATCTGTAGCCTTCCCGACAACGTCACCACACCACCTCGACTACGGGTTTCGAGCGAAGCGAGACCGAGCCTGTTCCGTTCGCGGCCCGGCTCGCGTTTGCGCGGCCGCCGCGTACGCGACGAAGGAGCAAGCGGCGGTCGCGCAAACGCGAGCCATGAAGGGGCCGCGAACACGCAGCGCCGCAGGCGCTGCCAAACAACTCAGCTCTTCACGCCGCCCGCGGTGAGGCCGGAGATGATCCGGCGCTGGAAGATCAGGACCATGATGACCAGCGGGATCGTGACGATGGTGCCCGCCGCCATGATCGCCGCGTACGGCTGCACCAGCGGATTGTTGCCGGAGAAGCGGGCGATGGCGACGGTGACCGGTTCGGTCTTGTCGCTGGAAAGCAAACGGGCCAGCAGGTATTCGTTGACCGCCGCGATGAACGCGAGAATCGCGGTGGTGAAGACGGCGGGAGCGGCCAAGGGCAGCATCACCAAGCGGAAGGCCTGCAGCTTGGTGGCGCCGTCGATCCGCGCGGCTTCTTCGAGTTCCCAAGGCAGTTCGGCGAAGAAGGACGCGAGGATGTAGACCGTCATCGGCAGCACGAAGGAGATGTTCGGAATGATCATCGCCTGGTACTCGCCGATCCAGCCCAGATTGGTGAACAGCTGGAACAGCGGGGTCACCAGCACGACCACCGGGAACATCGATGCGCTGAGGATCAGCCCGGACACCACGTACTTGCCGTGGAAGGTCAGCCGCGCCAGGGCGTATGCGGCCAGCACGCCGATCACCAACGCGATCGCGGTCGTGATGGAGCCGATGACGATGCTGTTGATCAGCGCCTTGCCGAAGTCGTTGCCGCGGCTGGTGTCGAACGCGTTGCGGAAGTTCTCCAGCGTGATGTGGGTGGGCCACGGGGTGTTGTCGAAGGTGTAGTCGGGATCGCGGAACGCGGTGACCGCCATCCAGTAGAACGGCGCCAGGCCCCAGACCAGCACGATCAGCGCGCCGAGGTACAGGCGCACGGAGCCGAGGCGCTTGGTCCACGGCACCTGCGCCGCGGCGGGCTTCCCGGTCACGGCCTTCTCCGCTGTCTGCACGGACATCAGTGCGCCTCCCGCTGTTCTTCCTGGGTGCGAACCGCGTTCGCGCCCAGGATCTTCACCAGCACGAACGCCACGGCGAAGATCAAAAGGAAGGTGATCGTCGACAACGCGGCCGCGCTGTTGGGGCCTTGCCGGACCTGATCGACCACCAGGATCGACACCGTGCGGGTGGACGGGTTGCCCAGCGTCATGATCGCGGGCAGGTCGTACATCCGCAGCGCGTCCATGGTCCGGAACAGCACCGCGACCAGCAGGGCCGGCTTCAGCAGCGGCAGCGTGATCTGGGTGAACCGCTGCCAGGCCGACGCGCCGTCGACCCGAGCCGCCTCGTACACGTCGGCCGGGATCACTTGCAGACCGGCCAGCAGCAGCAGCGCCATGAACGGCGTGGTCTTCCAGACGTCGGCCGCGATCACCGCGATCCGCGCGGGCCACGGGTCGGAGGTCCACAGGATGTGCGTGCCGAGCACGCGGTTGACCACCCCGTCGTACTGGAACATGAACTCCCACAGCCGCGCGGTGACGGCGGTCGGGATGGCCCACGGAATCAGCACGGCGGCGCGCAGCAGCGCCCGGCCGCGGAAGGTCTTGCCCATCACCATGGCCATGCCGAGGCCGAGTGTGGCTTCCAGCGCGACGGTGACGACGGTGAACAACAGCGTGACCCCGATGGCAAGCCAGAATTGCGAGCCGAGGTTGCCGGTCGGGCACGGCACCGTCTCACCGGTCGCGACCTGGCACTGTTGCAGCAGCCAGTGCGTGTAGTTGGCGAATCCGGCGTTGCCGCCTTCGACGAACATGCCGGTCGCCGGGTCGAGCCCGGAGTCCTTCTGGAAGGACATCCACAGCGCCCGGATCACGGGATAGCCGATGACGACCGCGAGGGCGATCAGCACGGGGGTGACGAACACCCAGGCTTTTCCGGAGCGGCGAAGCTCGAGGGCCAGCCTGGCGGCCGGGCCGCGCCTGGCCGGAACTGATTCGTCTTTCGGCACGCTAGTCGCCGTTCCCGAAGGATCCGACACCGTTTCTCTCCTGCGGGTTCGTCGGGTCCGTTGCGTTCAACCGCTCACGATCCCGCGGTCTCGATGCCCTTTTGCATACCGGTGATCGCGTCGTCGACGGACTTGGTTCCGTTCAAGGCAGCATAGGCGTTGTCCTGGATGGCCTTGCTCACGGCGGGGTAGAACGGCGTCACCGGACGGGGCACCGCGCTGGCGATGGAATCCTTGAGCGCGGGCAGGTACGGCATCTTCGCGATCAGCGCCGGGTCGTCGTACATGGACGCGCGCACCGACGGCAGCGCGCCCGCCGCGACGATGTGCTGCGCGTCCTCGCTGATCAGGAAGCGCAGGAAGTCCAGCGCGGTGGCCTTGTTCTTGGAGAACGCGCTGATCGCCGCGTTGTAGCCGCCGAGGGTGGAGGCGCCGACGCCGTTCTCGCCAGGCAGCGGGGCGACCGCGAACTTGTCCTTCACCGCGGAGGCCTCGCCGCCGACGTCACCGAAGGTGGACGGCCACGAGCGCAGGAACATCAGCTTGCCCTGCGCGAAGGCGTTGCTGGACTCGGGCTCCTTGAAGGTGATGGCCTCTTTGGGGATGTCGCCGTTGTTGTAGGCGTCGACCAGGACCTTCAGTCCGGCGCGTGACTGCGGGCTGTTCACCGTGGGGGTCTTGCCGTCGGCGCCGACGAAGCTGCCGCCGTAGGCGTTGATCACCTCGGCCGCGTTCACGGTCAGTCCCTCGTAGGGCGCGAACTGGCCCGCGTAGCAACCGATGTTCTGCTGGCGCGCGATCGGGCACTGGGCCAGCAGCTCGTTCCAGGTCTTGGGCGGGTTGGGCACCAGGTCCTTGCGGTAGAACAGCAGGCCGCCGTTGGTGTTGCGGGGCGCGGCGTAGAGCGTGTTGTTGTAGGTCGCGCTGGCGACCGGCGGGGACAGCAGCGCGCTGGTGTCGATGGCGAAGGAGTCCTTCAGCGGCTGGATCCAGCCTTTGGCGGCGAACTCGGCGGTCCAGGGCACGTCCAGGGCGACCACGTCGTAGTTGGACTGCTTGGAGCGCATGTGCTCGACCAGGTCGTCGTACTGCTGGGAGGCGTCGTTCGACTGCTCCTTGAACGTCACCGGCTCGTCCGGGTGCGCGGCGTTCCAGCGCTCGATCAGCTGCTTGACCGCGCCGGTCTCGGTGGTGTCCTTGCCCTCGACGTAGGTGATCGGGCCGCGTCCGGTGAGGTTCTGGCTGATCGGGCTGCCACCGCTGTCGCTGGAGCAGGCGCTGGTGAACGTCGCGGTCAGCAGCCCGACCGAGGCGAGGGCCACCGCGGCCCGCGGTACGAGCGACGAACGTAGGGACGTCACCTTCTTCACAGCCATCGCAAACACTCCAGGATCGTTCGTGAGCGGCAGCACACCCTGCCGGTGCACAAGGCAAGATACATGGTGTCGATCCGGTGTGCGGGACAGTGGCCGCAAGTCGCCCACTAGGCTGGGGCGCGATGTCTTCGCCGAACGCGGTTCCCGATCGGATGCTCACGCGCATCGGTGGGCTGCTGCGCAAGGCCGAGTCGACCGACAACGAACACGAGGCCGAAGCCTTTCTCGCCGCGGCTCAGCGGCTGGCCACGAAGTCGTCCATCGATCTCGCGGTGGCGCGGGCGCACATCGCCGGACGTGAGCGCAGGCCGACGCCCGTGCAGCGGATCATCCCGATCGGCGAGCCGGGCAAACGCGGTTTGCGCACCTATGTCCAGCTGTTCGTCGCCATCGCGGCCGCGAACGACGTGCGCTGCGACGTCGCCCGGACTTCGACGCAGGTGTACGCCTACGGGTTCGACTCCGATATCGATACCTGCGAGGCGCTCTACGCCAGTCTGCTCGTGCAGATGGTGCGCGCGTCCGACCAGTACATCAAGTCGGGCGCTTACCGATCGGCCACCGTCGAGAAGATCGTGGTGGAGAAGCGCTGGGGCCGACAGGTCCGGCGCAGGGTGCAGGCGCCGGTCGCGGGTGTGACAGCGCGGTTGAATTTCCAGATGGCCTTCGCCGCGCGGATCGGCAGGCGGCTGTCGGAGGTGAAGGCGGAGGTCGAAGCCGAAGTGGTGCCGGGGGACGCCGACGCGGCCGGGACGGCGCTGGCGCTGCGGAACAAGGAGATCGAGCTCACGGACTTCTACGCGAAGACGTCGGAGGCGCGCGGGACCTGGCGCGGGCCGCAGGCGTCGGCCGGGCATTCGGCGGCGGCGCGGGCGGCGGGGGATCGCGCGGGCCGGGCGGCCCGGATCGGCACCTCTCCCGAACTGCCCGCTCCCCGTAGGAAGCTGACCTCCTCAGAGGGCGGTTGACCAGCGTGAACATCGCGGGCTGCTGGGCACGATCGAGCGACCATGCCCGCGCGTGTCCGGCGGGAATCCCGATCCGGTCGATGCGCGCCGCCGCTAGATCGGGCGCGCTTCGATGACCGTGCGCGACAGCCAGCGCGCCAAGGTCTACGACGCCGAGCAGTTGGTACGCGGTGTGTTCGATCGCGCGGACGAGCACGGCGTGCGCACCGTCGAACTCTATGGCTCGCAGCTCACGCTGCCTATCGAGCGCCGCTTCGCCTCGGTGGAATCGGTGCAGAGTTATACGGACAAGGTGCTGGCGCTGAATTGGGTTCGAGCGCGCTGGGAACGGGCCGCGGTGGCGGTGCGCGTTCGTGCGCGCGCCGGGACGACTGCCGCGCACTACGAGGCGGCCGACGCGGTCCTCGCGGTTCCGCTGCACACCGGCGGGACGGCCTGGGCGCTGCGGGAACTGGTGATCCTGCACGAACTGGCGCATCACCTGGACCCCGCTGCGGGGTCGGTGGCCGCGCACGGCCCGGAGTTCTGCGACCGCTATGTGGAGCTCGTGGACGGCGTCGTCGGCCCCGAGGCGGCGTTGCTCTTGCGTGCGACGATGCTCGGCTGCGGCGTCCGCATCGGGTGAGCCTGGCTGACCGTGTGGGCAGGAACAGCCGGTTACGGGGCGTCGCGCGCTCTGTGCGCGTCGATTCCATCTCTCGCGAGGGAGGTCGGACGCCGAGCAGTGGGGCTCGCGCCGTTACGTGTGCGGGAGCAAAGCGGTGACGCGGGCCAAGCGGTCCTCCCACCAGGCGGTGCGGTCGGCGTCGGGGTGGCGATGGCTTTCCAGCAGTGCCGGTTCCGGCTCGGGCGGGGTGCGCAGGACGGGGAGGTAGCCGTCGACCGCCCGGAGCGAGCCGCGGGTAACGTCACCGGTGAGCAGGCTCAAAGTGCCCAGACCACAGGCGAAGTCGAGTTCGGGGAGCGCGCCCGCCAGCGCCAGCTGTGCGGCCAGGCCGACGCTGGTTTCCAGAGCGGACGAGACCACGCAGGGCAGCCCTGCCGCCTCGGCTACTTGCAGGGCGCGGCGGACTCCGCCGAGCGGCGTGCATTTGAGGACGGCAATATCGGCGGCACCGGCGACCGCGACGCGCATCGGGTCCTCGGCGCGGCGGATGGATTCGTCGGCGGCGATGCGCACGTCCACGCGGCGGCGTACAGCGGCGAGTTCCTCGATCGTGCGGCAGGGCTGTTCCACGTACTCCAGCCCACCTGCGGCCTTGTCGATCTGCCGAATGTGGCGCACCGCGGTGCCGACGTCCCAAACCGCGTTGGCGTCGACCCGGATCGCGCCGTTGCTGCCGAGCGCGTCACGCACCGCCTCCACCCTGGCCAGATCCTCTGCGAGCGATTCCGGGTGGTCGGCGACCTTCACCTTCGCGGTGCGGCAGCCGGATCGGGCCACGATCGCGTGCGCCTGCTGCGGGTCGACGGCGGGCACCGTGCAATTGATCGGTATCCGGTCGCGCACCGGCTCGGGCCAGCCGGTCGTCACCTGCTCCAGAGCGGTGGCCAGCCACGCGGCGGCCTCCCGGTCGTCGTACTCGGGGAACGGGCAGAATTCGCCCCAGCCGAGCGGCCCGTGGATCAACATCCCTTCGCGCACCGTGATGCCACGGAAGCGGGTGCGCATCGGAATGGCGTAGACGACGTTCTGCGCTGCGGAGTCGCTCATCGCCGATCAGCTTATGCGGCCGCCACGGCGGACCGGGGGATTGCGCACGCACACTCGAGTAGTTTCCCGGAGCCGGCATGGCGTGTGAGACGGGATCGTTGGCGTCATGATCCACACCGGCATTCCGCAGCCTCGGCCGCACGGCACGCCGTCATGGCCGCCCGCCGGGCAGCGGCCGGTGCGGACCTGGGACGTCGTGCTCGCCGTCGTGCTGTACTGCGTCGCGGTGGTCCTCGGACTGGCCGCCGCCTATTTCACCGTCTTCTTCGCCTTCGCCGCCGATCCGTGCGGTCAGGACAACTGCCGCACCGAATACCTCGGCTGGGCCTTCGCCGTGTCGTGGGGCGGGACGGCGATCGCGATCGCAGGCGTGACCGGGATGCTCATCCTGGCCGCGGTCAAGCGCTGGTACATGTGGTATTGGCCGGTGCTGGCGATGGTGCTGATCGTGCTGTCGTTCGCCGGCGGCCTCGCCCTGGCCTCCCAGGTCTACACCGGCGTTTGAGATGCCGTGCGCAGGTGGAGCAGTCATGCTGATGCAATGGCGTGGCACCTGCGGCGGCGAACGGCCGATGCCCTGCGCGTGGCGGCGGGTTCGGTGGTCGTCCTCGGATTCGGCTGGGTGATGGCCGCTTTCGTCCCGCTCTACGAAGTGCTCTTGCGCGACGGACCCGAGGGCGGGGGCGCCGGATATCTGTGGTGGGCGCAAGTCATCGCCTGGGCGGGCATCGCGGCTTCGGTGCTCGCGGCGGTCGTCTCCGCTCTGGAAAAAGTGCGCGACCGCAGGCCGATCGCCTGGACGCCGCTGATCGCGGTGCCGCTGATCCTCGAATCCTGGCTGGTCGGCTTCCTGATCGCGGTGATACTCGTTTCGTTCTAGCTGCCCGCTGCGACACAGCGTGTCCGGGACAGGCCGCGCCACCGGCCTGCGTGCTCGCGTCGAACCGTCACGAACACGCAGCGCCGGTGGTGAACCGGATCAGCTCAGCCGCTCCACGATGGTCGCGTTCGCCAGACCGCCTGCCTCACACATGGTTTGCAGGCCGTAGCGGGCGCCGCGGTCCTGCATGGCGTGGACCAGCGTGGTCATCAACCGGGCGCCGGACGCGCCGAGCGGGTGACCGATCGCGATCGCCCCGCCGTTGACGTTGACCTTCGCCAGATCCGCGCCGGTGTCGTGCGCCCAGGCCAGCACCACCGGCGAGAACGCCTCGTTGATCTCGATCAGGTCGATGTCGGACAGCTGTAAACCCGCCCGCCGCAACACCTTCCTGGTCGCCGGGATCACCGCGGTGAGCATCAGCAGCGGGTCGTCACCGGCCACCGCGAAGCTGTGCAGCCGGGCCAGCGGCTTCAACCCGAGTTCCTTCGCGCGCTCGCTGGTCATGATGAGCACCGCCGCGCTGCCGTCGCTGACCTGGCTCGCGGTCGCCGCGGTGATCTCCCAGCCGATCTGCGGGAAGCGGGCGGCCATGGCCGGGTCGTAGTAGGCCGGGCGCAGGGCGGCCAGCGTCTCCAGCGTGCTGCCGACCCGGATGCCCTCGTCGGTGGCGAGTCCGTTGATCGGCGCGAGTTCCCGCGCGAACAGGCCGTTCTTGGTGGCGAGCGCGGCCTTCTCGTGGCTGCCGAGCGCGAATTCGTCGAGCTGGGTGCGGGTGAGTCCCCACTTCGCCGCGATCAGCTCCGCGCTGATGCCCTGCGGGACGAGTCCTTCCGGGTACCGCTCGGCAAAGCCGACACCGGAGATGTCGTCCGAACCGACCAAGTTGGCGCCCATGGGAAGCCGGCCCATCGACTCCACGCCCGCGGCGACCACGATGTCGTAGGCGCCCGCGATCACGCCTTGCGCGGCGAAGTGGATCGCCTGCTGGCTGCTGCCGCACTGCCGGTCGACGGTGGTGGCCGGGACCGATTCGGGATACCCGGCGGCCAGCGCGGCCCGCCGCGTCATGTTCGCGCCCTGCTCGCCGAACTGGGTGACGACGCCGCCGATCACGTCATCGATCAGGGCGGGGTCGATGCCGCTGCGGTTCACCACCTCCCGCAGGCTGTGGGCCAGCAGATCAACCGCATTGACGTCGTGCAGCGCGCCGTTCGGCTTCCCTTTGCCGATCGGCGTGCGTACCGCTTCGAGGATCACCGCGTCTCTCATGGTGCTTCCCTTCGGACCGAGAGCCGGGCCGCCATGCCTGGCTCTATCAACACATAGTCAGACTACACCTGACAATAGTTGACACAAGTCAGCCTGGGTATGATGTGGGTCATGGCAGCAGTGATGGAAGGACCGTTGGCCGATCTCAACGCGTGGAAGCCCGACGAGTGCTCGATCGCCAAAGCGATGGACCTCATCGGCACGCGCTCGGCGGTGCTGATCCTGCGCGAGGCGTACTACGGGACTCGTCGGTTCGACGGGTTCGCCAGCCGGGTCGGCATCACCGACGCGGCGGCCGCGGCCCAGTTGCGCAAACTCACCGAAGCCGGCCTGCTGGCGAAACGGCCGTACCAGGAGGAAGGCAAGCGCACCAGGCACGAATACGTGCTCACCCGGATGGGTCGCGATCTGCTGCCCGCCGTGCTGGCGCTCATGCAGTGGGGCGACGCCTACTTGCAGCCAGGACCCGCTCCGCTGCTCTTGGTCGAGGAGGCGACCGGCGCTCCGGTGCGGGTGCAGGTGCGCAGCGAGTCCGGCCGCGAGATCGAACTCGAGGAACTGGGCGTGCGGCTCAACGAGGACTACGCCAGGCAGCGGCGTGAACGCCGTCGCTCCGACACGACGGACTGATGCCCGGCGGCGTGCTCAGTTGAGCCTGCGCCCGTCGGTGTCGAAGAAGTAGATGTGCTCCGGCGCGGTGGACAGCCGCAGCCGAGCGCCCTTCGCGGGCGGATTGCGCCAATCCGCGCGGGAGACGATGGTCTCCCCGGCGCCGTCGGTCCCGCCTTCGGCGACGGTGCGGCCGTAGATGTAGGCGTCGGAACCGAGTTCCTCCACCACGTCGACCTCCATCTCGATGCCGGAGCCGTTGCCCAGCTCGAAGTGCTCCGGGCGGATGCCGACCGTCACGGTGCCGCCCGCCTCGTCCGCCACCGTGCGCGGCAGCGCGATCGCGTGCCCGCCCAGTTCCACCCGGCCGTCGGTGACCGGAAGGGTGAACAGGTTCATGGCGGGCGAGCCCATGAACCCGGCGACGAACACGTTGGCCGGATCGCGGTAGAGGTCGCGCGGGGTGGCGCACTGCTGCAACAGGCCGTCCTTCAGCACGGCGACCCGATCGCCCATGGTCATCGCCTCGACCTGGTCGTGGGTGACGTACACCGTGGTGGTGCCGAGCCTGCGCTGCAACTGCGCGATCTGGGTGCGGGTCTGCACGCGCAGCTTGGCGTCCAGGTTCGACAGCGGCTCGTCCATCAGGAACACCTGGGGCTGGCGCACGATCGCGCGGCCCATCGCCACCCGCTGACGCTGGCCGCCCGACAGCGCCTTCGGCTTGCGATCCAGGAAGGGCTCCAGATCCAGCAACTTGGCCGCCTCCAGCACCCGCTTCTCCTTCTCCGCCTTGGCCACCTTGGCCAATTTCAGCGCGAAGCCCATGTTCTCCGCGACGGTCATGTGCGGGTAGAGCGCGTAGTTCTGGAACACCATGGCGATGTCGCGTTCCTTCGGCTCGGCGTTGGTGACGTCGTTGGCGCCGATCAGGATGCGTCCGCCGTTGACCTCCTCCAGCCCGGCGAGCATGCGCAGCGAGGTGGACTTCCCGCAGCCGGAGGGGCCGACCAGGACGAGGAACTCGCCGTCCTCGATCTCCAGGTTCAGCCGATCCACCGCGGGTTCGGTCGAGCCGGGGTAGAGCCGCGTCGCGTTGTCGAAGGTCACAGTGGCCATAACGAATTCACATCCCATCCCGGCAGGAACGTGCCGGACGATCCGAGCAAGGGTCCGGCGATCCTATCGGGCGAGCCGCGTCAGCGGGTGCGCGCCTCGAAGAACGCGCGCGGGACGTCGACGAGCATGGTGTCGATCTGCTCCTCGGTCACACCGCGTTCGAGCACGTAGGGGAACACGTCTTCGAACAGGTGGGTGTAGTGCCACTGCGGCAGGGCGGCCATGGCGGCGGGCTCGATCCAGTCGATGTAGCAGCTCGCGTCCTGGGACAGCACCATGCGGTCGGTGTAGCCGCGCCGCACCATCTCGATCAGCGTGTCCGCGCGGGCTTCGAAGGTGGTGTCGAGATTGATGCCGAAGCGGTCCATGCCGAGCACGAAGCCCGCGTCGGCCAGTTCGGCGAGGTGATCGCAGTCGGTGGTGTCGCCGCTGTGCCCGAGCACGATGCGGCCGGGGTCGACGCCTTCCTCGTCGCACATCACGCGCTTCACGTCGAGCCCCGACCGCGTCTCCGGATGGGTGTGCACCGTGATCGGCACACCGGTCTCGAGATGGGCCTTCGCGACCGCGCGCATCACGCGTTCGACGCCCGCGGTCGGCCCTTGCTTGTCGATCGCGCACTTGAGCATGCCCGCCTTGACCCCGGTGCCCGCGATCCCGTCGCGGATATCGCCGACGAACATGTCGACCATCGGGTCGGGCACCTGCGCGCCGACGATGTCGTTCAGCGCGGGGCCGCGGTAGTGGAAGAAGAAGGGGACATCGCCATAGGTGTAGATACCGGTGGCGACCACCAGGTTCAGCGGCACCTGCTCGGCGATCCGCTGAATCCTCGGGATGTAGCGGCCCAGCCCGACCACCGTCGGATCGACGATCGTGCGCACTCCCGCGTCGTAGGCCACCCGCAACCGCCGGACGGCATCGGCGATGCGTTCGTCCTCGGAGCCCCATTCGGCCGGATAGTTCTGCTGGACGTCTCCGGTGAGCACGAAGACGTGCTCGTGCATCAGCGTCACTCCGAGATCGGCGGTATCGATCGGTCCGCGTACGGTTTCCAGCGTTGACACGGCGGTTTCTCCTCATCTGAGCTGCGCATTCGCGGAAATCGTACGAATCGGCATGTGATGTGGGCCATATTCGCGGGTGCTGAAACTTCGTACAACTTTCGTGCCGACCGCACAAAGGACAGCGTCAGGCCGGGCACGGTCGCAGCACCGCCGGTCCGAACCAGCGGGCAGCCTGCAACGCCAGGTGCAGGTGCAGCGTGCGGTCGTGATCGTCGAAGGTGTGGCCGGTCAGGTCGAGCGCCTGCCGCACCCGGTATTGGACGGTGTTGCGGTGCACGGCCAGTTCCTCGGCGGCCGCGGCGTAGCTGCGGTTGTTGGCGAGGAAGACGCGCAGGGTTTCGCGCAGCCAGAGATTGCGCTGGTTGTCGGTGGCGAGCTCACCCAGGCAGTCGGCGACGTACTGGCGCAGTTCCTCGATGTCGGCGCCGAGCAGCGCGACGGCGGCCACCTGCTGGTGCGACACCGCACGGGGCGCGCCGGGACCTGCCAGCAGCACGAGTTCGCGCACCCGGTCGGCTTGGCGCAGGCTGCGCCGGAATCCCGCGACACCGCTGCCGCAGCCGCCCACCGCCACGCGCACCGGTAAGGCCAGCGCGGACAAGGCCCGTTGGATGGCCTCGGCATCGATGGTCGTGTCCCGGGCGATCGAGAACCACAGCCGGACCTCGCGTTCGTCGGTCGGCACCAGCAGCGCCCGGCGCGGGTGGCCGAGCAGCGGGACCAGAGCCGCGCGCACGGCATCGAGGACATCCACCGCGGCCCGCGCCGAAAGCTGCGGTTCGGTCCAGGCGTTCACCGCGACGTGACGGCCCGACAAGGGATAGCCCAGCACTTGCTCCGCCTGGGCGATGTCGTCGGCCGAGCCGTCGAGCACCCGCGCCACCCATTCCTGGCGCAGGCCGCCGCGGCTGCCGACCCACCGGTCGCGTTCCTGTTCGTAGGCGATGCCGACCTGCTCGCACACCCGGTCGATGTACACCGCGGAGCGATGGACCATCCGGATGATGGCCGCCGCGCTGTCGGAGCCGCCCAGCTCCACGGCGTAGCGCATCGCGATGTCGAGAAACCCGGCGTGCCCCACGCGGTAGGCCCGGATCAGCGCCGAGAGCGGGACGTCGCGCTGGGCGAGAGTGCGCGCGTACATCAGCGCCCTGGCCGGAGCGTGCACGTCGTGCTCGGCGGCGTCGTTCTGCACGAAGTCCAGCACCGACATCAGGTTGTCGGTGGTACCCGCCTCGAACAGGCCGCGCAACCGGACATCCGAGTCGAGGGCGACGACCTGCGCGCGCATCACCGCCGAGAGTTCGGCGATCAACTGGTCGCGCCCGCGCAGCATCGTCGAGACGACCGCGCGAACCACCTCGTCCTCGCCGTCGGCCACGGGCGACACCTCCATCCGCAGGCTCGGCATCGGGTCCCAACCTAGCCGGTCGGCCCACGCCGGAAGCACCCGTGCGGCGGCCTGCGGGAACCCCGCCGCGCCGGTAGCCTCGGGGCGGGGACGGGACCGAGCGACGAGGAGAATGCCATGAGTCGTCCAGTTCGGATCGGAGTTCAGCTACAGCCGCAGCACGCGCCGGAGTACCGGCTCATCCGGGACGCGGTGTTGCGATGCGAGGACGCGGGCGTCGACATCGTGTTCAACTGGGATCACTTCTATCCGCTCACCGGCGATCCGGACGGCGCGCATTTCGAGTGCTGGACGATGCTGGGCGCGTTCGCCGAGCAGACCGAGCGGGTGGAGATCGGCGCGCTGGTCACCGGCGGCGGCTACCGCAATCCGGACCTGCTGGCCGACATGGCGCGCACCGTCGACCACATCAGCGGCGGACGGCTCATCCTCGGTCTCGGCGCGGGCTGGTTCAAGAAGGACTACGACGAGTACGGCTACGATTTCGGCACCCCTGGCAGCAGGCTGGAACTGCTGAAGGAGACCCTCGCCCGGATCAGCGCCCGGCTGCCGAAGCTCAATCCGCGCCCGACCCGCGATCTGCCGATCCTGATCGGCGGCGGTGGCGAGAAGAAGACCTTGCGGCTCGTCGCGCAGTACGCCGACATGTGGCACACCTTCGCCGACCTGGACGTGCTCGCGCACAAGAACAAGGTGCTCGCCGAGCACTGCGCGGCCGTCGGCACCGACCAAGCGCGCATCGAGCGTTCGGTGCAGTGGCCGGGACTGGAGAAGGCTTCCGCTTTCGTCGAGGCGGGCGTGACCACCTTCACCATCGGGACCAGCGGCCCGGACTACGACCTGAGCGAGGTCGCGAAAGCCGTGCGATGGCGCGACGAGCTCAACCCGGAACCGGTGAGCGGTCTGGCCTGAGCGCCGACTGTTGCGCGACGGCGGCGTGGCATTCGAATCACCGTGATCGAAACCCTCGACCCGTCGCGGCGGCATGGCTTCCGGCGCTACCGGCCTCGGGGTAGCCGTGGATTAGCGGACTTTCGTGGTTAAGGTTGTCCGTCATGGCTGTTCTGCCCGCTGTGCGGTCTCGTGCGTTGATCGCCGTGCTCTTGCTCGCCGTCGGTCTCAGCGCGACGGCGTGCGGTTCCGGCTCCGACGACGCGGCCACGGAGCGCAACCTCTGCGCGCCGCCAGGCCCGGCCGCCGCCTCCGCCGCGCCGACCAACCTGGCCTCCTCGGCCGCCGCGGGCGGCGACCGCTACACCACCGCGACCACAGCGCCGCTGACCTCGATCGACGTCTCGAGACTCGGCCTGATCACGCCGGGCAAGCTCAGCGTCGGCACGCTCTCGGACGCGCCGCCGAGCATCTGCGTCGACCGGCAGGGCACGTTCACCGGCTTCGACAACGAGCTGCTGAAGGCGATCGGCGCCAAGCTCGGTCTCCAGGTGGAGTTCTCCGGCACCGAGTTCGCCGGGCTGCTGGCCCAGGTGTCGGGCGGCCGTTTCGACGTCGGCTCGTCCAACATCACCACCACCGACGCGCGCCGCCAGCTGGTCGGATTCACCAACGGCTACGACTTCGGCTACTTCTCGCTTGTGGTGCCCAGCGGCAGCGCGATCAAGGGGTTCGCCGATCTGAACCGTGGCACGCGGATCGCGGTGGTGCAGGGCACCGTGCAGGACGAGTTCGTGGTGAACCAGCTGCATCTGGACCCGGTGAAGTTCCCCGACTACAACACCGCCTACGCCAACCTGAAGTCCGGCCAGGTGGACGCCTGGGTGGCCCCGTCCGCCCAAGCCGAAGGCGCGATCAAGCCGGGCGACGGGACGTCGGTATCGCAGAACACCTTCAGCCTGGACAATTTCGTCGGCTACGCGGTCGCCAAGAACAATCAGCCGCTGATCGACGCGCTCAACAGCGGCTTGGACGCGGTGATCGCGGACGGCACCTACGCCAAGCTCTACACCGAGTGGGTGCCGCGGGAGCTGCCGCCGGGCTGGAAGCCGGGGTCGCGGGCCGCGCCCGCGCCGCAGCTGCCGGATTTCGCCGCGCTCGCCGCGGGCAAGCAGAAGGACGAGACGGGGCAGAACGCGCCGAAATCGACTTTGCGGCAGCTGAAGGACACGTTCTTCGACTGGTCGCTGTATCGCAAGGCGTTTCCCGATCTGTTCAAGACCGGGCTGCCCAACACGCTGATCCTGGCGGTGGTCTCCGGTGTCCTCGGCACCGTCATCGGCATGCTGCTCGCGGTCGCGGGAATTTCGCGGACCCGTTGGTTGCGCTGGCCCGCGCGGGTGTACACCGACATCTTCCGTGGCCTGCCCGCCGTGGTGATCATCCTGCTGATCGGCCTCGGCGTCGGTCCGGTGGTGCGTAACCTCACCGGGAACAACCCGTACTGGCTCGGCGCGGTCGCGCTGGCGTTGCTCGCCTCGGCCTACATCGGCGAGATCTTCCGCTCCGGCATCCAATCGGTCGAGGCCGGACAGCTGGAGGCGGCGCGCGCCATCGGCTTCGGTTACCGCCAGGCGATGACGCTGGTGGTGATCCCGCAGGGTGTGCGCCGGGTGCTCCCGGCCCTGATGAACCAGTTCATCGCCCTGATCAAGGATTCCTCGCTGATCTACTTCCTCGGCCTGCTCGCCACCCAGCGCGAGCTGTTCGCCGTCGGACGCGATCTCAACGCGCAGACCGGCAATCTCTCGCCATTGGTGGCCGCCGGGCTGGTCTACCTGCTGCTCACCATCCCGCTCACCCACCTGGTGAACTACATCGACCGCCGGATGCGGACCGGACGACCCGACCGGCCGATCGACCAGGTCGAGGCGGCCACGATCACGGAAGGGCGCGGATAGATGAGTGCCTCCCTCACCGGTACCGGACTGCATCTGACGCTGGGGCACAACCACGTGCTGCGCGGCATCGACATCCATGTCGACGCGGGCAAGACCGTCACCGTCATCGGGCCGTCCGGATCGGGCAAGTCGACGCTGCTGCGGGTGCTGAACCGGTTGTACGAGCCGGACAAGGGCGACGTGCTGCTGGACGGCAAGTCCGTGCTCACCGAGAATCCGGACCGGTTGCGTCAGCGCATCGGCATGGTGTTCCAGCATTTCAATCTCTTCCCGCACAAGACCGTCGCGGACAACGTCGCGCTCGGTCCGCGCAAGCTGCGCGGCCTGTCCAAGGACGAGGCGCGGGCGCTGGCCGTCGAGCAGTTGGAGATCGTGGGTCTGGCCGACAAGGCCGATTCGCGTCCGGCGAACCTGTCCGGCGGGCAGCAGCAGCGCGTCGCCATCGCGCGGGCGCTGGCCATGCGGCCGGAGATCATGTTCTTCGACGAGGCCACCTCGGCGCTGGACCCCGAGCTGGTGAAGGGCGTGCTCGGCCTGATGGCCGACCTGGCCTCCGGCGGTATGTCTATGGTCGTGGTGACCCACGAGATGGGTTTCGCGCGCACGGTGTCCGACAGCGTGGTCTTCATGGATCAGGGGCAGGTGGTGGAGACCGGCACGCCCGACGCGCTGTTCGACGACGCGCAGACTCCGCGCCTGCGCAGGTTCCTCGCCCAGGTGCTCTGACACGAGCCAGCACACGCAGGGCAATTTCATTGATGCGCATCTGCTAATGTATTTGTCATCACGATTCCAGCTATCCGCGCCAGGAAAGAGGGAAATTCGATGACCACAGCACACGCCCAGCACACCGGCCACGATCATGTGCACGGCCCCGGCTGCGGGCACACGGCGTTCCAGCACGGCGATCACATCGACTACGCCCATGATGGTCATCTGCACCGCGAACACGAAGGTCACTACGACGAGTGCGAGCGGTCCGAGCACACCGAGTGCCGCGATCACCCGCACCAGCACGGCCCCAACTGCGGCCACGAGGCCGTCCAGCACGGCGACCACGTCGACTATGTGCACGAGGGCCATCGCCACGCCGCTCACGACGGCCATTTCGACGAGCACTGACGCGCGTCGGTACCCGGTTCTAGAGTCGGGCGGGTGATCGAAGAACTCGAGATTCGCACCGGGGCGGGAACCTTCGACGTCCTGGCCGCCGGCGCTCCCGGCGGGCGGGAAGTGCTGTTGCTGCACGGGTTTCCCCAGGGCGCGCGGGAGTGGGAATTCCAGCTCGGCGTGCTCGGCGGTGGCGGATGCCGCGCCGTCGCGCCCGATCAGCGCGGATACTCACCGGGGGTGCGGCCCGAGCGAGCCGCCGACTATCGGCTCGAGGAACTGGCCTGCGATGTGGTGGCCATCGCCGACGCGCTGGGCTGGGAGCGGTTCGACCTGATCGGCCACGATTGCGGCGCGCGGGTCGGGTGGGCGGTGGCGGCGCGGCTGCCCGAGCGGGTGCGCACGTTCACCGCGGTGTCGCAGCCGCATCCCGCCGCGCTCCAGCAGGCGATGGCCGAGGACGAGGATCAAGCGCGGCGGTCGCAGCATCTGACCGCCCTGCGGCAACCGCGCACCGCGGAGCGGACCTTGCTCGCCGACGAAGGGGCCGCGTTGCGCCGGATCTTCGAGTGGAAGATCCCGGAGGAACGGGTCGAGGACTACGTGCGCAGGCTCTCGCGGCCCGGCGCGCTCACCGCCGCGCTGAACTGGTATCGCGCCATGGATCTCGCGGGCCCCACCGGCCCCGCGTGTGTTCCCACCCTGTACGTGTGGGGCACCGAAGACGCGACCGTCGGGTCCACCGCGGCCCTGGCCACCGCGAAATACGTCTCGGGCCCCTACCGGTTCGAGATGCTCGAGGACGTCTCGCACTGGATTCCCGAGGAGGCGCCGGAGGCGCTGACCCGGCTGCTGATCCAGCACCTGCTCGCCCATCGCGAGTGAATGCGCCGGTGCCGCCGCCGATCCCGGCGTTTCCCGGACACGGTATGCGGCCGGAGGGAAAGCTGAGCCTGGTCCACCACAGGCAAGGGAGGCGAACCGTGGACGTCAAGGAAGTCAATCGACGAACCATCGCTCGGTTCCGAGCGGGTGGCGAGATCGATGGCATGCGGCGCGACCGTCTGATCCTGCTCACCACGATCGGCCGCAGATCCGGCGCCCCCTACACCACCCCGCTGATGTTCCACCGCGACGGCGACCGCCTGCTCATCGTCGCGTCCAACATCGGCGCGCCGAAACACCCCGACTGGTATGCGAACCTGCGGGATGACCCGCACGTCACCGTCGAGCTGGACGAGGAGAGCTACCCGGCGCTGGCCACCCTGTTGACCGGCGACGACCGCGACCGCACCTGGGCGATGCTCAAGCACACCTATCCGTTCTTCGCCGAACACGAGATGAAGACATCCCGGGTGATCCCGGTGGTCGCCCTCACGCGGGCATCCGGCTAGCGGCGAGCGCCCGTGTCGGCGCGGCCTGCCGTCGCCTCGACTCGCCGGTTCGTGACCAGGTCGAGCAGAGCGGTCAGGCTGTCCGGGTCGGCGGGGTCTACTGCCCCGTCCGGTAGGGCCAGTTCGGTGAGCCGTTGCCCCCGGTGGAATGCGGTGGCGCGCAGCGGAGGTGCGTCGTCAGGTTGTCCGAGGATGGTGGCGAGGTTTCCGTCGTTGTCGTAGACGGCGTAGTAACGCATTGGTGGGCTCCTCAGCGGCCGGTCGAGGCGGTCATCCGACTGGTGTAACTGCTTCTCCTGATCGCGAATCGTGGAGGGTGACGGCGTTCGAGCTTATCCACACGTTCGATGCTGGGTGTCGGTTTGCGCAGTAGTTGCGTTACCCATTTTCGCGCGGCATCGTCGCACGTAGACCGCTATATGTAGACCGCGCGGGATGATTTGCCCGACTCAGGCGCACACGGTGGCGAAGGCAGCCCAGAGCACCGGCGAATGCTCGATCCGGCCGGTCTCGCGCCACGCGGTGAAACGGTCGCGCTGCCATGCGGCGATGGCGGTCACCGGGTCGGGCTGCTCGTGCGCCGCGTCGATGGCGCAGACGGCCTCTTGGAGCGGCTCGGCCTGCGCCGGTGCGCCCGCGATGCGCTGGAAGGCGAAATCGGTGGGCAGCGGCCACCGGCTCGCGGTGACCAGCTCAGCGCCGCCGGTGATCATCGCGGTGGTGAGGCCGAGTGCCTCGCTGAACCGCAGATCGCCGCCACTTTCACAGGCGACCAGCGCGACCCGGCTCGGCATCGGCCACAGCCGTGCTCCGGCAACCGGTCGCGGGTCGAGGGTGTGCGTGCCGAGCAGCAGGTCTTTGGCCGAGAACGGCCGGTGCGTGCGGGATGGCTCGGCGAAGCCGACGGCATCGGCGGCACAGGCGAGGTGCAGTTCGGCCTCCTCGCTGCGGCCGGATTCGGGCGCGGCGGCAGTGACGTGCCCGACGTAGAGCAAGCGGCTCGCGCCCTCACGCAGAACGGAGCCCAGCCAGTCGCGATCGACATCCGTGCGGCGGAAGGCCTCGACCGGGTTCGATACCGCGGGCCGCAAGCGGTCGTTCGCGGCGTAACTCGCCATTCGTCGCGCGAGCGGGGCTTCGGCGCTCATCCGGCCCAGCACCGAGCCGAGCGTCGAATCGGCGCGGAAACCGGGAATGCGCGGATCGAGCACCGCGACGACCGGAAGCGCGGCGGTCTCGGTCCAGGTGCGCGCGACCCGGCCTGGCGCTTGCCCGACGCTCGCCGGAGCCAGCAGGCTCACGTCGGCGATATCGATCAGCCGGACATCGCGGTCCGGCGCGATGATCTCCCACGGCACCTGGGCGACCCGGGGTGACGGTTGCAGCCGGATATGCGGCCGCACACCGCGCTGCCACAGGTCGTAGAGCTGCGCGGCCAAGCCGTAGGGCAGCAGCGCGCGGGAAAGCTCCTGTGCCACGACGTATTCCCGCTCGTAGTCGGCGAACGCGCCGGTGGTGAGCGCCCGCTCGAGACCGCTCGGCTCGGCGGGCCGCGGCAACGCGTCGGTGAGCAGTTCCACCGCCCGCATCGCCTCTTCTTGCGGAAGCATTCCCGCGCCGCGCGGATAGCTTTCCTCCACCCATCGCCACGACACGTAGATGTCTCCCGCGTCCGCCATGCGGACCAGCACAGTCGGTCGCGTCATACCGTCAGCACCCGATCGTCGCGGATCACCCGGCCGTAGCGCTGCTCGGCGGCGGCGATGAACGGCGCGAGCGCGATCCGCCCTTCCACGGCCGATGCGAGGCGCGGCGGCGGCGCGACCGGCAGACCCGCCCCGGCCGCGACCTCCGCCAGGGCGGCCCCCAGTTGCAGGGCGGCGCTGCCGGGGTGATCGGTGAAGTCCTCCGGCGGGTCCAACAGCTCGAGCGGGAGCCGGGCGGGAGTTTCCGGCTCGGTGCGGTCGAGCGCCAAAGTCGTCCCAGCACACTGCGTTTCGATCAGATCGGCAACGAGGACGCCGTTGCCGGAAAGGTAGGCGAAGCGGAACGCCAATCGCATGGCGGGGTCGGCGATCTGCCGGTTCCACTGCTCGCGCTGCGTGCCGTTCGGCAAGGTGTGGCGCACCGCGTCGATGGCAAGGGCAGCGGGCACGGCGATGCCGACGGCGCGCGCGAGCAATTCCGCCTGCGGCGGCTCGGTCGCGTCGATCGCGCTTTCCAGCAGCGTCGCGTGCCAGAAATCGAGCTGGGCGCAGTGCAGGCCGAGGCCACGCTCGGCATAGATCGCGAACGCCTCGGCCAGCAACTGCTCGCACTCTGCGGCCCTTCCGGACTTGAATGCCACGGTGGCGGAGCGAATGCGCAGGTCGGCGGCGTCGAGAACGGCTCCGGACGCGCCGAAATACGCCAAGCTCCGCTGGTAGAACTCGTGCGCGCCCGCCAGATCGCCGCGTCCCTCGGCGAGGAATCCCATGGTCTTGAGGCCGACCCCGGCTCGGTGCCCCAACCCGGCCTGCTCGAAATACGCCTGACTGGAGCGCAGCGGGGCCTCGGCCTCGTCGTATCGCTCGAGGCGGACGAGCATGATGGCGAGATTCTGCTCGGTCTCGGCGACCGCGTTGCGATCGCCCGCGGACTCGAACGCGGCCAGCGCCTGCCGCGCGAAATCCACGGCCAGGTCGCGGCGTCCGGTCTCGAAGTAGGCGGCGGCGAGATTCATCAGCGGATGACCGGCCAGTTGCGGTGCGAAACGTCTTGCCGCCTCCAGTGATTCGGTGGCCAGCTCGGCGGCGTAGGCCCAGTCCTGCCGATGCAACGCGACGGCGGTCAGGGAGAGCAGGCAGGCCACGCGCAGCACGCCGAGATCGGTGTCGGTGTTGTCGGCGAGCAAGGCCCGCGCCTGCTCCAGCGCCGCCTGCGCCGCGTCGAGATCGCCGAGATGCTGCAGCGCCTGCGACATGTTGACCAGGGCGTTCGGGCGCAATCGCGGTGCGTGCCCCGGCATTTCGGCCAGCGCCGAACGGTAGAGGGCGAGCGAGGCGGCGTGGTCGCCGAGTTCGTCGGCCATGCTCGCGGCATTGATGATCGCGCCGAGCCTGATGTCGCCGGTGGTTCGTTCGGCGGCGTCCTCGAACAGGCGTTTCGCCTCGGCCGGGTCGCCGCGGGTGTACGCGGCGGCGCCCGCGGCGAGCAATTCCCGGCCGTCGTCCGGAGTCTCCATATCAGAAATCCGAATCCGACGCTGTGGCGGCGATTTCCGCCAGCAGAAGCGAGTCGGCGGGGTTGCCGGACGCGTCGTCGGTGCGGTGCAACCGCGAGGTGACCAGGTCGCGAATCCGCGCGCGCTTGCCCGCAGCGTCCGGCTCCGGTTCGTCCACACCGACGCCGGGAACGTAGATGTGCACCGTCACGCCCGCTTCCGCACCGGCAGGGGCCGTGGTCTCGGCCCGCCAGAGTTCGCCGTCGCGGATCAGCGGCACGTCGGCGGCGTCGGCCGGAGTGCGGATTGCGGCGCGGGGATGCAGGTGCGCCGGGATATCCGCCGGCGAGAGCGGGGCGGCCACCGCGCTCACCCGCACGATCGTCGAGCCGGCCGCGCGCACCACTTCCCAGGACACGGCGCTTTCCGAGGCGTCGAGCAAGCCCGGTGGGCAGCGCTGCCAGTCCCAGCCCGCCGTTCCCCTGGCCAAGACGAGCGCACCGGGGGCGGCGACGGTGGCCGGTCCGGCGGCCAGCGCGTAGTCCTCCGCTCGGCCGAGCGTGGCGGTGGTCGTGCGCTCCTCGACGACCGCGTCGGCGCCGTCGACGATCAGGTCGCATTCCTCGCTCAGCGTGGCTATCTCGTCGTCCAGCAGCCCTTCGTCCAGCGGGGCGATGCCGTCCAGCGTCGACGCGGGCCACCAGCGCGCCGCCCAGCGGGCGTAACCGAGCCGCCAGGCGCGCGCGGACAAGTCGGGCAGGGCAGGCTGGACCGCGTATTCACCTTCGGTGGTTTCGTCGAGGGCGACGGCCACCTGCTCGCCGTATACCGCCCAGATCCAT
This sequence comes from Nocardia implantans, assembly GCF_035544775.1. NCBI lineage: Bacteria > Bacillati > Actinomycetota > Actinomycetes > Mycobacteriales > Nocardiaceae > Nocardia > Nocardia implantans. Next base: position 326,674 of record NZ_JAYKYQ010000001.1, on the reverse strand, counting down.
TCCTGTGCGAGGGCTATGTCATCGAGCACCGCGGCCGGTGTCACCTGCCCGCTGAGCAGGCTCCAGGTCAAGTGCCCGCCCGCCACCTCGAGCACCAGCACGTCCACCCCGGCCGCGTCGTCCACGACGGTCGGAGCGTCGTCCGGCGCGATGATCCACAGGCCGTCGCGGCGGCGGATGCGTACGGTCGTGCTCATCAGCTCGCCTTCGATTCCGCCGCGTCCGGCTCACCCGCGCCCGCCCGCACGCTCAGCGCCCGCTTGACCCGTGTGCGATGGTCCAGGATGACCGAACGCGCCACGCCGTCGAGCAGATCCCACAGCTCGTCCGGATCGTGGATCGCGTACTCCCTGACATCCCTTCCGTGCAGGCGGACCCACAATCGGCGCAGGTAGGGCTGCCACGGCGTGATCAGTTCCGCGGCGATGGCGGCCAGCGGACCGGTGGGCGGCTCGGCCGAGACCACCAGCCGCCGCGCTTGCAACACATAGGCTTCCCGCTGCCAACGGCTGTTGACCAGCTGGTGCGCCCTGGATGGCGTTGTCCCCGTTCCGGCCAGACGCAGACGCGGCCGACCGGTCGACGGTCCGCGGCGGTGCTCGATGGGCGCCAAGCCGGTCGCCAGGGCGGCCCCCGCCGTGGCCGTCACGCGCAGCGACTCGTCCAGCAGCGCCCACGGTGCGCAACTGCGGGCGATCTCGGCGTCGACCAGTTCGGGGATCGGCGGCAGCTCCGCGCGTTCGGTGGACGCCTGCAACACGGTGAACACCCGCTCGTAGACGCTGCGATCGAACGGGAGCCCGAGGGTCGATTTCGAGGCCGAAGACCCGATCGCGGGGCGCAGCGGCACCGGATGCGCCGTCAGCCCCAATTCCTGAGCGGATTCCTCCTGCCACAGCCGGATTCCCGTGTGCGTACCGGCGTGGGCCGCGACCAGCCGGCCCAGGGTCGGCTGTCGGTCGGCGTCCTCGCCGAGCCGTGCCGCCGCGCAGGCTTCCAGCAGTTCCCGCACCTCCGCGTCGTGGTCGGCACCCGCAGGGCCGGTGAGCGGACGCCGCCGCCAGGCCAGATCGAGCAGCCCGGCCAGCTCTCGTTCCCGGGTGTGGTCGGTGAGGTACTCCTTCAGCGCCTGCGTGGTGCGCCCCGCGGTGTACTCGTGGATCTCGCGCAACGCGTCCTCCGCGACCGCGCGCGCCCGCGCCGCATCCGGCATGCCCGAGGTGGTCGCCAGTTCGAAACAGCGCTGGAAGTACAGATCCTGCGGGTGCCCCTCGGTGATCCGCAGCGTCCGCCGCACCTGCTTGAGCACCGTGAACCAGGCCGCCGTCGCGCGCAGCACATCGGCCGCAGCCTGAATGCGCGCCTCCAGCAACACCGCGCCGTCGGCCGTCAGGATCGGCCCCGCGCACGACGGATGCTGCACGGGCCGGATCACCAACGGGTCGAGCACGAGCTTCACCGTCCGGCGCAGCGGACCCCCGTGCGGGCCGCTGAGCGGTTCGACACCCTCGAGCTTGCGCCACACCTCATCGAGCACCATGGCGCGCGGTCGTCGCATGCGTGCAGTGTATTGGCCGCGACTTGATCCCGGCGTGTTCACGGTGTCGATCGCACGAATCGGGGAAGTCGCACCAACAGCCGTAACGTCCAGCCGCTGAAGGTCGAAGAGAACCCCGTAACAGGAGGAGTTTTCATGAGGAATGTTCTCACCGCCGCCGTACGTGTCGCGGCCGCTGGAGTTTCGGGTCTGGCTTTCGCCGCAATCGTCGGCTCCGGGACCGCCCAAGCGGCGCCGCAGGATTGCGTCGTCGAGCGAGATCTCTTCGGTGCGTCGGCGACTTGCCAACCCGACGGAGGAAGCAACTACGTCCTGCATGTCGACTGCTTCGGGCTCTACGCCAGCGGACCGTTCCCGCAGTACGGTGTCGGTCCTTACCAAGCGCTCAGCTACCCCTTCACACCCACCGGCCAGCGCGTCACCACGGGATGCACGGGAATGGGTCCCGGTGTTGTCGCGGTGGCGACCAACGCTTACGTCGAGATTTATCGCGGCTAGGGCAACAGGTGCATGGGCGCTTCGGTACCCCCGCATCCTTCACACGCACTCGGTTGCCGGGTCGGTTCGGGCAACTGTGACTTTCTCGGCGGGCGAACGGTGCTCGACCAATCCGAGTGTCACCCCGGCGATGACGACGACGCCGCCGAAGACCTGCGCCGGCCGGACCGTCTCCGCATTGATCACCACGGCGCCGAGCACACCGAACACCGGCACCAGGTTGAGGATGTTCACCGCGACGCTCGAGGCCATCCGGCGGAGGCCGTAGTTGTAGAGCAGAAAGGCGCCGACCGAACATGCAACGGCCAGATAGACGAGCAGCGCCGAGGCTGTGGCGCCGGGTACCCGCCAATGCTTCATCTCCGGTAGCGAGGCGAACAGGAAGCCGGTGGCGCCGGCCATGGTCTGGTAATAGGTGAGGGTCACCGCGTCTTGCCCGCGCCCGGCATGCTTGCCCAGCATGTTGTACCCGGCCCATACCAGTCCGCCGAGCAACAGCAGAATGTCGCCGGACCAGCGAGCGCTGCCCCCGACGTCCGCCCCGTTGCGAACGATGAGGAAAACCCCCGAGGTGGCCAGCAGCACGCCGCCGACCCGCAGCGGCGGCATTCTGGTCCGGAAGACCACCAGCTCCAGGAGCATGGTCATCAGTGGGTAGGTGGCCACGATCAAAGAGGCGTCGGAGGCCGTCGACAACTCGACGCCGATGTTCTCCAGCACGAAGTAGGCCGTAATGCCCAATAGTCCGCTGAGGTAGATCAGCCGCCGCTGGCGAGCATCGGGTCTGACGGCCGGGTTGCGGCGCAGGAACATGATGATCCCGAGCAGTACCGCGGCGAGGGTGAAGCGGATGGCCCCGATGCTCAGCGGGCCGACCTCTGTCAGCACCAGCTTGGTCACCGCGTACGAGCTGCTCCACAACAGCGCGGCCACTACGACCGAACAGATCGCCAACACCTTGGCCAGCCGCTCGTCCACTTCCACTGCCCTTTTCATCCGAACTCGTGGCCTCTGTTCGACCGCTTCTACGGAAACGAATCATGAACGGAGATATTGCGACCAAGGTAGCATTCTGCCGAACGAACACAGGTATGTCCGAATTTGATTCGGATTTTCGTTGGAGAGGCAGAATATGGATGAACTAGATTCGGCGATACTTCGGCTTCTGCAGTTGGACGGTCGGCGCACCAACCGGGACATGGCCCAGGAGTTGGGCATCGCACCCTCCACCTGCTTGGAGCGGATTCGCTCCCTCCGGGAGCGTGGCGTGCTGCTCGGATACCACGCCGAAGTAGACCTCCCCTCGCTCGGCCGGGGGCTGCAGGCGATCATCGCCGTACGGATACGACCGCCGACGCGTGCGGTCATCGAGCAGTTCCAGGCCTTCGTCACGGAGATGCCCGAGGTGATCGAAATCTTCACGCTGACAGGCGCAGACGACTTCCTGCTCCATGTGGCTGTTCGCGACACCGACCACCTGCACTCGGTGGTCTTGGACAAGCTCACCGAGCGAAAGGAACTCGCAGACGTACGTACTTCCGTTGTCTACGGACACCTTCGGAAGAACGTCATCGAGCCGATTTGAAGTCTCCCGCTCGAGCCCTCGCTCGGCGACTACACGGTGGGCTCGGCGCGGAATCGAGTCGGCCCCACTGTTGACCTCATGCTGAATGCTGTACTGAACGGCGCTGGGGCCGGTGCACAAATGCGGCGCGGTGACTTCGAACTGCGTGTGGCTTACACACACTTTCCACTTCGACGCCTAAGGTCTGATTCGGTCCGCCCATCAGGGGCAGCTGAGTGGAGGGATTCGAAGATGAAGCTCGAGAAAATCACCGCTGCCGTTTTCATGGCCATCTCGACCGTGGGCATAGCCGCGGCCACCGCTCATGCGGAACCGGTCGTAACGGAACAGCCGGCCGCGGTGATTGCGGGGGACGCGACTTCCGGTTCGGATCATGGCGTCAATTACCAGCACGTCGGCGCGGACGACCGCACCCTGACATCGACCCCGGCGGATATCGCGCAACTGGAGGACATCAGCTCCTACGACCGGCTCAAGGAGCAGATCGACAAGAACCTGCCCGGCGTGGTCGGCGGCGCGATCGTGGGCGGCCTCCTGGGCGCGTGTATGCCCCTGATCTGGGGCGTCAGCGTCCCCGTGGGCGTACTGATCGGTGGAACCGTCGGCGGCTATGTAGTGGGCGGCCCGGAATTCCTCGACGCCGTACAAGCGTTCATCGCCACCCAAGGCCGGTGAGATAGCGGCCAACTGGTCCGGGGGAGCAGCCGCGAATTCCGGTTGATGCCGCGTCGAGAGCTCATCGAAGAAGTAGCAGGGATTGTTGTACGTGGACGACGAACATCAGGTGTGGGAGTTCGCGGTAGAACTCGGGATGCCGGACGCGGCCGGGCCGGGCGCCCTCCACGATGAGGGAATCCACCCCGTCGCACTGGCGCTCGAAGAAAGCACCCATCGGATCCGCGAGGTGAACCGTATCCCGTGCTTCACGAGCTTCGGGCCGGTCACGGCGGTCGACGAGTTCGCTCAGCGCGCGTGGGGCGACGCGTACGACCCGGCGCGCGTCCCGGTCGAATGCCGTCTCGCCGTCTATGTGACGGACGAGGAACTGGACGAACTGGTATCAGCGGTCGTAGCGGATCTCGGCATCGACCAAGACGGATACTCGAAGGTGGTCGGCCGGAAGGTCACGATCGGCCTGCGGGCCATCCCACTGGAAGCGCCGGAGAACAGCTTCTACCAGCATCTCGTCGACCAGTATCGGGATCAATCCCGCACGGATCGACTCCGTTCGCCAGAACCAGGCCGGGGCCCCTGAGGGCTCACGCCTCCTGAAACATGACGGGCGCGAAAGTCACTCCTATGTAACAGATTTTGGACATTCGACCGATAGGGGACTCGGGTGCGGTGAGCGCGCTCATATCGCGTTGGAGGTCAACTATGTCGCAGTGGAGGAGAAGTTCGCGCACCGTTCGGCAGTCTGTCCTGCTGGCCGCAGTCGCCGGGACGGTGGCGCTTGCTCCGGCCGCGCTTGTCATACCGGCATTCGCAACTTCTGATCAAAGCCCGAGCGCTACCGCACCCGTCACCACCGCGCCCGTGACGACGGTGCCGCCGGTGACCACTGCTCCGCCGGTGACCACTGTCCCACCGGTCACCACTGTCCCACCGGTGACCAGTACTCCGCCGGTCACCACTGCTCCGCCGGTCACCACTGCTCCGCCGGTAACGACCGAACCGCCCGTGACGACCCCGTCATTGCCGAAACCTGCTGAGCCAGAAGACCCCTACGGCCCCGACGGTTTCGATGTCTGGGGTTACGACCGTTGGGGCTACGACCGTTGGGGTTATGACCATTACGGTTATGACCGTTGGGGTTACGACCGACAGGGCTACACCTCGCAGGGCTGCGCCCGCTCCGGCGAGGACCGGCCCGACGCCGACCGGCTGGCCTGCGAACTGCGCCGGGCACGCCCATCCACCGGCAGCGCGGGCATCTGAACCCCGCACACTCCTGCTGAACACCTCCGACATCCGGCTAGGACGGTAAATGTTGACGCCGTTTGGCGGGTAATCCTGGTGCCGTGGGCGGCTCAGGGGCGGGAGTTGTCAGGTTCTGACCGCGCTCGGCGACGAACAGCACAATTGGCATCTTCACCTGCATGTCGCGGCAGGCGAGGGGGTAGCGCGGTTCGTCTCTCGTGGATTGCGGTGTTGGCGACGGAAGTCGGCAGATCATCTGTGTGTCGGCCAATTTCGACGACGCTAGTGGCTGTGACCAACGGTGGTATCGGCGAATTACGGCGTCAGTAGGGGTGCTGAGGGCTCGGCCGGGTCATCGATCCGACTCGCTTGTGAGGCCGCGGCCGTCAGTTGTTGCGCGCGGATCGGGCGCGGGCCAGCCGGTCCGCTTGTCGCCCTACGCGAGGCGCACCTCCGCCGTGGCCAAGCCGAAGACCTTGCGTCCTGCGGACTTCGCGACGATGACGACGACAGCGGTCCTGGTCCCGGGGTCGAGCGACTTGACGCGCCCGGTGAACTCGACGCTCCCGGCAGCGGCGGCTTCGACGATTGTGTAATTCGACAGCCGTACCCCGTACCTGGTGAGCGCACCCGGATCACCGAGCCAACCGGTGACGAATCCTGCCCCGAGGCCCATGGTGAGCATGCCGTGTGCGATCACATCAGGGAGATTCGCCAGCGCGGCGACCCCGTCGTGCCAGTGGATCGGGTTCGCGTCACCGGAGACTCCTGCGTAATTCACCAGATCGCCCCGCGTCAGCGACACGATCCGAGCAGGAAGCTCGGAGCCGATAGCGACGTCCTCGAATCGGATCGCGGTATGCGGGACACGCGTGCGCGAGATCGTGGAGAGGCGTGGGCTGGTTTGCGGAACCGGGTTCGTCGCACTCTGCCCGGCCGCGGCCGCGGTTCGCGAGGGCACATCGATACCGTGCATGATCACGCGTTCGATCGCGGCACTGATGCCTGCGTCGACTTCCTCACCGGTGATACCGACGACGGTCGTATGCATGATCTGCACCACCTCGCCGGTCTGGTCGGCGAAAGTGTTGGTGACGGTGAGCAGGTCTTTGCCTGCTATGCGGCGAACAGAGGTGAGTTCGACATCGCTGATCAACCGGTCGCCGGTGAGCACCGGCTTGTACGCCTCGAACACTTGATCGGTTTGCACGAAGACGTCGTAGCCGCTGATGACTGTCTCGAAGAGCTTACGGTTGGCCAGCATCGCTGCCGTCGAGATGAACGTGGTCGGCGCGACCAAACCGGCGTACCCGAACTCGCAGGCAGCGTCCTCGCTCCAGTGTGCCGGATGGAAATCCTGGACAGCACGCGCGTACTCGCGGATCTTCTCCCGGCCCACTTCGTAGTAGTCATCCACTCGATAGCGATACCCCACCAAATCAGCCACATCGAACGTTGCTTCCACCAAGCCGCTCCTCGCTCCTTGGACTCGAACCGGATATCGACCGAATCGAATTCTTAAGTGGACTCACCCTTCCACATCCGCATCGGGGATGGCTGCCGCCAACGTGGTTATCATGCCCGGGCTGTCGGCGGGGCATGGCTGCTACGCCCGGGAAGCCAGGAATCTATCGGTCTAGTTCCGCCGCCCCTACGAGTGCGATGTTCCCTGCCCGGCGGCTTGACCCTTACGTTGCGTGAGGCTGGAAGGTGGGGTGCATGAGTGACTACTACAACGCGTTCGAGATGAGCCCCGTCCCCACTCCCGGTCCGGATGCGGTCGCGCCGGAGCCGTTCCGTGGCATCTATGGAATGCCCGCGTTCGCGACGATCCCCACGAGCGATTTGGCGGTGTCGGTGGATTTCTGGACTCGTGGCCTCGGATTCTTCGAGCTGTTCAGTATTCCCGGCAGCGTTGTGCATCTGCGCCGATGGGCTTTTCAGGACGTACTTCTCGTCCCTGCCGAGAACGTTCCGGAGCAGCCACCGGCGGTGAGCTTCAGTTTCGCGTGCGTGCTCAACCAGGTCGATTCTCTTGTCGAGGCTTGCCGTGCGTTGCGTCCGAACTCGGTCGATGGCCCCCGGGATACTCCCTGGAACACCCGCGACGTGATGGTGATAACCCCTGAGAACGCACGGATCGTTTTCACCGCCGCGAAACCCTTCGATCCGGACAGTCAGGAGGCGCGGGACCTCGAGGCCGTCGGGATCAGGCCACCGGACGCCGGTCGCGGTGACAATGGTGAGCATGCCTGATGCCGATACCGATGGCCTGACTGTCGGTCAGGTCTCGGCGCGTTTGGGCGTGACGGTCCGCGCGCTGCACCACTGGGATGAGATCGGTCTGGCGCGGCCGTCGCTGCGCACGGTTGCCGGGTATCGGCTCTACACCGCTGGTGATCTGCAACGACTGCACCGCATCGTCGTCTACCGTGAGCTCGGTCTCGGGCTGGACCGGATTCGGGCCATCCTGGACGACTCGACCGCGGACGTGCCCGGCGCGTTGCACGCGCAGCGTGCTCAGGTCGCCGAACGGATCGACCGCCTCCAGCGACTCAGCGCCGGACTGGACCGGATGATCGACGCCCACGAGCGCGGCCTGCTGCTTACCGCCGAGCAGCAGGCCGCGATCTTCGGCCCCCAGTGGGACCCCGACTGGCCCGCCCGAGCGCGTGAGCGTTACGGAGACACGACGCAATGGCAGCAGTACGCCGAACACGCGGCCTCGCGCGGTCCGGAGGAATGGCAGGCCATCGCGGACACCGTTGCCGAGTTCGACCGCGCCCTCGGGGACGCGATGGACGCCGGTGTCACACCTGGGAGCCCGGAAGCGAATCAACTCGTCGAGCGACACCGTGAAGTTTTCGCTTCGTACTTTCCCCTCACCAGGCAGATGCAGGTCTGTCTCGGCCGCAGGTACGAGGCCGATCCGGGATTTGCCGCCCACTACGACGGCATCCGCTCCGGCCTTGCCCCGTGGTTCCGTCGAATCATCGACGCCAGCGCGCGCGCCCACGGCATCGACCCCGATACCGCGACCTGGCAGTAGGGCGGTGCGCCCGGCCGATACTTTGCCCCCACCGTTATCGCCTGGTCTGCTGAACTCGTGCAGTCATCCGACTCGAGCGATACCGAGACGGCATTCGTCCGATATCAAGCGGCGGCGCCGAACCGGAACGGCCGCTATCCGGGCGTTTTCGCGTTGGTCAACGGTTTGGCATGGTCCGGCTGCCTCAATGCTGAGCCAGGAACACTTTCGTCGACGCGAAAATGCCTGGTATCAGGCACATCTCATCGACCCCGGACGCCTCGATCCCTCGCCCTACGATCGAACCCGCCACCCCAGGGCAGAAGCATGGTTCAAGTCCTCTGCCACCCAGTTCCTCGCCCGCGTGGGCGGCTATCTCGCGATACTGGACTTCCACGGCGTCGCATGGACTCGTCTGGAATCGGATGATCCAGGCCGGATTCTCTACGACGATCCCAACCAGGTCATCGTTGTCCCTCGGTAACCGCTCCGTTTTTCGGCGGATCATGAGGTCAGGAGTCGGCCATGGAGGATCCAACTAGTTGACAATGACAGGTACGAGAAACCGACAGACAAACGACAAAGAGTGAGCCGTCATGCTTTACACCTGGGTCGAGTCCGCTGGAGGCCCCCTGCTGATCGCCCCCGAATCAGAACTTGGCCACTGGGGCGGCACAGCCGACATGGACGGACCCGTAGAAACGTGGGGCGACTACGGCCGAGCCTGCTCGGTTGAGGGGTACATCGGCCTGGTCACAGTCGGCTCGCAGCAGGCATTGGTCCTTGGAGACCAACCCGCTCGCACGACATATCTCCCAGCCGAGCGGACGTTCCTGCGATGGGCAGCGGCAGACTCCGAAGCAGAACTCGTCGCCGCAGCGCAGCAAGCATTACAAGAACACATCACATGGGATCAAGGCGAAGACCTCATCTGGGAGATACGAGAATCCGTCGTGCTTTTCGACTCGGCCTGGCCGGGAACTGAGATCGAACTCGACAACCAGCTCCACATCGCCCTCGATCCAGGGCGTTACCGAGTCCGGGCAACCTACATCAAGAACCCGAACAACTGGATGATCCTCGCTCAGCTCCAGCCAACCGTCGACAAGCACCTCGACGACACCACCGGAACGGACGTTGCCTGACCTACTGATCCGCGGATCTTGTCCATATCTCATGCTCACGCGGGGACAGGGCGAAATCGCGGAGGCGGCGTCGTGGTCGACAAGGTTGCTCAGGGCGAAAGCGAAAAACGTAGAAAGGTCTCCAGTCGTTCACGCGCCGGGGTACGCGGCGTGCATGTCGCCGTCGAAAAGTTTCCAGAAGAAGGCGTTCAGCTTCGCGGCGGCAGGTGCGTGGCGGGTCAGGATCGCGGCCACGGCTGGTGGTACGTCATCCGGGATGTGGCCGGTGGCGCATTGGCGGACGTACTCGTTGCGGGCGACGGGGCCGCCGCTGGACGGCATCGGCACTCCGCAGACTTCGGTCACCAGCCAGTTGACCAGTCGCATGGCGGAGTAGCTGGCGTCATGAGTGGCGTGGCGTTCTACGAAGTCGCGCTCGGCGGCTGACAGGTCGAATCGCGGCGAGGTCGCCAGCCCGAAGTCGCTGAGATAGATGCGCTCCATGTCGGTGCGTAAGTTGCCGAAGTGCCAGTCCATGTGCAGCAACTTCCGATCGCGCAGGAACGCCACGATCTCTGAGAACTGCCGTTCGACTGTGGCGGCCTTGTCGGCCGGGTCCTCTCGCAGCAAGTCCGCTATCGGGTGTGGGATGTATTCGCAGAACAGCACGAGACTGGACGGTGCGGCGGCCAGCGCTTCGAGACGGGTCCGCACGGTGGGGTAGCCGCCCTGGGCGGCGACCACCGTGTCGATGTCGGCGTGTTCGGCTGCGACCGGCGACCGGCCGGGCAGCACCCGCCAGTGGTAGAGCACCGGGAACGACTGCGTCTCTCCGGCCAGAACGCCGTCGGTGACGATGATGTTCGCGGCCAGCTCCCGCCATGCACTGAAGCCTGGGCCGCCGATGCCGTACTGGCAGAACAGCGGCACGTCGAAGAGGTTCGCTGTGGAACCCGGCTCGGCGAGCTCCCGGTCGGTCAGGGGGATTCGCTTGGTGAACACCGGCGCACCGTCGACATCGATGACCGCCGTACCGCCGCCCACACCCAGGCTCGTGACTCGACCGGTGTCTACGAGCTCAGCGAGTTCGGCATCGCTGCGCGAAGCCAGGGACACCGAAAGCCGTTGATGGAGGGCCATTCTGGCGGCTGTCATTACACGATTGTGGCACCGGCCCGGGTTCTACCTGGGTAGCCGTAGGCCCCGAGATACCGGCCGTCCAGCACAACCTGATCACGGAAACTCCACGCTCTTGCGAAAGCAACACGCTCGTCGCAACCTCCTGATCGGGAGGTTGCGACGATCGCGTGAAGTCGCCCATATCCAGGCCGAAAAGCCTCGTTCTCGCTGGTCTGCCCTCGCAGTCGGCGGCATACCGACCGAACACTGGGCTACGGTTGAGCCGGCCGGACTTCGTCTGCCTTGCGGTACTTTCCGTGCCCGCCTTCGCCGACGACCCATGTCACCGGCATGTCCGGCGTGATGAGTTGTTCGTCGCCCTGGTATTGCCAGAAGGAGAACCATACGTCGCCGGAGTGGCTGGCGATGAGTCCGTCGTAGGTGTCGGGCAGCCACCATCGGACCACGCCGTCGAGGCTGGGATCAGGATCCTTGGCTGTCTTGACCTGCCCGAACGGTATCAAGCCACCCGGCCCACGCCATCCGTCGAGAGTGGGGAGCAACGGCTGGTCCCCACCCGCGGGGTCGGCGGGCCAGATCTTTCCACTGCGGGACAGGATGTCGTCGTGGACTTCCCGCGCCAGTCTGCACGCCACACCGTTGGGTGTGCTCTCGACGGGCGTGGTGCCGACCACGACGCTCAAGTCGGGGACGGTGAACTCGATACGCCACCCCGGTGGATCAGGTAGTCGGCGAAGGCGCTCAGGGATCGTTTCATCGATGTGTACCTCGAAGCCGAGAGCCGACTCGATGTCGGCCGCCAGCAGGTCGGCGCCTCGCCTCGAAATTTCCTGACCCATGTAACTATCCTGCCGTGTAGGGGACGGTGCAGCGGTTGATGGGGGTCACGTACAGGTTCTTGCCCGCGGCGTGAGAGGCGATGACCTGGATTTCATCCCCAGACTCATACCGATAACGCCCATCCAAATACCTTGGGATGGACATGTGAAAGTTGTCGTCCTTGAACCTGTTGTCCGTCTCGATGGCCCTGCCGTTGACCAATATCTGGTAGTCGTACCTGCCCGGGATGTCGGCGATGTTGTTGAGGAACATGGCCCATGCGATGTTGCCGATGGGGTCTCTGTCCTTCGGCCTGGTGTCGACTTCGACTCGGCCCCATTGGGTGGTGACTCTGTAGTTGGTGCACGGCTGATACGACGCTTGTGCGGAACCGGAGGTCAGCACGCTCGCGATCATAGCGATCGCCAGTGTCGTTGCGAAGAGAAGCGTTCGACCGACTCGGCTTGTCGGCGCAGCTGATTGGTCATTGCGAACCTTCATGGGATATCCCCCTGCTTCGTCGAAACATGAATCGACTCGCCTATCCCGGCACCGGATACGCGTCACCCCGAGTACGAGACACCCCCCCGGCCTGTGAAGAAAGGCAGTCGATATCTTTGGACGCACGCAGATCGCGATCGGTTCCAGCACAACGTAATTTATGTGTCACGCGTTCGCCGTGGACGGCTCCGCAACCGGCCCGCGCAGCAATGTCCGTCGGACGGCGCTTCGCTGAACCGACCCGCGTGCGATCGCTCTGACCTGCGGCATCCATCAGCCTGGCAAGGCAGCTGACGAAGGCTTCTAATCTGTCCGAGCGCGGCCAGCGCCGTCGCGGCAATCTTCAACGGTGGGCACTGTGGACACCGCAGGCGAGGAACTGCTCGGTCATGCTGAGCTGTTGCCGGGTGTACCACTGATTCAGGGTCCGTCGTAGAGTCTTTCGTTCGGCAAGCGGCGTAAGCCGGTTGTGTCGCCGGGGATCACCTCTACGGAGTCGACGAATCGTCGCCGGTGCTGTTCTTGGAGGAACCATAGGGCGGAGGTGAGGCAGGCGGCGAAGTCCAGGCGGTGGCCGTCGATCACTACCGCCAGGCGTACGTCCGGCTGCTCCGGGTGGGGTGACAGTTGTTCCCGGGTGTTGTCGAGGGCCGGTTTGTATTCGCGCCGTGCGGTGGATCGCGTGGTTTGCATGATCACTCGCTGCCGAGGGACATCGGAATCGTTCTCGACAGCAGTCCATTTCCTGATTTTGTAGAGCGCCGCAATGTAGGTGGCGCACGTCATCGGTGGGCAGTCTTGGTGATGGTGGTAGGCCGTGCGCGCGGCCTCGTAGCTCTGCATCGGCCAGTGCGGGTTGTTGTGGTCCAACCAGGAAAGGGTCCGGGCGAGAACGTTGGTGTCGTAGCACGGCCCGTTGGACTCGGCGTCGATCTCGGCATCGCCCTCGACGGCCATTGGTGAACACCTCCCACGAGACGGCGGCGTGGAGCCGCGAGAGAACTGCGGAGTTATGTGCCTGTTGCGGTGGAGCGACGGCCGCTTACGCCGAGATCAGATCCGGGCGCACCCACGGATCGCGGCGCGGTTCGGTGAGGTCACACAAGCGCTCGATATCGGCATCGGATGGAACTGATCGATTCGCTGCGAGTTCCAGATAGAGCTTTTCCGCGCGGGTGACGCGGTACTCGAGGATCGCCGTGCTCACGAAGAAGCAGATCGCGAGCCACGAGACGACCCCGAAGGCGATGAGCACAGGCAGCATTGCGCTACCGGCCATAGCGCGGGGCCTGGGGAACCACTTCGGACCACGCCCGTACGGCCTCGACGACAGCATGGCCGGACGGAAGGAAAGCGTTGCGAGCCGGAACAACCCATTGCCGGATGGAGCCGTTCGGGCTAGGGGAGGGAAGCGCGATGACGGCTCCCTCGCGCGCGATGCTCACGTCCCGGCGGAACATCTCGGCGAACAGCTTGACGTCGTCGTCTTCGATGTCGGGACGGACAAGGAACGTCCAGCGACCCGAACGCGGATGCCCGACAATGGGTCCGAGCGCGCCGCCGCCGCTCTGCATGTGCGCTTTCACCGCTCGGCCCAACCTGCTGGGCATGGTCACCGCCCACACCGACCCGGCGCGCATCACGATCCGGCCGAGTTCCGGCGGATCGATCACGGCATTGAAACCGCAATCCCTGCGATAGAACATGCAGCGGGACAGCGGTGTGTCCCCGAACGCTCCTTCATCCATCGGCAGACCTCAACTCACATCGAAGGCGGTTAGGTGCGCCCGGCCCGGCCAGCCAGGCTGGGGAGTGACCGGCGTCGGGAACGTGAGTGGAAGATCGCCGTCACCTACTCACGCCACCGGGCGCGCTACCAAGGAGACACCCACAACCCTGCTTGCTGCGACGATTTCAGCGCGAACGTTTCCAAAAATCTGGCGCTGTTTTAGTTGTTGTTGCATCCTTGTTCGAGTTGCAACGCACTCCGAAAGGTCGAGATGGCAACGGATTCCACAATCGCGCGGCGCATGCTCGGCATGCAGCTGGAGACGCTGCGCGAGCGCGCCGACATCACGAGAGAGGCCGCAGCTGCTGCGATCGCCTCGGCTCGATCAACGATCTGGAAGATGGAGACGGGTCAACCCGTCCGCTTCAACCCGGTCCTGATCGAGCGACTGTGTCAGCTCTACAACGCCACCGAGAAGGAGACTCAGGTTGTCCTGGAGCTGGTCAAGGAAACCAAGGGCGCGAAGGGTTGGTGGCAGGCATTTACCGAAGACACGATTCCGAAAGACTTCAACCTGTTCGTCGGCCTAGAAGATGCAGCCAACCGGATCACCTCGTACCAGACGACGTTCTTGCCGGGCCTGCTGCACACTGAGGAGTACAAGCGGGCGCTGATCTGGACGGAGTTTCCGAACAAGCCTGCCGAGGATGCCGAACGCATGTTGCAGGTCGGACTCAAACGCCGATCACGGCTCACCGACGAACGCAATCCCCTCACCTTGAACGTGTTTGTCGATGAATCCGTGCTTCGGCGCACGACAGGCAACACCGCGATCATGACTGCCCAGCTCCGACACTTGCTGGAGGTCGGACAGTTGCCGAACGTATCGATTCGTGTTGTGCCGACGACAGTGGGTGCCTACCGCGCTCTGCTGGTCGGCATATTCGTGCTGTTGGAGTTTCCGCGCCACCCGACCGCAGATTTGACGGTGCCACCTGTGGTCTATGTGCAAGGTTTCCTGGGCGACTTGTACCTTGAGAGCGCAGACGAGGTCCGGCAGTACCGTCAAGCCTGCGCCGAACTGGACCGTCTGGCGCTGGATGAGGCAGGCAGTCGAGCCCTCATCTCCAAGATCGAAAAGGAGTATGACAGTGCACGTTGACCTATCCGGTGCCAAGTGGTTCAAGAGTGGCCGCAGCAGCGGGTCGAAGGATTGCGTCGAGGTGGCGTTTCTTGACGGCGGTCAGGTCGGCGTCCGCGACTCGAAGAATCCGACCGGCCCGGCGCTGGTGTTCACCCCCGGTGAGTGGGACGCCTTCACCGCCGGCGTGAACGACGGCGAGTTCAAGCGCCCGTAGCACTGGCGATCACCACGGCCCGGCCCGCTGTCCTTGGGACAGGGGCCGGGCCGTTCTCGTTGTACCTGTCGATCGAACAGTCGCGACCGAGGCAGCCGCCAAGCAAGACCGGCGCACATCAAGATCAGCGGCACACGGTGGAGACCTCTTCTCGCGAAATGCCACAGCCATGTGCCACTCGACGGCAGGGCCGGGTGGCTTGGTGCCGTCGCGTTCGAGGGCGGCTGGGCGGGGGTTGCGTGGGGGTGCGAGTCCTCTACCAGCGAAAATGCGGAAAACCTGGGATCGGTAGGGGGCGAATCGTTCGTACCTTTTTCTCAACGGCCCAACAGGAGGGCCGGAGAACAGGACCAGGGGCTTCGCCCCTCGAACGACAAGGACACAGACCATGAACGCCACTTCGCTCCGCATTGCCGCCGCCGCTTTCGCCGCCGCCGCCGCGGTGGCCGTGCTCACCGGATGCGGTGACAGCAAGGGCAGCTCGCCCGCCGCGCCCGCGCCGTCCTCGGCGCAGCCGGCCGCTCCGGCGGGGAAGTCGGTCGCTTCGGTCGACGGCAAGACCTTCGACGCGAAGTTCGACACCACCTGCGCCAAGCAGGGCGGCACGCTGGCGCTCGCGCTGACCGACACGGCGAACTCCGCCTACGGCAACCTCTCGGTGAGCGCGACCATCACCGACTCGAACACCGTGCAGGCGGTCGCGATCGCGGGCAGCAAGGGCGGCGACAACGGCCTGCCTTACGCGGTGGGCTTCGGCAACGGCATGCCGGGCGGCTCCTCGAAGGTCGTCAAGGACGGCAACACGTTCAAGGTCACCGGCGAGGGCGTCGGCGCCCCCGACCTGACCAACCCGCTGGCCGGGCCGAAGACGTCGAAGTTCGACATCACCTTCGCCTGCTCGTCCATCGTCGGCGCCTGATCGCCGCAATGCACCCCGATCCGCCCCCGTCATCCCGGACTATCCGGGATGACGGGGCGCGGCGAATCTCTCGAACACCAAAAGGAAACGTCATGAACAAGATCCGTCTGATCGCCCTCGCCCTCGGCGCCGCCGCGATCGGCTACTACGTCTACCACGCCGTCACCTACGTGCCCACCAGCGAATGGGAGCCCGCCGGAATGGGTTGGCTCGGCTTCGAGATGGCGCTGCCGATCATCGCGCTCACCTTGGTTCCCATGGTCTTCGCGTTCACCGGTGAAGGCATCATGAGCGCGCTGACCGGCCGCAACAGCGCGGAATTCCGCGACGGACTCACCGGCCTCGGCACCGTCCGATCGGTGCGGCAGACCGGGGTCACGGTCAACGACCAGCCGCAGGTCCATGTCGAGTTCAGCGTCGAAGGCGCGGACGGCAAGATCTTCCACTCCTCCGCGAAGATGATCGTGCCGTTCACCGAGCTGGCCCTGCTGCGCGCCGGGGTGGTGCTGCCCGTGCGCTACCTTCCCGGCCGGACCGACCGGGTCGAGGTCGACCTGTCCGGCGACGCCTCCGCCGCGCAGAACGCGATGAACGAGTCCCTGATCCGCAAGGGCATCACCACGCGGCACAAGCTCGACATCGCCGAGCGCGGCATCGCCACCCAGGCGGTGGTGCAGTCGCTGTCGGTCACCGGCAACATCCGCGACGGGCACTCCGAGGTCGGGCTCGGCCTGGTGGTCACCCGGCCGGACGGGTCGAGCTTCTCCACCCGGGTGACGAAGTTCCTCGCCCCCGCCAGCGTCGGGCAGGTGCAGGTGGGTCGCGTCGTGCGGGCGCACTACCTGCCGGAGAACGAGAGCGAGGTCGTCATCGCCCTTCCGGTGAACGCCTGATGGGTGAGCCGGTCCGGGCCGGTTTCACCGAAAACGAGGCAGCCACCTTTCGACACCGACGCCGCGCCGATTCGAGATCATCGAATCGGCGCGGCTTTCGTCTGTTCCCAGGCCTGGCGGTTCGGCAATTCGAGGGTTACCTAGTTGGGCGGTTGTTCACTTTGTCGTCCCTTCCGGATGGTCCGGATGGTTTACCGTGCGGCCATCGGCCCAACCCAGGAGTCACCGTGAGTCTTCAGCCACTCGCCCTTTTCGTGAAGCACGACGGACAGTCGTCGCGCGCTGCCGTGACATGTGAGTACAAGTGCGCGAACGCGTGCTTCCACGAGGCGCCGAACACTTCTTCGGGCGCCTACTTCGGTGACATCGTCAGCTCGCTGAACCGGCGCGGACTGATCAAGGGCGGCGCGGCCGCCGTGCTCGCGGTCGGCGCGGGCAGCGTCCTCGCGGCCTGCGGTGACGACGATGAGCCGACCACCGTAGGCTCCACCTCGCCCGCGGGGCCGCCCGGAACCGGCACCGACTTCGCGGCCGTCGCGCCGAACAAAGAAGACGCCGTGGTGATCCCGGACGGCTATGAGCAGGCCGTCGTGATCCGCTGGGGCGATCCGCTGTTCCCGGACGCGCCCGCTTTCGACTTCGACAAGCAGACCGCCGCCGCGCAGGCAAGGCAGTTCGGCTACAACAACGACTTCGCCGCTCTGCTGCCGATCGAGGGCCAGGCCAACGGCTACCTGCTGGTGGTCAATCACGAGTACACCACCAGCCCGCACATGTTCCGCGGCTACAACAAGGACGCGCCGACCGACGAGCAGATCGCGGTCACCATGGCCGCGCACGGCTTGAGCGTGGTCGAGGTCAAGGGCGAATCCGGCTCCGGCAAGCTGGTTCCCGTCTTCGGCAAGTACAACCGCAGGATCACCGCGACCACCGAGTTCAAGCTGACCGGTCCCGCCGCGGGCAGCGAATTCGTGAAGACCTCGGCCGATCCGACCGGCACCAAGGTGCTCGGCACCTTCGCCAACTGCTCCGGCGGCCTGACGCCGTGGGGCACCGTGCTGTCGGGTGAGGAGAACTTCCACGGCTACTTCGCCAACGCCGACAAGGTGATCGAGCCCGCCGCCGCGGCGCGCCTGAAGCGCTACGGTTTCGCCGCGGGCAAGACCGCCAACCTGTGGGAGCGCGCGGACAAGCGTTTCGACCTGGCGCAGGAACCCAACGAGGCCAACCGCTTCGGGTACGTCATCGAGGTCGATCCGTGGGACCCGAACTCGACGCCGATCAAGCACACCGCGATGGGCCGGGTGAAGCACGAGGCCGCCACCATCTATGTCACGAAGAACGGCGACGTCGTCTCCTACACCGGTGACGACGAGAAGTTCGAATACATGTACAAGTTCGTGTCCTCGCGCAAGATCCAGCCGGGCACCGGAGCGGCGAGCATGCGGCACAACCTGACCATCCTGGACGCGGGCACGCTGTATGTCGCCAAGCTCACGGGCGATCACGCGGACAAGATCGACGGCACCGGCGCCGAGCCGTCCGAGAAGGGCTTCACCGGCACCGGCCAGTGGATTCCACTGCTGGAGACCGGCGCGGACGGCAAGGGCAAGTCGCTGGTCGACGGTATGAGCGCGGAAGAGGTGGCGGTGTTCACCCGCCTGGCAGCCGACAAGGTGGGCGCCACCAAGATGGACCGCCCGGAGGACTTCGAGGCCAGCCCCTACACCGGCAAGGTGTACGTGGCGCTGACCAACAACGACAACCGCGGCGCGGAAGGAAAGCAGGGGCCGGACGAGGCGAATCCGCGTAAGCTGAACAAGAACGGCCAGATCCTGGAGATCGATGACAACCACACCGGCACCACGTTCACCTGGTCGCTGCTGCTGGTCTGCGGCGATCCCGCGGCGGCCGACACCTACTTCGCCGGTTACGACAAGTCCAAGGTGAGTCCGATCTCCTGTCCGGACAACCTGGCCTTCGATCCGTACGGCAACCTGTGGATCGCCACCGACGGCAACGCGCTGAAGTCGAACGACGGATTGTTCTCCGTGGTGCTCGACGGCCCGAATCGCGGCCAGACCAAGCAGTTCCTCACCGTTCCGCGCGGTGCGGAGACCTGCGGCCCGGTGGTCAGCGAGGCGCGGGTCATGGTGTGCGTGCAGCATCCCGGCGAGGCCGACGATGCCACCCCGGACAACCCGTTGTCGCACTGGCCCGACGGCGGCACGGCCCAGCCGCGCCCCTCGGTCGTGGCGGTCTGGAAGAAGGCAGGCGGCCGCATCGGGGTCTGATACCGCAGCCGCGGCGCTCCGGCCCCCTGCAACCACGGCCACTCTCCGCGGCTCTCCCCGCGAGTGAGGCCGCTACCCGACTGGGCGGGTAGCGGCCTCACTCCTATCCGCTGCCGGTGCCGCCCATGTTGGCGTAGCCGGCGAAACCGCCTTGGGCGCCGCTGTAGACGTTGAGGTCGACGCGGCCCTCGATGCCCGGAATCGCGCCGCTGTCGGTGGTCTGCCAGAACGTCCAAGTGGACCAGCCGCCGGGGACCTCGGGTTGCGAGTTGCCGCGATAGTCGGCGATCCACAGGGGGTACTGGGCGAACTCGTGGGTGTCGGCCATCGCGGTGCGCCAGAAGACGGGATAGGTGTAGACGATCGGGACGCGGCCGGTGAGCGTTTCCACGGTGTTCAGGTAGCGGCGGGTCCAGTCGATCAGGGCGGCCGGGGCGAGACCGCCGGTGACCTCGAGATCCAGCACCGGCGGCAGATCGAGCGGCCCGTTCTGGCCCAGCACCACCGCCGCGTACAGCGCGGCCTGCGGTTCGGGCGGCAGGTTGGGCCTGGCGTAGTGGTAGGTGCCCCGCGCCATTCCGGCCGCGCGCATCAGCAGGCTGTCGGGCACGAAGTACGGGTTGATGTAGTTCAGCCCCTCGGTGGCCTTGACCATCGCGAAGTCGTGGCCGGAACGTTTGACGGCGAACCAGTCGATCAGGGTGCCGTCGGTGTGCTGCCAGGAAGAGACGTCCGGACCGGTCGGCGTCGCGGTCGCCGGTAGCGTGGCGACGAGAACGCCGGACAGCGTGAGCAGTGACAGCGCCGCGCCGCGGCGGGTGGTCGACCTCCAGATGCCCATGCCGGAGGACGATAGCCATTCGCTCTGGCCGTTACCAGTGTGACAGCTGGGGTGTCAGAGCTCTTCTGTGCTCTCACCCCAGCCAATCCAGCACCGACGCCGCCGTCCAAGATTGCTGCATACTGCCGAGCGGTTCCCCGGTGAACGGCTCGTAGTACTCCGCGAAGCTGCCGTCGCTGGCTTGGCGCAGGCCCTCGGCGCGCAGCATGAAGGAACGCTCGGCCCAACCGCGCCGGGCGAAGACCCACGAGAACAGCCAGCTCATCACCGGCCACACCGGCCCACGCCAGTACTCGCGGGAACGGAAATCCTTGGACACCGGCGAGGTGGAGGGCGGCAGCGCGTAGCGCAGATCCGGGTGACCGCAGAAGCGCGGACCCTCGAACAGGCGCAGCAGCGCGCGCTCGGTGTCGCGCGGCAGACCGCCGCACAGCAGCGGCGCGAACATCGAAAGCGTCTCGGTGTTGATCCAGCGCTGCAACCGCACGTCGAAGTCGCGGGCCGCGCCGGTGCGCGCGTCGGTCGTCGCCACGACTCCCGCGCGGAACCGGTCGGCCCACGCGTAGAGATCGCGCACGTCGGCGTGCGGTTGCTTGTACTCCTCGCCGATATTGGCCAGGACCTCGCAGGCCAGCGCGAAGATCCCGGTGACGAACACGTCCTCGACGGCGAAGCTCATGGTCGAGGCGAGCTGATAGTCGTCGTAACCGGCTCGGCGCATCTGCTCGACCAGCCACAAGTAGCGGTCGTACTCCCGGTCGGTCGGGCGCTGGGTCGGATCGGAGACCACCAGCACGTCCTCGCGGCGATAGGGCGGCAGGTCGCCGGGGACCACGTGCTCGTAGGCGCGATCCCAGCGCGGCGAGTTGTCCATCCCGGACTCCCAGCCGTGGTACAGCGTGATGCGGCCGGTCTCCTTGGGGTCGCGAGCGTGCGCCAGCCACCGGTGCCAGCGCACCAGATCCGGCCAGCGCCGATTGAGGAACTCCTCGGCCACCGACCTGGTGCTGCGGCCGTGCCTGCGCGAATGATCCAGGATGCGCTGCACCGCGATGGCGTGCACGGGCGGCTGGGTGATCCCGGAGGTGTCCGGACCGTCCGGCGCGTTGGCCGCCAGCTTGCGGCATTCCCAGCGGGCCGGGCCGGGGAAGTAGCCGTCCACGCCGTTGGCGAAGACGATGTGCGGGATCATGCCGTTCTTCCACTGCGCGGACAGCAGGGTGTCCAGCTCGATCACGGCGCGCTCCACGCTCAACGGCGCGAGGCCGACCGCGACGAACGCCGCGTCCCAGCTCCACATGTGCGGGTACAGCCGGGGCGCCGCGCTGGTCATGGTGCCCAGGTCGTTACCGCGCAGCAGGTAGGCAGCGCGGGCCGCGAGCTGGGTGGGGGTGAAGCCCGGATGCGCCATCCCCTTATTCTGCGATGTCACCCGCAGATATGCCCGCTCAGCGGTGTCCGTTTCATCACCATCCGATCGGCCTGTGGCCGCTTCGTGTTCGGCGGTTCTCACTTTCGCACGCCCCGTCCGTGATTCGCTGCCCGAGATTCTCGCCCCGATGCGGCCCGCAGCGCTAGTCGTTCGTCCAGTGCTACGGGTTTTTACGCCTTCTTCGCCCAGCCGGTTACGGTGGGGCCCATGAGTTCCGTCGCGTCCTCGAAACCGACCGCGTTGATCACCGGCGCCAGTCGCGGCCTCGGCGCCGCGATCGCCAGGGAACTCGCGCCGACCCACGATCTGCTGCTCGGTGCGCGATCGGCGCAGTCGCTGCGTGGCATCCTCGCCGAGTTGCCCGGCGCGCGGGGCTGGCCGGTCGAGTTGACCGACTACGCCGCCCTCGCCGAGGCTGTCGCGCCGATCCGGAGCCTGAATGTGCTGGTGCACAACGCGGGCATCGCCGATCTCGGCACGATCGCGGAATCCACAGTCGAGCAGTGGCGAAACACATTGGAAGCCAATGTTATCGCGGTCGCCGAACTCACCCGGCTGCTGCTGCCCGCGCTGCGGGAAGGCCAGGGTCACGTGGTGCTGATCAACTCGGGTGCGGGGCTGCGCGCCAACGCGGGCTGGGCCTCCTACGCGGCGAGCAAGTTCGGACTGCGCGCCTTCGGCGACGCGTTGCGCCTAGAGGAGCCGGAGTTGCGGGTCACCTCGATCCATCCCGGCCGCATCGACACCGATATGCAGCGGGCGATCATCGCGGGCGAGGGGCGCGAGTACCGGCCCGAGGACTTCCTCACACCGGAGACCGTGGCGTACACGGTGCGCACCGCCATCGACACACCGCGCGACGCGCATCCCACCGAGGTTGTCCTGCGGCCGTACTGATCGCTGATGCACCGGCGGGCGCTCACGTAGCCGAAATGTTCGCCCGTCGGCGCGTAGCCCGTCAGGGTGTGCTGCGGCCGTCCTGATCGCGGTCACACCGGCGGGCGCTCTCTCGGCCGAACCGTGCGCACGGCTGTCGGCGCGCACGTCGCCGGGGTCGCGCTCCGGCCGTATCGATCTCGGCCGAAGAGCGCAACCAGTCCACGGTCACACGCGCCGACGCGTCAGGCGACGATGTTCACCAAGCGGCCCGGGACGACGATCAGTTTGCGCGGCGCGGCTCCGTTGAGTAGCGCGGCGATTTTCTCGTCGGCCAGCGCGGCCGCCTCGATCGCCGCGTTGTCCGCGTCGGCCGCCACCTGAATCCGGCTGCGCACCTTGCCGTTCACCTGGATCGGGTACTCCACCGACTCCTCCACCAGCAGTGCGGGATCGGCCACCGGGAAGGGGCCGTGCGCCAGCGAGCCGGTGTGGCCCAGACGTTCCCACAGCTCCTCGGCGATGTGCGGGGCCAGCGGCGCCAGCATCAGCACCAGCGGCTCCACCACCGAGCGCGGCGCACCGTCGGGGTAGCTCTTGGTCAGGTGGTTGGTCAGCTCGATCAGCTTGGCGCCCGCCGTGTTGTCGCGCAGCGCGGCGAAATCCTCGTCCACGCCTGCGATCGTCTTGTGCAGCAGGCGCAGCGTCTCCTCGCTCGCGGCCGCGTCGGTGACCCGCACCGCGCCGGTCTCCTCGTTCACCACCAGACGCCACACGCGCTGCAGGAACCGGTGCGCGCCGACGACGTCCTTGGTCGCCCACGGGCGTGAGGTGTCCAGCGGACCCATCGCCATCTCGTAGAAGCGGAAGGTGTCGGCGCCGTACAGATCGCACATCTCGTCGGGGGAGATGGCGTTCTTCAGCGACTTGCCGATCTTGCCGTACTCCTGGCGCACCTGGATCTCGGCGCCGGCGGCGTCGGTCCAGAAGAATTTGCCGTCGCGCTCGACGACCTCGGCGGCGGGCACGTACGCGCCGCGCTCGTCGGTGTAGGCGTGCGCCTGGATGTAGCCCTGGTTGAACAGCCGCCGATAGGGCTCGCTCGCGGACACGTCACCCAGGTCGAACAGCACCTTCTGCCAGAACCGGGCGTAGAGCAGGTGCAGCACCGCGTGCTCGACACCGCCGACGTACAGGTCGACGCCGCCCGGATCGTTCGGCCCGCCGACATCGGTGCGCGGGCCGAGCCAGTACGCCTCGTTCTCCTTGGCGCAGAACGTCTGCGTGTTGGTCGGGTCGGCGTAGCGGATCTCGTACCAGGAGCTGCCAGCCCACTGCGGCATGACGTTGGTGTCGCGGCGGTAGCGCTTCGGTCCGTCGCCGAGATCCAGTTCGACTTCCACCCAGTCGCTCGCCTTGGCCAGCGGCGGGGAGGGTTCGGAATTCGCGTCGTCGGGATCGAAGGTCACCGGGGCGAAATCGTCCAGTTCGGGCAGCAGCACCGGCAGCATGGATTCCGGCAGCGCGTGGGGCGCGCCCTGCTCGTCGTACACGATGGGGAACGGCTCGCCCCAGTAGCGCTGGCGGGCGAACAACCAGTCGCGCAGCTTGTACTGGATGGTGCCCTTGCCGTGGCCGTCGGCCTCTAGCCGGGCGATCATCGCCGCTTTCGCCTCCTCGACGGACATGCCGTCGAGGTAGTCCGAGTTCACCAGCGTGCCTTCGCCCGCGTGGGCGCCCTGCTCCAGGTCGCCGCCGCTGATCACCTCGACGATCGGCAGGCCGAGCACGGACGCGAATTCCCAGTCGCGATGGTCGTGCCCGGGGACGGCCATGATGGCGCCGGTGCCGTAGCCGCTGAGCACATAGTCGGCGATGAAGATCGGCACGGCCGCGCCGTTGGCCGGGTTGATCGCGTAATTGCCCAGGAAGACGCCGGTCTTCTCCTTGTTCTCCTGGCGCTCCAAGTCGGACTTGGCCGCGATCGACTTGCGGTAGGCCGCTACGGCCTCGGCCGGTGTGGCGGCCCCCTCGTTGGTCCACCTGGGGTCGGTTCCGGCCGGCCAGGCGGCGGCGGTCAGTTTGTCGACCAGTTCGTGTTCCGGCGCGAGCACCACGTAGGTGGCGCCGAACAGGGTGTCGGGGCGGGTGGTGAAGACCTCGATCTGCTCGCCGTCGGCGTCGAACTTCACCTGCGCGCCGCGAGATCGCCCGATCCAATTGCGCTGCATGGCCTTGACGTTCTCCGGCCAGTCCAGCCGCTCCAGGTCGTCGACCAGGCGATCGGAGTAGGCGGTGATGCGCATCATCCACTGCCGCAGCCGCTTACGGAACACCGGGAAGTTGCCGCGTTCACTGCGGCCGTCGGCGGTGACTTCCTCGTTGGCCAGCACGGTCCCCAGGCCGGGGCACCAGTTGACCATCGAATCGGTCTGATAGACCAGGCGATACGAGTCCAGCAGCGCGTTCCGCTCGGCGGCCTGCATCGCGTCCCAGGACTTGCCCTCGGGCACGGCCCGCGCACCCGACGCGAACTCGGCTTCCAGCTCGGCGATCGGGCGGGCCCGGTTCAGCTCCGTGTCGTACCAGGCGTTGTAGATCCGCAGGAAGATCCACTGCGTCCAGCGGTAGTACTCCGGATCCGTGGTCGCGAACGAGCGCCGCCGGTCGTGGCCGAGCCCGAGGCGGTCCAGCTGGCGCTGCATCGTGGCGATGTTGGACTCGGTGGTGTCGCGCGGGTGCGCGCCGGTCTGCACCGCGTACTGCTCGGCGGGCAGGCCGAAGGCGTCGTAGCCGAGGGCGTGCAGCACGTTGCGCCCGTGCATGCGGTGGTAGCGGGCGAACACGTCCGTGGCGATGTAGCCGAGCGGATGCCCGACGTGCAGGCCCGCGCCGGACGGGTACGGGAACATGTCCTGGATGAACAGCTTGTCCGGCGGCGTCGGGCCGGACAGCGGCCCGACCGGGTTCGGCGCATGGAAGGTTCCGCGTTCGTCCCACGTCCGCTGCCACCGGCGCTCGATGCGGCCGGCAAGCTCCGCGTTGTACCGGTGCTCAGGTACATCGCTTTCGGTTGCACGTGTGTCTTGCACGGTCCTGCCTTCTTGTGGTCGCCGATCCCCGACAAACTTCGTCTATCAGGGTAGAACGTCGCGTCGGCAGGACCGAAAATCGGGCTGGCCTGCGGTTGCGGCCGGGTTCGCCGGGTCGCCGCCCGTCGGAGGGCGCGCGGCGCCGATGCGCTAGCCTGCATGAGTGTTCGTCGTCGCTCTCGTCCTGTTCGTGCTGGCTGTGGTGGCCGTCGCAACCGGAGCACTCGGGCTGACCGGCCGATTGCCCCGCAATCGTTTCTTCGGTGTCCACACCGAGGCCGCGCTGTCGACGGACGAGACCTTCCGCGTCGCCAACCGCGTCGCCGCTCCCACCTCGATCGCGGCCGGGGCGCTGCTGTTCGCCGGCGGTCTGGTCGGGCTGGCCGCGGACGGCTTCATCGCGCTGGCGGTCGCGGCCTGCGCCGCCGTCGTCGCGCTGTTCACCCTCGGCGCGGGCGCGAACGCCGCCGCCCAGGCGGCCGAAGCCATCGCTCCACCGCCGCAGACCGGTGGTTGCGGCAACTCCTGCGGCGCCTGCTCGCTGCGCGACGCCTGCCAGCCCGCGAGCTGAGGCCGATCACCCCGCCCGCGCGCACGTCGCGACGCCCTGTCGGGCCGCGAGCTGAAGCCGGTCACCCCGCGTCCCCGCACTCCGCGATGCCTGCGAGCCCGCGAACGGAGTCTGGTCATCGCGCGTCCGCGCACTCCGGCGGCGGGACGCTGCGGGACAGCGGACTGCCGACCGGCGTGCAGTAGAGCACGCACAGCAAAACCGGCACCGTGCCGAGGTTGCGCGCCACATGCGGGTAGCGCGGCCCGCTGGGTTCGCGGAACACCCGCCAGCGCCGGTAGGTGACCGGCGCGCAGTCCGCGCCGGGATGATCCAGCGTCCCCCGCGCGACCAGGACGAACAACGTCCCGTCGTGGTAGTGCCACCCGCTGCTGCCACCCGGCTCGATGCGCGTCTGGCGCAGTATGACCGCTCGCCGTCCCAGCGTGAACCGGAACAGGACCCGGCTGGCCGTCCCACGGGCGGGCGGCGCGTTCACCTCGAATTCGGACCACACGCCTCGATCGAACCATCTCCCTCCGCGGGCTTCCGGCAGAAACGGCGCGAATAGATCGCGTCACATGAGCACGTAGAGGGCGAGCGTGACGACGAGGCTGCTGAGGACTCCGGCGGCGACTTCCACGGCGAGGTAGCCGTGGGAATAGGCGCGCCGCATCCACAGTGCCCACACCGGCGCGCAGACGCGTAATGCCGCGAAGAGCGCGGCCAGTGCGATGGCTCCGGTCGGTCCGTTCATCGGCAGCAGCGGGTGCAACCAGGCGTATCCGATGGTCATGACGTACGCCTCGAGCTGCGTGCCCAGGAAATTCGCGGTGAAACTCCGTGGCAGAGGGTGTTCACCCGGCCCGGCGAGGGTGGTCTTCCGGTGGTGGGTATGGACGCGGACCACCCACGGGTTCGAGTAGAAGACCGCCATCGCGGCAGTGCTGAGCAGCCCCGCGACCAAGCCCCACACGAGCAGCTTTATGGCGAGCATTCTCCTCGTTCCGATAGTTCATCGCGCGACCACGCCCACTGGCCGCTGCTGTGAGCGATCTCAGCGAGGATGGTTGTTCTCGCCGATGCCACGGTGACCCGCCGGACGTGCCGTTCGATGCCGTGGCCCGCTAACCGTATCGGTGCGGCGCGTCACCACCCCACTGCCGCAATTCCCAGCATTGATAGCGGGGAATACGACCGTTCGGCTGCCCGGCCGCACCGACGCTTCGGGCGATCGGCGCAGGCGGGACCTTCCGCACCGTCGAACAGCGGTGTGGCAGGCCCTGTTCGGATGAACCAACCCGCCGCCCGCAGCGTGGCGGCGATGTGTGCGATGCCGGGTCAGATGAAGCTTCCGGAGCCGTCAGCGCTCAGGGCCCGGAGCACCGCATGGTCGGACGACGGGTCGCCGACGGCGATGCGGGCGCTGCCGTCGGCGTAGTACTTGGCTGCTATGCCCGCGCGGCGCAGGGCCGTGGTCGCGCCGGGGCCGGGAACGTACAGGAAGTTGGCGTGGCTCTCCGGAATCGCGTAGCCACGGGCCAGCAGTGCGCCGCGCAGTGCGTCTCGCGCTTCGGTGATGCGCAGGGTGCGCGCGGCGAGTTCGGGTTCGGCGGCGTAGGAGGCGGCGACCGCGGCCACCGCCGCCGCGCTCATCCCGAACGGCAGTTGCAGCTTGCCGATCCGCGCGATCAACTCGGTTCGACCGAAGGCGTAGCCGATGCGCAGCCCGGCCAAACCGTACGCCTTCGAAAAAGTCCGCAGCACAACAAGGTTGGAATGCTTCGCGATCAACGCCCGCGGGTCGGCGTACTCTGTGGCGCCCAGGAATTCGACGTACGCCTCGTCCAGAACCACCGGAACCCGGCTGGGCACGTCGGACAGGAACGCCTTCAGCTCGTCGGCCGGGACGACCGTTCCGGTGGGATTGTGCGGACGGCACACCACGATCAGCGCGGTGCGCCGGTCGACGGCCCGCCGCATCGCCCGCAGGTCCTGGTTCCCCGCCGCATCCAGCGGCACCGGCACCGCGGTGACGCCGGTCATCTCGGCCATGATCGGATACCCGTCGAAGGTCGGGGCGCTGTAGACGATCTCCGCTCCGGGCGTGGTCAGGGTCTGCAGGATCTGCAGCGCCACGCCGGTCGCCCCCGACCCGACCACCACCTGATCCGCCCGCACACCGAGGTGCCGCGCGATCAGCAGCGGCAGGCGGTGCGGCAGGAACTCCGGGTACCGGTTGGCCTGGGCCAGCGTCATGTGCACCGCCCGCAGCACCGAGGGCAGCGGCGGGAACGGGTTCTCGCTCAGGGTGAGGTCGAAGCGCGGTAGCACCCGCGGCGCGCGGTGCCTGCGGGAGGGCCGCGTGCCGTCGACGACGTGCACGCTCATCGCGCGGCTCCCCAGCGGACGGCGGCCGCGCCCGCGAAGTCGCCCGCGTGCGCGAACGCCGCCATCAGCACCAGCGATCCGTTGGGCAGCCGCCCGGCCCGGTTCTCCACGTCCAGGGTCACCGGGATGCCCGCGGCGAACAGGTTCCCGCAGGAGTCGAAGGTGTCGGGGTGGCGGTCCGGCGGCAACTCCAGCGCGTCGTGCCAGTTGCGCAGGAACAGCCGGTTCGGCTGATTGGTGACGAACGTGTCCACGTCGCGTCCCCGCACACCGATCCGATCGCACACCGCGAGGGCGACTTCCGGCACCAGCCGATTACCCCTGGCGAACACCTTTGTGACCTTGGATTCGGTGAAGCTGACGCATCCCTGTCCCTCGCCCGGCTCCCAGTACTTGCGCTCGCCGTTGGTGGAGAAGTCCATGTCTCCCGCGAATTCGGGATAGGTCCGGCATTCGATGTCGAGGATCGGCGCGCTGTCGTCCTTGCGGAGCAGTCCGACTCCGCAGCCGTCGCCGGGCACCGGAGCCTGCGCCAGCTTGCGGATCTCGGTCTGGGTGAACACCGGTCCAGCGCAGTTCTGGGTCGCCGCGATCAGCGCGGTGCGGGCGGGCGTGGTCTGCAGGATCATGCGGGCCATCGCCATCATGTGCACGAACGCCGCGCACCCGCCGTTGTGCACGTCGTAGACGTACGACGGACGAATGCCGAGCCGTCGCGCCACTTCCGGCCCGCAGCCGAGCACCGGATTGTCCGGCAGTTGGGTGTGCGTGATCAGGATGTCGACCTCGGCGATCGCGTCGGCGCCGTTGCGTTCGATCAGCGGTGCGACGGCGCGCTCGACCATGTCCACCGCGGTCTCGTCGCGCGCGACGTGGTGGCGGCCCTTGGGCGCGCGGAACATCACGTTCTTCGCCATCCGGTCCGAGCGCGCGAACTGGGTGAAGTACTCGGTGCCGACCGGCTCTCCGGGCAGATACGAGGCCACGTCGACGAGACTGACCTGCGGCAGATGTTGTTGCGTGGGGATCACGTGCGTCTCACTTCATCCAGTCGGGCTTGACGGGCAGGCCGTGCGCGGCCCGGTACTCGCAAATGGCTTTGAGGTTGTCCATCTCCAGCTGATGCCCCGCGGAGAACATCTCCCAGAAGTCGCCGACCCACACCGGCCGCTGCGGCGGCGCGGTCTCCGGGTAGGGGTTGGCGTCGTAGAACGGGTGCTTGCAGTTCATCCACAGCACCACCGAACCGGGCTTGTGGAACACCACCTGCGCGTCGACGACGCGCAGCAGGTAGATCATCCACAGGTGTTTCCCCTGGTCCCAGGCACAGTGGTAGTCAACGGTCATGGCGTCGGGGTTGGCGACGGTGCGGGTGAAGATCTTGGTCTCCGAGCCGAGGCGGTCGTGGGCCAGCCAGAGTCCGGGTTCCTCGGTCTCCACGAACCCGCGCAGGCTGTAGGTCCACTCCTCCAGCGACCTGGTGTCGGCGAGGTATTCGTAGACCTCGCGCGGCGGCGCGTCGATGTACGCCTGCACCGGACAGAATTCGCCGTAGATCTGGTCGTGCGGATACACCGACCGCAGCATGTCCATGATGATCGGCGTGGTCGCGTCCTTGTCGGAGTTCTCGATGCGGAGCACGCCCGGCACGGCCTCCTGCGGGATGTCGCTGAGGGCGGGGAGGGAACTGGTGGTCACGGTGTTACTCCTTCGGGTGGGCGTCGGCGGGCGCCGCCGCGGGGGCGTTCATCGGTGATCGCGGGATTGCTCCACGGTGGTCAGGAAGGGCAGGAACGGCGGAATCTCATCGGGATCGCATTCGATCGCGAGGAACGACGGCCCTTCGAATTCCAGGCAGCTTCGCAGCGCGGCGGCGAGCTCGCCGCCGGTGCGCGCGGAGAACGCGGGCAGGCCGGGGAACATCGCGGCGATGCCGGCGCCGAGGTCGGCCGGGCGGAATCGGTTGAAGGTGTAGCGGTCCCGGTAATACAGCTGTTCCCTGGTCAGGCACATGGCGTGCGCGTTGTTGTTCAGCACGACGAAGGTGACCGGCAAGGCGTGCTCGATCGCGGTGTGCAACTCCATGCCGTGCATGTAGAAGGAGCCGTCCCCGGCGATGACCACCGTCCGCCGGACGCCGCCGGTTCGGGCGTGCCGCGCGAACGCGGACCCGATGCCCGCGCCGAAGGCGTATCCCATCCCGCCCATGCCCAGGGCCACCACGAACCGCCCGTCGCGCGGTACCCGGAGGTGGTGCACGACCGAAGCGCCGGTGTTCCCCGCGTCGGCGAACACGTCGGTGCCCTCCGGCAACGCGGCCTCGATCGTCTCGACCACGTCCCGGTACCGCAGACCGGGACCGGAGGAGCCGGGCACCCGCATCGATGTCAGCGGTTGCGCCGCGCGCACGCGTTCGGCTCCGGTGCCGCCGTCGTCCAGTTCGCCGGCGAGTTCGGCGAGCGTCCGCGCCAGATCGGTGCTGGTCGCGTGGATGGCGGGCAGGTAAGGCGGCGCGCTGCCGATGCTCGCGACGGTTCGGTCGGCGAGCGCGCTCTCCGCGCCGGCACGGGCGGTGACCGGCAATCGGGTGCCCACCAGCAGGCACAGCGCCGAGGACCGGATGGCCGCCGCCAGTTCCGGGTGACCCATGGTGCCCGCGACGCCGCAGAAGGCCGGATCGGAGTTGTCGTAGGCGTCCTTCGCGTCCGGCGCGACGCCCACCGCGGCGTCCAGGGCGGTGGCCAGGCGGGCCAGCTCGGCGCGCGCGTCGTCGCGCGCGACCTGATCACCGGCGATGATCACGATCTTCCCGGTGTGCCGTGCCGTGGTGAGCGCGACGCGGACGCGAGCGAGCCCGGCCGAGTCGGACCGATGCGCCCTAGGGGCCGGACAGAGCGGCGTGATCGGGCCCGCGTCCGCCTGCTGCACGTCTTTGGGCAGCAACAGCACCGCCGGACCGCCTCGACGGGCGGCCAGCACCGCTCTGTCCAGCCGATCCGCCAGGTCGGCCGCGGTTTCCACCCGTGCGCAATAGGTGCTGACCGCGCCGAAGAGACGGACCGCGTCGATGGCGCCCGCGCGCCCGCTGGTGTCCTGGAAGGCTCCGTTGCCCTCCAGCCCGGTCGGGGGCTGCCCGACCAGGGCGAGTACCGGTAC
Source organism: Nocardia implantans (assembly GCF_035544775.1). Classification (NCBI taxonomy): domain Bacteria; kingdom Bacillati; phylum Actinomycetota; class Actinomycetes; order Mycobacteriales; family Nocardiaceae; genus Nocardia; species Nocardia implantans. Next base: position 294,970 of record NZ_JAYKYQ010000001.1, on the reverse strand, counting down.
CCGCGAGGCGAACGATTCGGCGAGCCCGGCGACGAGGTTCATCGCGCCACCACCGGAGGTCGCGGCGACCACGCCGAGCCCGCCCGTGCCGCGGGCGTACCCGTCGGCCATGGTGGCCGCCGAGAACTCGTGTTTCGCGACCACCCCGGTGATCCGGTCCCGCGCGTCGAAGATCGCGTCGTACAGGTCTTCGATATTGGCGCCGTCCACGCCGAAGATGTGGCGCACGCCCAGCGCCGAAACCGTTCGCACCAGATGGTCCACGACTCGAGTCCGCATCGGCACTCCTTTCCGCTGACGAAACCTCGACTGCGTACACGAGTGATACGGCTGCGGTCGCCGATCGGTTCAACGGCGGATCAGAAGAGGCGGCGACCGATCTTGCGTGTACGTATACATCTACGTATAGTTGGGTCATGCCCAACAAGACGATCTACGTTGCCGATGACGACCTCCCGCTCTTCCAGCGCGCGCAGGAGTTGGTCGGCGGCAACCTCTCGGGGGCGGTGGTCACGGCGCTGCGCCGGTTCATCGAACTCGAGGAGGGCCGGCTGGAGGGCTATGACGAGATCGTGCTCAAGGTCGGTCGCGACGGTGTGCGACAGGTCCGCTTCTCCGGCACTCTGCTCGGGGAGTGGCACGAGGTAAACGATACGCGGATCGAGCACGTCCAGGTCTATCGCAGCCGTAAGGGCAAATTCGTGATGCACGCCCAGTATTCGAATTGGGATGAATACCCCGCCGAGGTGGGCACGAATTGGCTCAAGGACTGGCGCGATCCGAAGAGCTGGCGCCGCTTGCTCGGCGTCGGGCAGCAGGACTGGGGTGACTTCGTCTTCGTCGTGGTGGATTCGCTCGACGAGCTGAAGGGCCGACTGCCCGACAAGCTCTACCGGCGGGTGGCCGACGTGGCCGAAGGGCCGAAGATCGAGGACCTGGACATCTAGCCGCCGTACCCGCCAGACCGAACGAATCGACCGGCACCGCGCCCCAGTAGGGGAGCGGTGTGGGTAAAACATGCTCACATGCGCATAGTGGAATTTATTTCAGAAAGGAAGAGCCCATGGTGAACGGCCATCGCGCGCCCGCCGTCTCGGTGCGCGGCCTGCGGAAATCTTTCGGCGAGCAAGTAGTGCTCGACGGGATAGACCTCACCGTCCCGGAGGGCACGGTCTTCTCCCTGCTCGGCCCGAACGGCGCTGGCAAGACCACCACCGTGCAGATCCTCACCACTCTGATCCGCCCGGACGCGGGCGAGATCCAGGTCGGCGGCCACGATCTCGCCGCCGAGCGCAAGCAGGTGCGCGCGCAGATCGGTGTCACCGGGCAGTTCTCTGCCGTGGACGAACTGCTCACCGGCCGGGAGAACCTGCTGCTGATGGGCGACCTGCACCACCTCTCGCGCCGGGACAACCGCAGGCTGGCAGCGGATCTGCTGGAGCGCTTCGACCTGGTCGATGCGGCGGACAAGACGGCGGCCACCTATTCCGGCGGCATGACCAGACGCCTCGATCTGGCCATGACGCTGGTCGGCGATCCGCGCATCATCTTCCTCGACGAGCCGACCACCGGGCTCGACCCGCGCAGCAGGCGAGCGATCTGGGACATCATCCGGGGGTTGGTCGACGACTACCGCGTCACGGTCTTCCTCACCACCCAGTACCTGGAGGAGGCCGACCAACTCGCCGACCGCATCGCGGTACTCGATCGAGGCGAGCTCGTCGCCGAAGGCACCGCGGCGGAGTTGAAGCGACTGGTGCCCGGCGGCCACATCCGCCTGGAATTCGCCGATCGAGCGGCCCTGACCGCCGCGGCCGACGCGCTGGGCGCCGCCGCGCTGCCGGACGACGAGGAGAACCTCACCCTCGCGGTGCCCAGCGACGGCGGCGTGAGATCGCTGCGCGCCGTGCTGGACCGGCTCGACTACGAGCAGATCGAGGTCGAGGGCCTGGCCGTGCACACGCCCAACCTCGACGACGTCTTCCTCACTCTCACCGGCCACCCGACGACCGAAAAGGAATCCGTGCGATGAGCATGTCCTACGCCCTCGCCGATTCGGCGACCATGCTGCGGCGCAATCTCGTGCACGCCAAGCGCTATCCGAGTCTGAGCTTCGGCGTCATCGTCATGCCGACGGTGTTGCTGCTGGTGTTCAACTTCGTCTTCGGCGGCGCGCTGGAGAAGTCCTCCGGCGGAAACTACATCGACTATCTCGCGCCGGGCATGCTGCTGATGATTCCGGCGTACATGACGGTGTCGGTCGCCGTGTCGGTCGCCACCGACACCACCAAGGGCATCGTGAACCGGTTCCGCACCATGGACATCGCCCAGTCGGCCATGCTCACCGGCCATGTGGTCGGCGCGCTGATCCAAGCGCTGATCGGCATCGCCGCGATGGCGGGGGTGGCACTGCTCATCGGCTTCCGCCCGAATGCCACCCCTCTGGAATGGCTCGCGGTGTTCGCGCTGCTCGCGTTGGTGATGTTCGCGCTGACCTGGCTTTCGGTGGCGCTCGGCCTGCTCGCGCCGAATCCGGAGAGCGCGAGCAACACGCCCTTCCCGCTGGTGATGCTGCCGTTCCTCGGCAGCGGCCTGGTCGCCACCGACACCATGCCCGCCGGGCTGCGCCAGTTCGCCGAGTACCAGCCCTTCACGCCGTTCACCGAGACCATCCGAGGTCTGCTGATGGGCACCGAGATCGGCGCCAACGGAGTTGTCTCCCTCGCTTGGTGCGCAGGTCTCACCGCCGTCGGATATCTCTGGTCGTCCTCGATCTTCCGGCGGCAGACCCGCTGAGCCGGCCGAAGCGCAGCGGATCCCCCGCGGACGATGTCCGCGGGGGATCGTCGCTTCGCTCAGACCGTGCCGGTGAGCAGCACACTCCCGGTGTTCGCCGCGCGGATCTCGACCGCGCGAACCTGGTCGGGCGGGCCGTCGATGGTCCGGTCGATGGTCAGCTCGGTGCCGGGGCCCGCCGGCCACTGGTCGAGCTGCTGCTGCTGGCCGTTCGCGCGGATGACGTACAGGGCGAGGTTCGCGTTGTAGCGCAGTGGCTCACCAGGCGGATAACTGCAGGACATCACGACTCGCGTCTGATCGCCCGCGGGGACCAGCTTGAAGCTGGCCGAGACCGGCGTCGGCTGCACCGGCGTCATCTGGCGTTCGACGAACGCCTGTTCGCTGGTGCCCGGCCCCGTCTCGGTGTTCGATCCCGTGATCGAAGCCGTGATCGGAACCGCGATCGCCACCGCGGCCGCGGCCGAGGCCAGCGCGACACCGGCCGAAGCCCACCCGCTGCGCTTGCGGCGGCGCTCGGCCGCGTCGGCCAGCCGCGCAGGCGGCGGAAGCTCGGGCATCGGCGGTGGCGGTGGCGGCGCCGCGGCTTGCGCGGGCGGTTCGATCATCGAGGTCGCGACGTCGGCGTCCACGAGGGCGAGCAAGCCTGGCAAACCCGCCAGCTCGGCTACGCCCGCTCGGCAGTCGGGGCAGCTCGAGAGGTGGCTCTCGTACTGCAAGCGCTCGTCGCGGGTCAGGGAGCCGAGCACGTACGGGGCGTCCCACGTGCTGAAATCGTCGGTGATGTCCGTCACTGGTTTGTCACCCCCATCTCCTGTAGTGCCAGGCGCAATGCGCGCATGCCATAGTGCATCCGGGACTTCACCGTGCCCGCGGGGACGTCGAGTTCCTCGGCGATCTGGTGGGTCGACAGCCCCCGGTAGTAGGCCCGCACGATCACCTCGCGATGATCGGCGCTGAGCCTGCCTAGTGCGTCGGCGACCAGCCAGCCGTCCAGCGCGCGGTCGGACTGGTCCGGTGTCGCCTGCTCCGGCGGGTTGTCGGTGCGGAACTCGCGCCTGCTGCGGGCGCTGCGATGCTCATCCACGGCCAGATTGCGCGCCACGGTGAACAACCACGCCCGCGCCGACATGGTGGACTGATCCAGAACATTCGGCCGTTGCCAGGCCCGCAGCAATGTTTCCTGCACGATGTCCTCTGCCCGTCCCGGGTCCCGAACCAGGCCGAGCGTGTACCGCCACAGCGGCGTGGCGTGTTCGCGATAGAGCGCCCGCATCAATTCGGATTGATCGTCGGGCCGTCCCGTCTCGCCGCGCGTCTTGGGCACAACTGGATACCTCTCCGCTCGAGTTGCGGGGCCGGTCGGTGGGCGCAGCCGACGAGTCACCCATGCTCTTGCCGGTTCAGTTGTCGGGTCTCATGTCGTGTCTCCTTCGGTCCCCTCGAGGAGTACACGGTCTCAGTTGCGTTCGAGTTCAATCGGGTGTGAAGCGAGCAGGGACAGCGGGAGCGGCTGGCGGCGCAGCACGTGCGCCCACAGGTCGGGGCGACCCGTGCTGATCGGGTCGGACGGCAGGGCCGACACCACGATCCAGTCGTTGTTCTCCAGCTCGCCCTCCAGTTGGCCGAAGGTCCAGCCCGCGTAGCCCGCGAAGATCCGGATGCCCTCGACCAGCGGGCCGACCCGCTCCGGATCGGCGTCCAGATCGACCAGCACGACGCGTCCGTCGATGCGGCGCAGCCCGGGGACGCCGTCGATCCGCGCGCCCACCCGCACCGTGCCCAGGCACAGCGCGGCGTCCCGTTTCACCGGACCGCCGACGAACAGCGTGCGCGGGGCCGCGACCGCGTCCGTCCAGCGCGGCAGCACCTCGTGCACGGCCGTGTCGCTCGGGCGGTTCAGCACCACGCCGAGACTGCCCGCCTCGTTGTGCTCGATGATGTAGACGACGGTGCGCCGGAAGGTCGGTTCCACCAGTTCGGTGGACGACACCAGCAGCGTCCCGGCACGAACCACCTGCTCGCCGTGCCGGAAATAACGTCGTCTGCGGTCGCCGTGCCCGCCGCGGGTCTTCCGATCGTCCGGGTCTTCTGCGCGTGCCACTCCGACATCATCGCAGCTGTTCGCCCACAATGCGCCTTCTGCGGCCCACTTCTGTCTTCCGGATTTGCCGAACGGGTCGCGGGCGGGGTGCAGGACGTCACGTTGCGCCATCGGCGCCACCTCGTAGAGTTCCACGTCATGGAACCGCCCGAGGTGCGCCTCGAGAACAACGAGACCGTGTACGACTTCTACCGCGAGCACCGTCAGAACCGCATGAAGGCCTGGGGGGCCTACGCCATTCTCGGCCGCCGCTACCATCCGCGCGTCACCTACGCCGACGGCGCTCGCGAAGCGCTGCGCGCGGTGATCAGGCAGAACCGGCCGCTGCTTATCGCGATCAACCATCTGTCCGAGAACGACCCCTACACCGTGGCCGCGGCGGCGTGGCGCAGCGGGCTACGGCGGGTGATCGGCCGGGTGCGCGTGCTGGCCAAGGACGAACTGTTCGCCGATCCCGATCAGCGGCGCAAGATCGACATGATGGGCGGCATCCCGGTGTTCCGCGGCAAGGACCACGGCATTCGCGCGGTGAACGCCGCGGGCCAGCGCATGATGGACGTCTGCGCGGAGCGGATGGCCCGCGGCGACGGCATCGCGGTCTTTCCCGAAGGCACCTGCAACGACGTGGACCCCACCCGCGTGCAGGCGGTGGGCAGCGGCATCGGGCACATCGCGTTCCGGGCGATGAAACTCGGCGCCGAGCCCGCGCTGGTGTCCATGGCGCTGAGCTACGGACCGCGCGAGGACCCGGCCGTGCAGCCGACGAAGGAGGAGGCCAAGGGGGCCAGCTTCTACTTCAATGTCCCGGTGCTCGACCTGCCGCCCCGCCCCGGCGACATCGCCAAGCTGGTGCGCGCCGATCTGCAGCAGGCGCTGGACGGAGCCGTCGCGGCCTACTGAGGCAGGTTCAGCCGGTCGCGCGCCCAGTGCGGCACCATCACCAGGTATTCGGGGCGGGTCTCGATGAAGTGGTGGACCGACCGGCACATGGGCAGCGCGCCGAGCTTGTCGTCGCGGGTGCTGTCGAGGGCGGTCTCGATCAGCAGTCGCGCGTAGCCCTGCCCCTCGTAGCGCGGATAGATCTCGGTGTGCACGAACGCGCGCTCGGAGGCCGTGTCCTGGTATTCGGCGTAGCCGGCGATCGCACCGTCGACGTAGATCTCGAAGCGTTCCAGTGCGGTGTTGTTGCTGACCTCGGTCGACATGGCTCGACGCTACTCTGTGCCCCGGTGTCCCGGTAAATCACACGCCAGGCCAGGCGGAATCCCGCCATCGACTTGTCTGTCCGGGCGGGCCTGCGCAGAATGCTCTTGGTCGGGTCCGTCGTCGCGTGCGAGCGGGCAGGCTCGGGGAGGTACCGGAATGTTGAGGACACCGCGGGTTTCGCGGCTCGCGGCCGCCGTCGTCGCCGCGGGTCTGCTCGGCGGATCGATCGTCACCGGCGTCGCGGATGCCGCGCCGGGCGTCGTGTTCGGCACGTGTCCAGAGGGTTCCGTGCCCGCCGATCGGGGCGTGCGGTGCGCCGTCGTCAGCGTGCCGATGAACTACGCCGACCCCGCCGGCGCGCGGATCGAGCTGACGGTCAGCCGCATCGCGGCCACGGGGGAGCGAGAAGGCGTGCTGTTCGCCAATCCCGGTGGGCCCGGCGCGGATGCGCTGGACTATTGGGCGCGGCGCTCGGATGTGCTTCCCGCGGCGCTCGCCGAGCATTACGACCGGATCGCCGTCCAGCCGCGCGGATTGCGTTGGGCCACACCGTTGCAATGCGGGACGAGCACGAAGAACGGGGACGGTCAGCAGGTCTCGCTCGGCGGCGGCAACCGCGACGAGATCAAGAAGGCCTGTGACGCGGCGCAGCCCGGTTATCTGGACACCATCACCACCGAGAACACCGCGCGCGACCTCGACGCCGTGCGCGCCGCGCTCGGCCTGGAGCGAATCGGCTACCTCGGCACTTCCTACGGCACCTATCTCGGCGCGGTGTACGCGGCACTGTTCGGCGACCGCGTGGATCGGATGATCCTGGACTCCAACGTCCATCCGGACTGGGTGTGGACCGAGGAGTTCGCGCAGCAGCAGGTCGCGGGCAAACAGCGCCTGGACGATCTGTTCGCCTGGATCGCCGAACACGACGGCGAATACCACCTGGGCGATACCGCCTTGCAGGTCTACCGCACCTGGGTCCGGTTGGCGGCGGGCCAGGGCGGCGGCTGGTACGCCAACCTGACCCCGCCGCCCGCCAGCATCGCCGACCTGCCCGGCGCGCTGCCCGAGCCGCTGGCGGAGATCGCGCGGGACGGCTACACCGGCGGCGTCGAGCAACTGGGGAAGCTGCAGAATCTGTTGCGCACCTTGGTGAGCGGCGGCGTTTCCGCGCAGGTGCCGTTGCTCGGCGCCACCACCGTGGCCACCTACACCCGCACCTTCTGGCCGTCGTTCGCCCGCGCGATGGCCGACGCCGCGGCCGACCCGGCGAACGTGCAGCGCCTGCGGGTCATCGAGGGCGCGACCTCCACCGACCCCACCGGGCGGTTCGTGTTCAGCGCGATCACCTGCAACGAGAACGCCGTGGCCGGGAGGCCGGAGCTGCTCGGCGCGGCGGCGGGCACCATAGCCTCCGGCGGCAACGCCATGGACGCGCGCGCCGACCTGGTGCGCTCGGGAATGGCCTGTGGTTCCTGGAAGCCCGTCACGAAACCGGTGCCGATCACGGGCGCGGGGCTGCGCACCCCGCCGCTGGTGCTGCAGAGCCGCCATGACGCGCTGACCAAGTACGAAGGCGGCCCGGCCATGGCCGCGGCGCTCGGCGGCGCGCTGGTCGTCGTGGACGGCGGCGACCACGGCACGTTCGGCCGCGGCAATCCGGCGGTGGACGACGCGGTACTCGCCTACTTGCGCACCGGAAGGGTCGAGGTCACACGGGCCGCCGAGGCCCCGATCCCAACGCGCTGAGGGTCACCCGCGCGGTGGGGTGCGACGCGTGCGGCCGGGTCCGAGAATGTGGGGATGACACCCGCTGCGCGAGTGATCCTCGCTCCCGACAAGTTCAAAGGGTCGCTCGCCGCGCCGGAGGTGGCGGCGGCGCTGGCTGCGGGATTGCGGCGGAGTGTGCCGGACGCCGAGATCCGGCAGGTGCCGGTCGCCGACGGCGGTGACGGCACGGTCGAAGCGTTCGTCGCGGCGGGCTGGACGCGGGTGGAGGTGACCGCGCCGGGGCCGACCGGAGTTCCGCGTCGCACGTCGTATGCCCGGCACGGTGTGACGGCGGTCGTCGAACTGGCCGCCGTGGTCGGACTGGCGATACTGCCCGACGGGCGGCCGGACCCGTTGGGCGCGAGCACGTACGGGCTCGGCGTGGTGCTGGCGCACGCGATGGAGCACGGCGCGACCGAGATCGTGCTCGGCCTCGGTGGCAGCGCCTCCACCGACGGCGGCGCGGGCATGGCGCAGGCGCTCGGCGCGCGCATCCTCGATGCCGATGGCCGGGAATTGCCGCGCGGCGGAGCGGCTTTGGCCCAGGCCGCGCGGCTGGACCGTTCCGGCCTGCACCCCGGTGTCGCCGGGACGAAAGTCACGCTCGCCTGTGACGTCGACAATCCGCTACTCGGGCCGACCGGCGCGGCGGCGGTGTACGGGCCGCAGAAGGGCGCAGGGCCAGCCGAAGTGGACCTTCTCGACAACGCGCTCGCCGAGTGGGCGCGACTCGCCGGTCCGGAGTTCGCACGCCTGCCCGGCGCGGGCGCGGCGGGCGGCACCGGTTTCGGCGCGCTCGCGCTGCTGGGCGCGCAGGTGCGCAGCGGTATCGAGGTCGTGCTCGAATTGCTCGATTTCCCCGCCTTGCTCGCCACCGCCACCCTCGTGGTCACTGGTGAGGGCTCGCTCGATCAGCAGAGTTTGCACGGCAAGGCGCCGGTCGGCGTGTGCGCGGCCGCGCACGAGGCCGATGTCCCGGTGATCGTCGTGGCGGGCCGCACGCTGCTCGGGTCCGCCGAAATCCGGGCCGCGGGCTTCGCGGGCAGCTACGCGCTCGCGGATCTGGAACCCGACCCGGAACGCTCGATGACCGAGGCGGCGGCGCTGCTCGAACGCGTCGGGGCGCGGATCGCCGCCGAGTGGCTGGGTTAACTCGCCGACGCCAGCAGGTTCGCGGTCAGTTCGTGCTTGTGCCGCCCGCCCCACTCCTCGAGCGGACGCAGCGCCACCGCCAGTTCCTCACCGAGCGGCGTGAGCGAGTACTCCACGCGGGGCGGGACCTCGGGATAGACCTCACGGTGCACCACACCGCTGGCCTCGAGCTGACGCAGGTTCTCGGCGAGCACCTTCTCGCTGACTCCGTCGAGCAACCTGCGGATCTGGCCGAAGCGCTGGGGGCCCATGCCGAGCACCCACATCAGGTGCATCTTCCACTTGCCGCCGACGACATCGATCGCGACCGTCATGCCGCATACTTCGTGATCCGCGTCACTGCTCATGCCCACCGCGCTCCTTTGACCTCGTTTCGAACCTCGAGGTAAGCAACCGCACCTCCACGTTCGGTCTTCCCGACTCTACCTGCGGGAACGACGATGAATGCCGGCGCCGAAGCAAGCAATCATCGAGAACCGAAGGGACACATCATGTCCGAGCAGACCACCGCCCGCGCTGTCTCCGTCGTCGGCCTCGGGCCGATGGGGCAGGCGATGGTCAGGGCCTTCCTGGCCGCAGGCGTGGAGGTGACGGTGTGGAACCGCAGCCCAGAGAAGGTCGACGCAATGGTCGAACTCGGCGCAAGGCGCGCGGCGACCGTCGCCGACGCGCTCGACGCCAACGAGGTCACCGTGCTGAGCCTGACCCACTACGCGGCGATGTACGACGTGCTGGGTCCGGTGACCGGCCACCTGAAGGGCAAGGTGATCGCGAATCTGTCCTCCGATTCGCCCGGGAAGGCCCGCGCGGGCGCGGAGTGGGTTCGCTCCCACGGCGCGGAATTCATCTCGGGCGGCGTGATGTCTGCGGGGGACAACATCACCCATCCCGCGTCCTATATCTTCTACAGCGGCCCGCGAGCGGTGTTCGACGCGCACGCCGAACTGCTGCGCCCGCTGAGCCCGCAGGAGTACCTGGGCGCGGACGACGGCTTGGCGCAGATCTTCTACCAGGGGCTGCTGACCATCTTCCATCCATGGCTGCTGGCCTTCGACCAGGCCACGGCGATGATCGACCGCTCCGGTCACGACATCGCCGCGTTCGTCCCGTTCGCGATCCGCTCCGCCGCCGCCTTCCCCTACTTCATGGAGGAGTTCTCGGTCGCCAACCAGAACGGCGGGTGGGCCTCGCTGGCCAGCCTGAAGATGATGGACGCGGGCGCGCAGCACGTCATCGACGCGAGCGAAGAAGTCGGCGTCGACGCCGTCCTCTCGCACACCGCGCAAGGGTTGTGGCGTAAGGCCGTCGCCGCCAGTGAGCGGGCGGGGAAGCCCATTTCCACGTACGCGCTCCTTCGCGACCCCTCCTGACCGCCACGCACCCGCCCCGGCGGAGTCGGCGGGTCCTCGCACTCCTCGTCGCGGACCCACCGGCTCTTCCGGGGCGGGTTGCTTGCCGGGGTTGATATGCAGCCTCATGGCTGCCTATTATGTAAATAGGCAGCCGGATGGCTGCATGTTTGAAAGGTGAGCGATGGACGAGGTGTTTCGGGCGCTGGCCGACCCGAACAGGCGGCGGCTGCTGGACAGCCTGAACGCCCGCAACGGGCAGACACTGCGGGAACTGTGCGCCGGACTGGCGATGGCCCGCCAGTCGGTGAGCAAGCATCTGGCGGTGCTGGAGGCGGCCAACCTCATCACGACCCGGCGCAGTGGCCGCGAAAAACTGCACTACCTCAACGCCGAGCCCATCAACGCCATCGCCGAACGCTGGATCGATCGGTACCACCGCGAGCGCGTGAACGCCCTCGCCGACCTGAAGAGAGCACTGGAGGAACAACCGATGGGCGACAACGCATTCGTCTACACGACCTACATCAAGACCACCCCGGAAAAGCTGTGGCAGGCGCTGACCGATCCGGCCTTCACCAACCGCTACTGGGGCGCGAGCTTCGACACGGATTGGCGACCGGGATCGGAAATGACTTGGCGCCAACAGAACTGGACCAGCAAAGACCCCGAACAAGTCGTGCTGGATGCCGACCCGTACCGCCGCCTGTCCTACACCTGGCACACCTTCGACCCGGCCTTCGCCGAGACCTTCGACATGAACCCCGACGACGTCGCCGCCTGGTCCCGCGAGTCCCGCTCGAAAGTGATGTTCGAACTCGAGCCCCAGGGCGAGGTGGTGAAGCTGACGGTGGTCCACGACGGCTTCGCGCCCGACAGCCCCGTACTGCAAGCAATCACCACCGGCTGGCCCGGCATCCTCTCCAACCTCAAAACCCTCCTGGAAACCGGCGAACCCCTTCCGGCCCCCTAGGCCCTTCGAGATCAACGGCACATGGTGGAGGGGCTACTCGCGAAATGCCGCATGTGCCGTTGATCTTGGTCTCCGGACTGACGAGAGCGGTGCTCTTGACTTTGTGGCCGCCGGTGTGGAACAGTTCTCTCTATAGAGAGCAGTGCTCACAACAAGGAGTTGTCATGGACCTCAGCACCCGCTACATCGGCCCGGCCGGATTCGACGCGGTTTTCAACCGGATCGCCAACCTGCTGCCCAAGCTCGGCATCAGCGTGATGGGCTCGCGGCTGCTCGCGGTGCGCGGGCGCAAGAGCGGGGAATGGCGCACGACGATGGTCAACCTGATGGTGCGCGAGGACGGCGAGCGCTACCTGGTCGCGCCTCGCGGCCACACGCAGTGGGTGCGCAACCTGCGCGCGGCGGGCGGTGGCGAGCTGCGGCTGGGCCGCAAGGTCGAGACGTTCACCGCCACCGAGGTGGCCGACGCCGACAAGGTGCCGCTGCTGCGTCTCTACCTGCGGAAGTGGGGCTGGGAGGTCGGCAGGTTCTTCGAGGGCGTGACCAAGGACGCCACCGACGAGGAACTCGCCGCCATCGCGCCGGGCTTCCCGGTCTTCCGGTTGAACTGAGTTCAGGCCGAGCGGGCCAGGAATTCGACGGCGGCGGCGTAGCCCTGGATGCCCATTCCCGCGACCACGGCGGTCGCGATCGGCGAGATGTAGGAGTGGTGCCGGAACTCTTCGCGCGCGTGCACATTGCTGATGTGCACCTCGACGATCGGGAGCTCCGGGATCACCAGCGCGTCGCGCAGCGCCACCGAGGTGTGGGTGAGGCCGCCGGGATTGATCACGATGCCCGACTCGGCGCCGCGCGCCTGGTGGATGCGATCGATCAGCGCACCCTCGGAATTGGACTGGAAGGCGACGATCTCCCGGTCGAATCGCGCCGCGGTTCGCTTGCACAACTCCACGACGTCGTCCAGCGTCGCCGACCCGTACACCTCCGGCTGCCTGGTGCCGAGCATGTTGAGGTTCGGGCCGTTGAGGACCAGGATCGGGCCCGGCGTCGCGGTCGCAGCCATGCACGGCAAGATACCGCGCCGCAGCGCGCCACCGGGACCGGACCCGATCGGCTACAGCCCCTGCGGCCCTTCCGAGCGCAGGTCATCGACCTTGCGCATGGCTTCGCGCAGTTCCTCGAGCCACGTCTCCGCGTGCTTGCCCGCCAGTTTCACCGTCCACGCGAGGGCGTCGGCGCGGGAACGGGCGACGCCGGCGTCGACCAAGGTGTCGAGCACTTTGCGTTCTGGCTGACGCAAACGGGTCATCACGGGCACGGCCAGATGGGTGAACAGGATGCGTTCGCCGTCCACCGACACGCCCCAGGCCACATTGCGCCGGTAGCGGTGCTGTGCTTCGTTCGCGATCTGCATCCGGGCGGGCCGGGTGGACTCGCGGAACCGGGCGACCGCTCCTTCCTTCGTCGCGCGTGGCACTTCGTCCGTCGCGGCTTCGGAATCATCCGCGTCCGGCTTCTTCTCCGGTTGCGGAATCGGTAGCTCGCCGATGACGACGATCTCGTCCCGGTCGACCTCGATCACCGGCGGGCCGGTGAACCAGTCGCTCGGCAATCTTCCCGCGAACCAATCGGGCACGTCCGAGGGGTCCGGCAGGTCGGCTTGCTGCCAGCCGCCCGTGCGTCCGAAACCCCGGCCGCGGTGCGCGTTTCTCATGACGGGTCACCTACTTACTGTGGTGCGGTACTTTCAGTGATTACAAGATTACGTCGCAATACGGGCAGGGGAGTTCCGCTGTGTGCGAACAGGGGTCCGGTTGCTTCGATCCGCACCCGAGGGGGTATTTATTGATTCGAAACGTCGACTCGGGTGGTAACCGCGCGACTTTTCGGGATGGCCGGTACGGTAGCGGCGCCGGTTGCCTCCGACCGGCTGGACGATGATCATGAAAGGCCCCCCGAGATGCGAGATCCCGGGGCAGAATTGGGGTGCTGAGCATGGGTAACGTCCGCGCTACGGAGGCATCGCGGTCTGGTCTTTTTCGGGTACGGTGGTCTTGTTACTGAAGTGACAAGAGTGAAGAGTGGGCGACATGGACGTGTGGGGATCCCGCCGCTTTCGTGTTCGCGGCGCAATGGCACTCATCGGGGTGGCGGCGCTCGCGCTCGGGATCGGGTCGTGCGGGATACACGAGAAGCAGAATGAAGCCGAAGCGGTCGTCGAGCGCTTCACGGATCTGCTCGACGATCAGGACTACAGCAAGGCGGCAGACCTGACGTCGTACCCCACCGCGGCCACAGCAACTCTCAAGCAAATGTTCGAGGGGTTGCACGGCGCCAAGGTCGACTACCGCAAGACCCAGTTCATCGGTCTGGACGCGCAGTCGGCGATCTTCAGCATGGACGTCGAGTGGAACTTCGGCGAGCGCAAGACCTGGAATTACAGCCTCGAGGGCAACGTGCGCAAACTCGCCATCGGCTGGCGGATCTCCTGGGAGCCCGCGGTCGTGATGCCGCAGCTGACGCACAACCGGACGGTGCGGCTGGTGCGCACCTATCCGACGCCTGCGCCGCGGGTCAACGACATCGCCGGTGAGCCGCTGATGACCGAGCAGACCATCAACGTCGTCAAGCTCGATCCCACGAAGATGCCCGACCCGGTCGCGTCGACCGACGCGCTGGCCAAGGCCATCGAGCCGGTCGCGCCGCTGATCACCGGGCCGTCGCTGATGCAGCAGCTGGCCACCTCGCAGGGCAAGCCGATCGTCGCGGTGAACCTGCGCGAGGGCGACTTCGAGATCCTGGAGCCGCGGATGGCGCCGATTCCCGGCGTGGTGATGGAGAAGCAGCCACGGCTCATCTCCGCCGACCGCCGGGTCTGGTCGCCGCTGCTGGACGCGCTGCGCAAGGTGCAGCAGGAGAGCCAGGAAGCGCATTCCGGGTGGGGGGTGCAGCTGTTCGAACAGGACGGACGGTTCATCACCCAGCTCGCCGGTCAGCAGGGGCCGCCGGGGCCGGACATCGCGGGCACGATGGACCAGCGCTTGCAGCGCGCCGCCGAGGACGCGGTGGTCAGCGTGCCCACGCAGGCCTCGATCGTGGCGATCCAGCCGTCCACCGGCGCGGTGGTCGCCGTCGCGCAGAACAGCCAGGCCAGCGAGCACGGCTCGGTGGCGTTCACCGGGCTGTATCCGGTGGGCGGCAACATGGAGCTGTTCCGCGCGGTCGCGGCGTCGGCGAAGAACAAGGCTCCACAGGACGTCTCGGTGCAGGACGCGGCAGAGGCGGCGACCGCGCTCGGGGTCGGCATCGACTTCAAGGTGCCCGGTCTCGACGAGGTGACCGGCCGCCTTACCGTCGCGGGCCGCAGCGCCGAGCAGGTGGTCCAAGGCGGTGGTTCGGATGCCGTGCTGGCCAGCCCGTTCGGCATGGCCATCGCCGCCGCCGCGATCGCGCGCGGGGAAGTGCCGCCGCCGATGATCGAGGCCGGACGTCCGAGCGCCACCGACGCCAAGCTCGACCCGCTGCCGCCGCAGACCGCCGACCGGCTGCGCGGCATGCTGCGCGACGCCACGAACGCCCCGGAGCTGGCCAGCGTGCGCCGCTACCGCGACGTCGCCGCGTTCGCCGCGACCGCGGGTCCGGACGGGTGGCTGATCGGGTCGATGGGCGATCTGGTCTTCGCGATCCACATCAACGACGTGGACAGCAAGGACGCGACCGCGCGGATGGCGGCCAGGATGCTGCAGGCGCTGGCGACCCCGGAGCCGTGATCACCGGACGGCTTTGTACACCGCTCGCCAGCCGAGCAGGAACACCGCGAGCACGACACCGGCGACCAGCACGAAGCTGACCGCCGTGCCCTGGCCGCTGACCACGCGCAGCAGCATGCCCCCGACCAGGGTGCAGGCCCAGATCACGACGCCGGAGGGCCACAGCGCGGTGATGTCGAAACGCGCGTCCCCCGCGGCGGCGCGCCCCCTGAGCGCCACGACGAGCCAGCCGACGACCAACCCCGTCGCGAACGGCCACACGGTGCGCAGCAGTCCGGCGAGCACCGCTTCGTCGTGGCTGCGCCTGCCGATCGCGCAGAAGACGACGACGAGCAGCGCATCGAGCACGAAGGGCACCAGTTTCCTCACGCGGGCCAGCGTAACGGGAGGCCGGACGCGGCGGCCGTCACAGCCGCCGCTGCTCGAACTCCTTCTCGAACTCCGCGTCGTCGGCCTGCGGTGTGCGGAACAAGAACAGGAACACGATCCACCCGACGATGGCGACCAGAATGAAACTCACCATCCGATAGACGAACGCCGCGGCGACCGCCTGCGCGGCGGGCAGGCCCGCGGCGGCGGTGAGACCGTAGATCAGCGTCGCGTCGACGTAGACGATGCCGCCCGGCGCGAAGGGGATGGACCCGACCGCCTTGCCCGCGGCGAACGCGAGCAACAATCCGGCGATGCGCGGATCGGCGCCGACCGCGTAACAGGCCGCGCCCAGACAGGCCACGTCGGCGAAGCGGTGCACCAGCGCCCACAGCGTGACCAGGACGCCGTCGCGCTTGCCGAGGTCGACCGACTCCAATTGGCCGAGCACGTCCTCGATCTTGGCGGCGCCGTGCTCCGGCGGGCGTTTGCGCAGCCGGTTGACCAGCGCCAGCAGTTTGCGCAGCAGCGCCTCCAGCGAGCCGGGATGGCGCGAGACGTGATTGCCCGCCCACACCAGCGCCACCACGGCGGCCAGCGAAAGGATGAGCTTCAGCGGGCCGACGCGCCCGCCTGCCAGCAGCGTGCCGCCGACGCCGAGCAGTGCCAGCCCCACCGCGGCCACCACGCCGGAGAACACCAGCTGCCAGGAGGCGACGATCGGACTGGCTCCCCAGCGCCTGGTCTGCCGATAGGTGAACGCGGTGGAGAACACCTGACCCGCGGGCAAGGTCACCGACATCGCGGTCGCACCGTAGACCACCGCGACGGACTTGCGCTGACTCACCGCGACGCCGCCCGCGTTGAGCAGCTGCTTCTGCACCCTGCCGAATCCGCTCATCGACAGCGCCTGCAACCAGATCGCGGCCGCCAGCCAGCCCCAGTGGATCTCGGTGAGTTTGCGCCAGGACTCGTGCAGCCGCGGCCACAGATACACGCCCTCGGCGATCAGCAAGGCCAGCAGGGCGGCGCCGAGCACCCATTTCACCCAGCGGAGCCTGCCGCGACGGGAACCCGCCGTCGGCGGCGGCGCAGGATCCCCTGCCTGTTCCCCGTGGGCGGTCACGCGGTCAGCCTAACGAACGCGCCGTCTCGATCTCGGCATCGTCGGGCGCGTCGGCCCGTTCTCGTGGCCAGGCCAAAAGCGTTTTCCTGCGTCTGCCGCGCAGCTGCACTTCGTCGCCGGTCTCCCACTGGTCCTGCTCGCTCTCCTCGGCGAAATACAGCGCGCTGCCCGAGGCCAGCGTCCGGCCGGGACGTTCTTTGGCCAGCTCGGTGAGCCGGGACGCCTCGTTGACCGGATCTCCGATCACCGTGTACTCGAAGCGGTTGGCCGCGCCGATGTTCCCCGCGACGGCCAAGCCCGCCGAGACGCCGATGCCGATGTCGAGGCCGGGCACTTCGCGCAGGGTCTCGCGCAGTTCGCGGGCGGCGGCGAGCGCGGCGGTCGGCGCGTCCGGACGGTCCAGCGGCGCGCCGAAGATGGCCAGCGCCGCGTCGCCGACGAATTTGTTGACGAAGCCGTGGTGGCGGTCGATCACGTCGACTACGATGCGGAAGAACTCGTTGAGCAGGCTCACCACCTCGGTGGGCGGGCGCTCGGCCGCGGTGGCGGTGGACCCGACCATGTCGACGAACAGCACCGCGACGAAGCGGGTCTCGCCGCCGAGTTCGGTGCCGTAGTCCAGCGCCCGCTGCGCCACCTCTTCGCCGACGTGCTGACCGAACAGCTCCTGCAGCTGACGGCGCTTGGCCGCCTCCTCCATCATCCGGTTGAAGCCGACCTGCAGCAGGCCGATCTCGCTGCCGTCGAACACCTCGACCTGCACGTCCCGCGCCCCGGCCTGCACCCGGTCGATGGCCTGGCTGAGCTGGCGCACCGGATCGGAGATGCTCGAACCGGTGAGCATGGACAGCGCCAGCGCCTGCATGATCACCACGCCGCACAGCAGCAGGATGGAGATGGCCAGCGATTGCGCGGAGAACTTCACGTCCGAGGAGATCTGCGTGACGCACAGCAGCACGATGGCGATGGTCGGGGCGAAGGTGCCCATGCCCCAGGTCATCGCCATCCTGGTGCCGACGCCAGGGGTGAGGGTGTGGTCGAAGGTGCCCTCGGTCAGCGCCTGGGCCGCCACCGGGCGCAGAATGCGCTCACCCAGCATGTAGGTGAAGCCGAACACGATGGTCGCGGCCATGCATTCGGTGACGATGACCGCGCCTGCCAGCGCGGGAGTGTCCCTGATGATCAGCGCGGCCAGCACGGCTCCGCCGATCAGCCACAGGGCCAGGTGCAGGATCGCCTGGCGCAGCGGCGCGTGCAGCGCGGCCATCTGCTCCTGGCGGCTCGGCGGCCCGCCGCGCATCTGCCAGCGCATCACCGGGCGCAGCATGAGCGCGGACGCGGCCATGCTGAGCAGGCCGCCCGCCACGAAGACGACGGCCGGGATGAGCAGGCCGGTGCTCCTGGCACCGGATGGCTCGCCCTCGGGGACGGGTAGTCCGTACTGGATGAAGGCCCACACCAGAACCGCGCCGAAAGCGTTCGCCAGCAGCATCGATGTCAGGTACAGCGGCCAGCGCGTTCGCATGGTCTGTTTGACCGCTTCCAGAGGCGCCGACACGGAGTCCAATCTAGCGTTCCGGTCCGCTCGGCCTGTTCGCGGCGCTGGCCGCAGGTGAAGACGGACTACGTCCGACAGCACAGATCAGGCGTACCTCCGCCTTCGCTCCGGCCGTGCGCGGGCTGAGGACGGACTACGTCCGACAGTACACATTAGGCGTACCTCCGCCTTCGCTCCGGCCGTGCGCGGGCTGAGGACGGACTACGTCCGACAGTACACATTAGGCTCACGGAGGTGAGCGAGGCGAAGCCAAGTCCAGAGCGGAAAATCACGCTGTCGCGGCCCGCCGCCGAGACGGTGCATCCGATCGTCCGGGTGTCGGCGGAGTGGGGCTGGCGACTGCTGGTGTTGTTCGCGCTGGGGCTCGCGGTCACCGCGATCGTGCAGAAATTGGCCACCGTGGTCATTCCGCTCGCCATCGCGCTTTTGGCGGCGGCGCTGCTGGCGCCGCTGGTGGATTGGATGCAGCGCTTGGGCGTTCCACGCGCGGTCGGCGTGTTCGTGGCGCTGGTCGGGTCGATCGGCGTGGTCGCGGGCATCATGACCTTCGTCGTGGAACAGTTCGTCGCCGGTGTGCCGCAGCTGTCGAACAAGTTCACCGACAGCATCCATCAGATCCAGGACTGGCTGATCAACGGCAGGCTGCATCTGAGCAACGAGCAGATCCGCAACGCGGGCGACGCCATCGTCAAGGCGATCCAGTCCAATCAGGACAGCCTGACCAGCGGCGCGCTCACCACGGCGACCGTGATCGGCGAATTGCTGACCGGGACGTTCCTGACGCTGTTCATCCTCATCTTCTTCCTCTACGGCGGCGATCAGATCTGGGAGTTCGTCACCAGGATCGTGCCGACCGACCACCGCGAGCGGGTCCGCACCGCAGGGCGGCTCGGGTTCGGCACGCTGGTCGGATTCGTCCGCGCGACCGTCGTGGTCGCCGCGGTGGACGCCATCGGCATCGGCGCCGGGCTGGCCATTCTCGGCGTGCCCTTGGCGCTGCCGCTGGCCTCGCTGGTGTTCATCGGCGCGTTCATCCCGATCATCGGCGCGTTCCTGGCCGGGTTCATCGCGGTGTTCATCGCGTTGGTGACCAAGGGCCTGGTCACCGCGTTGATCGTGCTCGGCATCATCATCGCGGTGATGCAGCTCGAAGGCCATGTGCTGCAACCGCTGCTGCTGGGCCGGGCGGTCAGCATCCATCCGCTGGCGGTGGTGCTGGCGATCACGGCGGGCGTGGTGATCGGCGGGATAGCCGGCGGTCTGCTCGCGGTGCCGTTCGTGGCGGTGATGAATACGGCGATCCGGTCGTTGCTGGAAGGTCCCGAGGAGCTGTACGGCGAACTGAACACCGGCGATGACCATCGCGGGCTGTATTCGGCCGATCCGGATCGGCCCGAGGCCGGTCGGTTCGACGTGGCCGCGACGCTGCTCGAGGCGACGAAGAAGCGGGCGACGGATTCGGCACAGCGGAAGGCGGACTCCGATGACGGCGCGCAAGCCGGCGAAGGCACGGAGCAGGACTGAGCTGCCATCGGCCGATGTGGCGACCACGCCGCTGTGGCGCGCCGCGCAGGCGTTGCGGCTGGTCACACTGTTGTACGCGGTCGGCCAGCAGATCGCCTCGGCGCCGTACTACACCAACCAGCGGCTGAGCTGGGTGCTCATCGCGTTGATGGCGGTGTGGTCGGGCGCTTCGGCGATCATGCTGTCGCAGTGGCACTTTCCCGAGGTGGCCCGGCTGCGCACCTGGGTGGTGATCGGCGACCACGTGGTGGTGATCGGGCTGATGGCCGCCACCCGCCTGGTCGCCGATTACGGCTGGTACCACGGACATCAGACGCTGCCGACCACGCTGTGGGCCACCAACGCCGTGATCGGCGCTGCGATCCTGCGCGGACCGTTCGCCGGCGTGCTGTCCGGCGCCTTGATCGCCGCGGTGTCGCTGACGGTGCGGGATCAGTGGGGCGAGGACGTGTGGACGGACGCGACGGTGCCGGTGCTCGTCTCCGTGGGGCTCGCGCTCGGCTTGGCCGCCAACACCGCGCGCCGCGCCCAGGACCAGCTGGAGCAGGCGGTGCGCCTGACCGCGGCGGCCGAGGAGCGCGAGCGGCTGTCGCGCGAGGTGCACGACGGGGTGTTGCAGGTGCTCAGCTACATCAAGCGCCGCGGCAGCGAAATCGGCGGACCGACGGAGGAATTGGCTCTGCGCGCCGGTGAGCAGGAGGTGGCCCTGCGGGTGCTGATCACCGAGCAGGCCGATCACCGCGACGCGGGTGGGGCCGAGGTCGACCTGCGGCCGCTGCTGACCGCGCAATCCACGCCTACGGTGTCGGTGTCGACGCCCGGCGATCCGGTGCCGGTCGGCCGCTGGATGGCGAACGAGATCGCCTCGGCCGTGGCCACGGCGTTGTCCAATGTGGAACTGCACGCCGGGCCGGATGCGCGAGCATATGTGCTACTGGAGGACACCGGCGACGAATTGGTGATCAGTGTGCGCGACGACGGCGTCGGCATCCCGCCCGGACGGCTGGCCGAGGCGGAAGCCGAAGGGCGCATGGGCGTTTCCCGGTCCATCGTGGGGCGGATCGCGGCCCTCGGCGGCAGCGCGGACCTGCTCACCGAGATCGACGGCGGGGTCGGGTTCGGCACCGAATGGGAATTCCGGGTGCCCAGATGACAGACGGGAGGCGCGGATGACCGGCCAGGCGGACGGGTCCATTGCGGTGATGGTGGTGGACGACCACCCGATGTGGCGGGACGGCGTCTCCCGCGACCTCACCGAAGCCGGATTCCGGGTGACGGCCACGGCCGACGGCGTCGCCGCGGCGAGCAGGCGCGCCGGGGCGGTGCGGCCGGACGTGGTGTTGATGGACATGCAACTGCCCGACGGCAACGGGGCACAGGCGACGGCCGAGGTGCTGCGGGTGTCGCCGCACAGCCGGGTGCTGGTGCTCTCGGCCTCGGCCGAGCGCGACGACGTGCTGGACGCGATCAAGGCGGGCGCATCCGGTTATCTGGTCAAGAGCGCGTCGGCGGCCGAACTGATCGACGCGGTGCGCGCCACCGCGGCCGGTCAAGCGGTGTTCACGCCGGGGCTGGCCGGACTCGTGCTCGGCGAGTACCGGCGGATGGCGACCACGCCCGCGCGCCCCGACGAGCCGCACCGGCCCGCGCTCACCGAGCGCGAGACCGAGGTGCTGCGGATGGTGGCGAAAGGACTGTCCGCCAAGCAGATCGGGACGAGGTTGGGGCTCAGTCACCGCACGGTGGAGAACCACGTCCAGGCGACGCTGCGCAAATTGCAGTTGGCGAACCGGGTCGAGTTGACCCGCTACGCCATCGAACAGGGGCTCGAGTGATCCGCCGGGCGCTTCGGAATCAGGGATCGCCCTGATGCGCCCGTGGCGGCCTGCTCGGTAACCTCGATCGCATGGGTGGGCCCGAATCGGTATCGAATGCGGTCGGCTCCGGCGGCGCGGTGGGCGACCGGGAACTGCGCGTGTCGGACGCCGAGCGGGAACACGTCGGTCAACTGCTGCAACGCGCGGTCGGCCTCGGCATGCTCTCGCTCGGTGAGTTCACCGAGCGGATGGACACCGCGCTGGCCGCCAAGACCCGCGGCGAGTTGAACGCCGTTCTCATCGACCTGCCCGGCGTCCGCCTGGTCGGGCAGCCTGCCGCGCCGCCGTCCACCTTCGTGAACTCCTCGCCCGCTTTCACCAGGCAGGCGCCGGCCGCGAACGGCGCGGGCAACGTGATCCGCTCGCGGTTGTCCGGGGTGAGCCGTCGCGGCCCGTGGCAGGTGCCGCCCACGCTGTTTCTGAACAACTGGCTGTCCGGCGTGACCTTGGACTTCACCGAGGCGATCATGTCCACCCAGGTGGTCGAGGTGCGCGTCGACGATTTCGCCGGTTCGATCACCCTGATCGTGCCCGCGGAGGCCACCGTCGACCTGAACGGGCTGGAGCTGATCGGTTCCAGCGTGACCAACAAGGTCCGCACCGGGCCGCCGATCGGCCCGCTGCACCTGGTGGTGCACGGCAAGATCCGATTCGGCTCGGTCACCGCGAAGCATCCGCTCATGGCGCAGTGGCGCCGGCTGATGGGTCGCTGAACGGCGCGTCAGCCCGCCGCGGGGATCAGGTCGAGCGCCGGGTAGTCGGTGTAGCCCTCCGCGCCGCCCACATACATCAGATGCGCGTCGCGCACCGGGTTCAGCGGCGCGCCGATGCGCATCCGTTCGACCAGATCGGGGTTGGCCAGGAAGGAACGGCCCAGCGAGACCGCGTCCGCTCCGCCGGCGAGCAGGCGCAGCGCGGCTTCCCTACCGCCGTCCTCGGGCAGGGGGACGCCCCAGCCCAGATTCGGGTTGGCGACGAGCGCGCCCGGCCACAGCGCCCGGATGCGCCGGAACAGCGGCTGATCGGGGTCGGCGAAGACGTAGTGCAGGTAGGCGAGATCCTTGCCGGCCAGCGCCGAGACGAGTGCCGGATAGATGTCCTCGGTGTCGCCCTCATCGATGCCGTTCACGGAAACTCCGGGGGAGATCCGCACACCGACGCGCTGCGCGCCGATCGCGTCGGCCACCGCCTCGACCACCCGCACGGTGAAACGGATGCGGTTGATCACCGTACCGCCGTAGGAGTCGGTGCGCTGGTTGGTGTTCTGCGCCAGGAATTGATGCAGCAGATATCCGTTCGCGCTGTGCACCTCGACCCCGGCGAATCCGGCCGCGATGGCGTTTTCGGCAGCGGCCGCGAAATCGGCGATGGTCGCCTCGATATCGGCGGCGGACATCTCCAGCGGAACGACGGCATTCTGCGCCCCACTGGGCGTGTGGATGGGCTCGGGCAGTGGAACAGGCGACGGCGCGACCGGGATCGACCCGCTGTTGTCCGGATGACCGACCCGGCCACCGTGCTGGAGTTGCAGGAACATTCGCCCGCCCGCCGCCGCGACAGCGCCGGTGACCTCCCGCCAGCCCGTCACGTGCGCGTCGGTGTAGATGCCGGGGATGTTCGCGTAGGTCTGCCCCACCCGGTTCGGCGTGGTCGCCTCGGCGATGATCAGGCCCGCGCTCGCGCGCTGTGCGTAGTAGGTCGCCATGAGCGGAGACGGCGTGCCGTCGGCCGCGGCGCGGTTACGTGTCATCGGTGCCATCACGAGTCGGTGCGGCAGCGCGAGGGGGCCGAGAGTCACGGGCTGGAAAAGGGCGGAAGCCGCTGCGTTCGTCATGACATTACGGTAAAACTTGACATCAATGTGAGATTCAAGCCCGAGGGTGAAAGGCCAGGTGACGGATGCGGATCGGGGAACTCGCCGAGCGCACCGGCGTGAGTGAACGGTCGCTGCGCTACTACGAGGAGCAGGGCATGCTGGCCTCCGATCGCACTCCCGGCGGTCATCGCGACTATCCGGAGCGGGCGGTGGACCGCGTCATCCATATTCAAGAGTTGCTCGCGGCGGGACTCACCAGCAAGAAGATCGCGCGCATCCTGCCGTGCATGCGCGACGCGGACGGCGGTCCCAACGAGTACGCCACGCCCGCGCTGGTCGCCGAGCTGCACACCGAGCGCGAACGGATCACCCGCACCATCAACGATCTCCTGCGCTCGCGCGAGGTGCTGGACGAGGTGATCGAACGGGCCGGGGAACGCCCGGCGTCCTAGGTGTTCACCCCGATCCTGCGTGCGAACGCGCGCAGCGGCACCTTGCGGTCGTGGTCGAGCAGTTCGGACACGATATGGCGGGGCAGGGTCTGGTATTTCAGCCAGTCCGCGCCGCCCACCCGCTCCGCCGTGAGCAAGGCGTCCAGCGCGTGCTGGTGCCTGCCGGTGCGGGTCAGCGCGACCGCCGTGTCGGCGAGGTGCCTGGCCCGGGACGTCTGCGGCAGACTGCCGTTGGCCGGCATCTCCTTGGCGGCGGCCAGCGCCTCCGGGTAGCGCTCGGAAGAGACGTTGACATCCACCGTCTGCATGACGACCTGCGAAGGGCCGAAATACGTTTCGTAGTCCTGCCGGTCCGTGCCGATTCGCAGGGCGACCTCGCTGGCCGCCTGTACCAGGGACAACGCGTCGTGCACGTCCTGGGCTCGGCCCGCGGCGGTCGCGCCCTGCAACACCAGCGAGCCGTAGGCGGACAGATGAGTCGGCGTGACGTCGCCGGAGGGCTCGAGGGTCGCGGCCGCGTTCAGCGCCACGCCGCGGGACTCGTCGTAGCGGCCCTGCACCAGCAACTGCCAGGCCACCGAACCGCGGATGGTGGCCAGCAGCAGGGGATCGTCGCCCAGCTCGGCGGCGTTGAGCGCCTGCCGGATGGCGAGGAAGGCGGGATCGGTTTGGCCGAGATGCACCAGCGTGCATCCGGTTACCCAGTACATCCTGGCCAGCAACTCGTTGGCGGGGGCGACCGAACCGTTGCGCGCGGCATGCACGGTGGCGCGCAGCTGGGTCAATCCGGGCGGAAGGATCGAGGTCAGCAATTCGTAGCGGCCCGACCAGTAAGCGCCCCAGGCGTATTCGACCGCGCGCCGGCCGTCGTCGAGACTGACCGCCTCTTCTTCCCTAGTCTCGCCGAGCAGGTCGTCGACCGGCGTCAGCGCGCGGCGGATGGCCACGATGCCCGCGTCCGGATTGGTGGACGGCACGCCCTGGCGTTTGCCGATCAGATCGGCGATGTCCACGTCCAAGGCGCGCGCGATCTTCTGCAAGCTGGCGATGGACGCGGTTTGGCGGCCCCCCTGCTCGAGTTTGCGCACCAGATCAACGCTGACCCCCGCCTGGTCGGCGAGCTGGCGCTGCGTGAGCGCCTTGCCGCGGAACTGGCGGATCCGAACTCCGATCGACGATTCGTCCATACCCAAGTCCTTTTGTTAAATCTGGGTTTCAGAGTACGACGCTATGTTATCTGCGACTACCGAAGTGGGACATTGCGTACGACTCGTTCGCTGCGGGTTGGAATACCGTTGCCTTTCTGCAACTTTGACTGCAAAGGGCGGCGGCGATGAAAACCATGCCGATGAACACCGTCCAGGCCGCGCGCGCCGATCGCGTGTGGCGGCCTGACGCTCGGACCCAACGACCGGCGCGCCACCGCGCGATGCGATCGGCACGTCTCGTCAGCGCTCCGCTGGCAAATATGCGCGACGAGCGCGGGTTGCTACACCGAAAGTCCGTCATTTCGACCGAATTCGGCTACTGCGATGCGGAGTGAAGCGATGTTCGAGGGCTGTCACGACCCCCATGAAGTCGCGCAGCTGCTGCGGCATACCTACGGGCTTCCGGTTCAGCTGCTCGCCGGACGCCCGACCATCACCACCGGCTCCATCCTGGGCGCGATCGTCATGCCGCCGGAGCTGGGGCGCAAGGTGCTCGTCCAGCTGGACCGCAACCACACCGCGCCCGTCATCGCCGATCCGGGTGAGCGCACGTGGACCTTTCTCGTCACGCCGCCCAGCCCCGCTCGGCCGGTCGAGGTCGCGGTCCGGCGCTGCCTCGCCGGACACGGGGTCACCGTGGTTCCCGGCGGTCGCATCGTCCTGCTGCCCAGCTCCGATTCGTCGCTCGGCTGGCATTGGGCGGGCGAACCCGCGCCGGGCGTGCTGCGCATGCCGCCGCGCGCCGCGGTGATCGATGCCGTGCACGAGGTCATCGGATTGCGCGCCTACTGACCACCTGGCGCGACCGGTCCGCATCCGACTGCCCGGGTGCGGGCCGGTCGGGCGGGTAGAACCCGCCCGTCTACCAGGGGTAACTACTCATGCCCGCGCGCGCCGCGATGACCAGCATGAAGTCATGACCACCTCCATCGACCCGGCGCTGCTCGCGCGGCTCTCCGGCGAGTTCACCACGCTGGGGACGCAGCTGGGCGCGCTCGGGCGCGATCTGCGGCTGTTACGCGAGCAAGTCGTCGCGGACAGCTCGGTGCGCCCGTCCGCATCTGGCGCGCCGGGTGCGGACGGGCCCGGAGAAGCGCATTCGACGTCGGACAGGCCGGGTGTGCCGGGCGCCGAAGCGGTACGTGCGGCGGGGTCCGCGGCGACGGCTGCGGGCGAGCCTGGATCGCTGCGGGGGTTGGCGTCCGACACGCTGGGTGCCGACGTTCCCGGGGATGTACGTGGATCGGTATCCGACCCGTCGGGTGCTGGTGTGTCCCCGGCGGCACGCGGGTCGGTGGCCGACGCGACGGGTGCGTCCGCGAGTGAGGCGCCGCACGGGTCGGCGGGCGGTTCTATCTCGCAATCGTCGGTACTCCCTGGGACTGGCAGTCATGCGCTCGGGTCTACTCCCGAATCCGTACGCTCTGGCGCAGGGCCGGTGTCGAGTGGGAGCGGTGCACCCGCTGGTGGCGGGTCCGCGGGGACAGTGCCGAGTGGGACCAATGTGCCCGCGAGTGGGTTCGGGGAGTCGGGACGCGTGCCGTCCGGGGCGATACCGCCGGTGCCGCCGTCGTGGCCGGGTCGAGTACCGCCGGCCGGGGTGCCGGTTCCTCCGCAGCCCGCGTACGTTCCGCGTTACGCCGCGCCAGGCGGTGGCTGGGGTGGCGCTGCGTGGCCGCCGAACGCGTGGGGGCCGGTGCCGGGCGCGGTACCGCCTCGTCCGCCGATGCCGCCGCGCCCGGGGTCGCCGGTGCCGCACACGCCGTGGTGGCAGCGGGACGGGGTGATCAGCCGGATCTTGGCGCTGGCCGGTGTCGCGGTGACGCTGATCGGCGTCGCGATGCTGCTGGTTCTGGCCGCGCAGGCGGGCTTCTTCGGGCCGGTGCCGCGGGTGGTCGCGGGTGCGGCCTTCTCCGCTGGGCTGGTCGTCACGGGCGTGCGGGTCTTCCGGCGGGTCGGCGGGCGGGTCGGCGGTATCGCACTGGCGGCCACCGGCATCGCGGGCGCCTATCTCGATGTCGTCGCGGTGACCGCCATCTACCACTGGCTGCATCCGGTGTTCGGGCTCGCCGTCGCCCTGGGTGTCGCCGCCGGAGGCGTCGGTTTGGCGATGCGGTGGCGCTCGCAGCCTTTCGCGGCGCTGGTGGTGCTCGCCGCGGCGGCGCTGTCTCCAGTGGTGACCACGCGACCGGTGCTGCTCGCGTTCCTGATCGTGTTGCAGTCGGCCTGCGTGCCGGTGCAGTCGGCGCGGGACTGGCCCTACCTGCACGTGGCGCGCACATTGCCCGCTGTGCTGGCGACATCGGTGTTCGTCGCGGGTGTGGTGCTCGGTACTCCCTCCGCCGGAGAGCGCACCTGGGTGCTCGTGGCCGCTGTAGCGGTGGCGCTGGTCGGAGTCGTCGGGACGATCGTCGTCGTCCGGCACCGGTCTGCCGATCTCACCGCCTCTTTGACGATGGCGGCGGCGGTGGTGCCGATTCTGCTCGCGCCGGGAATGTATTCCGAACGGTTCATCGCGGTATGGGTGGCGTCGATCGCCGCCACTGTGCTCTTGCTCGTCGCCGCGGTGAGCTTGGTGCCGAAAGCGCATGCCATTGTCGGCATTCCCGGACACACGGCCCTCGCGGCCGCCGTCGCGGGCTCGATCGCGCTGCTCGAGGCGTGTGTCGGCGCGACCGACACACAGACGCTGCCCACGGCTCTGCTGCTGGTGGCGTTGGTCTTCCTCGGCGTGGCGGGCCAGCGGATGTCCCGCCCGGCGGCGGGCCTCGGCGGTGCGTTCGCGGTGCTCGGCGGCTTGGCGCTGCTGAATGTCGCAAGCCCCGAAATCCTTGCCTCGCAGCATCGTTCGGAGCGCTATCTGGGTATGTCGACCGCGCTCAGCGCGGTGCTGGCCCTCGCGGTGGTCGCGGTGGCGCTGTGGTGCGCGCGGCGGCTGCCGGGCCCGGCCGCGGGCAGCGCGTGGCCGTGGATCGTCGCGAGCCTCGCCGGGCTGTACGCGGTGACCACCACGACGGTCTCGCTCGGCGTCGCGACCGGAACGCCGAACGGGTTCCTCATCGGCCACAGCGCCGCGACCATCCTGTGGATGGCCGCCGCGACCGGCGCCCTCCTGTTCGGACTGCGCGAACTCGCCGACGCACCCGCGGTCGCCAAACTAGCCTTGGGTTCCGGATTGCTGGTCACCGCGGCGGCATTGGCCAAACTGTTCCTCTTCGACCTCGCGACGCTGGACGGCCTGCTCCGCGTCGCCGCCTTCCTCGTCGTCGGCATCCTCCTGCTCCTGGCCGGAACCCGCTACGCCCGAGCCTTCGCCGACGCGGGGACGGGCAGCGAATCCAACGGCCAGGCAACGGCTACCGGAAAGCAGCCGGAAGGGCCCGATGACATCGGCCGGGCAGGCTGACCGGTCGCTGCTATTCGTCGGCGAGGTCGGCACTACGCCCGACGACGATCATCGCCTGCGAACCGAGCCGAATAGGCGCAAGTACGAGTAGCCGGGTGTATTCGACCGCCTGGTGCCCTACCGGCAGTACATCCCGGCGGTGAGCCGGGCCTGCCGGTACCGCGCGGCTAGGTGCGAAAGCTGCGGGTGCTTGGTCCGTTCAGCGCGAACGGCACGGCGTGGCAGCTTTCGCTGTCAGGAGCGACCGCTCACTCCCGCTCGCGGCGGCGCAGTAGTTCGTTCACGCTCACCGTGCGGCCGTCGCCGCCGTGGTGCCTGCCTTCCTCGGGGACCCGGCCGATGTGGCGGCGGGAAGAGCGGAGTTCGGCCATCCAGCTCTCGATGCTGCTGCGGTTGGTGGTGTCCGGTCCGTTGTACGGCTCCGCGGGGGCCTCGGGCTCGGGCGCACGATGCGCGGGACCGTCGGAGACGGCCGAATCCTCGGACGGCAGGCGCGCCGGACGCGGGCCGCTCGGCTCGTGCTGTGCGAGGTCGAGGGTCGGATCCTGCGTGATGCCGGACAGCGGACGTGGTTCCGGGGCGGGGGTCGGGCGCGGGGCGGGCGGCGTGATCGGCGAGACCGCGGGACGCGGGCTGCGTTCGGGAAGAATCACCGAGGGCACACCGGCGTGCGATGCGCTCGGGTCGTGCGGCAGGCCGGTGGGCGGCAACGGTCGCGACCCTGCGGGACCCTGCGGGTTGGCGGGCGGTGACGGCGGCCGCTGCTCCGCCTGGCCCGGCGTCGAGCGCGGATCGTTCGGGACCTGCGAGATTCGCCGGGGCCGAATCGGTTCACCCTGCGGGGGCGTGGGATTGCGCGGCGGCTCCGGACGCTGCCTGCCCGGATCGAGCGGCGGCGGCGCGGGAGTCGGCTGCGGTGCGGGCGAGGGCGGAACCCGGTCCAGCCGCCTGGTCGGCGCCTCGGCCTCGATCTCGGCGACCGTGCGCGGCTTGCGCCTGCGCGGCACCTTGTTGGCGGCGGCGACCGCGGGGATCTGCATGGTCACCGGATCGGTGATCGGCGTGGTCTTCACCAAGTCGACGACATCACCGCCGCCGACGCGCTCGTCATCGAGAATGGGCTCGCCGAGCCCGACCTTCTCCTGCACCTTCTTCATCCAGGTCGGCGCCCACCAGCAGTCGTCGCCGAGGAGTTTCATGGTGGCCGGGACGAGCAGCATGCGCAGCACGGTCGCGTCGATGAACAGCGCGGCGATCATGCCGTAGGCGATGTACTGCATCATCACCAGGTCGGAGAAGGCGAACGCGCCGGTGACGACGAGCAGGATCAGCGCGGCCGCGGTGATGATCCGGCCGGTCTGCGCGGTGCCGATCCGCACCGCCTCGGTGGTGCTCGCGCCCTGAGCGCGCGCCTCGACCATGCGCGACATCAAGAAGACCTCGTAGTCGGTCGAGAGGCCGTAGATGATCGCGATGATCAGCACCAGCACCGGCGACATGATCGGCTGCGGAGTGAAATTCAACAGCCCGGCGCCGTGGCCGTCGATGAAGATCCAGGTGAGA
This sequence comes from Nocardia implantans, assembly GCF_035544775.1. Lineage (NCBI taxonomy): Bacteria > Bacillati > Actinomycetota > Actinomycetes > Mycobacteriales > Nocardiaceae > Nocardia > Nocardia implantans. Next base: position 264,954 of record NZ_JAYKYQ010000001.1, on the reverse strand, counting down.
ATGCCGAGCGTGGACCCGAGACCGAGGGCGCTCATCAGCGCGGCCTTGATCGGCAGCACCAGCGAGCCGAAGGTCAGGAACATCAGCAGCGTCGTCACGAACAGGACGAGCGCGATCATCAGCGGCATCCGGCCCAGCAGCGCGCTGATGCTGTCCTTCTGGATCGCGGGCTGACCGCCCACCAGCATGGTGACGCCGTCGGGCAACTCCAGCGAGCGGAGGTAATCGATGGTCGGATCGGCGTCCTCGGAATTGGTGAGCGTGACGGAAGTCTTGTAGATGGTCTTGTCGTTGGGAGCCGTGCTCGGGGGATAAGCGAATTCGCCGGCCAGTCCGGGCGCTTTGCTCGCCTCTTTCACCACCTTGCCGACCTGGGTGGCAAGGCTGGGATCGTCGACGACGAAGACCAGTTCGATCGGGTCGGATTTGCGCAGCGGAAAGATCGTGTCGAACTCTTTCTGCGCCAGCCGGGTCGGGTTGTCCGGCGGCAGATACCGCTCGTTGATACCGCCGAAACTGAGGTTCTTCACCGGGATGATCAGCAGCAACAAGATGATGCACAGCGGGATCGCGATCTTGAGCGGATGCTTCATCACCCAGCGGGTGGACTGCCCCCAAAAACCGCCCTCCACCTCGTCGGCGGTCTTCGTCTTGCGGAACCGCTTGAGGCCGAGCATATCGACGCGCTTACCGAGCACCGCCAGCATGGCGGGCAAGACGGTGATCGAGGTCAGCGCCGCCAGCGAGACCGTCGCGATGGCGCCGTAGGCGACCGATTTCAAGAAGCCCTGCGGGAACAACAGCATGCCGCCGAGGCTGGCGACGATCATCGTCGCGGAGAACACCACGGTGCGGCCCGCCGTCATCACCGATCTGCGGACAGCGACCCTGGTGTCGTACCCCTCGGCGAGTTCCTCGCGGAACCGGCTCACGATGAACAGGCCGTAGTCGATGGCCAAGCCGAGGCCGATCATCGAGACGACCGGGGAGACGAACGAATTCACTTCGGTGAACTCGGTGATGAAGCGGACGATCCCCCAGGCGCCGATCACGGTGAGACCACCGACGATCAGCGGCAACCCGGCGGCCACGATACCGCCGAAGATGAAGAAGAGCAGGACGGCCACCGCCGGAATGGCGAGGATCTCCATGCGCTTCTGGTCGTCGGCCATGGTGTCGTTCAGCGTGCCCGCCACGGCTTGCAGACCGGTCACCTGCACATCCACGCCGGGGATGAAGAAGACGTTCTTCACCTTCCGGTAGTTGCGCACCATCTCGGTGTCGTTGTCGCCCTTGATGGCGATGGAGGCGAAGGCGTACTTCTTGTCCTTGGAGCCGAAAACCGAGGCTTGAACCGGGATATTCGCGGTGTTCCGCCAGTAGACGCCGTTGATCTGGGTGATCTCGTCGGGATGTTCGCGGGGCAGACTCGTCAGGTTCTCGAGGATCTTGTCGCTGAATTCCGGATCATCGATGGTCTTGCCCTCCGGCGCCGTGTACAACACGATGACGTCGGAGGTGTGATCCCGTGCGAAGGCGCCGTCCTTGATCCGCGCCGCGCGCGCCGACTCCGAAGTCGGATCGTCCCACCCGCTGGAGCTGAGGTGGTCCTCCAACCCGAGGCCGTAGCCACCGAGAGCCAGAAGACCGGCCACGACCACGCCGATGACGGCGAAGCGCAGCCGGTATACCAGATCGCCCCAGCGTGTGAACACTAAGCGACTCCTTGGGCGGGGCGAGAGGTGAGCAGTGCCGACAGCGGCCGGAACGGCTGCAGCCAGGCACCCTCGTCGGGCAGCGAGTCGAGGCTCACCCGGGGCAGCGGTTCACGGAACACGCCCGGAATGTCCTCGAGGTCGATGAATTCGAGAGTATCGGATGTGACGGCCCAACTCGCGTGCTCGCGGAAGCCGAGCACCTGAACCGGCACGCCTTTGGCGGCGAGCGCCTCCAATGGTTCGCGGAACGCCTGGCCGTCGGCGGAGGCCACCATGATGCCGGCCAGACCGGCGCCGCGGCTGCGCAGGGCGATGTGCGCCAGCATGTCGGCGTCGACATCGGAGTCCTCGTCGATCTTCGGCTTGGCGAAGACCGCGTAGCCGACGTTGCGCAGCGCCTCCACCCAAGGCCGCACGACGTCGGCGGTGCCGGGGGCGATGTTGGTGAAGACGGTGGCCTCTGGTTCCACTCGATGCACCGCGCCCACCGACAGTTCGGCGGTGCGGGCCAGCAGCCAGCGGCCGAGCGCGTCGAAACGCGGGCGGTAGGCGGCGGTCGGACGACCGCCGAGAATAGCGCCGAGGCCCATGTCGAGGTTCGGGGCGTCCCACACCAACAGGACGCGGCGCACGTCCGGTCCCGAGCTGCCGAGACCTTCCGCTCCGCCGCCGTGCACCTCCCCGGCAACATCGACCACTTCGTGGGCCATTTCACTGACGCTCATCGGTCGATCTTCCCCCATATGAGCTCTGTGATGGCGCTACCGGCGCGATGTGCCTTGCCTTCGAATTTCGTGACGGGCCGCTCGAAACCGATCGGCGCGGTGTCGCGATGCTCGGCGCTCACCCCGCCCGTCGTCTCGTTCAGGCCGATGAGCAGGGGCTCCGCCATGCCCACCGCGTGGATGTGCTCGGCGTAGCCCGCGTGGTCGGTGGCGACGTGCAGCACACCGCCCGGCTTCAGGCGGCTGGCGATCAGCGCGACCGTCGCCGGTTGCAGCAGCCGGCGCTTGTGATGGCGCGCCTTCGGCCACGGGTCGGGGAAGAACACGCGGACGCCAGTCAGCGACTCTTCAGCAATCATGTTCTCCAGCACGTCGACCGCGTCACCGCGCAGCAGGCGGATGTTGCCGATCCCTTCGCGCTCGACGCGCTGTACCAATTGCGCGAGGCCGGGCTGGTAGACCTCGATGCCGATCAGGTTCAGGTGCGGTTCGGCCTGGGCCATGGCGGCCGTCGCGGTGCCCGTGCCGCAGCCGATCTCGATGACCAGCGGCGCGTCGCGGCCGAACCAGGCGGCCGCGTCCAGCGGCTCGTCGGCGACCTCGCGGCCGATCGATGGCCACATCCGGTCCCAGGATTGCTGCTGGGTCGCGGTCAGCGCGCCCCTGCGCGACCGGAAGCTGGTGACTCGTGGGTACAGGCGGGAGCCGGTCTTGTGCCTCGGTCCGCCCTCGGCCGGAGCCGACGTTGTGGACGGCGGGCCCGGAACTGACTCGGCAGTATGGTTCGCGGCGTCGTTCACGGCGTCCATTGTCCAGCATCCGGCGATCAGTGCGGCAGGCGGTTGCACCCGGGCCGCTGAGCAGGCGGTCAGGCGGCGCGCGCGGGCGCGATCCTCGGCACGGTCGGCCGTTGCTGACGCAGCGGTCTTCCGAGTGCGACCTTGGCCGCGGTCACCGCCATCTCCAGCAGTCCGCGCACGCCCGAAGGCGAGGCCGCGACCGACCACACGGTGCTGTCGCCGACTTCGCTCACCGGTTGCCCGGCGAACCGGTCTGCCAGCCAATCCAGACTGATCGGCGTGGACAGCGGCAGCAGCGAGAAATGCTCGCTGAGCCGGTCGCGCACGTAGGTCACCGCGGCGCCGCCGCGGCGGTAGCGGTCCACCTGGCCGTCGACGCCATCGATGTGGATGACCTGGTCGTGGATGGGTTGCACCACCAGCAACGGGCACGCGGGCGTGGTGTTGCCCAGCCGCAGGTCGTCGAACATCGCCCGCAGCTGCGGAGTATCGAGCACTTCGGCGAGCGGCCGGTCGAGGAAGTCGTCCACCTTCTTGCCCGCGAGCCCGAGGATCGCGCCGACCGGCGTGGCGTTCTCCGCGCGGACGACGAACCGGTGGCCTTCCGGGCTGAGTTCGTTGTCGATCAGCGAGCTCAACGCGGGGTACAGCCTGCGCAGGGCGGCGATGACGATGGCGGGCAGGCCGGCGTACGGCGTGCCGTTGAGCCGGTCGAAGACCTGGCGCGGGTCGCCGACCGGGGCCCCGAGCACCGCGCCGACGATGTCGAGTTCCGGGGCGTAGGCCGGCGCCATCTCGACCGCCCACGAGCTGGCCATGCCGCCGCCGGAGTAGCCCCACACCGCGACGCGGGTGTCAGGGCCGAGCCCGAGCGGGCCGAAACGCAGGGCGGCGCGGATGCCGTCGAGCGCGCGGTAGCCGGGCTCGCGCGGCGCGCCGAAGTTCCCGTGCGGTCCCTCGTGGTCGGCGATGCTCACCGCCCAGCCGCGCCGCAGCGCGTTCGCGACCAGGAGCCATTCGAGCTGGGTGACCGAGCCGAGGGCCCGCGCGCCGTGGCGCAGGGCGTAGGACGGGGAGCACTTCTCGGTCACCGCGTCCATCGCGGTCTGGAAGGCCAGCAGCGGGCGATCCTCGTCCGGCTCCGCGTCGATCGGCAGCAGCACCGTGGTGACGGCCGCTTCCGGCGCGCCGTGCAGATCACAGCTGCGGTACAGTAGCTGCCAGGCCGAGACCTGCTGCGGGACAACCCCGAACAGCGCCACCTCGATCTTCCTGCTGCGCAGGATGGTGCCGGGCGCTTTGGCCGCGAACCCTTTGGGCGGTCGATGGAACGGGTCCGCGCTCGGCAGCAAGGGCTTGCGCTCCGCGGGACAGGCCGGCTCCGGGTCGACAGCGCCGATGACGTTCGCGGTCATCGCAACCTCCTCATCGTCGAGGTCGGTTGCCGCATGCGAAAGTTCAAGCTGCGCACCGGTTATGGCGCCGACCACTTCAGCAGGGTAAGTGACCGACCGGGCCTGTGGGAACCCCGCGGTACACGGCGTTCCCGGCACTAGACTCCCCGGCATGGGCAGACCGACAGTATTCATCACCGGCGCGGCGTCCGGTATCGGGCGGGCCACGGCCTTGCTTTTCGCTGCGCAGGGATACCAGGTCGGGGCTTACGACATCGATGAGGTCGGGCTGACCAGGCTTTCCGGTGATATCACAGCCAAAGGTGGCGCAGTGCACACCGGGGTGCTGGATGTGACGAACGCCACGCAGTGGGCGGAACGGCTCGCGGAGTTCCACGCCGCGGCGGGACGGCTGGACATCCTGGTCAACAACGCGGGCATCCTGCGCGCCGGGCCGTTCGAGGAGATCGACCTCGCCGCCCATCGGGCGATCGTGGAGGTCAACGTGCTCGGCGTGCTCACGGGCACGCACAGCGCGTTCCGCTATCTGCGCGACACCCCTGGTGCGCAGGTGGTCAACCTCTGCTCGGCGTCGGCGATCTACGGCCAGGCCGAACTCGCCAGTTACGGCGCCAGCAAATCCGCGGTCAAGAGCTTCACCGAGGCGCTCGACCTGGAGTGGGAGCGCCACGACATCCGGGTGCTCGCGATCTGGCCGATGTTCGTGGACACGGCGATGGTGGACGGCGTGACGACCGGGACCACGAAGTCGCTCGGCGTGCGGCTGACCGCCGACGACGTCGCCGCCGGGATCTGGGAGGCCACCCGCAAGCGCGCGAGGCTGCCGAAGGTGCACTACGAGATCGGCGCGCAGGCGAAGGTGCTGGCGACGGTGGGCAAATACGCCCCCAACTGGGTGGTGCGCACCGCGAACAAGTACTTCAGTGGCAGCTGAGCCGTCGAACCTGTCCCGCGCGCCGTCTTCTGACAGAATTGCGCACCGTAAAAGGGGGTGTGCGCAGCATGCAGGCAGCCACTGATTCCGATGGGCCGTTGCGGGAGCGCGGCGTGCCCACCTCCGCGCACGATCAGCTCGACAAGCTGCTGGCCGAACTCCGCTTCGGCACGGGGCGCGATCCGCAGATCGGGTACGCCGCGGCGGCGGCCGTCAGCGCGTGGCGCAAACCACCGCGCATCCAGGTGACCGGACGCGCGCACGCGGGACGGACCGCGGTGCTGCACGCGCTCGCGCTGATGTCGGCGGTGGAGACCGATCCGGTGGACCGGCCGGGAGCGCCCGACCCGGAACTCGACGCCGACATCGTCGTCTACGTGCTGTCGGCCGCGCCGACGCCGGCCGACCGCAGGGTGCTGGCCGCGCTGCCGCCGCAGCGCGCGATCGCGGTGCTGAACAAGGCCGACGCGGTCGGTTCCCGCTGGGGCGACGCGGTGGCAGCCGCCCAGCAGTACGGCAGGGAGCTGGGAGTTCCGGTGGTTCCGGTGGTCGCCTCGCTGGCCACGCGAACGAGGGCGGGCGCGCTGACCGAGGCCGAGCTGGACCTGTTGCGCAAACTGGCGACCGAAGCCGACGCGGCGCTGCTGCTCGCGCCGGACCTGTTCGTCGGGTCGGGGCCGGACGCCGCCGAGCGCGCGGAACTGCTGCGCCGCTGGGATCTGTACGGCGTGGCCTGCGCCTGCACGGCCCTGCGGCACGATCCGGATCTCACTCCGCAGGCGCTGCTGCAGATCCTGCACGCGGCCAGCGGCATCGACGCGCTGCACCAGGTGCTGCACCGCCGCTACGAGCAGGTCTCCGCGCTGCGCGGCGGCGAGCTGCTCGACGAGCTGGCCCGCCTCGCCGCCCGCGCGGTGCCGGAGGAGGGCGGTCGGGCGCGCGACCTGCTCGAGTCCTATCTCAACAGCGACGACGCCGTCTGGCTCGGGCTCTGCGCGGGGCTCGCAGGGCCCGACGTGGCCCATCTCGCGGCCGGATACTCCGCGCCAGCGCCTTCCGACGCCGACGACGCGCTGGCCCGCGCCGCGCGCTGGCGCGCCGTCGTCACCAGCGATATGCCCCCTGCCGCCCGCCGCGCCGCGTTGCGCGTGCACAACGGCTACATCCGACTATGGGAACGGATGAGCAGTGCCGGTCTCTGAGCCTCCGGAATCCGCGGCGGTGAGTGCGTCCGCCGAGATGGTCGCGCCGTCTCGCCCCGGGGGCGCGCCCGCCGACGGCGAGCCGGACGCCGCCGCAACACTCGGCCCCGAACTCGCGGCCGTGGTGCAGCGATGGAATCCGCAGGGAATGGCGCTGCTGCGCGCGGTGCGCGACTCCGGCTCCGCGGGTGCGGTCACGGTGATCGGTCCGGCCGACGTCAACACGACCTTGTTGCGCACCGAGCTGGCCCGGTTCGAACCGCGCCTCACGCTGTCGGAGCCGCGCGCCGACGCGGTGCCGGGGCCAGAGACCGCTCCGCCGGCGGTGGCGCTGATCCTGCTCGACGCGGGCACCATCATCGGCGCGGACACGCTCGGGGCGATCGACCGGTTGCGCGCGGACGGCACCCGTCTGCTGCTGGCCATGAACGGCATCCACGCCCACCAGGACTGGCAGTCGGTGCGGGAGCGCGACCTGGAACTGCTCGCCGCGGTGGGCGCGGGCGATCTGGATATCGTGCCGGTCTCGGCGCGGCTCGCGGCCGCCGCACGCACCGCGGGGGACGCCGGACTGCTCGATCGCTCCGGTGTCGGCGCACTGCACGCCCAGCTCACCGCCGCGGCCGCCGCGGGCGGTGACCGGCAGGGCGCGGTCGTCGGCCGGGTCCTCGCCGACACCCGCCGGCGGGTGGCCGAGCAGGTGGCGGTGCTGCGCTCCGGCGCCGAACCGGCCCGGCTGCGCGAGGCGCGCGCCGTCCTGCTCGCCGGTCGCGACGGCGGGCGAGCCACCGCCATGTCCACCCTGCGCGGGCAGTTGCACCTGGCCAGGGTGGACCTGATGACCGAGATCGGCGCGAACATCCGGGCGCTGCACACCGCCGTGCGCGCCGAGCTGGACCGGCTGAGCCGCGCCGAGCTCGGCGGCTATCCCGCTCGGCTGCAGCAGTACGTCACCGAGCTGACCGGCGCTCTGGATCACGTCATCGACCAGCGCATCGCCGAACTGAGCGCCCGGATCGAGAGCACGGATCGGGCTTCGCCGACGCGGCGGCGCGATCCCGCGCCTCGGGTCGGTCCGGATCCCGAACCCCGCCATCGAGGTGTCGAAGATCACCTTATGATCGCGCTCGGCGCGTCGGCCGGTGTCGGCCTCGGTCGCCTGCTGGTTGCTCCGTTCTCCCTCGTACCGGCCTTGGACGTCGCCAGCGTGCCGGTGACGCTGCTGCTCGGCGGCGGTGCCGCGGCGTGGGTGGTCCGGGCCCGCCGCCAGCTGGCCGATCGAGCGCACATCCGGCAATGGATCGCCGACGCGCTGGTCAATGTAAAAGCGCAGCTCGAGCAACGCGTGGTGACCGCACTCGTGGAAGCGGAGACCGTTCTGGCAGATCACGTGGTCCAGGCAAGCGCCGCGCGAATGGTCGAGACGGATCGCAGGGTGGCCCAGTTGGAGGCCGAATTGCGCCGGATGGCGGCCGAGCAGCCGGGGCAGCTCGCCGCATGCGAGCGAGATGTCCGAGTCCTCGATCGCTGGATCTCGCCTGTTGAAACGAGCGACCAATTGGGTACACAGTGAGGAACCCGATACCGTACCGGCCGTCACATCGCGTTAACCTCTATTCAGGAACTTGGGCGTCCGCTAAGTCCTGATCTGCCGCCCTCCTGGGGTGCGCGTTCGACCGGTCGGAGCGGGCGCCTTCCCGCCAACGGTGGCGCTCGGTGCATTCGCGCTGGTCATGGGCCTTGGGCCAGGTGGCGAAGCATCGAATAGCCACCCATCTCAGGAGAGTTTTCATGACGTCAGCGACCATTCCTGGTCTTCGTGGATCCGACGGCAAGGCGCCGACCGAGCACAGCGAACTACTCGCCTGGGTACAAGAAGTCGCCGAACTCACCCAGCCGGATCGAGTGGTGTGGGCGGACGGCTCCGACGAGGAATGGGAGCGGCTCACCGAGCAGCTCGTCGCGGCGGGGACGTTCAAGCGCTTGGACGAGAAGAAGAAGCCGAACTCCTTCCTCGCCCTCTCCGATCCCTCCGACGTGGCCCGGGTGGAGTCGCGCACGTTCATCTGTTCGAAGACCGAGGCCGACGCGGGCCCGACCAACAACTGGGTCGACCCGGCCGAGATGCGCGCCACGATGACCGAGCTGTACCGGGGCTCGATGAAGGGCCGCACCATGTACGTGGTGCCGTTCTGCATGGGTCCGCTCGGCGCCGATGACCCGAAGCTGGGCGTGGAGATCACCGACTCCGAATACGTCGTCGTGTCGATGCGCGTGATGACGCGCATGGGCGCCGCCGCCCTGGAGAAGCTGGGCGCCGACCGCCCGTTCGTGAAGGCGCTGCACTCCGTGGGCGCGCCGCTGGCCGACGGCCAGGCCGACGTGCCGTGGCCGTGCAACGACACCAAGTACATCACCCACTTCCCCGAGGACCGGGAGATCTGGAGCTACGGCTCCGGCTACGGCGGCAACGCGCTGCTCGGCAAGAAGTGCTACTCGCTGCGGATCGCCTCGGCGATGGCCCACGACGAGGGCTGGCTGGCCGAGCACATGCTGATCCTGAAGCTGATCTCCCCGGAGAACAAGGCCTACTACATCGCCGCCGCGTTCCCCAGCGCCTGCGGCAAGACCAACCTCGCGATGATCCAGCCGACCGTGCCGGGCTGGCGCGCGGAGACCCTCGGCGACGACATCGCCTGGATGCGCTTCGGTAAGGACGGCCGCCTCTACGCGGTGAACCCCGAGTACGGCTTCTTCGGCGTCGCGCCGGGCACCAACCGCAGCTCCAACCCGAACGCCATGGCCACCGTGGAAGCGGGCAACACCGTCTACACCAACGTCGCGATGACCGACGACGGCGACGTGTGGTGGGAGGGCCTGGAAGGCGAGCCCGATCACCTGATCGACTGGAAGGGCAACGACTGGTACCTGCGGGAGACCGAGACGCTGGCCGCGCACCCGAACTCCCGCTACTGCACGCCGATGGCGCAGTGCCCGATCCTGGCCCCCGAGTGGGACGACCCGCAGGGCGTGCCGATCTCGGCGATCCTGTTCGGTGGCCGCCGCAAGACCACCGTCCCGCTGGTCACCGAGTCCTTCGACTGGCAGCACGGCGTGTTCATGGGCGCGACGCTGTCGTCCGAGCAGACCGCGGCCGCCGAGGGCAAGGTCGGCACCGTGCGCCGCGACCCGATGGCCATGCTGCCGTTCCTCGGCTACCACGTCGGCGACTACCTGGGCCACTGGATCAACGTCGGCAAGAACGCCGACGCGGCCAAGCTGCCGAAGATCTTCTACGTCAACTGGTTCCGCCGCGGCGAGGACGGCCGCTTCCTGTGGCCCGGCTTCGGTGAGAACTCCCGCGTGCTGGAGTGGATCATCGGCCGCATCGAGGGTTCCGCCGAGGCCGAGGCGACCGCGATCGGCAACGTGCCGACCGCCGCGCAGCTCGACCTGGACGGGCTGGATGTCGATCCCAAGGACGTCGACGAGGCGCTCGCCGTGAACGCCGACGAGTGGCGCAAGGAGATCCCGCTGATCGAAGAGTGGTTCGAGTTCGTCGGTGACAAGCTGCCTTCCGGCGTGCGCGACGAGTTCGAGGCGCTCAAGCAGCGTCTGGGCTGACACTCCACCCAAAGTAGCACCTCGCCCGTGCCATCTGACAGATGGCACGGGCGATTTGTTCTGCGAGACAAAGGTTTTGCGCGCAGTGAACAGGGTTCGAAGCAAGCGCCCGTCTCAACTGACCCGAGTAGCGCTTCCGTGCTCGTCCAGAAGTAGTCTTCGAGCATTTCGGTGGACCATGGGGCTTGCTGGACCTCTCCTCGGGGGCCGAATTCCGCGAACCACGGCTTGATGTCCAGCACAGGCGTGCCGTCTACCGCATCCAGCTCGGCTACGTGCAGGTCGAGGCCGTCGACTCGGAGCAGCCGGGTGCGGGACACGCCGAGCCAGTTGACGCGTCGCATGTTGCGATGTCCGAAGATGCCGACCTTCGGCCACTCGGGATTGGCACAGGCACTGCGCGCGCCGAGACCCGCGAAAACGGGTGGGTTCGCGAGCACAGAGAGTACACCACGGAAGGAAACCGTCGTATCGACCAGGCGCGGGTGTATACCGAGCGTGGCGAACTGCATTCACCGAATACGAGTCCGGCCGCGTCGATGACACGAAAGAGATTCACAAGCAAATTGCCATAGACCGGCATCTGCTCCAGACGTGGGCATGCGCTGGGCGTCCAGCGTGGCGGCACCGGGCACGGGCAGGACCGCGCGCGTGGAATATCGCGCGACCGGTGACTTCGGAGCTGGTTACAGGATTCCGAGGGCTTCGAGTTGGTCCAGGATTTCCGACACTTGGGTGTGCATAGATTTCATGCTCGCGATGAGCGGCACATCGTCGTCGGTGTCCGGAATATTGATGACGACGGTTGCCCGGAGTCTTTTGTTGTAAGTGAGCTGGGACTGCGTGACGCCGGGGTTGAGCCGCAGGCGGAAATGCTTGAAGACGGCTCCTGGCACGAGTTCGTGTACCGCTGACTCCGGGGTGTCTACTATTTCGTAGTCATCTGACCGTGCGAAGATGAGCTCGGTTCTGAATTGGTTGCTGACCTTCAGTCGGCAGTGCCGGTCGCGGTTGGTCAATTCGCGAAGAAGGCCGAGCGGGTGGTGTGTCGGCAGGGGGTCGCAAAAAGGCTGATGGCGGAGAATCAGGGCTGTGGTGACGGCGTCGAAAATCTCTTCGACATATATCTCCTCGCCCTTGCTGTTCGTATTGCTCAGCAGAATGGGAAACTGCTCGGCATGCGGATGGACAGCGCGGTCGAGCGCGGCTCGCAGGTTGGCGAGTGCATCGCCCGTGATCAGCGCCCATTCGTCGGGCGCGTCGGACATGCCGACCGCCGCTACTTCGCAGTCGATCTCGTTTTCGTCTTCGATACTCGGGGAAAAGTCGACCCGGACTTCGACCTCATTCGCGTCCTGGTATTCCGAGACAATGCGTGCGAGGTCGTCGATGTGGTGCCACGCGCGCGCGAGCTTCAGCCGTGCGCTTGCGATGCCGGTGACACCGTTCATGACATCGAGCATACTCACACCGAGAGGGTTTGCCCAGTGAAAAGGGCGGCAGCATTATTCACCTACCCGCGGGAATTATGCGGAAATAGGTGTCCGGTCGAGCCGAACTGATAGCCGCTGAAAACAGAAAGCGCCGATGCGGAAAAGTCGGATTGCTCAGTAGTGCGGAGCCACTTTATTCGGCGAACGGCGACATCTTGACCATGATCTGGAAACCCGCTCCGTTCAGCCAGTGGATCCGGCCCTCCGGCATCGCCTTCCCCTCCGCCCGGAAGGCGGCGGCAACGTGCCGTTTGAATTCCAGTCGCGGGTGGCGGCGCAGCAGTTCGGCGACCCATTCCCGGTCCAATTCCGCCAGTCGCGCCCCGAGCACATCCACCGAGGCGCCCGCGGAGACGAATCCGCCGGGTTCGCCGAGATCGTCGGCGACGCCGGGGGTGAGGTGGGCGGCGATCGCCGCGCCGATCGCTTCGGCACGTTCCGGCGGCGCGCCTGCGCCCAGTGCGAGAGCGACGGCCCGCTCGCCGCCGACCACGGCGAAACACCGGCCGGGCGTGGGACTTTCGAGTTGCAGGTCGTGCAGCAGGCAGGAGACGTAGACCAGTTCGTCGTCGTAGGCGGCGCCGTCGAGATCGGCCAGGACCCGGCCGAAGTAGTAGGTCCGCAGCGAATGGTTCAGCATGTGCGGCGACAGCGACTCGCGCGCCTCGGTCTCCGCCGCGACGGCGAGCGCGGAATCGGGCAACCGCAGGCCGGCGAACTCCAGGTTTCCGCGCCCACGCCTGCCCAGCGCCAGCCGGACCCGGTCGGTCATCATGGCGGGCAGCGTGCGGGCGGTCGCGACGGCCAACCTGCGGCGTTGCTCTTTCGACAACGCGCCGCCGGTGCTGGTGGCCCAGGTCCAGTCGAGGCCCGTCGGTGCGGCCACGATGCCCTCCTTCTGATCGGAACTCGGTGTGCATCGAGTCAAGCGGGCGTGCGGAGCCGCCGCGAGTGGCGGGAATGACAGTATCACTCGGATTTCTGCCAAACTGGGGACGATGAAGCAAGTGGTGGCGCTCGCGCTGGACGGCGTGATGACCTTCGACCTGGCCTGCGCGGTGCAGGCCTTCCGGCACGGGCCGGGCAAGACGGGCGAGCCGTCCGGGTTCGAGATGCGGACCTGTGGGTTGCGTGCCGGGCCGGTATGGACACCGAACGGCTTCGAACTGCGGGTGGACCACGGCTTGGAGGCATTGGCGGAAGCCGACGTCGTCGTCGTGCCCGGCATCTGCATCCCGACGCTGCCCACCCCGCCGGAGGCGCTGACCGCGTTGCGCGGCGCGGCGGAGCGCGGCGCCACCATGGTGAGCATCTGCGTCGGCGCGTTCGTCCTGGCCGAGGCCGGGCTGCTGGACGGGCGACCCGCGACGACGCACTGGGCTTATCGCGGCGAGTTCGCCGAGCGGTATCCGGCGGTGAAACTGGACCCGACGGCCCTGTACGTCGACGACGGTGACGTGCTGACGTCGGCCGGGCTGTCCGCGGGCCTCGACCTGTGTCTGCACATCGTCCGCAAGGAGTTGGGCGCGCACGCGGCGGCGGAGCTGGCGCGGTGGAATGTCACCGCGCCACACCGGGAAGGCGGTCAGGCGCAATACATTCCGGAACCACAGCGGGTGCGTGCCGACGGCGGGCTGGCCGCCACGTTGGCGTGGGCGGTGGCGAACCCCGCTGCGGCGGTGGATGTTTCGGCGCTCGCCGCGCACGCGCTGATGAGCGAGCGCACCTTCGTCCGGCGTTTCAAGGCGGAAGTCGGCACCACGCCGCGGCGGTGGCTGGATGCCCAGCGCACCGCACGAGCACGCGAACTTCTGGAAACCACACGTTTGCCAGTGGAAGTCGTCGCGGCGAAGGCCGGGTTCGGCAGCGTCACCGCGCTGCGGGTGCACCTGCGTGCGGCGACGGGCGCCACGCCGGCCGCGTATCGCCGGTCGCTGGGTCGGTGAGCGCGTCGCTATGAATCGACCGGCTCGGCGAATGCCGTTGCGGTGGCACTGATTCGGTCCTGCTGCCCTCGGCGCTGCGAGGACGTGCCCCTGAGGTGGTGTCCCAAGTCACACCGGAGTCGGCGAAATTCCCACGGACCGACGGGTTTAGCCCGCTGGGAGAGGGGGTAATGATCTTGTTGAGAGACTTCGTGTATTCGTAATCTATGCTTGGCGTGTTCTTCCTTCCGCATCACCCAGTCGGATAGCTGATGATTAACTGATCGACTGAACGACTTCCATACCGATATCGGACCCGCGATGCCGCGGCGCACAGCGAGATCGACGCGAGAGGTGGTTGGAGCATGGCCGATCTGGAGACATTCGAGTTCGCCACATCGAGCACCCCGCTGCGCCGGGCCGCCGCCCGGCTGCGCGCGGTGCTGCCGCCCGGGTGGCGCGTCGAGATCGTCGAGGCGCCACCCCGGCGTTACGGCAACCGCGCGCCGCTGCTGCGCGTGGTCATGCCGCCGGAGTGATCACCCGGTCCAGCCGAGCGGCATGAGCAGCGACTTCTGTTCGCAGAACGAATCGAGACCCTCCGGCCCGTTCTCGCGTCCGAGGCCGGAAGCCTTGTAGCCGCCGAACGGCGAACTGGGGTCGAAGGCGTACCAGTTGATCGCGTAGGTGCCGGTGCGCACCCGCGCCGCGATCTCGGCGCCGTGTTCGACGTCGGCGGTCCACACCGATCCGGCGAGGCCGTAGACGGAGTCGTTGGCGATGGCCACGGCCTCGTCCTCGGTCTCGTACGGGATCACCGACAGCACCGGCCCGAAGATCTCCTCCTGCGCGATGGTCGACTTGTTGTCCACGTCGGCGAAGATCGTCGGCTCGACGAACCAGCCCCGGTCCAGCCCCTCCGGGCGCCCGCCGCCGAGCACGAGTCGCGCGCCCTCGGCCTTGCCCTTGGCGATATAGCCCTCGACCCGCTCGCGCTGGCGCTCGGAGATCAGCGGGCCGAGTTGGACCGCAGGGTCGTTCGGGTCGCCGACCTTCATCGTCTTCACGTGCTCGACCAGCGCGTCGAGGATTTCGTCGTACCGGCTGCGCGGGGCGAGGATGCGGGTCTGCGCGACGCAGCCCTGTCCGCTGTTCATCAGGCCGGAGAACGCGAGCACCGGGATGTTGGCCGCGAGGTCCATGTCGGGCAGCAGGATGGCCGCCGACTTGCCGCCGAGTTCGAGCGAGACGCTCTTGAGCTGACCGGTGGCGATGGCGCCGATCTTGCGGCCGACCGCGGTACTTCCGGTGAAGGTCACCTTGTCCACGCCGGGGTGGGAGACGAGGTACTCGGCCGCGTCGGGCTCGGCCGGAAGCACCGAGAGCACACCTTCGGGCAGGCCCGCCTCGGTGAAGATGTCGGCGACCAGGTTCGCCGTGAGCGGAGTCAGCGGGGCGGGCTTGAGCACCATGGTGCAGCCGGCCAGCAGGGCGGGCGCGAGCTTGTTGACCGCGAGGAACAAGGGGACGTTCCACGCGGTCACCGCCGCGACGACACCGCGCGGCTCGCGGGTGACCCGCGTGGTGCCGAACCCGCCGACCCGGGTCTCCGACCAGGGGAAGGAGTCCGCCAGGGCCGCGTAGGCGTCCAGCGCGGCGACCGCGGGGAGTTGGTTCAGCGTCATCGCGATCATCTGCGGCGCGCCGACCTCGGCGACCAGCGCGGCGAGCAGGTCGGCGGAACGCTGTTCGATCAGCCGGGCGGCGCGGGTGAGCACCTCGGCTCGCTGCTTCGGGGGCGTGGCCGGCCACGGCCCGTGGTCGAAGGCGTGCCTGGCCGCGGCGACCGCGGCGTCGACGTCGGCCCTGCTCACCGCGGGGACGCTGCCCACCGGCTCGACCGTGGCCGGCGAGATGACCTGGATGCGCTCGGCGGTGGCTGGCGCGGTCCAGCGGCCGCCGATGAACAAGCTGTCGTAGTGCATGAGAACACGTTACAGTTTTGCCGCCCCCATGTCTGTAACCTGTTTCAGTTTTGCGCGGCGGCGACGCTCTGGCCAGTGTGAATCCCGACCTCTCGGTTCGCTTTTCGCAGAACGCACTATTGCGTTCTGTTGCTGGAAGGGGGATGCTGGAGCGGCATATCAGCTCGCTCCATTACCGAATCGTTACCGCAAACTGGGGAGTCCGAGTCATGGCGGTGCAAGTGATCGGCCGGTCGTTGATGACCAGTGATCAAACCGAGCATCAGGCGAAGTGCGTCGGCAGCGGGGGGTGGGTGGTCTCCTTCCTACCCGGACGCACCCTGACGATCGAGCAGGCGACGGCGGCTATGCAGGCCGCGGAGGCGGTCGCCGCGGTAGGGATGCTGGCCGACCTGGTCGGCCTCACCACGCTCGAGACCGTCGGGTTGGCTATGCGCGAATCGCCGTGGAGCGAGCCCGTGCACGCCCCGTGCGGCAAGCGGCACTGGCGCCGCGGATGGCTGGAACCTTACGTCGGCTAACTTTTGGTTGCCACCACGACCAAATTGCTGACAAGTAGCTCGCGCACCAACGGGACCCGAACCAACCACCACGCCCAGCGGGGGTGATACCGCGGGAACACCGTGTGCACCTCCGCCGGAGTGGTTGCCGCCCAGCGCAATCCGTCCGCGGCCCGCACCGCGAACAGCGACGTGCCGAACCTGTTCTTGGGTTCCCGCCCGTGCTTGCGCCGATACCGCCGGGCGGCGTACTCACCGCCGAGGTAGTGCCACGGTCCGGTCTCGTGACCGCCGAACGGGCCGTGCCACACGGTGTAGGAGAGCACGATCAATCCGCCCGGCCTGGTCACCCGCACCATCTCCTCGGCCATCACCCACGGCTTCGAGACGTGCTCGGCGACGTTCGACGAGAAACAGATGTCGACCGCGTCGTCGCGCAACGGCAGCGCCATCCCGGACCCGCGCACCGCGCCCGCCACCGAAAGACCCGCGGCGTGCATCTCCCTCGGGTCGGGCTCCACCGGAATGTAGCGCGCCCCCGTACGGGCGAACTCGTCCGCGAAGTAGCCCGGACCGCCGCCGACGTCGAGTATCGTCGCGCCGTCGAGCGAACGGCCGGTGAGATCGGCATAGAAGTCGGCGATCATCGCCGCGCTGTCGGCGGCGAGACCCCCGTAGAACAGGGCCGGGTCGGTCTGCTCGAACCGGAAGCTGCCGAGCAGTCGCAGCGACCGGCGCAGGGTCGCCCTGCGGGCGAACCGGGGCTGGCTGCTGCGTGTCGGCGTCTTCGCGGCTTTGAGCACGGCGCCGAGTCTCGCACAACCGCGATGCCGGGCTGCTCGGGCGGGTGCTCGGGTTAGGGTGTAGCGCGACATCCGACGTTCCCACCGGGACCTACTGACCGAGAGAAGCTCCACCGTGCGCGAAGTCCTCCTGCTCTGCTGGCGTGACACCGGGCACCCGCAGGGCGGCGGCAGCGAGCGGTACCTCGAACAGGTCGGCGCTCAGCTCGCCGCGCGCGGGGTCAAGGTCACGCTGCGCACCGCCCGCTATCCGGGCGCGGCGCGGCGCGAACGCGTCGACGGCATCGATATCAGCCGGGCGGGCGGCCGCTACACCGTCTATCCGCGCGCGCTGGCCGCGCTCCTGCTCGGCAGGATCGGCCTCGGTCCGTTGCGCGGCGTGCGGCCGGACGCGGTGATCGACACCCAGAACGGCATACCGTTCTTCGCCACCGCCGTCACCGCGGCACCGTCGGTGGTGCTGGTGCACCACGGCCATCGTGAGCAGTGGCCGGTCGCGGGCCGGCTGGTCGGCCGGGTCGGCTGGTGGATCGAGTCGCGGCTGTCGCCCCGCGTGCACCGCCGCAATCAATATCTGACCGTTTCGCTGCCGTCGGCGGAAGAACTGGCCACGCTCGGGGTGGACCGCTCCCGGATCGCGGTGGTCCGCAACGGAGCCGAACCTGTTCCAGTGGACGCCCCCACCGGCGCCGCGGAAACCCGCACCGCCGCACCCACTGTCGTGGTGCTCTCCCGTCTGGTGCCGCACAAGCAGATCGAGGACGCCCTCGCGGCGGTGGCTCGGCTGCGCGACCGCATTCCCGGTCTGCGCCTCGACGTGATCGGCGACGGCTGGTGGGCCGACAACCTACGAGACAACGCCCGCGAACTCGGCATCGCCGACGCCGTCACCTTCCACGGCCACGTGGACGAGCGGCGCAAGCACGAACTGCTCGCCCGCGCCTGGGTGCATGTGCTGCCCTCCCGGAAGGAGGGCTGGGGGCTCGCGGTGATCGAGGCGGCGCAGCACGGTGTTCCCACGGTCGGCTACCGCAGTTCGCGCGGCCTCACCGATTCCATCGTGGACGGCGCCACCGGAATCCTGGTCGACGACGTCGCCCAGCTGGCCGACGCCGTCGGCGACCTGCTGGACGATCCGGGCGCACGCACGGTGATGGGGGAGAAGGCACGCGCCCGCGCCCGCGAATTCTCCTGGGAGCAGACCGGGAACGGGGTTTACGAAGTGCTGGCGGCGGCTGCCAGGGGCGAGCACACCAGCGGGTTGATCGCCCCACGGGCGGTCGGCTGAGTTGTCGCCGCCGGGCGGGGACAAGGCTGCACGGTAGCCGGTTCAGGCCGGAGATGCCCACAGCGCGTTGGGCCGGGGGTGCGCTGTCCGAAGTACGTCGAGGACTTCGGGGAGTTCGGTGACGCCGTCGTCGGCGAGGAAATGCCCCGCACCAAGGATCGTTCGCGCGGTGACGCCGAGGAGGGCGGCGAGGCGGTCGGTGTGCGCGGTGGGGACGCACTCGTCCGCGTCGGAGCGAAAAACGGTCAGCCGGGTCACATGCGCGGGGATCGCCCGCACGTCGCAGCCGGATGCGATGTAGCCGTCGAGGTCGGGCAGCGCGGGTAGCGGGTCGAGGAACCCCGCGACCAGTACCAGGTGGCCGAGCCGCCACCGGCCGGGAAGCGCCGTGAGGTAGCGCAGGACGGTCAGGCAGCCGAGGCTGTGCGCGACCACGGCGGTGCCCTCGTCGGGAGTGCCGATGGCCCTGGCGGTGGCGGCGAGCCACGCGTCCGGATCGGGATCACCCGGGTCGGGCATGGCGGGGACGTGGGCCGGGATGCCCACGGCCGCGAGGCGGTCGGCGAGCCAAGGGAACCAGTGGTCGCCGGGCGTCGCGTGGTAGCCGTGGATGACAACGGTGCGGGTGGGTGTTGGTCGTGAGGTCACGGTGCCCGACGGTAGGAGTTCACGTCGGCGTGAAGGTCAAGCTGAGGAGGACAAGTGCTCATCGGGGAACTCGCGGAACGCACCGGGGTGAGTGCGCGCGCCCTGCGGCACTACGAGGAGAAAGAGCTGCTGGTGCCCGAGCGTGACGCGAACGGATACCGGCATTACGCCGAGTCCGCCGTCGCCGTGGTCGCGCAGATCCGGGTCATGCTCGGAGCGGGGCTGAACGCCGCTGCCATCCGGCGGTACCTGGACTGTGTGCGCGACGGCGAGCACGGCCTCAGCGTCGACATGTGTTCCGGCCTGCGGACCGAGCTCGACCGCATCGCCGCGCGACTCGCCGCGCAGCAGACGGCGCTGGAGGCGACGCGGCGCCGGCTGGACGCGCTGCGGAGCGCGTGACGGCGAGCGCCGTGATCAGGTTCGCGGTCTCCTCCGGGATCGGATTCGTGTGCCGAGGGCGATCAGTGGGCCCGCGACGAGCATCGCGGCCCAGAGCAAGTGGGCCGCGATGGCGATGGAGCGTTGCGTGGTTGTCGATGCACCGCGCTCGATGACATCGGGCACGCGGTACAGCGCGAGGTCGGCGTCCTCGTAGACCCGTTCGACCTGGGCCAGAGTCGCCGCCGATGCGCCGAGCGGGCCCGGGGTGGTCCGTTCGACGAGGATCCAGCCCACGCCGAGGCGGGCCAGGTCGGCTGGCGCGCCACCGTGGAGCAGCAGGTTCTCCACCTCTCTCGCGCGAGCGCCTTCACCGGAGACCGTGCGTCCGCGCACCGGCAACTCGCCGGTCTGTAAGACGTCGTTGGGCAGCATGCGCGGGGCCGGGTCGAGTACGGGGGACGCGCCGCTGTAGCGGAACTTGCGGAACATGCCGCCCGGCAGCACCGCGACGTCGCCCGGACCGCCCATTCGTTCGGCGACCTGCCGCCAACCCGCGGGATAGTGCACCGGACGCACGGCCCCGCCGCCGCCCCAAGCGAGGTCGTAGAGCGGCAATACGATCAGCGCTGCGAACACCGCTGTGACGGCTGCCATCGTGGCCGGGGACGTCTTCGCGGGCCGGTCCGTTGTCGAGTCCGACGTGGTCGGAGATGTCGTCTCGGGCCGGTCCGTCGTCGAGTCCATCGTGGCCGGAGAAGTCGCCTCGGAGAGGTCCGTTGTCGAGCCCGACGTGGCCGGGGACGTCGTCGTGGGTCGCTCCGTTGTCGAGTCCGTGTCCGCGCGGAGCAGACGCCGGGCCGTCGCCGCGCTACCAGCCGCGGCGCACAAGGCGAAAGCGGGCATGGCCAGGGCCGCGTACTTCTGGGTGTCGCGCAGCAGACCCGCGCCGGGCACGTGGGCGACCAGCCACTCCATGGCGTGCATGCCCCAC
This sequence comes from Nocardia implantans, assembly GCF_035544775.1. NCBI lineage: Bacteria > Bacillati > Actinomycetota > Actinomycetes > Mycobacteriales > Nocardiaceae > Nocardia > Nocardia implantans. Next base: position 244,519 of record NZ_JAYKYQ010000001.1, on the reverse strand, counting down.
GCGGTCGCGCCGAGCGCGGGGAACAGGATCGCGATGGCCGCGAGCAGTAGCAATGCCCGCCGGACGTGGCGGTTGTCGGGGTCGGCCCCGCCGGACGCCACGGAGCGCACGCCCAGCGCCACGATCGCCAGCAGCACCAGGGTGGCGACCGCGGCCAGCGGCGTGGTGCGTGAGTCCGGCACCGCATCGGCGTTCCAGATCCCGCCGAGACCGGCCAGGCTCCCGAGCGTGCCGAGGCCGGGTTCGGCCCGCGCGGCGAACGCGGCGATGCCCGCCGGATCGGAGGGTTCCGCACCCGCACCGGACAGCGTGGTCGCGACCAGCCACGGCGCGGAAGCGGCGAGCCAGAGCACAAGCGTCCCGAGCAGTTGGCGTCGATGCACCAGCGCGATCGCGGTCACCCCCGCCAGCAGCGCGCCGGTCGGGGTGAGCCCGGCCGCGGCGAGCGATCCGGCGAGAGCCGCCCACGCGGATGCCGTTCGGATGGTCGCGCGTCGGGCCGCCGGGCTGCCGGGCCGAGTCCTGCCTTCGCTCGCCGTGCCGATTGGTGCGGAAGCGTGAGCTGAATCGGATGGCGTGGGGCGGTCAGAGGAGTGGGGCGGTCGTCCAGGAGGGTTGGCCAGGATTCGCCGGCGGCGCTGAGCGGTGGCCGCTGATCGGAGGTGGTAGGCGGTCAACGCTGTCCACGGCAACGCCGCGTAACCGGCGAGCAGGCTCCAGTGCCCTTGGAGCAGGCGTTCGGCCACGTACGGGTTCCACAACGCGACTGTCGCGGCGATCAGTTGCGGGCCGAGCGACGCGCGCAGCAGTTCGCGCGCGAGCGCGGCGGCCCCGTACGCCGCGGCCCAGAGCGCGACGAGCAGGATCGCCTTGACCACCAGACCGCCGTCCACGAACGACGACAACGCGGCGAGCAGAGCGTCCTGCGGCACCGCCCGCGGTGCGGCATCGCCGAGACCGAGCGCCGCGTCGGTCGGATAGCTGCGCGGCGTGCTCACGGCGTCCCGCAACAGCAGATACCCCGGCGCGAGCAACGGCCCGGCGACGAGCAACGCCACGGCCGCGCTGTATGCCGCCACCACCGCTCGAGTCCGACCGCTCCCGCTCACGCCTGAGCACTGTACGTCCCGATCACCCCCGTCGCCGATCCAGCGGGCTCGGCGCGAAAATGTCCTGTTCGGTTGCGCGGGACCGCGCGGCGCCGCGTTTCAGCGCCGTTGCGGGATTTCGTGCCCGTTGTCCGGTGGGTCACGCATCGTTGCGCCTGCGGGAAGAAGATGGCGATGCCGGGATCGCTCCGCCCCCTTCACTGGCCAAGCTTCGGGCTCAGCACACCGTCTGATCTGGGGTGACGCGTCAGCGTGCCGGACGCCGAGTTCGCGACTGGAGCGAGTCCGACGCAGTGGCCGCGCTCGCCGCCCGGCTCGGTTACCGCACCGAACCGGACAGCGCCACGGCGATCCATCGGAACCCGTCCCCCGAATTCTTCGTGGTTCTCGTTGTCGCCGAAGCCGGTCCTCGAGGACATGCTCGCGGGGGTCGAGGAAGCCCCGACCGGGTGCAGGGTGGGCGATGTCATCCTGGTCGGCGCGGGCCCGCTCGAGTAGGTGTCCCGACGGCGTCATCGGGCCGGAGACTTCGAGTCGGCGCATCACCGCTCGTGCACCGGCGGGGCGCGCAGGGTGGCGGCACGCGCGGGTGGGACGATGGGCGGCGTGTCTGCTGTCCGTCGGTTTCCCGTGGTGGCGGATCTGACGTGGGTGACGGCGGGTGCGATGACCGCGAACGTCGCCGGGTATCTGCTGCAACTGCTGGCGGGGCGGTGGCTGGGGGTCACCGGGTACAGCGAGTTCGCGAGCCTGCTCGCCGTCCAGCTGCTGTGCGCGGTGCCCGCGCTGGCGTTGCAGAACGTGGTGGCCAGGGAACTCGTGCGCGGCGCGGGAACGGCCGCGCTGCGCGGGCTGCAGTGGCGCTGCGCGGTGATCGTCGCCGTGGCGGCCGCGGTGTTGGTGCCGCTGGTCGCCGTCACACTGCACGCCGGGGTGGCCGCCACCGCGGCGGCGCTCGGCGCGGCGCCCGCGCTGGTGCTGCTGTCCGGTGAGCAGGGCGTGCTGCAGGGCGGCAAGCGGTTTCGGGCGTTGGGAGCTGTGCTCGGCGCCGCGGGGGTTGCCCGGGTCGCCCCCGCGCTGGTGATCCTGGCGCTGGGCGGCGGCGCGACGCTCGCGCTGTGGGCGGCGGCCTGCGGCATCGCGACGGCGGCGCTGCTGGCCAGGATCGTCGCCGGTGCGTCCGTGCCCGACGCCGGAACCGAACCGCGCGTCGTCGCCCCGGGTGTGCTGCCGGTCCTGCGGGCCGCCCAGGTGCAGGCGGCGATGATGGCGCTCTCGTCGGCGGACCTGATCGTGGTCCGGATCGTGCTCGACGACGCGGACGCCAGCCGTTACGCGCTCGGCACCATCGCCACGAAGATCGCCTTCTGGCTGCCGCAGGCGGTCGGTGTCGTGCTCTATCCGCGGATGGCCCAGCCGACGCACTCCGCGAGCGCGATCCGGGCGGCGCTGGCGGTGCTCAGCGGCATCGGCCTCGTCGCCGTGCTCGGGGCCGCGCTGGCCGCGCCGCTCGCCCCGCTGCTGGCGGGCGAGGACTACGCCCCGATCCAGGGCCTGCTGTGGATCTTCGCGCTGCACGGCGCGATGCTGTCGGTGCTGCAAGGCGCGGTGCTGTCGGCGATCGCCGTCGACCGCACCTCTCTGGCACTGGTCACCTGGCTGGGTCTGGCCGTCGAGGTCACCTTGATGCTGTCGCTGGCCCGCACGATTCCCGCGCTGATCACCACGGCGGTGTCGGTCGCGGCCACCACCACCGTCGTGGTCGCCGTCATGGTCCTGCGCGCGGCCGACAACACGGCGCGCCCGGAGCCGCTGCGCCCGGTGGGCTGAGCGGGCCGCTTACGATCGTCGCATGATCACCGCGGTGCACACCCTGGTCTACGCGGAGGATCCCGACGCCGCCCGCGCGTTTTTCCGCGATGTCCTGCGCCTGCCGAACCTCGACGCGGGCGACGGCTGGCTGTTGTCCGCGACCGGGCCGAGTGAACTGGGCGTTCATCCCACCGATGGGCCGCCGCGTCACGAGATCTCCCTGATGTGCCACGACTTGGAACGCACGATGACCGAGTTGGCGGCCGGCGACCGAGCATAGGGCCGGAAACGAATTCGGCTCCCCAGCCGGAAGGCGGGGGAGCCGAATTCAGGGATGTTCAGCCGATCAAGGCTTCTTGTCGATCCGAATCTGTTCGGTCGGCGCGTCATCGGCGCCGCGGTTGACGTGCGGAGCGGGACCGGCCGGAGCCGAGCCGCCCGGACGCTGGAACGGAGCGCCGCCCGTCCGCGCGGGCGTCGGAGCCGAGCCGCCGCGGATACCGAGAACCACACCGACGATCAGCGCGATCACGCCGAGGACACCCAGGATGATGGGCAGGATCCGGCCGTACAGCGACAGCTTGTCGATGTTCTCCTTGGCCACCGCCAGCTGCGACTCGATCGTGTTCTCGTCGAAGACCAGGTGCGACTTCAGCGCGGTGACCTCCGGCTTGTCCGCGGTGCGCGAGTAGTAGAGGTGCAGCGCCTCGCCGCCCTTGACGACCGTGCCGGTCTGCGGCTCCACCCACAGGTCACGGGTGTTGGTGTAGAAGCGGGTCATCGTCACGGGCGCTTCGCCGCCCTCGACGCCCCACTTGGCTGCGGGCAGGCTGAGCCGGTTGGTCGGCGCGGGCACCACGTCGTAGAGGTTGGTGGCGGGCACCGACATCTGGAAGTGGTAGACCTTCGTGTTGTTGATCTCGGTCTCTTCGATGAAGTTCGCGTCGAAGGTCTTGCGCACGTTGAGGTCGAAGTACGGGTAGGTCTTCTTCTCGGTGCCGATCGGGAACCGGTACTGCAGGCCGGTGTGCTGCACCGGCTCCGCGATGCTCTGGCCCTCCAGGTTCGCGGTCACCGCGATCGAGCCGTTGGGCTCGGTGCCGACGGGCTCGCCGGTCACCCGGTCGATGGTCACCCGGTCGACGGTCGCGGTGAGCAGGCCGGTGTCGCCCTGCTTGTCGATGCGCCGCAGCGTCTGGCCCGCCTGCACCGTCATCTGGTGGGCGTCGGCCGGGTCCTCGACGGTGAGGAAGCGCTGCGAGACCAGCGGGACGTTGGTGTCGACCTTCGCCGAGCCCTCCGGAGCGGTCAGCGACTTGGAGTCGAGCACCAGGCTGTCCTCACCCTGCTGGTTCGTCGCGATGGTGGTGATCTCCAGGTCGAGGGGAGTTTTCGCCAGCTTGTCGACGGTGTAGGTCGGGATCATGATGGCGGCGACGATCAGCAACGCGCCGAGACCCACGAGCAGGCAGGCCACCGTCCTTCTGGTACCGGCACTCAGTGCCATGCAAACTCTCCTCGTCGTAGAACACGGGTCGCTCCGGCGAGTACTGCGGGCACGCCGCGGCACTCGTGAGCCCCGACACTAACAGTCCGATGTCGTACCATGCGGCGTCGAGGCCGGAAACGGCCCAGAAATCGCCCGAGTCTAACGCGAAATCTGAAACGCCGGGTTATCAACTGTGGATCCGCCGAGGCAGACTGGAGCCCGATGACCGCAACGATGCCCACCGCCGCGCCCGCGACCGAACGGGTGCGCCCCCGCGCGTTCGTGCCGGCCTTGGAAGGCATGCGCGGCATGGCCGCGCTCGGCGTGCTGCTGACCCATGTCGCCTTCCAGACCGGCGCCGCAGGCACGCCCGTCATCGGGCGGGTGTGGGGCCGGTTCGACATGGCGGTGGCGGTGTTCTTCGCGCTGTCGGGCTTCCTGCTCTGGCGCCCGCACGCGGCGGCGGCGCGCGGACTCGACAGCGCCCCGCCCGTCGGCTACTACCTGCGACATCGTGCCGCTCGCATCCTGCCCGCGTACTGGCTGGTGGTGTGTGCGGTCCTGGTGCTGCTGCCGAGTGCCGCCGGGACGGCGGGCCTGCGGGTATGGGTGTCGAACCTGGCGCTGTTGCAGGTGTTCGTGCCGCTGACGCTCACCGACGGCCTCACGCAGATGTGGAGCCTGTCGGTGGAGGTGGCGTTTTATCTCGTGCTGCCGTTGCTGGCGTTCACCCTGGTGCGCCTGCGCGGCCGCGCGGCGCGGTGGCGGGTGCCGGTGCTGGTCGCAGTCGCCCTGCTGAGCCTCGGCTGGAACTTCATCCCGGTGCCGACGCCCGACGCGATCCACGCGGACAATTGGCTGCCCGGCTATCTGCCCTGGTTCGCCGCCGGCATGCTGCTCGCGGAGCTCGCCGAACATAGCGTCCGGCTATCACGCTGGTGGAAGGTCGGAGCGAATCAGCCGCTGATGTGGACCGTCGCGGCGGCGGCCTTCCTGCTCGCGGCGACCGATCTGGCCGGTCCCGCTGGTCTGACCCGCGCCGAACCGTGGCAGTACGCGGTGAAGATGGGTCTCGGCGCGATCATCGGGTTCGCGCTGCTCGCGCCGCTGGTGCTGCGCGATCCGGCGGCGCGCGGGCACCGCTGGCTGGAGTCGCCGGTGGCCGCGACGCTCGGGCGCTGGTCCTACGGCATCTTCATCTGGCACCTCGCGGTGCTGTCGATCGTGTTCCCGGTGTTCGGCATCCTGCCGTTTCAGGGCGACTTCGGTTACGTTCTGGTGCTCACCGTCGCCATCACCCTTCCGGTCGCGGCGGCCAGCTACGCGCTGGTGGAGGAGCCGGTGCGGCGCTGGGCCCGCCGCAGGGACCGAGTGCGGCGGACGCCGGACCCCGAACCGGCGCCCTGATCGGCGGCGCGCGAGCTCAGCCGTCGAGCTGCCGGTGCATGTCGAGCAGGTGGTGGCGCAGCTCGTGCAGAGTGTGCACGGCCAGCCAGCGCAGGGAACGAACCGCGGGTTCGGGGTAGGGGAAGCCGAGGGTGCGTTCCCAGTCGTCGTCGCCGAGTCGCTCCAGCACGTTGGCGAACAACAGGGCGGCGTCCCGGATCTGGCGGGCCACATCGGCGGGGTTCTGCTGGGCGTAGCCGTCGTGCTCGACTCGTTCGTCCCGGCCCATCGCCGCCGCGGGCGGGTTGTCCGAACGGCGCGCGGCCAGCACGCGTTCGCGCTGGGCCAGCAGCACGTCCCGGACATGGCAGGCGTACTCCAGCGGCGACCACACATCGGGCTTGCCGCGCTCGCGTAACTTGACGCTGTCGGCGCCGAGCAGGTCGGCGTATTCCACGGCGTGTTCCCGCGCCAGCGACGGCACGTCGGCCGCCGAAGCCAAGTCGTAGACGAAACCGCATTCGGCACAGGTGCTCACGCGTGGTCACGTTAGCAACGGGTGCCATTGCGGCGCACGGCGAATGGGGTCTTGTGCAGCGGCGCTTCGCCGGGCACGCGCGGCAGGGGCCGTTCAGTGCTCGCCGGTCGGCGGATCGGCGTCGTCCGGCTCCGGCGCGCCGGGTCGGTCGGCGTCTTTCGGCCGGGGCAGCGCCGCGACGCCGACCGCGATGATCGCGAGCAGCGCGGGCAGTTGCACCAGCACGGAGCCACCCATATATCCATCGGGTGAGCGCCAAGGGCCGGTGGACAGCGCGGCGGCGGACAGCATCGTGCCTGCCCCCGCCACGACGACGAGCACACGGGGGGTGACGTACCGCGTGAAACGCGTTGCCGCCAAGGCGATCACCGTGACGGCAGCGCCCACCGGACCGGCGATCACGGTGGCCGCGCCGGTGAGCCCTACCGCGCCCAGCCGGCGACGGGTCGTGGAGCCGGACGAATCGGCACTCGAATCATCTTGTTCCGCAGCCATATTCGAGTCTGCGGTGGATCGAGCGCGACGGGGAACAGCCAGGATCACGAGCGGCAGGAGCAGCAACAACCCGCCGAAGATGGCGAGGCGATACCACCGGTCGACCGGGAAGGCGATCGTCACCGGCCCGGTGGCATCGGCGGGAAGCAGCCAGCCTTGCTGCCAGCCGTCGACCACCACGGGCGTGAGTGCGCGACCGTCCGCGCTGGTCGCGCGCCATCCGACATTGGTGCTCAGCGGCAGCACGAGCAGGCGGTCACCCGCGTTCGTCGCCGGTGCGGCGGGGGTCTGGGCGTCGGCCGGGTGCAAGCGCAGCCGATCGACGAAGAACAGGTCGGTGGGGCCCACCGCCACGTCGGCACGGCCCGGCGGCAGCGGAAGTTCGTTCGATGTGCCGGTCTCGTCCGTGCACACCCGGGCGGGAACCGGCGCGCCGGAACGCAATTCGCCGACGGTGGCGGTGACGGTGGTGCGCAGCGTCCGCCCGCCCGCGTCGATCGTCGGTCCCAATGCGCACGGGACGGTGACCTCACGGTCCAGTGCGGCGGCCGCCGGGTAGTCCGGTCCGAGCACCGTCACCTCCGCCAGTCCGGGGGGCTGGGTCTGCACGAAGCCGAGCGCGGTCTTGTCCAGCACCGGCCGCCAGGTCCGCATACTCAGCTCGATGCGATCGGTCACGGTGGGGTGCAGGGAGATTCGCGCCGGTGTGCCGGGACCGTCGTCGTCCAGCTCGCGCACCTGCGGACCGTCACCGAGATTCACCGTCACCGAGGTGGGCGCAGCGGGCAGGCCGCCGAGCGACGGGGTGAGTTCCAGGCCGGTCACCAGCGTGGGTTCGGGCAGCTCGAGGGTGAGCGTCGGCCTGCCTGCGGTCGGTTCGCGGACCGAGTCCTCCGGTGCGGTCCAGCTCGTGCGCGGATCGCCGTCGGTCGCGGCGAACGCGGCGCCGCGCAAATCGCCGACGTCGGCCTTGCCCCTGGCCACCGGACGGGCGTGGTCGGTGAGCAGCGCCTCCAGCGCCGGGCCCTGCCTGGTGCGCACGGTCAGCTCCGGAGCCACCGACATCGGTTCCGGGACGGTCAGCGTGCGCTGGAACGTGCCGGGTTCCTCCGGAGCCAAGGCCAGGCCCTTACTGCAGCGCACCCGGTCGGGGGCATCGAAACAGGCGCCGCGGCCGGGGAATTCCTGACCGAGATCCCATCCCCGCACCGATGCGCCCGCGGACGCGGGCGGCACCACGGTGCGATGCCGGATGTCCACCCGGACGGGCGCGTCGCGGGTCGAGTAGTCGTCCAGCGTGAGTTCGCTGATGCCGAATTGCCCTCCGGAGGAGCCGTTCTCGGTGCGGATCGCGGTGATCGTCAGCCACTCGGTGCGCCCCGCGGGGAGCGAGACCGAGACCGGGGCACCGGGTTCGGCCACCCGCACCGAGACGGTGCCGTTCGCGGTGCGCACCTCGATCCATTTGATCGGGTCGCCGATGGCGGCCGGACTGGTGGTCAGCTTCAGCTGTCCGGTCTTGATCGGGCGATCCAGATCGAGCCGCAGCCATTGGCCGAGGGCGTACTCGGTGCCGTTGCTGATCCACGCGGTGGACGGATCGCCGTCGACGACGGCCGCGGTGGAACTTCCCGGCGCCGCGCCGCCGAGCTGGGTGGCGTCCGCGGCCGAACTCGACGCGGTGACGGTCGCGCCCGACCACTCGCCGCGCACCAGTTCGGCGCCGGGCACCGGATAGTCGGGGACCAGATTGTAGGTGCGGCGCGCGTCGTCGGGGGCGCGCAACGCGGAGTTGTGGTTGTCCACCCGGCCGAAATCGGTCTCGCGATCCATCGGCGTATCCGTGACGGTCACCGGGCCCATCGGCAGCCCGGCCCTGGTCGCGTCCGCGGCGAGCAGGGCGGGTGTCCCGGCGAGACCGGGGTCGCGGCGCATCCGCTCGAGCACTTCGGGTCCACCCTGGACGACCGGGACGTTCGCGAGCGGAACGGTGTACGCGCCGGGGAACGCCTGCGGCGCGCCGGTGCCGCCCCGTACGTCGGCGGGCGTTCCGCGCCCCGGCGTGTCCACCCGGTATATCTCGACCGCCGGATACGGCGGGCGCAGGTCGCCGTCGGCCACCAAGTCGTCGGCGAGCACCAGCGACTCGATGGGGTTGCCGAACTCGGCCACCTTGCGCAGGCCGGGCGACTCGTCCAGCGCCTGATGGGCCAGCATCGGCCGGGTCGAGCGGGAGGTCTCCGGGTCGAGGTCGTTGCGCAGGACGACGACGCCGATGCCCTGGGCGCTCAGCGTCGCGGCCAGTCCCTGCGACGGTCTGCCGTCGGCGATGAGCCGCTGCACCGAATCCATCGCGCGGATGGTGCCGGGCGGGTTGAGCGGCACCGCGTCGCGGATCGCCCACGGCGTGCCGGCCAGCGCCTGCAGCGGTTCGTCGCGGGTGAGTCCCCAGACCTGGCTGCCGAAGGGCGCGCCGGGCACCACCAGCGCGCGGGTATCGGCGGCGTTGCGCTCGAGCCAGTCCGCGGTCTGCTGCCAGTACTCGGGCACGCGGTCGTAGGCGCCGCGCGGCGCGAGTTTGCCGGTCCAGGCCAGCGAAGTGGACAGGGCGAGCGCGGTGAGGATCAGCGCCGCGACCGCCACCGAGCGGTCGCGCTCCGGGTGGGCGAACGCGCCGCGCCACACGTTGCGCGGTACCGAGGCGGGCAGCGGAACCCGGGCGAGCAGCTGCGCCAGCCCCAGCACGAGCGGGATGCGGATCAGCGGCTCCAGCTTGTGCACGTTGCGCAGCGGGGCGCCGCCGGAGTCCAGGAAGACGCGCACCGACTCGGCGAACGGTCCGCTCAGTTCACCGACGAACCCGGCGCAGATGCCGACCAGCCCGACGCACAGGATCAGCACCAGCCTGCCCCGGTACGGCATGGACCGCAGGGCCAGCCCCGCCATGCCCGCCGCCGCGACCAGCCCGGTGGCCAGCACCGCGGCGGGCTGGGTGACCAGCACCGCGCCCGCGATGCGTTCCGGCGAGACGAACGGCGTCCAGCTGTCGGTGCCGCGCAGCACCTCGCCGAGCGAAGCCCACTGCGTGGTCACGCCGGAGGACTCGATGTAGTCCAAGAACGGCGGACTCACCTTGCCCAGTAGCAGCAACGGCACCGCCCACCAGAACGTCGCCAGCACCAGCAGCGGGATCCAGGCGGCGGTGAAGCGCCACCAGCGTCGGGCGCTGCCGGACGCTCGTCCGCGGCCGAGCGCAGGCGCGGCAGCCGCCCACCACAGCAGGGCGGGCAGGAAGGCGGCCACCGTGGCGACCGCGTTGACCGAGCCCATCAGCGCGAGTGCCAGCGCGCTGCCCGCCGGCGACGCGGCCCCGCCCCGCCGCCGGTTCCGCGCGACACCCAGTGCGGCGGGCGCGAGCAGCACCCACGGCGCCAGCATCATCGGCAGGGTCTCGGAGGAGATGGACCCGACGGTGGTCAGGACCCGCGGCGACAGCGCGAAGGCGAGCGCGGCGACGACGCGCGACCCGCGCGTGCCGATGCCGAGCGCCTCGCACAGGCGGACGATCCCCCAGAACCCGGCGAGCAGCAGCAGCGCCCACCAGATCCGCTGCGTCACCCAGGCGGGCACGCCCAGCAGATGACCGAGCGAGAAGAACGCGCCGTGCGGGAAGAAGTAGCCGTAGGCCTGGTTTTGCACCTGGCCCATCGGCGCCTGGCTGCTCCACAGATGGCTCGCGCGTTCGAGGAAGCCGAGCGGATTCTGCGCCAGGTCGTATTTGGTGTCGGCGACCGTGAGGCCGGGCGCCTGCAGGAAGGTCAGCAGGAACGCCACGACGACGGTCGCGGCGAACCAGCGTCTGCCCAGCGGCGCGGTGCTGTGCTGCCCCGGCGCCCCGGACGATCCGAGCGAGTCGGCGGGTGAAGCGGAGGTCAGCGGGTCAGCGGCTGCCGTACTCAACGTTGTTCAGCAGCGAGGAGTCCTTGTCGCCGCTGCGGTCGATCTCCGGCCGCGAGTTCTGCTGGACCGCCATGGTGATGAGGAAGACGCTGAGCACGCCCAGCACGGCGCCCGCGACGGCACTCGCAACACCCGGGACAGCAAACTTCATCGCGGTACTCCAATACGTCGATGCAGGCACGTTCCCGGCCAACCTAGCAGGACGTCCGGTATTTGTATGCGTTCAGGCCGTCGAATCTCCGTAGGACGGCTCCGCGAGCGCTCGGTGGGCCTCCGGGAAACGGCCGCGTCAGTGCGCGGGGAGCGCGCAGTGCAGCGCGCCGAGCAGGGTGCGCAGCTTCGCGGTTGTCTCGTCGAGTTCCGCCTGCGGGTCGGAGGCCGCGACGATGCCGCCGCCCGCGTACGCCCGCAGGGTGCGGCCGTCGGCCGAGAGTTCCGCGCAGCGGATCGCGACCACCCAGACGCCGTCGCCGTCGGCGTCGCACCAGCCGACGGCCCCTCCGTAGAAACCGCGATCGTCCTCGACGCGCGTGATGGCCTCCAGCGCCAGATCGGTGGGGGTGCCGCAGACGGCGGGTGTGGGGTGCAGCGACAACGCCAGGTCGAGCGCGGTGGTCGCGGCGTCGCGCAGACGCCCCGTGATCGGCGTCGCCAGATGCCACACCTCGTGGGTGCTGATCAGTTCGGGGCTCTCCGGAATCGACAGCTCGGCGCAGACCGGGCCGAGTCGCTCCCGGATCCAGTCGATCACGAAGGCGTGCTCGTCCCGGTTCTTCGTGCTGGCCAGCAGCTGCGCCGCTTGCGCCGCGTCGGCTTCCGGATCGGCTCGCCGCGGCGCGGTGCCTGCCAGCGGGCGCAGCGTCACCGTGTCGCCCTGCCGGGCGATCAGCACTTCCGGCGTCGCGCCGACCAGCGTCGCGCCGTGGCGTCCGGCCGATGTGAGGTCGACCGCGAAGACGTTCGCGTGCGGATGCCGGGTCAGCAGGTGCCCCGCGACGACTTCCGGCTCGAGCGCGGAGCCCGCCTCGGCCAGCACCGAACGCGCCGCGACCACCTTGCGCAGCGGTTGGGCCGGATCGTTGAGCTGCTCCACCAGTTCGGTCACCCGTGCCACATGCTCGGCCGGGCTCGGGATCTCGGTCACCACGCGCACCGGCGGCAGGTCGGGCAGCGCGGCGGGCCGCCATGGACCAGCGGTGTGCACCGCGTGCTCCGGCACGCTGAGCGCGGCGGGTTCCCGTGGATCGAACGGCAGCGCGCCGACCACGAGCGGCGCACTGCCGTCCAGCAGCGCCGCCCGCGCTCGTCGCGCGTCGTCGAAGCGGACGCGGCTCCCATGACCCCGAACAACCCCGTCGGCCCGGGCAAGCAGGAACCCATCCATGCACCCAACATAATGGGTGCGATCGGACGAAGTCCGTCCTCAGCCGGGCATGGCCGGAGCGGAGACGCAGGTACGCCCAGCCCCGTCGCCCGAGTCCCACCATGGCGTAGCGATCGAGATCTCATGTGAGCGCGGTCACGGGTTCTTGCCGGGTGGGACGAGCAGCACGGGTCGGTGGCAGTGCTTGAGGACGGCGTCGGCGACGCTGCTGTGCAGCAGCGCGCGCAAGCCGGTGGCGCCGCGGGTGCCCGCCACGATGATGTCGACGTCCAGCTCGTCGGCACAGTCGACGATGGCGTTCCAGATGGTGGTGCCGCATTCGGCGGTGCGCGCCTCGGCGTTGAGGCCGGCCAGTCGCGCCAGTCGCACGCCCTCGGCGTTGATGGCGCGCGCGTCGACGTAGGCGATGTCCTCGATCTCGTCGTCCGGCACCCACTCCGGTTGCATGACACCCGACAGCCCGGACAGGCGAGCGGCTTGGCGCACCATGGGTTCCCACGCGGTGAGCACGACGGCCCGGTCGGCGCTGAGGAATCGTCCGGCGTATTCGACGGCGCGCTTGGCGTTCTCGGAGCCGTCGTAGGCGATGAGCATCAGATCGCAGGGCACGATGACCTCCTGAGAAGGACGCACGGCGACACCACGAGATTACCCCGCCCACGGCCGCGTGAACCGGCTTGTTTCTCGGCATGACCTGCGCAAACGTCAACCCGCCGAGGCTGGATTCGCGCGCGCCGACGCTGCGGTGACCGCCACGGCGAGAGGATGCCGCATCCAGGAACAACGGCCGGAGAGTATGCGGCGCCGTGCGCACGGCCTCCGGATCGATCCGGGTGACACCTGCCAGGCGCGCGGAAGCAGCGGCGGACGAGACGCGATGTGGACAAGACCGTGACCCATCGGCCCGGTGACGAGACAACGATTCGATACCGGTGCGGGAGTTACCCGCTGGGTAGGGATGTAGCGAGTGCGGTCGCGCACGTCGCGGCGAGTACGGTTGACCTCTATGCGGAAGACGCCTCTGCTCGTCCTCGCCGTTCTCGCCGCCGTCGCCACCGCCTGCTCGAACGGCGGCTCCACCGAGTCGGCCTCGTCGAGTACGACCACCACGACGGACGCGACCACCGCCGCGGTCCCCGTCACCAGCTCGGCGCCGCCGGACTGCAACGCGGGATACCTCGCGCAGTTCACCACCCGCCAGAAGCTCGCCCAGTTGCTGACGGTCGGCGTCACCGGCGCGGCCGACGCCACCGACGTGGTGCGCAACGAGCAGATCGGCGGCATCTTCGTGGGCGGCTGGACCGACCAGGCGCTGCTCGCCTCCGGTCAGATCGCGCAGGTGAAGCAGGCGGCCAAGGTGCCGCTGATGGTGACCATCGATGAGGAGGGCGGCCGGGTCTCCCGGGTGCGCGACCTGATCGGCGCCGCGCCGTCGGCGCGGGAGACGGCGCAGACCATGAGCCCGGAGCAGTTCTACGACGCGACGCTGACCAGAGGCCGCGCGCTGAAGGATCTCGGCGTGACGGTGGACTTCGCTCCCGACGTCGACGTCAGCTCTCAGCCGGACGATTCCGTCATCGGCGACCGCTCCTTCTCCGACGATCCGGAGGTGGTCACCCGCTACGCGGACGCCTACATCCGCGCCATGCGCGAGGTCGGCGTCGGCACGGTGATGAAGCACTTCCCCGGTCACGGATCCGGGTCGGGCGACTCGCACACCGGCGCGGTGCGCACCCCGCCGCTGGACCAGATGCAGAACGTGGATCTGGTGCCGTTCCGCAACCTGATCGGCTCGGGCGCCGCGGTGATGGTCGGTCACCTCGACGTGCCCGGATTGACCACTCCCAACGTCCCGGCCAGCATCAGCCCGGAAGCGATGCGTTTGCTGCGCGAGGGCACCGGTTACGGGGCCGCGCCGTTCCAGGGACCGATCTTCACCGACGATCTCGGTGGCATGGCGGCGATCACCAGCCGGATGTCGATCGAGGACGCCGTCGAAGCCGCGTTGGTCGCCGGCGCGGACAGCGCCTTGTGGATCACCACCGACGCGGTGTCGCAGGTGCTCGACCGGCTGGAGCAGGCGGTATCGAGCGGGCGACTGCCGATGGCTCAGGTGGATGCCTCGGTGTTGCGGTTGGCCGCGTACAAGGGCGCGCTGCCGCGCTGCTGACGCGCACCGTACGGTCGGGCCGGGCGACTGGTGAGCAAATCGGACCGCCGGAACTTACCTTGGAGTAATATATGAGATTCACCTGTGGTAGGAGTGTGGATGGCGGGCGGTACGAAGCGGCTTCCGCGGGCGGTGCGCGAGCAGCAGATGCTCGACGCCGCCGTGGAGGTCTTCTCGCGTAAAGGCTTCCACGACACGTCGATGGACGCGATCGCCGCCGAGGCGAAGATCTCGAAGCCGATGCTGTATCTGTACTACGGCTCCAAGGACGAACTCTTCCGCGCCTGCATCCAGCGGGAGGGCATGCGATTCATCGAATCCGTCGCGCCAGCGGGCAACCCGCTGCTCACGCCGCACGAGCAGGTGCGCACCGCGCTGGAGGGCTTCCTCGGCTTCGTCGACCGCAACCGGCGCTCCTGGCAGGTGCTCTACCGGCAGGCCATCGGCCAGCAGGCGTTCGCCTCGGAGATCGAGAACGCGCGCGAACGCGTCATCGAACTGACCGCCAAACTGCTGGAGTCCAGCGCCAAGCACGCCGAGCCCGGGACGAACTTCGACGTGGTCGCGGTCGCCGTGATCGGCGCGGGCGAGGCCATCGCCGACCGGCTGGCCAGCGGCAGGATCGAGGTCGCCGAGGCCGTCGACCTGCTCGACGATCTGGCCTGGCGCGGTCTGGCGGGCCGGAAGAAGACCGAGTAGCCCGCCCATTGCCCGGACCGGTTGCTTCCGCGCCGCCCTCCTGCCAAAGTGCGTGAGTTCGCACAGCGCGGACCGGCTCGCCGGAAGAGCCGGAAAGAAACGGGGCGGAAGTGTTCGGGTTGCTCAGGCCGTGTGCGCACGGCGCTCAGAAGTACGGAATCGATGCGGCCGAGTGGCGGGCGCATCTGTGCGGTTTGTGTCTCGGCTTGCGCGACGGGCACGGTCAGCTCGCCCGCGCCACGACCAACAAGGACGCGCTGGTGCTGAGCATGCTCACCGAGGCGCAGTCCGGATCGGCGGCACGCGTCACCGCGGCGCCGTGCCCGCTGCGGGGGATGCGCCGGGCGTCGGTGGTCACCGCCGGCGCGCCCGGCGTTCAGCTCGCCACCACCGCCTCGCTTTTGCTGGCGGCGGCCAAGATTCGCGATCACGTCGACGACGGTGAGGTGACCGCGCTCGCGCGGGGGCCGCTGGCGAAAGCCGCGGCGCGCTGGCACCGGGAGGCCCGCGCGGGCGCCGCGCGGATCGGGCTGGACGTCGAACCGCTCGTCGCGGCGCTCGACGCGCAGGTCCGCTTGGAGCAGCAGGCGAAAGAGCTGGTCGCCGTGGGCGGGCCCGGGTTCGTGCCGGAATCGCTTGCCGAGTCCGCGCATTGGCGTTCGGCGATGTCGTCGGCCGACCCGATCGACCGGCTGACCGCACCCACCCAGCTGTGCGCGTCGGCGTTCTTCGCGCACACAGCCGTGCTGGCCGACCGCCCGGACAATGTCGACGCGCTGCGGGAAGCGGGGTGGCACTTCGGCCGGATCGCGCATCTGGCCGACGCCGTGACCGACTACGACGACGACGCCGCCAACGACCGCTTCAACCCGCTCGCGGCCACCGGCACCGGCGTGCCGGAAGCATACGACCTGATGCGGCAATCGAACTCACGTCTGCGCGCGGCGGTCGCGGCGGCCGAACTCGGCCGGGTGCCCACCGTCCGCTGGATGCTGCTCGACCCACTGAGCGCGGTGCTGCGGCGGATCGGCGGCGGGCTCGGCGCGTTCGCCGCCCACACCTGCTCGGTGCCGCCCCGCATCGAGGGATCGTCGCGAGCCGATGTCGGTGCCCACTCGCGCGGAACGCGCCACCGTCCGCCGACCCGTCGCCCTGGTATCGGTGAATCGCTCGCGCTCATTCTGGGCGCCTACTGCACCGGTTACGCGTGCTGCGCCGACCACACGCAACCGTGCACGGGCGAGCACAAGGACGCGTGGATCAAGAATTGCGACTGCGGTGATTGCGGCGACTGCGGCGGATGCTGCGATTGCGGTGATTGCAATTGCTGCGACTGCGGTTGCGACTGCTGAGCGATCACCCCGAGCGTCGCGCGGCGGCTCGACCTACTCCGGAAAGCACGAAGCCGCATCCCGATTCGTGAAATCGGGATGCGGCTCGCGGAGAACTCAGCGCAGGGTCGCCGTCAGATGCGGGTAGCCCTTCTTCGGGTGACGCAGCGCCAGATCCCAACCGCCTTCGACCTGATCGGCATACAGATTGACGGTGGAGGGCAGCAGAATCGGCTTGCCGAACTTGACCGAGTACGTGGTCTGCTCCGGGATGCGGCCCTCGACCGCGCCGAGAATGGTCGCCGCCGACCACATGCCGTGTGCGATCGACCGCGGGAAGCCGAACGCCTTGGCGCCCAATGCCGAAGTGTGGATCGGGTTGTGGTCACCGGAAGCGGCCGCGTACCGGGTGATCGTCTTCTGATCCACCCGCAGGGTGCGCAGCGGCGGCGGCGGAACCTCCTCCGGCTTCGGCTCCTGCTTCGGCTCGCCCGACAGCGAGGTGCGCTGCTGGTGCAGGAACGTGGTGACCTGGTGCCACACCTGCTCCCGGCCCACCTTCACGTCGCTGATCGCGTCCACGAGCAGGCCCTTCGGGTGCTCGCGCAGGTTCTCGATGTGCGTGCGGATGTCCAGCGGCTCGCTCACCGAGATCTCGCGGGTGCGCTCGATGACGTTCTGCGCGTGCACCGCGCCCACCGCGACGAACGGGAAGTCCCGCGCCACCACCAGCTGCATGGCCAGCGGGAAGGTGAGGATGAACGGATAGGTCAGCGGCAACGCGTCACCGAACCGCAGACCGGTCGCGCGGCAGTAGGCGGCCAGATGATCGGGGTCGACCCGCAGCCCCTCGAGCTGCACGGCCCGGTCCGGCAGCGTCGGCTTGCGCGACGACAGCAGCGGCACCGCCCCGAGCGCGGCCTTGACGAACAGGCGGCTGTTCTTCGGCGGTTCGGTGAGGGCGATCACCTGGGTCTTCTCCTTGCCTGCCGGAGCCTGGGTCATCATGCTCCGATCAGGCTCTGCCCGCAGACCCGCACGACATTGCCGGTGACCGCGTTCGACGCCGGGCTCGCGAAGTAGGCGATGGTCTCGGCGACGTCGACGGTCTGGCCGCCCTGCAGCAGCGAGCTCATCAGCCGGCCCGCTTCGCGGGTGGCCAGCGGGATGGCCGCGGTCATCGCGGTCTCGATGAAACCGGGCGCGACGGCGTTGATGGTGATGTTCTTCTCCGCCAGCTTCGGCGCCTCGGCGTTCACCATGCCGATGACGCCTGCCTTGGACGCGCCGTAGTTGGTCTGCCCGCGGTTGCCCGCGATGCCCGCGATCGAGGACACGTCGATCACGCGACCGCCCTCCTTCAGCGCGCCCCTGGCCACCAGGCCCTCGGTGATCCGGTGCGGCGCGGCGAGGTTGACGTCGATGACCGCGTTCCAGCGGCCCTCGTCCATGTTCGCCAGCAGCTTGTCGCGGGTGATGCCCGCGTTGTGCACGACGATATCGATGCCGCCGAAACGCTCGGTGGCGAACTCGGCCAGCTTCTCCGCCGCGTCGGGCGCGGTCACGTCGAGCGCGAGCGCGGTGCCGCCCACCTTGTTCGCGGTCTGCGACAGCGCCTCGCCCGCCGCGGGGATGTCGGCCACGATCACCTGGGCCCCGTCGCGGGCGAACACCTCGGCGATGGTCGCGCCGATGCCGCGCGCCGCGCCGGTCACCACCGCGACCTTGCCCTCCAGCGGGCGGTCCCAGTCGGCCGGTGCGCTCGCGTCGTCCTTGCCGACCCGGATGACCTGGCCGTCGACGAACGCCGACTTGGCCGAGAGCAGGAAGCGCAGGGTCGACTCCAGGCCGGTCGCCGCGGCGGACGCCTCGGGGTGCAGGTAGACCAGCTGGGCGGTCGAGCCGCGCAGCAGTTCCTTGCCCACCGAACGGGTGAAGCCCTCCAGCGCGCGCTGCGCGATCTGCTCGTCCACGCTCGCGGTCAGCTCGGGGGTGGTGCCGATGACCACGACGCGCCCGGACGGGGTGAGGCTGCGCATGGCGGGCTGGAAGAACTCGAACAGCTGCGAGAGGTCCTCGATGGTGCCGATGCCGGTGGCGTCGAACACCAGGGCGCCGTACTTGGTGCCGGAGGTCAGCGCGTCGGCGAAGGTGTAGTCCGACAGCAGGGCGCGCACCGGCTCGGCGACCCGGCCCTTGCCGCCGAGCAGCACCGGCCCGGACAGCGGCGGCTCGCCCTTGACGTAGCGGCGCAGCTTCTCCGGCTTCGGCAGGCCGAGCTTGCCGGCCAGGAACGCGCCAGGCGCGGAGTGTACGAACGATCCATAGAGGTTGGGAGCACCCTTGCTCTTGCTGGCTGCCACTATTCCTACCTTTTCTGAGTTCTGTCTCTCGGGTCTGGGTATCGCCCCTGCGTGGTCTGCTGGCGCACTTTTGCGGGGGTACGTGTCGACATTAAACTTACTCCAGAGTAAGTTTAATGTAAACAACCGCGACGGGGCGCCGAGCAGCGCGGAATGTCCGCGCTCCACCGGGCCGCCGGGACACCCATCCACGAACCTTGGAGACTCGAGTGACTAGCAAAGCCCGTTCGGCCAAGAGTGCCGCCAAGACCGGCAGGACCACCCGCCCGGTCGCGATCGTCGGTGGCAACCGGATTCCGTTCGCTCGCTCCGACAAGGCGTACGCGCACGCCTCCAACCAGGACATGTTCACCGCCGCGCTGGACGGGCTGGTCAGCCGTTTCGGCCTGCAGGGCGAGCGCCTGGGCATGGTCGCAGGCGGCGCCGTGCTCAAGCGGGTCGGCGAGCACGGCCTGATCCGGGAGAGTGTGCTCGGCAGCAAGCTCAGCCCCTACACCCCGGCCCACGACCTGCAGCTGGCCTGCGGCACCGGCCTCCAGGCGATCGTCACCGTCGGCGACGCGATCGCCGCGGGCCGGATCGAAGCGGGCGTCGGCGGCGGCACCGACACCACCTCGGACGCCCCGATCGGCGTGAGCGAGGGCATGCGCGAGTGGATGCTCGACGCCAACCGCGCCAAGACCGGCAAGGACCGCCTCAAGCTGGTCGGCCAGTTGCGCCCGAGCATGCTCGGCATCGAGATCCCGCGCAACGCCGAGCCGCGCACCGGCTTGTCCATGGGCGAGCACGCCGCCATCACCGCCAAGGAGTTCGGCATCCCGCGCGAGGCGCAGGACGAGCTGGCCTATCTGTCGCACAAGAACATGGCGGCCGCCTACGACCGCGGCTTCTTCGACGACCTGATCACGCCGTTCCTCGGTCTGACCCGCGATGACAACCTGCGGCCGAACTCCTCGATCGAGAAGCTGGCGACGCTGAAGCCGGTCTTCGGGGTCAAGGCGGGCGACGCGACCATGACCGCGGGCAACTCCACCCCGCTGACCGACGGCGCCTCCGCGGTGCTGCTGTCCAGCGAGGAGTGGGCCGCCGAGCGCAAGCTGCCGGTGCTGGCGCACCTGGTGGACAGCGAGGTCGCGGCGGTCGACTACATCCACGGCCCCGACGGCCTGCTGATGGCCCCCACCTACGCGGTGCCGCGCCTGCTCGCGCGCAACGGCCTGACCTTGCAGGACTTCGACTATTACGAGATCCACGAGGCGTTCGCCTCGGTGGTGCTGGCCACCCTGGCCGCGTGGGAGTCCGACGCCTACTGCAAGGAGCGCCTCGGCCTCGACGGCGCGCTCGGTTCGATCGATCGCAGCAAGCTGAACGTCAACGGCTCGTCGCTGGCCGCCGGTCACCCGTTCGCCGCCACCGGCGGCCGCATCGTCGCCTCCACCGCGAAGCTGCTGGCCGAGAAGGGTTCCGGTCGCGCGCTGATCTCCATCTGCGCCGCGGGCGGTCAGGGCGTCGTCGCCATCCTCGAGCGCTGACGTAGTCGAAGGGTGGTCCGATCGGTTTTCCGGTCGGACCACCTTCGCGTCATTTGCCGGGCAGCTCGATGTGCCCGCCGAAGGCTTTGCGCATCGCCGAGAGCACTTTGTCGGCGTACGCCGATTCGCCCCGCGAGGAGAATCGCTCGAACAAGGCGGAAGCCAGCACGGGCACGGGCACGCCGGTGTCGATGGCGGCATCGATCGTCCAGCGGCCCTCGCCGGAGTCGGACACCCGCCCGCTGTAGGAATCCAGGTTCGGGTCGGCGTGCAGCGCGGCCGCCGTGAGATCCAGCAGCCAGGACGCGACCACCGATCCCCGCCGCCACACCTCGGTGATCTCGGGAATGTCCAGGTCGTACTGGTAGTACTCGGGGTGCTCCAGCGGCGTCTCCTCCGCCGAGAACTCGCCCGTGTGCTCGGCCCCGTAGTTGGCCCGTCGCAGAATGTTCAGCCCTTCGGCGTAGGCGGCCATCGCCCCGTACTCGATGCCGTTGTGCACCATCTTCACGAAGTGCCCCGCGCCGACGGGCCCGCAGTGCAGATAACCCAGCTCGGCTGTGGACGGCTCGCCGGTGCGTCCCGGTGTGCGCTCCGCCGCCCCGAGGCCGGGCGCGATGGATTTCAGCAGCGGATCCAGGTGCTTCACCGGTTCGGACTCGCCGCCGATCATCAGGCAGAAGCCGCGGGTCCGGCCGAACACCCCGCCCGAGGTGCCGATGTCCACGTAGTGGATGCCCTTGGGCCGCAAGCGCTCGGCGCGCGCGAGGTCCTCATGGTAGCGGCTGTTGCCGCCGTCGATGACGATGTCTCCCGGTTCGAGCAGCTCGGCGACCTGCTCGATCACCGCCCCCGTCGCCCCGGCGGGGATCATCACCCACACCACGCGGGGGGTCTCAAGCATGCCGACGAACTCGGTGAGATCGGTACTGCCCCGGAAGCCGTCCCCGAGCTCGGCGCGCAGTTCATCGATGTGCGCGGAACGACGTTCGTATCCCACGGCGGTGTGTCCGTCCTCGACGACGCGGCGCACGATGTTCGCGCCCATCCGGCCGAGGCCGATCATTCCCAGCTGCATGCCATCCATCTCCCTCGTGTCTGCCGAGTCTCGCGGCGGGGGTCGTCTCGATTCTCCCGCGTGGGATCGATCACGGTTCGGCTCGCGGGTGTAACGCGGCCCGCGACAGCCCGATAAACAGGTCGGCTCCGCGTAGTTGCCTGACCCCCGACCCGGCAACTGCGCGGGGCTCTTTTGTGGTGTACCCGGTTCTTCGCGTGGGATGTGCGTTATGCCCGAGCTGTGCCGACCCCTGTCGGTGCGCACCACTATCGTTGGCAGGGACGCGCAGTGGTGCGGGTCCACAATTCAATCGAACGGGGAGGACGGTTCGTGACGAGCCAGCCGAGCACCGGAGGACGCGGCCGACAGGCTGGTGGCGAAGTCGGATTGCGCCAGCTTCTCGGGGCGGACCGCCCCCAGGTAGCGGACCGGTCGGTCGCCTGGAACGGCGACGAACAGCTCACCCAGCCCCTGCAAACTACCCCGCGCCGGCCCGTGCCGCCCGCACCCCGCCGTCGTCCCGCGCGTCGGCCGATCTCGGCCCCGCCACCGAAGCGCTTGGACAGTGCCGTCGTGCGCCGGGTGGGCATCGCGGTCGGCGCCGTGCTCGCGGTCGCCGGTCTCGGCTACGTGGTCGACTTGGTGATGTCCTCCGGCGAGGTGGCGCGTGGCACCGTCGTCGCGGGCGTCGACGTCGGCGGCAAGGACAAATCCGCCGCCGATGCCCGACTGCGCGCCGAGCTGGACCCACGGGCGGCCCGGGAGCTACCGCTGCGCATCGGCGACGTGCAGACCCGCATCGTGCCGAGCGCCGCCGGACTGTCCGTGGACTGGGACGCCACCTGGTCGCGGATCGGCTCCCAGCCGCTCAATCCGTTCACCCGGCTCGCGTCCTTCTTCACCACCCGTGAGGTGTCGGTCGTCAGCGCGATCGATGAGCCCGCACTGGATCGCCAGCTCACCGAGCTGCGGGTGCACGACCGGCCATCGGTCGATGGCACCGTCACCTTCCGCAACGCCGAACCCGTTGCGGTGCCGCCGGTTCCGGGCCGGGTGCTCGACGTGGCCGCCGCGCGCACGGAACTGGCCGAGCGGTGGGTCACCGGCACGACGGTGGATCTTCCCGTGGTCCCCGCGCCCTTGCAGGTGCGCCCGGAGGCCGTGGACAAGGCTCTGCGCGAGATCGCCCAGCCCGCGGTGCGCGCGCCGATCTCCTTCGCGGGCAAGGGCGCCGCGGGCAGGCTCGATCCGGAGCAGATCGCGTCGGTCCTGGCGTTCGGGCCGGACGGGCAAGGCGGTCTCGCGGCGTCGGTGAATCAGGACGCCGCGATCGCTCTGCTCGGGCCGCAACTGGCCCCCACGGAAGTCGAGCCGAAGGACGCGACGTTCGCGGTGTCGGGCGGCAAGGCGTCGGTCGTCCCCGCCGTGGTCGGTGACAAGATCAACTGGCCCAAGACCTTCGAACAGTTCACCGCGCTGCTGACCGCGCCGGGCGAGCGGACCGCGCAGGTGGTCTACGAACGGGTCGAGCCCAAGCTGACCACCGAGGCCGCGCAGGGGCTCGGCGTGGTCGAACCCGTCGGCTCGTTCACCACCGGCGGTTTCAGCGGACCCTCCGGCGTCAACATCCGCACCGTGGCCAGAAAGGTCAACGGTGCGATCGTGAAGCCGGGAGAAACGTTCTCGCTCAACGATTTCACCGGCCCGCGCGGCATCGCGGAGGGATATGTCGAATCCGGCATCATCGACCACGGGCGTCCGAGCACCGCGGTCGGCGGCGGCATCAGCCAGTTCGCCACCACGCTCTACAACGCGGCGTACTTCGCGGGGCTCGAGGACGCGGGCCATACCGAGCACAGCTACTACATCTCCCGCTACCCCGCCGCCCGCGAGGCCACCGTCTTCGACGGCGTGATCGACCTGAAATTCCGCAACAACACCCAGACCGGCATCTACATCGAAACCGCCGCGACCGACGCCGAGATCACCGTCCGCCTGTGGGGGACGAAGACGGTCGACGTCGAATCCATCACGGGCGAGAAGACCAAACCGACCGAACCGACCACCGTCACCTTGCCCAAGGGCAAGGACTGCATCGCCACCGAGGGCGCCCCCGGCTTCACGATCTCCGACACCCGCGTCATCACCGACCGCAAAACCGGCCGCGAAGTATCCCGCAAGACCCGCACGGTGAAGTACGACCCTGTTCCGATCGTCAAGTGCGAGTGAGGGATAGGCCCGAGCGCGCGGTTCCCGAATCCGCCCCGCCCACTCAGAGCGGGGCTCTGCGTTTCCGCCTACGGACGCTCGAATTCGCGATCGACAACGCCAGCGGTGAATGCATCCCACTCGGCCGGCGTGAAGATCAGCGCCGGGCCGGTCGGATTCTTCGAGTCACGCACGCCCACCATGCCCCTGTCGAGAAACGCAACCTCAACACATTCCTTGCCGGAAGAGCTTCGGCTGGACTTGAACCACTTGGCCCCCGACAGGTCGACGTTCACGCGCCATACTCCTTTGCTACCGCCAGGATGAGATCCTTGGACTTGTCGTGGTCCAACGCTACCCGGTCTATCTCCCGCAACGCGCTGCGATAGCGAGCCACTTCGGCTTCGCGCTCCAGGTACAGGTCCCCGGCGTACTCCTCCACGTACACAATGGGCGGCTCGGTCAACTTGGTCTGCGGCAGCTCGGGAAATTCGAGAAGGATGAACGACCCGACCAGTGACCCGAGATGCTTGGGCGCGGTGAAGGGCACTACCCGAACCGAAACATTCGGCAGTTCCGACGCTGCCGAGAGGTGGAGCAACTGATCCGTCATCACCCCCGGACCGCCTACCTGGTCGCGCACCGCTGCTTCGGACAGCAGGACATCGACTGTGAATTCCGGGTCTGCGAGTCGGGTTTGCCTGCGGGCCGCCAGTTCGATCCGGCCTTCGATGGCTTCGGGCGACAGCTCTGGTATTTCCGACCAAGCCAGCGCACGGCGGTACTCGGCGGTCTGGAGCAGACCGGGGATGATGGTGACTTTCCACGCGGTCAACCGATGCGCTGCTTCTTCGAGGGCTAGATAGTGGTCGAACCCGGTCGGAAGCTCGGCGTCCGCGTACGCCCGCCAATAGCCCCCGCCCCGCTCCCGCGCTGCTCGGACTTCCGAGACCAACCCAAGCAGGATGCGCCGTTCGGTATCGCTGGCGCCGTAGGCATCACACAAGGCGTTCACTTGAAAGCTGGTCACCCTTGTGGACTGGCCCTCCTCGATACGGCCAATCGACTGCGGCGATGTCTCGGCCAGCCTCGCCGCTTCGGCTTGGGAAATGCGCTTGGCAATCCGCAATCGGCGCAGTTCACGGCCCAGAGCCCGGCGGGCGAGGGTACTACCGGTAACGCTCATGTCGTTAGCCTCACTATCGAGTGACCCGGATTTTGGAAGCCGCCAACGGGCAGCTTCCGTGTGGCGGCGTACGCACTGAAAGTACGGCATCTATCAATCGGATTCGTGCGATTGAGGATTCCAGTTCCACGGTCTTGGGTGTCTCCTGGATGTGCGCCCGGTTGGAAGCGCGGAACCACATGTCCCTCAATGTGGTTCGCTTCCGTCCTCGGGTACCGATCAGGGGGTTGTCGGGGGCCGGGCGCACCTTGATGCCCCTCCGATACGAGCAGAGGTCTTGATGGGCCACATAGCGTTTGGGGACACGCCGCTGTCTCGATGCCACTACTACCGGAACGTGTGTGACCTACCCGCGACGGTCGACCCGCCTCATGTGGGCCGGATCGTGGCCCGCTGCGGGTCGGTGTGGGCGATCACCATGCCCGCTGTGCTGGGGCAGGCGGTGAAGGTGTGGATGCAGAACCAGGGGTACAAGCTCGGTCCGATCTTGTCGCATCCACGGTCGAAGAGGTGGACGTTCATCATCCGGCCTGACCTGCCGGATGAGATTCCGTTGTTCGCTGAGATGTTTCGGTTGGATGTGTCCATTGCGCGTGAGGGCGGAACGATCGGGCTGCCCAGTCCCGCTGATGTTGGGACGAAGTTCCGTGCGTGGATTGTGCGCCCCGACAGCCACGTTCGCCCTTCTGGTCACGTGATCGTGGAAGCGATCCGCGCGGTCCGAGCCGAGAAGGTCGCGCGGCGTCGGCGGGTGATGACGTATGCCTGATGGTGCACCCCCTGGTCGCCCTGTGTTGACTCTGCTACAGGGCGGCAGGTCCGGCAGATATGACGCCCGAGTGGGTTTAGCTGAGTTCTATAGACGGTGGGGGCACCACAATCCGGCGTGGCCTGTGTCGAGCCGGAAAGCGGCCGATCAAGCGCTCATGATGCATGAGGATTGCGACCCGTTGGAGTGCTCGACGCGGGTAGCGGCCGTGATCGTTTCGGGTGACGATTACCGGTATTTCCGGGATCGGGCCATGTGATGGCTTCCCCGTTGCCGGACGAACCTGACGTGCACTTGATAGTGCGGCTGCGCGGCTACCAGTTGCACTACGCGGCATGCCTCACCGCGGCTTTGATCTTCGTCCAAGACGAAGATATCCGCCGTTGCACCGACGCCGTACGCGTCGCCAAGGGCGCAACTGATCGGCTGCCCGGTTGCCGTGTGAGCGGCTGTATGTCGAGCGATGATGGTTCGTTTGCGCCTACCACCCCGTGCTGCCGCCCGGTGCTTGCTCGGTGAGGCGAACGGGCGCGACACAATCCATGAACGTGGGACACTGTCCCGTTCGGGTGATACGCAGGGCTACCGACTACCGGAAGGGAACGTGATGGGGCAAGGCGACGACCAGTTGAGTATGGATCTGGGAGTTCCTGTCGAGCAGACCGCGTGGGGTAAATGGGTCGACCCTGACCGCCGAAAGGCACAAGCTCGTAAGTTCATGGACTATGCGGGCATACGTGAGATTCCTTCGGAGCCGTGGCCGGAGAACTCGGCGGAGGTGAAACGGCTTGACCCCATTGTCGCCGAACTGTTCCCGACCAGGGCTGCCGCTGCGGCGTCACCCGATGGCGCCGACATGGTTGACGCGTTCGTTTGTTTCATCGGCGACTGCTTCGAGAGATTCGCGGGGGCTAGATTCATCGAGGAAGAATGGTTCGGCCGCGAATATTCGTTCTATGACGACGTGAATCCCGCATTGAAGATGGACACGGGCGACGAAGAAGATGTCGAGACCGTATGGGGGTTAATCGGACGCATGATCGAATATAGCCCCGAGGAGTATGGGGGAATGTTTTCCAAAATGGCTGACGCCATTCGCGAGTACGCCTCTATCCACGAGGGTCGTCGCAGCCACTGAGCTGCCTCAACTGCTTCCTGAAAAGCTACGGCCAGGAAATTCTCGAATCACTTCACGCTTCCGGGGGGATCGGTTGGACGAATACGAAAGAGACCGGGAGCGTTACAAGCCCCACGAGCGTGGAAGGATATTCGAGAACGGTGTCGAAGCATATTTCAAGGACCGTGAGCGTGGGTATCTCCCCAGCTCCCGCATATATAAGACGCCGGAAGGTCGGATCCAGTTCGACCACGTCAGAGAGGATCAAGGCAAAACTTTCTCCATCGAGGATAAATCCGGGAGAATCGGAGGACCCAAGGACGAAAAGCAGCTCAAGGCATTGCGGGTCCTTCTCGAGACAGGCGTCGTGCAGGAGCATACGCTACGGTCAGTAGAAGGTGAGACTGTATCGAAAGACTGTCAGATACTCATCAATGGTTTGAAGAAAGACTTCCGCGACAGATTCACGCACCTAGAAATCTCGCGAGCTGAAGCCCGGACAATTTGGGCATTGGGTATGGATCTGGAGCGGAGCAAGCAGCGCCAACTGCCGGAGCGAGGTCAGCAACTCGAGCTACCAGGCGTAGCAGAGAAGGCGCGACAGGAGAAAGCGCAGGAGCTACAAAGGCAGCGGGACAAGATTGCGGAGCGGGCGCGGGCGCGTGAGCGAGCCGAGAAGTTCCGGAATATGCTGCGATTCCGCGACGGCGCTACACGCGGCAGGGCGGATGCCCCCCAACGAGTCGAGCGCGAGCGGCAGGCGCGAGAAGAGGCCGAGCGAGCCAGGCAAGCGGGCAGAACTCCGGAGAGCGAGCGTGCGCGAATTGAGCGCGAAGTCGCTGAACGGGTGGCGCTGGAATTCCCCGCGCCAAGTCAGCTCCACGAACGGGGAGCAGCCGACGCCGGGGAACAGGTGGCCCGAGAGGCGGCCGACGCTGCCAGCCTGGAGCGGGCAGCAGCCGACGCCCGCGCGGCGAAGGAGAAAGCGCGCGAAGACGCCCGAATTGCCCGCGAGGCGGCCGACCACAAGGAACGCGCGGAAGAACTGGCGCGACTGCAAGCCCGGGGAGTGCCTCCGGAAGTGGTGAAGCTTCTCGGGCTCGGGCAAGCGCAGCCACCGTCAGCGGCTGTACGGCAGCTGCCTGGTCATGCGCCTGGCGTTGTGCGTGGCGGTACCGGGCAAGGGCAAGAACGCAGCCGGGGAATCACCCGTGATCGGTGACATTGCTTGCGTTACAGGAACCAAATCCGGAAGGCCGGATGCCCTTTTCACAGCGGTGTTCGCATCAGCAGCACGTTGTACTGGGTGTGCTGGGTGACCAGGAAGTAGAGGTCGCGGCCGGTTTGGTACGGGTAGATCATGGGTGCGTACGCGGTGGGGAGGGCGCGGGCGTCGATCAGGACGCGCGGTTCGCTCCATGGTCCTTCGGGAGCCGGTGCGGTGCGCAGGACGACGCTGTTGGCCGGGTCCGTGGTCAGCATGACGTACTGGCCCAGGTATTGGTTCCACATCACCGAGAGCTCGGCGACGCCACCGACGATCGGAGCCGCGGTCTTGGCGTCGGCGGGCTTCCACTCTCTGCCGTCCCAGTATTCGTAGGCGTCGATATTCGCGATATCGGATTCCTTGGCGCGGGAGACGAATCCGGGATTGTTGCGGCCTGCCGGGGTGCCGTAGCGGTAGACGTAGCCGTTCGCTTTCAGGAATGCGTTCTGCTGAAAGTTCTCGTGCCCGTCGACATTCGCCCGGCGAGTATGGGTCAGCTGCGTCCAAGTGGTGCCGCCGTCACCGGAGGCGGCCAGCGTGGAGAAGTTCGTGTTCCACTTCCCGTGATCGCCCCATTCGCGCACCGACATCAAGCTCATGTACTGCACGCCGCCCACCGAGATACCCGCGGTGGGAATCAGGCTGATCTCGATGCCGGGAATCTTGGGGCTGGGCAACGGATTCGGCACCACGTCGTCGAAGAAGATGCCCTCGGCCGGATCGTGCCTGGAGCTGCGGAACAGCACATTGCTGGTCCAGGCCCAGATGCTGCCCGCGAGCAGGTTCGGGATGCCGATGCCGGCGCTGTCGCCGAACGCGGTGATCATGCGGCCGTTGCCGTCGTCCCACATGATGCCGAGATCCGTGCCGAGCACGTTGACGTTCTGGGTGCGATTCGGGCTGTCCATGCCCGTCACCTGGAACACCGCGTGGGCCGGGCCGGGCAGGTCGGGCAGGCCGTGGATGCCGTTGAGCGCCGGGATCGGAATGACGTTGTTCGGGTCGGCCCCTGCGGGCGTGGCGGCGGCCAGCGCGAGGACCGCGGCCAGCGCGCCGGCCCCGGCGAGTGCGGACAGCGATCGAGTCATCCGGCAATTCCCTTCCTCTGGGACGCAGTCTGCTCGGTCATTGTGCCCGCTCGCCGCCGCGATGTCGCCTACATCGATGGGTCGGTTCAGCGCGTCGGGCCGACGGTCACCAACCGGTACAGCCACCATGGGCGCTCCGGCAGTTCGGGGCTGTAGACCCGCATGCTCATCGACCGCACCCGTCTCGTGGCGGGGTCGCGCACCTGCAACCGGCGGCGGGGGATGTCCTCGCCGCGCACCTCGGTGGTCCACATGCGATCCCAATCGGGGGAGCGGCGGCAACGCGCGGCGATCTCCTCGACGCGCTCGCGCGGCGCGAGCGGGGACAGGATGCGGAAGGCGTCGACGAGCAGGTGCGCTTCCACCGCCCAGTCCACCATCACCCGCCGGGCCGCCGCGTCGAGGAACATCCACTCCAGCACGTTCCCTCGGGCGACCGCACCCGGGAACGCGCGTTCGTAGGCGGAATTGGCTTCCACGAGATCCTGGGTGGGCATCCGCTGGAAGCACGCCGGGTCGGGCAGGCTGTGCAGGTCGGCCCGGTCATCGGGGGTCGGCACGTCGGGGCCGGGCCCAAAGGCCGCGGAGAAGAAGTCGGGCAGGCTCAGCACGACGATGTGCTTGCGGTACCAGATCGGCACCTCCAGTGCGTCGAACAAGCGTTGCAGCAGGGGCTGATTCGGCGCGACGGCGCCCGTTTCGATCTGGTCGAGCACCGCTTCGGTGAGGTCGGCGCGCGCGGCGAGATGGGCGGGTGTCAGCCCCGCGGCGAGGCGTCGTTCGCGCAGATAAGCGCCGATGCCAGTTGCCTTGCGCGTCACCTCGGGCACCTCTGCCGACATTTGTCGCGTCGAACTGTGCGAAGCGGGAGGTTCGGGTTGCCCCCCGGGAGCACGCAATCTACCGGAGAGGATCGGCGTCGAGCGGTGATCGAACGTCACGAATCGACAAATGTAGACGACAACGGCCCGGAGAAGTTCTCCGGGCCGTTGCCGTCACGGTTCGCGAAGCGTCAGAACGCGGCTTCGTCCAGCTCCATGATGTCGTTGTCCAGGTTGGACAGCACCGCGCGGGTGGCGGTCAGCTCCGGCAGGATGTTGCGGGCGAAGAACTGCGCGACCGCGATCTTGCCGTTGTAGAACGCCTCGTCGGCGCCGGTCGCGCCGTTGTCCAAGGCCGCGATGGCGACCTCGGCCTGACGCAGCAGCTGCCAGCCGATAAGCAGGTCACCGACCGAGAGCAGGAACCGAACCGAACCCAGGCCGACCTTGTACAGCTCGCTCGGCTGCTCCTGGGCGCCCATCAGGTGACCGGTGAGCGTGGCGGCCATGGCCTGCACGTCCTCCAGCGCGGTGGCCAGCAGCTTGCGCTCGCCCTTGAGCCGGCCGTTGCCCGCCTCGGAGTCGATGAACTTCTGCACCTGGCCGGCCACGTGGGCCAGCGCGACGCCGCGGTCGCGGGCGATCTTGCGGAAGAAGAAGTCCTGCGCCTGGATCGCGGTGGTGCCCTCGTACAGCGAGTCGATCTTCGCGTCGCGGATGTACTGCTCGATCGGGTAGTCCTGCAGGAAGCCGGAACCGCCGAGGGTCTGCAGCGACTCGGTCAGGTACTGGTAGGCCCGCTCGGAGCCGACGCCCTTGACGATCGGCAGCAGCAGGTCGTTGACCCGCGCGGCCAAATCGGCGTCCGCACCCGAAACCAGCTGCGCGACATCCTCGTTCTGGTGGGCGGCGGTGTACAGGTACACCGCGCGCAGGCCCTCGGCGTACGCCTTCTGGGTGGCCAGCGAACGACGGACGTCCGGGTGGTGGGTGATGGTCACGCGGGGCGCGGCCTTGTCGGTCATCTTGGTCAGGTCGGCGCCCTGGACCCGCTCTTTGGCGTAGTCCCGCGCGTTCAGGTAACCGGTCGACAGGGTCGCGATGGCCTTGGTGCCAACCATCATGCGGGCGTGCTCGATGACCTCGAACATCTGCGCGATGCCGTTGTGCACCTCGCCGACCAGCCAGCCCTTGGCCGGGATGCCGTGGCCGCCGAAGGTGACCTCGCAGGTGGCCGAGACCTTCAGGCCCATCTTGTGCTCGACGTTGGTGACGAAGACGCCGTTGCGCTCGCCCAGCTCACCGGTCTCGTGGTCGAAGTGGAACTTCGGCACGAAGAACAGCGACAGGCCCTTGGTGCCCGGCCCGGCGCCCTCGGGGCGGGCCAGCACCAGGTGCATGATGTTCGGGAACAGGTCGTCGGAGTCGGCGGAGGTGATGAACCGCTTGACGCCCTCGATGTGCCAGGAGCCGTCCTCCTGCTTGATCGCCTTGGTGCGGCCCGCGCCGACGTCGGAGCCCGCGTCGGGCTCGGTCAGCACCATGGTCGCGCCCCAGCCCTGCTCGGCGGCGATCTGCGCCCACTTCTTCTGCTCATCGGTGGCGTTGTTGTAGAAGATGTTCGCGAAGCCGGGACCGGCGGCGTACATGAAGGCGGCGGGCTGCGCGCCCAGGATCAGTTCGGCGATGGCCCAGTAGGCGGCGCGCGGGATCGGCAGGCCGCCCAGCTCCTCGGCGATGCCCAGCTTGTCCCAGCCGCCGTCCTGCAGGGTGCGGTAGCTCTTCTTGAACGACTCGGGCAGCGTGACCGTGTGGTTCTGCGGGTCGAAGACCGGCGGGTTGCGGTCGGCGTCGGCGAACGACTCACCGAGCGGACCCTCGGCCAGGCGACGCACCTCGTTGAGCATCTCCTTGACCGTGTCGGTGTCGAGATCGCCGTAGGCGCCGCTGTCCAGGATCGACCCGAGGCCGAGAACCTCGAAGAGGTTGAACTCCAGGTCGCGGACGTTGCTCTTGTAGTGACCCATTGTCAGTACTCACTCTCCGTTGAGTTGGTGCGGTCGGTATGGTTGCCGTTCCCGCCCGTTGTTCGCTCCACCGGGGTAGTCGTGCCGGTTTTCCGCATGCTACTCGCGGGTAACTTATGAAACATATTACCGGCCGGTAATGACTGCGCAAAGTGTCAAGCGGCCGAATGTGACGCGTTTTACAGTGTCTGATGGCCGCGACTTCGTCGCGGCGTGTTCGCGGCCCCTTTGTGGCTCGCGTCCGAGCGACCGCCGCTGGCGACTTCGTCGCGGACGCGGCGGCCACTCGGACGCGAGCCGGGCCGCGAACGGCGGATGCTCGGTCTCGCTTCGCTCGAAACCTGTGGTCCAGGTGCGCTGGGCGCGTTGGTCGCGGAGCTACTTACCAGGCGCGCGGTGGAAGTGGATGGCTGGCGGCTCGCCGTGGCTGCTGCTCCCTCGTCGCGGATGTGGTGACCCTCGGACGCGGGGCGGGGCGCGTCGGTTTCGGCGAGCGAACCAGGAGGACTCGAGTCGTCGAATCTCGGCACGCACTGTCGTTCGCTGATCAACTGCCCGAGTTGGCGGGGACCGTCGCGCACGGTCTCACCGGCCACTAGCTCCGATCTCGCGCATGAAGTCGAGAGTTCGCACGCTTACGCGCCCAGCGCACCGCCACCACGTCTTTCGAGCGAAGCGAGACCGAGCATCCGCGTTCGCGGCCCGGCTCGCGTTTGCGTGGCCGCCGCGTACGCGACGAAGGAGCAAGCGGCGGTCGCGCAAACGCGAGCCACAAAGGGGCCGCGAACACCCAGCGCCGAAGGCGCTGGAAAATAGAACAGTGCTGATCGAGACGAGTGCCGGGCCGGCTGAGGTCGAGCTCGAACAGCCGCGCAAGCCCGCGTTTCTGCTGGTGCTCACGCATGGCGCCGGGGGTGGGGTGGAGGCGAAGGACCTGCTCGCGGTGCGTGACGCGGCGTTGCGGCTGGGGGGTGGGGTCGCGCGGGTGGTGCAGCCGTATCGGGTTGCCGGGCGGCGGGCGCCTGGGTCGGCGGTGAAGCAGGACGAGGCTTGGCTGGAGGTCGTCGCGCGGTTGCGCGGGCGCAAGCGCATTCCGCTGATCCAGGGTGGGCGCAGCAACGGGGCGCGGGTGGCTTGCCGCACGGCCGTCGCGGCGCGGGTTCGTGGCGTCCTCGCGCTCTCGTTCCCCCTGCATCCGCCCGGTAAGCCGGAGAAGTCCCGGCGGGACGAACTGCTCGCTCCGGGAGACATCGAGGTGGTCGTCGTCAACGGGGCCAACGATCCGTTCGGCATTCCCGATCCGGCCGACGCCGCCGAAGTCCGGGTCATCCCGGGCCAGCCGCACGCGTTCCGCGCCGGCTTCGACTCGATCGCCGAGACCGTGACCCCGTGGCTGGAGCGCTGGTCCTGAGTTCCTACTCGGCCGGGCGGGTGGCGATGACCAGTGCGTCGATGGCGTCGCCCGTCTCGGTGGGCCGGTAGACGCGGTCGGCGATGCGCACCCGCACCTCGTTCGCCGCCGCGAGCGGGCCGAGGTCGGCCACGATGTCGTCGGGAGTGAACAGGATGGACGGGTCCTGCGGCCCGCCGCAGCCATCGGTGATGTTGGTGGTGTCGTGGCCGAGCACGAGCAGGGTGCCTTCCGGCGCCAGCAGTCCGGCCGCCTCGCGGACCAGCACACGGCGCTGCTCGGCGGGCAAATGCAGGAAGACCATCAACACCAGCTCGAACGGCCCGGTGATACCCGCCTCCGCCAGATCGGTGACGTCCGCGCACTGCCAGGTGATGCGACCGCGAACCGAGCGGGACAACCGCGAGGCCACGGTGCGGCCCTTATCGATGCCGACCTGGGAGTAGTCGACGGCGTGCACCCGCCAGCCGTGCGTAGCGAGCCACAACGTGTTGCGACCCTCGCCGCACGCCAAGTCCAGAGCGCGCGGGAACTCCGGCGCATCGCCCTCGGGCGTGGCGGCTTGCAGCGGCGCACGGCGTTCCAACCCGTAGACATGCTCCACCACGGTGTTGTTCGGCGGTGCGCCCCAGACCAATTCCGTTTGCGCGTAGCGCTCATCCCAGTCGGCCGCATCCATATTTCGAGTCTATTGATCGCGCGGCCCGCGCCCGGTGGGGTTGCGCGAGTCAGTCCGATACCTGCGAGAGCCAGTGCACCGGCGTGGTCTCCCGCACGTGGATCAGCACGTCGAACGCGTCGATGAGCGAGGAGAGCCGGATGTTGGCCGTGGCGTCGGCGGACGGGTCGTAGACGCCGCTGATAGTGCGCAACTTCGCCGGGCCGGTCAGCCAATCCTGGACCGGTCGCGGCGCCGCGGCGTGCAGATCCACGTAGTAGGCGGGCAATTCGACCTCGCCCAGCGCGGCATCGACCAGGTCGGGTTGCGGATCAGGGGCCACGGCCGCGCCGAGGTCGCCGTGATGGAAGCCGATGCCGACGGACCGGTATCCGTCGCCCAGCTCGGCGCGCAAATGGCTTCCGGCTCCGCGGAACTCGGCCGCGCCGAAGACGATCGGAAGGCTGGTGGTGTGCGCGATGCCGTCCCAGTAGACGATCTTGGCCCCGGTCGAGCGGTGCCATCGCAGCACGGTCTCGGCGGCGGGCCGCTCGTCGCGGGCGAATCCTTGGCTCGCGACGCTCCGGCGGTGGAAGTCGAGGATCAGGCGGGCGTGGGCGAGTGCCGTGGCCCGCTCGCCGGTGTCCGGCACCGCGGCGAGCAGCGCGAGGGCGTCTTCGGCGTGCTCGGCGAACGGGCGGCCGGGGTGGGTGCCCTGATGACGTTGGACATGTTCGTCGACTTGGTGGGCGGTGCGGATCGGCGCGAGGTGCGCCTCGATCGCGGCCAACCGGTCGGGAGCGGCGCGGCGCACGTAGCCGAGCACCGCGTCGTAGTCGCTCGGCTCGGCGCGAGGCGGTTCGACGCCGAAGACGCGCACCGGGTCCTGTGGATGCGCCAGGTTGTAGGCGCGCATCCAGCGCAGCGCGGTTGCCGATTCCGCGGTGCGCCACGGGCGCCAGGCTCCGGCGAGCACCGTTTCGGGATCGCCCTCGCCCGCGGTGACGAACCGGTCCCAGCGTTCGCCGGAACGCGCGCTGTCCTGGATGGCCAGCGCGCGGAAACCGTGCCGTTCGACCAGCGCGCGGAACAGTCGCTCGCGCACGCCGAAGGTCTGCCGGGAGAACCGCGTCGACTCACCGAGCCCGACCACAGTCGCGGGGGCGAGCCGCGCGAGCAAGGCTTCCAGTTCCGCGCCTGCCGCGTCCGGATCGGAACTGTCGATCGCGACGGCGTTGTCGCGCAACCAGGCGCGGACGTCGACGGTGGTGCTGAGCATGGTGCCTCCCGGAAGTGAACGATCCAACGCGATGCAGCCTCATACATGAACCATTGTTGAGGTCAAGCACCGCGTCGGATCGCCGGGTTCCGCGTCACAGCGTCGTGCGCATCAGCAGAACGTTGTACTGGCTGTGCACGGTGGTGAGGAAGTACAGATCGCGCCCGGTCTGGTACGGGAATATGGAAGGCGCGTAGGCGGTGGGCAACTCGCGGGTGTCGATCAGCACTTCGGGCTCACTCCACGGTCCTGCGGGCGCGGACGCGCGCCGCATCACCACGGAATTGAACCGATCGGTGGTCAGCGAAATGTATTGCCCCAGATAGGCGTTGTACATCACCGATAATTCGCCGACGCCGAACATGATGGGCGCCGCGGCATTCACGTTGCCCTTGCGCCACGCGCCGCCGTCCCAGTATTCGTATTCGGCGAGATTGCCGATGTCCTGCGCGCGCACGCGGGCGACATGGGCGGTGTGATTGCGTCCGGACCGCGTGCCGTATTCGTAGATGTATCCGCCGTCGGCGAGGAAGGCGTTCATCTGGAAGTTGGCGTTCCCGCCCTCGTTGGTGCGGCGGGTCTCCGGCAGCTCCGCCCAGGTCTCGCCGTTGTCGCCGGAGACGGCGA
This sequence comes from Nocardia implantans, assembly GCF_035544775.1. NCBI lineage: Bacteria > Bacillati > Actinomycetota > Actinomycetes > Mycobacteriales > Nocardiaceae > Nocardia > Nocardia implantans. The sequence continues at coordinate 208,733 of NZ_JAYKYQ010000001.1, read as the reverse complement.
GGCCGGAGAAGTTGGTGCTCCACTGACCGACGTCGTCCCAGCTCTTCACCGACATCAGGCTCATGTATTGCACACCGTCGACGGCGATGCCCGCGGTGGGGATCCGGCTGATCTCCAGGAAGGGAATCTTCGGGCTGGCGATCAGATCGCGGGCCTGACCGAACATGTCGCGCACCACGCTGTCGAAGAAGATGCCATCGGCCGGATCGGTGGTGTGGCTGCGCAGCAGGATATTGCTGCGCCACGCCCACATGCTGCCCGCGAGCAGATTGGGGAACCCGACGCCGGCGGTGTCACCGAACGCGGTGAGCATTTCGCCGTGCCCGTTGTCCCACATGATGCCGAGATCGGTGCCGAGAACGTTGTAGGACTGGGTGTTGTTCGGGCTGGCCATGCCGGTCACCTGGAAGACCGCCTTGGTGCGGCCGAGCAGATTGGGCAAACCCGTGGTGCCGTTGAGCACCGGGATCGGATTGATGGCGTTCGGGTTCGCGATGGCGGGGGTAGAGGCCGTGAAGAGCAGAACCGAGGCGCCCGCCAGCGCCGATAGCAGGAAGGATGCGGTCTTGATCACTGTCTGTGAGCCCTCCGGTTTCTTCCCGAGAGCGGTGCGAAACACGGACGTCCCGCGATACACAGACCCTTCGCAGTGTGCCGCGCACCACTAGTCGACTGGCTGGCAAATCGTGCAAATGGTAGCAGCGGAACCGGGCGCGCGGAGGCTTCTCGCGCAGAATAGCAAATTCGTAGCTATTGTTCGGTGCGGCGGCTGCGCGCCTTGCGGAGAATCAGGGGAAGTTGGGTCGCGCGTTCGATGGCGAGGGTTCGCCGGGTGGATGCTCCCCAGGACTTCTCGAAGAGTCGCTTGGCGGCGGCGACCGCGTGCGGTGGCCGCGTCGCGAGGCGGTCGGCGAGTTTCTCGGCCTCCGCGACCGGGTCCGGCGTCAGGTCGGTGACCAAGCCGATCCGCGCGGCGTGGTTTGCGTCGACGAGGTCGGCGGTCATGGTGAGCAGGAGGGCTTTGTCCATGCCGATCAGTCTGGATAACGTTGCGGCGCCGGTCATATCGGGAATCAGGCCGTGCTTGGCCTCCATGACGGAGAACTCGGCGTCGGGGGTGGCGAAACGGACGTCGGCGGCGAGCGCGAGTTGCAGGCCGCCGCCGTAGCAGCGCCCGTGCACCGCGGCGATCACCGGCACGGGCAGGCGGCGCCATGCCCAGCACGCCTCTTGGAAGGCGTTGGTGCCGCGCCAGGGGAGCGGCACGAAGTTCCGCACGATTGCCAGTGGATTGCTCATCGCTGCGGCGATGTCCAGTCCGCTGCTGAAGCTGGGGCCGTTGCCGGACAAGATGACCGCGCGCACCTCGCTTCGACGGGCCACCAGCTTCGCGCTGGCAACCAGGTCGTGGAGCATGTCGATGGTCAGGCCGTTGTGCTTGTCCGGCCGGTCCAGCGTGACGTACGCGCGGTGGTCGTCGAACCGCACTGCGATGTGGGTGCCCATGGCCGAATCTTACTCGCGAGTCAGTTCTGCGGCGCGCGCTGTTGCCGTCGTCCCCGGCCTCTGTTCTAATCGGACCCGAGTTACCGTCAATGCTGACGGTTATGGAGCGGAGGACGCATGCTGCCAGCCGGAATGGACCCGAGGACGCCGGTGCTCGTCGGCGCGGGGCAGGTCGTACACCGACCGGGTGAGCCGGGTTTGCCCGGCCCCGTCGAACTCGCTGCCGAATCCCTGCGCCGCGCGGGCGCCGACAGCGGCGTCGGAGACCGATTGCTGCGCTCGGCCGATCTGATCGCCGCCGTCGCCCCGGTCAGCCGCCCCTACGGTGATCTTGGCGCGCTCGTCGCGGCCGAACTGGGCGTCAGCCCGAAAAGGACCGTGCAGTCGGTGCGTTTCGGCGGCGACGCGCCGCAGCGGCTGCTCAACGTGGTCGCGCAGGCCATCGCCGACGGCCGCTCGGAGGTCGCCCTGCTCACCGGAGCCGAAGCGGTGTACTCCGGTAACACCGCCGCCCGCTCCGGCGCGGCGGTGAACTGGCCCGAGCAGCCGGAAGGCGCGGCTCCCGACGAGATCATCGGCTCCGATCGCGGGCCGAACTCCGAGATGGAGACCGCCGCGGGCCTGTGGGGCCCGGTGTACTTCTACGCGCTGATGGAGACCGCCCTGCGCCGCAGGCTCGGGTCGAGCGAAGCCGCGCACCGGGAGCGGATCGGCGGACTGTGGTCGCGGCTGTCGGAGATCGCCGCGCGCAATCCGTACGCGTGGCAGCCCGCCGCGCAATCCGCCGCCGAACTCGTGACGCCCGCGCCGGCCAACCGGATGGTGTCGACGCCGTATCCCAAGCTGCTGGTCGCGAACCTGACCGTGGACTTGGGCGCCGGGCTCGTCCTGTGCAGCGCGGCGGCTGCCGACGCCGCCGGTGTGCCGCGGGAGCGGTGGGTGTTCCCGCACGCGGGCGCCACCGCCACCGACGAGTGGTTCGTCTCCGAGCGAGCGGACATGTCCCGCTCGCCCGCGATCGCCGCGGCGGGCGCGGCGGCGCTGGGCGCGGCGGGGATCGCGATCGACGATGTCGCGCACGTCGACCTGTACTCCTGCTTCCCCGTGGCGGTGCAGATCGCCGCCGAGGAACTCGGCCTGCCCATCGACGATCCGGCCCGGCCGCTGTCGGTCACCGGCGGTCTCACCTTCGCGGGCGGGCCGGGCAACAACTACACGACGCATTCGATCGCGACGCTGTCGGGCATTCTGCGCGCGGACCCCGGCGCATACGGCCTGGCGACGGCGCTCGGCTGGTACAGCACCAAGCACGGCGTCGGGGTGTATTCGACCGAGCCGCCGCGGCGGCTGTTCCGTGCGATCGAGGCGCAGGTGCCCGCGGCGCGGCGGGAACCGGCGCCCGGATACACCGGTCCCGCCACGGTCGAGGCGTACACCGTCGCCTACCGCAAAGGTTCCGCGCCGGAGCGTGCCGACGAGCCGGAAGCCGTTGTGGTGAGCGCACTGACGCCCGAGGGGACCCGCATACTGGTCCGGGCGTCGGATGACGGCACCCTCGCGGCGTTCACCGCGGGCGACCCGCTCGGCGCGGACGCCGAGATCGCCGCGGACACGTTCACCCTGTTCACCGAGAGGAGCGCCCGATGAACGACTCGGTCCTGATCGAGCGGCGCGAGGCCATCACCGTGCTGACGGTCAACCGTCCCGAGGCGCGCAACGCGATCAACCTCGCCACCGCGCAGGCCATCGAGGCCGCCGTCGACGAGTTCGAGGCCGACCAGGCGGCGCGCGTGCTGGTACTCACCGGCGCGGGCGGAACCTTCAGCGCCGGAATGGATCTCGTCGCCGCGTCGAAAGGCGAGATGCCGATGACGCAGCGCAGGGGCCCGCTCGGCATCACGGCGAAGCCACCGGCGAAACCGATGATCTCCGCGGTCGAGGGTTTTGCGCTGGCCGGTGGTTTCGAGCTGGCGCTCGCGGGTGACCTCATCGTCGCCGCGCGCGACGCGCAGTTCGGCATTCCCGAGGTCAAACGCGGCCTGGTGGCCGCGGGCGGTGGCGTGCTGCGCCTGACCCAGCGGTTGCCGCGCAGCACCGCCGCCGAGCTCGCCCTCACCGGAGGACGGATCGGCGCCGAGCGGCTCTACCAGCTCGGTCTGGTCAACCGGGTCACCGATCCCGGCGCTGCGCTGTCGGTGGCGCTGGAACTCGCCGCCGAGATCGTCGCCGCCGCACCGCTCGCGGTGGCCGCGAGCAAGCGCATCATCGACGAGTCGCCGGACTGGCCCGTCGCGGAGGGGTTCGCGAAGCAGGGCGAGATCGCCTTGCCCGCTCTGATCTCCAAGGACGCCGCCGAAGGCGCTCTGGCGTTCGCGCAGAAGCGCGAGCCCCAGTGGCAGGGCCGCTGACGGCGGGACATGTCCGGCAGCCGCAGGCGCAGCGCAGGGAGCGCATGCGCACACGGCTGCTGGACGCCGCGGTGGAGAGCCTGGTCGAGGTCGGTTACGCGGGCACGACCACGCTCGAGGTGCAGAAGCGGGCGGGTGTGCCGCGCGGAACGTTGCAGCACTATTTCCCGACCAGGGCCGACCTGCTGGCCGGCGCCGTCGAGCATGTGGCGCGTCGTCGATTCGACCAGCTGACCAGCGAATTCGAGGCGATCCCCGACGACGCGGACCGACTGGAGACGGCCGTCGAACTGACCATGCGGATGCTCAGCGGCCCGTCGTTCTGGGCGGCGCTGGAGATGTGGGTCGGCGCGCGGACCGACCCGGAGCTGCGCGCGGCGTTCCTGCCGCTGGAGGTTCGCCTGTTCGAGCTGATGCACACCAGCATTCGCGACAGTTTCCGGCGCGAATTCCCGGACGATCCCCGGGTGCCGACGATCACCGAGTTCACCATCGAGATCATGACCGGCCTGGCCCTGCGCGTGCTGCTCACCGGCGACTTGTCCCGCAACCGGCTGCTGCGGCATCGGTGGGGCAACGCTGTGCGCGTCCTGCTCGGCACGGCCTGCGCGGACACGTTGCTCGACCCGCCCGCCGACTGAACCGGGCGCTACCGCACCCGGGTGATCGTCTCGAGCAGCACTTGGGCGCACCCGGCCGGGTCGTCGAAGAACGGCGTGTGCCCGCTGCCGCGCAGCGTGACGTGCTCGGCGTCCGGCAGCACGCTGCGCGCCTTGCGGCTCTGCGTCGCGTAGGTGAGCAGGATGTCGCGGCTGCCCCAGGCTATGGTCACCGGGATGTCGGCCAGCGAGCCGAGTTCCGGTAGCCGGACGTCGGTGAACGAGGCGATGGCCTCATCGAAGCCCGCGGCGTCCGCCGCGCCGAGAGCGGTCTCCAGCGCCACCTTCGCATCCAGCGCCCACGGCTTGCCGAAGACCAGCGAGAGGAAGAGGGTCCGGCCCGCGGCGGTGCCGAGGACGGACGGCAGCGCGGGCCGCAGCTTGCGCGCCAGCGCCCGCGACTTGCCCAGCGACTGCTGGCACCACACGCGTCCCGCCGTGTCCCAGAACCCGATCGGGGAGTAGGCGGTCACCGAGCGAGCCAGCCCGCGAGCGCCCAGCTCCAGCGTGATCAGCCCGCCCATCGAGTTGCCCGCGAGATGCGGCTGTTCGATCCCTTGCGCGGCGAGGAATTCGGCGAGCGCGTCGGTGAGGTTGGGCACCGTGTTGTGCGCGAGCGGCTGCGTCGAACCGCCGAAGCCGGGCAGGTCGACGGCGATCACCTCGTACGACGTGGCCAGTGTGTCGATGATCGGCTCCCACACCTGCCACCGGCTTCCGACCCCGTGTACCAGCACGAGCGGGTCACCCGCGCCGACGCGGTGATGGTGCAACGTCGTCATGCGGCAACCCTAACAGCAGTCACCTGTCATCAGTTGGGATCGCGGGGTCGTTCGGCCGGTCGCCGCCGAGGGCTGGCGCCGGGGTCCGCGGCGTCGGTACGATAATTGGTATGGCAACGCGTAAGGTCACCCTTTCGCTGGACGAAGCCGCTTGGTCGTATGCCGAACAGGCGGCCGCTCGAGCGGGAATGTCGCCGTCGGCTTGGATCTCGAAGGCCGCGCGACGGGAGGCCGTGCGCACGGGGGTGGGTCCGGTGCCGGATGTGACCGCCGAGGCCGCCGCGGACGCGGCCGAGCTGGCGGCCGCCGAGGAGGCGATGCGTGCGTCGGGGTGAACTGTGGATCTACAACCCGCATGGTTCGCCGCGTCGCCGCACGGTCGTGCTCATCAGCAGTGACGGCATCAATGAATCGCCACGCCCCTGGCTCATCGCGGCCGAGGTGATCGAGGACGATCCGCGCGACATCCTCGCGGTTCCGGTGCAGGAACACGGCTGGGTGCACGCGGGCAACATCGGGCGCATCTTCCGCGGTTGGCTGGCCGAACGGGTGGACGTGGTGGACACCGAGACGCTGGAACGGCTCGACACCGCGTTGCGCGCGGCGATGGACCTGTAGCGAACTTGCCGCCCGTGGCTACCGCCGAACGCCGGACGGCATTATGGTGACCACGCCACCGACAGTGGTCAGTCGAGGAAGAGGAGTCAGGTGCGGATCTGCATGATCGCCGCGGCGCTGATCGCGCTGCCGGTGCTCGCGGCATGCGGCAGCGACAAGGACACGGCGGCGCCCACGGTGACGCAGGCCGATCTCGCCAAATCGCTGCAGGACAAGGGCCTCAAGAACAAGCAACTGGCCGAATGCGCCGCGAAGGTGTTCGTCGACCAGGGCATCTCGCAGGCCGGACTGCGGATCATGATCAGCGACGAGTACGACACCAAGTCGCCCAACCAGGAAACGCTGGGGATGAGCAAAGAGGACGCGGACAAGGCGCGCGCCGCCAGCGGTCGCATCGCCAGCGAGTGCATGTCGGCGGCCCAGACGCGTTGAGCTCCTGGGCCCGGCGGCGCGGTCGGCCTTTCGCGTAGCGAGGCGGTGCGGCAGACCGTACGCTGTCGCTACGTCGACGCGGGTGTCGACCAGAAGCCGAGGATCCGACCGTGTCACAGCCGTCTTTTCCGACCTCGCCGAGCCCGGTGGGATCCCCTGCGACGCAACCGATCACCCCGTCCGGCCGCTGGTTCGCGCTGGGTGGTGTATTGATCGGCGTCGGCATCATCGGCGGGATCATCCTCGGCGCTTTCGGCTTCCTGCAGACCTCGGGCCGGATCGACGACTTCCAGCGGGTCAAGGTGCCCGGCTCCGGGGTGGTGAACTTGGCGGAGTCCGGTGGCTACACCGTGTACCTCGAGTACTCGGGGGCATCGTCCCGTGGACCCTCCGGCACGGTCAACCTGCGAGTGCTCGATCCAGAGGGCAAGCATGCGGAGTTGCGGAAGTACGACGCGACCGTCACGTATTCCTTCGGTAGTCACGAAGGACGGGCCGGGTTCTCGTTCGATGCCGCGAAGCCGGGCGCCTACCGCGTGACCACAGCGGGTAGTTCCGAGGTGACGGTCGCCATCGGCCAGGGGCTCGGCTCGTCGTTCGTCGGCACCCTGCTCGGCGCGCTCGCTCTGGGCTTCGGCGGTGTGGTGCTCGGCGTGCTGGTGATCGTGGTGGTGGCGGTCAAGCGAAGTGCGAACAGGCGCGAAGGCGCGGGATTCCCGGGACAGCCGGTCGGATACTGAACGGCGCGGACGCATCCCTGGCCGCGCGCATCACAGCGCGACGGTGAGTTCGATGCGCGCGGCCGATCCGGCCTCGAGCCCCTCCGCGACCCGCACCGCTTTCTTCATCGGCAGGACATAGGTCGCTCGCGACTTGTCCGGAAACAGCGAAGTGGACCACCGGGAACCGCCGACGACCACATGCACCCGCACCGCGCCGAATCCGCCGGAGCGATGCGCGTACCGCTCCTCGATCTCATCGGCCACGTCCTCGGGCAGCGAGACGAAATGCTTCCGCACGGCGACGAACTTGGCTCGCGCGGCGACGGCATCTCCGCGCGTCGGCGACTATTTCGATCGCGCTGCGCGCAACCCGTGAGCGACCGGCCGCGGTGCGCGATGGTGGGCTGATGACGACCACCGAGGCGAAATCCACCACCGATGCCGAACTGGATGCGATCTTCGGCCCGATCTTCGACCGGATCGCCCAGGGAGCCGTGACCCGAGAAATCGACCGCACGCTGCCCTACGACGAGGTCGGACTGCTGCGCGCGGCGAAATTCGGCGCGCTGCGCGTTCCGGTCGAGTTCGGCGGCTACGGCGTCACGGTTCGGCAGCTGTTCCGGTTGCTCATCGAACTCGCCGCCGCGGAATCGAATCTGCCGCAGGCGCTGCGGGTGCACTTCTCGTTCGTCGAGGACCAACTGCTGGCGGAGGAGGGGCCCGAGCGGGAGCGCTGGCTGCGCGCGGTGGCCGAGGGCACGCTGGTGGGCAACGCGATCACCGAACCCGGTGCGGGCGCGGTTGACCGCTACCGCACCACGCTGACCCGCGACGGCGAGCGTTGGCTGCTCAACGGTGTGAAGTACTACAGCACGGGTTCGCTGTACGCCGACTACATTCTGGCCGCCGCCGACCGCGAGGGCGAGCGCGTCGGGGTGCTGGTGGACGCGAACGCCGAGGGAGTGCGCCAGCACGACGACTGGGACGGCTTCGGCCAGCGGCTGACGGCCAGCGGGACAACGGAATTCACGGATGTGGCGGTGACCGAGGACCGCATTCTCGGCCCGGGCTACGGCGCGCCCGGCCCGACCTACGCGACCTCCTACCTGCAACTGGTCCAGCTCGCGGTGCTGGCGGGTATCGCCAAGCGCGCCGAACGCGACGTCCGGGAGTGGGTCGCGGCGCGCACCCGCGGCTACACGCACTCCGCCGCCGACCTGCCGCGGCACGATCCGCTGGTGCAACAGGTGATCGGGCGGCTGTCGGCCGCCGCGTTCGCCGCCGAAGCCAGCGTGCTCGCCGTCGCCGATGTGCTCGACGCGGTGCTCGCGGGCGGCGCGAAGGACGAGAGCGCGGTGGTGGCGGCCGAACTCGCGGCGGCTCGGGCGCAGCTGGCAGTCATCGAGCTGGTGCTGCCCGCCACCTCGCTGCTGTTCGAAGTGGGTGGCGCTTCGGTCGTTTCCGAAAAGCTGCGGTTGGACCGGCACTGGCGCAACGCCCGCACCATCTCGGTGCACAACCCTGCGATCCAGAAGGCGCGGGCGATCGGCGACCACCTGCTCAACGGCGCCGATCTGCCGTTCGCGTGGAGCGCGGGCGAACGCACCCCGGGCGCGGGAGATGCGCGGTGACCCGCCGGATCCGGTTCAACGCCTTCGACATGAACTGCGTCGCCCACCAGTCCCCCGGACTGTGGCGGCATCCCGACGACCAGTCGCACCGCTACAAGGAACTGGGCTACTGGACCGAGCTGGCGCAGCTGCTGGAACGCGGCCGCTTCGACGGCATCTTCATCGCCGACGTCCTGGGCACCTACGACGTCTACGGCGGCAACGACATCGCCGCGCTGCGCCAGGGGGCGCAGATCCCGGTGGCCGACCCGCTGCTGCTGGTCTCGGCCATGGCGGCGGTGACGGAGCATCTCGGGTTCGGCATCACCACCGGCACCGGATTCGAGCACCCATACCCGTTCGCGCGGCGGCTGTCCACGCTGGACCATCTGACCAAAGGCAGGCTCGGCTGGAATGTGGTGACCGGCTATCTGCCGTCGGCCGCGCGCAATTTCGGCGCCGCGGACCAGCTCGACCACGACGAACGCTACAACCAGGCCGACGAGTACCTCGAGGTGCTCTACAAGCTGTGGGAAGGGTCGTGGGAGGACGACGCGGTGGTCCGCGACGCGGCCGCGGGCGTCTACGTGGACCCGGCCAAGGTGCACCACATCGGCCATCGCGGCACGCACTACACGGTGCCCGGCATCCACCTCTCGGAGCCGTCGCCGCAACGCACGCCGGTGATCTACCAGGCGGGAGCGTCGCCGCGCGGGGTGCGGTTCGCGGCCGAGAACGCCGAGGCGATCTTCATCGCCGGTCCGTCCAAACGGGTCCTCGCGCAGACGGTTTCCCGGATCAGGGACGCGCTGGAGGCGGCGGGCCGTTCCCGGGACGCGGCGCGCGTCTACGCGCTCGCGACGATCGTCACCGACGCAACCGACGAGGCGGCGCGGCGCAAGCACGAGGAGTATCTGTCCTACGCGAGCGTCGAAGGCGGGCTGGTGTTCATGTCCGGCTGGATGGGCATCGATCTGTCCCGCTACGACCTCGACGACCCGATCGGCCAAGTCGAGAGCAACGCGATCCGGTCGGCAGTCGCGGCGTTCCAGGAATTCGATGACGACGGGCGGGAATGGACCGTCCGCGACATCGGCAAGTGGGCCGGTATCGGCGGTATGGGACCGGTGTTCGTCGGTTCCGGGGAGACGGTCGCCGACCTGCTCCAGGAGTGGGCCGCCGAAACCGACTTGGACGGCTTCAATCTGGCTTACGCGATCACACCGGGAACGTTCGAGGACATCGTCCGGCACGTGGTGCCGGTGCTGACCGCCCGAGGCGCGTACGCCCCGGAGTACACGCCGGGCACACTGCGCAACGCCCTGTTCGGCGCGGGGGATCGATTGCCCGCCGACCACCGTGGCGCGAGCTACCGGCTGGGCGGTACGGGATCGACGGCTGTGCCGGACGCCGTCTCGCGGCCGGGAGCGACGGTCGAGGCGAACTCCTGACGTGCTCGGACGGCGCCGGAGCCCTGGTGGCCCGGCGCCTTCGCGCGTTCCGGCCGAATCAGATCGCGGCGAGGAATATCTCGGCCACCGCTTCCAGCCCCGCCCGATCGATTTCGTCGAAGCGCTCGGGCAGCGGACTATCGAGGTCGAATACTCCGATCAACGCATCGTTCCGGACCAGCGGGACGACTATTTCCGAACGTGTGTCGCCGTCGCACGCGATGTGTCCTTCGAATGCGTGTACGTCGGGCACGAGTTGGGTTGCCCTGGCCTGCGCCGCGGTGCCGCATACACCTTTCCCCAACGCGATGCGCACGCACGCGGGTTTGCCTTGAAATGGACCGACGACCAGTTCCCGGCCGTCGTAGAAATAGAAACCCACCCAATTCACATCCGGTAGCGCGTGGAATACCAGCGCGGCGAGATTGGCGGCGTTGGCGATGCGGTCGGTTTCGCCCGCGACCAGCGCTTCGGCCTGGGCGGCCAGCTGGCGGTACTGCTCGGTGCGGTCTCCGGTGAGTTCGGCGACGACGAACGACATGGGCCGAATGGTACGCGCTGGGAATTCGCTGTCTGCCCATTGATTCTCGGTGATCGCAACACTCGGCGGGCGCGGTGCGGCCATCGCATCATCCCTGCATGACTTCGCAGCAATCCGTATCCCGTTCCACTCGTTCGGCCGCGGTTATCGGCGCCGGACAGACCGGCGTCACTGCGGCGCTGGGACTTCTCGACGCCGGTTTCGACGTCACCCTCTACAGCGAGCGCGATCAGCGCGCTTTGCGCGACGACGTGCCCGCCACCGGCACCGCGCTCGAATTCGGTGAGACCCAGCAGGCCGAGGCCGCGCTCGGATTGGACAGCTACACCTCGCGCGCGCCGAGGCACACCGGCTTGAGCGTGCGCATCGCGGGACCCGGCCCCGAGCGCCCCGAATTGATCCAATTCGACGGGCATTTCGACGGATACGTCGGCGTCGCGGTGGACACGCGGCTCAAGGCCGACGAACGGCTCACCGCGTTCCTGGAGCGCGGCGGCCGGTTCGTGGTCGATCAGGTGACGCCGGAGACGCTCGACGGCATCGCCGCCGCCAACGACCTCACCCTGGTCGCGACCGGTCGCGGCGGCCTGTCGGACCTGTTCCCCGTCGACGCGCAGCGCACGCCCTACGACGCGCCGCAGCGCAAGCTGCTCACCGTCGTCGTCACCGGACTCGGCCACGACCAGAACGTCTTCGCTCATCGCAGCGTGGCCGGCGGCGCGCACAGCGGCTTCTCCATCCTCGCCGATCAGGGCGAGGGCTGGTGGGGCCCGTACCTGCACAAGGACGCCGGGCCGAGCTGGGCCTTCCTCGGCTGGGCGCGCCCGGGCAGCGACTGGGAGAAGCGTTTCGCCGCGGCCGATTCCGCCGAATCGGCGCACCGGATCGTGCAGGACCTCTACCGCGACTACATCGAGTGGGACCTGCCGGAGGTGCTGGCCACCAAAACCATCCCCGAGGACCCGCACTCCTGGCTGAAGGGCGCGGTGCGCCCGGTCGTGCGGTCGGGTGTCGGGCGCACCGCGGGCGGGCACGTGGTCGCCGCGCTGGGCGACACCGCCATCGCCTACGACCCGATCGCCGGACAGGGCGCGCAGAGCGGCCTGATCCAGGCGCAGCGGCTGGTCGCGGCGGCGGCCGTGCACGAAGGACCGTTCGACGAGGCGTGGATCGAGAAGCAATACGCCGCGTTCCTGGCCGCGCGCGCCGACGCGGCGAACAAGGTGACCAGGTTGTTCCTCAGCGATCCCGAGCTGGCCGAGGTCGGCAACGCGTTCTTCGCCGCGGCGGCCGTCGATCCGGCGTTCGCTTCGGCGCTGGTCGGCCTGCTGCACCGGCCGCAGCCGTTCCTGCCGGTCGACTCGCCGGAAGCGGTCAACGAGTTCATCACGCGGGTCACCGGCGAGGACGCCGCCGCGCTGCTGGGCCGCTTCGCGCCCGCGGGCAAGTTCGCCAGGTCGGGCTACTCGCCCGCGCTGGCCGACGCCTGATCTGAATCGCACAGATTCAAAACCTCGTCCCGTCCGGGGGCCGGTGCTGGAGTGGAAGGAGCGCCGGACGCATGCGTGGCGTCCGGCCTCCGATCCGACGGCTACCCCCGATAACCATGGAGCAGCTATGACCACGGAGCAGATCGCCGAGCAGATCCGGTTCGCCTACTGGGTGCCCAACGTCAGCGGGGGACTGGTCACCAGCGATATCGAACAGCGCACCAGCTGGGATTTCGAATACAACAAGAAGCTGGCGCGGACCGCGGAGAAGAACGGCTTCGACTACGCGCTGTCCCAGGTGCGCTACACCGCCTCCTACGGCGCGGAATACCAGCACGAATCCACCTCGTTCAGCCTGGCGCTGCTCGGCGCGACCGAACGGCTGAAGGTGATCGCGGCGGTGCATCCAGGGCTGTGGCATCCGGCGGTGCTGGCCAAGTTCGGCGCCACCGCCGACCATCTGTCCAACGGCCGGTTCGCCATCAACGTCGTGTCCGGCTGGTTCGCGGGCGAGTTCACCGCGCTCGGCGAGCCGTGGCTCGAGCACGACGAGCGCTACCGGCGCAGCGCCGAATTCCTCGAGGTGATCCGCAAGATCTGGACCGAGGACAACGTGAACTACGGCGGCGACTTCTACCGCATCCGTGACTTCACCCTGAAGCCGAAGCCGCTGAACACTCCCGAGCGGCCGAATCCCGAACTCTTCCAGGGCGGCAACTCGACCGCCGCCCGGCGCAACGGCGGCCGCTACGCCGACTGGTACTTCTCCAACGGCAAGGACTTCGACGGCGTCACCGAACAGCTCGACGACCTGCGCGCCGTCGCCCGCGCCAACGACCGCGAGGTGAAATTCGGGCTCAACGGCTTCATCATCGCCCGCGACACCGAGAAGGAAGCCCGCGACACCCTGCGCGAGATCATCGAGAAGGCGAACAAGCCCGCCGTGGAGGGTTTCCGCGACGCGGTGCAGCAGGCGGGCGCGTCCACCCAGGACCGCAAGGGCATGTGGGCCGACTCCACCTTCGAGGACCTGGTGCAGTACAACGACGGTTTCCGCACCCAGCTGATCGGCACGCCGGAGCAGGTGGCCGAGCGGATCGTCGCCTACAAGCAGCTCGGCGTCGACCTGATCCTCGGCGGCTTCCTGCACTTCCAGGAGGAGATCGAGTACTTCGGCGCGAAGGTGCTCCCGCTGGTGCGCGAACTGGAAGCCGCGCAGCGGCCCGTCGCGGCGGTGAACTGATGACCGCGGTCGCCGCCGATCGCATCCTGTCGGCGGCCCAGGCGTTCGCGGTCGCCCAGCGGCTTGCGGCCGGCTTCGCGCCGGGCGCCGCCGACCGCGACCGGGAGCGTGCGCTGCCGTACGCGGAGGTCGATCGGTTGGCGGCCAGCGGTCTGCTCGCGATCACCGTGCCCGCCGCGCACGGCGGCGCGGATCTGCCGCCGAGCGCGGTGGCGGAAGTGACGCGAATTCTCGCCACCGCCGACCCCAATATCGCGCAGATCCCGCACAGCCACTTCGTGTATGTGAACCTGCTGCGGCTCGCGGGTACGGCGCAGCAGCAAGAGCGGTACTTCGGGCGGGTGCTCGACGGCGGGCGCATCGCCAACGCGCAGTCCGAGCGCGGCGGCGCGACCGTCGCCGACATCGCCACCACCTTGCGGCCGGTCGGCGACCGGTTCCGGGTGGACGGCGTGAAGTACTACTGCACCGGGTCGCTGTTCGCCGACCTGTTCGCGGTGCTGACCCGGCTGGACGATCCGGAAGGGCGCGGCGGGCTCGAGCCTGGCGAGTACATCGTCTACCTGCCCGCCGACACTCCCGGCGTGCGCGTCGTGGACGACTGGAACGGGATCGGGCAGCGCACCACCGGCAGCGGAACGGTGTCCTTCGACGGGGTGCTCGTCGACCGTGACCAGGTGATTCCCCGCTCCGGCGCGGTGCGAGCGCCCACCGGCTACGGCGCGTTCGCGCAGTTGCTGCACGCCGCGATCGACACGGGCATCGCCCGGGGCGCCCTCACCGCCGCGACGGAATTCGTGCGCACGAAGAGTCGTCCGTGGTTCGAGGCCGGAGTCGCGAACGCGGTGGACGACCCGCTGTTGATCCAGCGCTTCGGTGAATTGTCCGTCGCGGTGACCGCCGCGGAGGCGACCCTCTCCTCGGCCGGATGGACGTTGGACGCGGCCATCCGGATCGACCAGAGCGCCGCGAACGTCGCCCAGGCGTCGCTGGCCGTCGCGACCGCCAAAGTGCTCGCCGACCGCGCCGCCAACGACGTGTCCGCCGCGCTGTTCGAGGTCGCGGGAACGCGCAGCGCGGCGGCCGATCTCAATCTGCACCACTTCTGGCGCAACGCGCGCACGCATACCTTGCACGATCCGGTGCGCTGGAAATACCAGCACATCGGCCGGGCCTTGCTGCACGACGCCGCGCCCCCGCTTCACGGCGTGATCTGAAAGGAGACGAAATGACAGTCACTGTCGTCGTCGGAAATCCGAAACCCGCCTCACGCACGCTCACCGCGGCCACTCTGGTCGCGCGGGGATTGCGGCCTGAGGTGGAGCCCACCGTGATCGACCTGGTCGAGTTCGGTCCCGCGCTGCTCAGCTGGGGTGACCCCGGTGTGGCCGACGCGGTGCGCACTGTGGCCGGATCGGAACTCGTCGTTTTCGCCAGCCCCACCTTCAAGGCCACCTACACCGGGTTGCTGAAGCTGTTCCTCGAACAGTTCGAGGGCGGGACGGGTCTGGAAGGCGTGCTCGCGGTCCCGGTGATGCTCGGCGCGGGACCGGCCCACGCCCTCGCGCCGGATCTGTTGTTGAAGCCCGTGCTCGTCGAAATCGGCGCCACCGCCGCGTTGCCCGGGCTCTACCTGTCCGACCGCACGTTCGCCGAGGACGGCGTCATCGACCGGTACAGTGGTCGGTGGCGTTCGGTCGCCCAGGCACTGGCCCACAGCTCGAAGGCTGCGAATCATGCATGACCTGTTCGAATTTCCCGCCGACGGAGCCGGTCTGCGTCGCGCGTTCGCCAACTTCCCCAGCGGCGTCGTCGCCGTGTGCGCCGAAATCGACGGAACCCCGCACGGTCTCGCGGTGAGCACGTTCGTCCCCGTCTCCCTCGATCCGCCGCTGGTCTCGTTCTGCGTGCAGAACTCCTCGGCCACCTGGCCCAAACTCGCCGCCGCCAGCCACCTCGGCCTCAGCCTGCTCGGCACCGACCAGCAGGCCGCCGCCCGCTCGCTGGGCACCCGCGACGGCGACCGCTTCCGCGACATCCAACTGCACCGCGGCTCCGGCGACGCCGTGTTCATCGACGGTGCGTCCGCCTGGATCGAGGGCGTCCAGGAGGCCCACGTCCCGGCAGGCGACCACGCCGTCGTCATCCTCCGCATCCACCGCATCGCCACCCGCACCGACGTGGACCCACTCGTCTTCCACGGCAGCAAGTTCCGCCGGCTGCACGCCGAACCGGCGAACGGGGCGGCCTGAATCGCGGGTGCAATCCGCCCGATGACCGGATCGACAGCGCGTAGGGTTGACCCTCACACTGCTGTCGTCGGTCCTTGAGGTGGCCCATGGACGTCCCCGATCATCCGAGAGCTCTGAAACAGGAGCGAATTCGGAGAGAACGTGCCGCCGCACTCGGAGCGCCGCACGTTCGCGAGCTCAATCAGTTGATCGATCGCATCGGAGCGGATACCGGGTTCGGAAATCTGCCCTACATAGATCCGCTGTTCGGTGGCGTCGCGGCCGAGTTATTGTTCGTGCTCAAAGCGCCGGAGGGTGACGCGAGTCCCGATATCACCGGCAAACGGTTTCTGAGCTGGGACAACGACGATGCCGGTGCGGAGAATTTCTTCCGCACCTGCGACGAATACGGTCTCGACCGTCGGCGCTGCACCGCCTGGAACGCCTGCCCGTTTCCGATCGAGGGTAAGTCTCCCTCACGTTTCGAACTCGGTAGGGCCGAGCCGTACACACGTCGAATGCTCGGGCTCCTTCCACAGCTGCGAGTCGTCGTACTACTCGGCCGTCCGGCACAGCATGCCTGGAAGCGAATGTCTCTGACCAAACCGGACATCCATCTGGTGTGCGGAGCCTCGCCATCTCCGCCTGGCATCAACGATCCAGACAATCGCAGCAGATTCGAAGCGGCGATCCACACGGCCGTCCGGTTGCTCGACTGATGGCGCGGACGTTGCTCCGGCGGTCGCCGCTGTGCGAGGATCATGCGTCTTCCACGGAAAGGTCCGCCATGACGCTCGGGATGGTTCTCGGTGATTCCCCGCGCACTTCGGCGCGGGCGTAGACAGGCGACCTACTGACTCCTGTGCGATAGCCGCACAGGTCTTTCGCGACTCCGCGTCGAAGTGCTCTTCGTGCCCTTTGCACGTTCGATCACGAGGAGTACGCGGTGTCCACCGTTTCCTGGACCGAGGACAACACCTGCCCGACCGCCCGCTGGCATTCCGAAAATGGCGCGCTGCCACCCCGTTTTATCGTGGTGGTGGACGACTCGACGACCGCTGACGCGGCTTGCCGATCGGCGCGAGCGGGAACCGGCTTGCTGTGGCGTGGCGATTTCCACAACGCTCGGCAACTGCTGCGGGCGATGGGGCGACGGGTCGAGCGGAAAGTCGCGCCGGGTGGTGATCCGGCCGAGGCGTTCCGGCGGTATCGCGCGTCGCGTCGCAGGCGCGCGCACGTGCTCGGCAAGTTGCTCGTGGTTCTGGAAGACGATTATTCGCTGGCGTTGCGGCGCGCTCCCGACGTGCGGCGCGCGTGCACCGAGGCATACGGCGCGCCGCACGGACGCATGGTGGTCGCGCTCACCGAGTTGCTCGGCGTGCTGGGTGCGGCGCAATGGCGGGAGAAAGGCGTGTACGTGCCCGCCCTCAGGGAGCGGATTCATCCGCACTACGGCGTGTTCTCCCCGGTCCGCGGCGAGTACGTCGATCTGGTCGCGTCCGCGCCGCTACCCGCGCGGGTGGACAGCGCCTTCGATCTCGGTACGGGCACCGGCGTGCTCGCGGCCATCCTGGGCCGTCGTGGATTCCGGCGAATCATCGCCACGGACAACAATCCTCGCGCGCTGAGCTGTGCCCGCGCCAACCTCGATCGGCTGGGCCTGTCATCCGTCGCCGTGCATGGCCCGGCTCTCTTCCCGGATGGCAAGGCCGACCTCGTGGTGTGCAACCCTCCTTGGCTCCCTGGCACGCCTACCTCAGTCCTCGAAAGCGGTGTCTACGACGAGAACTCGTCCATGCTGCACGCCTTCCTCTCCGGCCTCCGCGCCCACTTGCGCCCCGGCGGCGAAGGCTGGCTGATCCTGTCCGACCTTCCCGAACATCTCGGCTTACGTCCCGTGGGCGCTCTCCGCGACCGCATCTCCGCCGCCGGCCTCCGCATCACCGCCCAACTGACCACCCATCCCACCCACCACCGAGCCCGTAACCCCAGCTCCCCCCTCCACAGCGCCCGCACCCGCGAGACCACCTCCCTGTACCGCCTGACCCCTAGTTGAGAGGCACAGACGGAGAGGGCACTCGCGATGCCCCGACCAAGCGTCGCGGCGATGTGCGCCCGCGCCGCGCTATGAGCATCGGCGTGGACGCGCCATCCTCGGTGGCGTTGGTGAGCCTGTGCCGGAGTTGGTGCAGCGTGAACGGCCGCGCTGCGTTCCCACGCTGTGATGCTCGAGCAGCGCGGCCGCGCGCCGCGCCGGCCGGTCGACGGATCGATGTCGCCGAGAGCCACCGAGGGTTTCGGTCGCCGACCGGTGTTCAGCGCAAGGTGAAAGGGGTCTCGGAGGCGACGCGGGTCAGTTTTTCCGGGTTGCGGACGAAGTAGAGGCCGGTGATGTGGTCCTCTTCGATGTGGAAGGCCATGATGCCGTCGAGTACGCCGTCGAGGCTCAGTGCCAGTGCGGGGTGTCCGTTGATCAGGATGGTTTCGCAACTGAGTTCGGCTCGGACCTTGCCGGTGCCGCCGGTGATGTAGCGGACGACCTTCTCGGCGCCGATGACGGGCTGTAGTGCGGCGCGCTTGATGCCGCCGCCGTCGCTCATGAGGACCACGTGCGGGGCGAGCACGTCGAGCAGGCCTTGTGGATCTCCGGATTCGAGCGCGCGCTGGAACGCTTCCACCGATGCGCGGGCCTGGCTGGGCGATACCACCGAACGCGGGCGGCGGGCCTCGACATGGCGGCGGGCGCGGTGCGCGATCTGGCGCGCGGTCGGCGGGGTCTTGCCGACCGCGGCCGCGATCTCGTCGTAGGTGAGGTCGAAGACCTCGCGCAACACGAAAACAGCGCGTTCGGTGGGCGAAAGCGTCTCGAGGACGAGCATCATCGCCATCGACATGTTCTCGGCGAGCTCGACGTGCTCGGCCACGTCGGGTGTGGTGAGGATCGGCTCGGGCAGCCAGGGGCCGACATACGACTCCCGGCGGCGCTTCATCGTGCGAAGCCTGTTGAGCGACTGGCGGGTGACTATCCGGACCAGATAGGCGCGTTCGTCGCTCACCTGCTCTAGATCGGCCTTCACCCATCGCAGCCAGGCCTCTTGCAAAACGTCCTCGGCGTCGGCGGCCGAACCGAGCATCTCGTAGGCGACGGTGAACAGCAGGTCGCGGTGAGCGACGAAAATCTCGGTCGCATGATCGCTCATCTTCTCGACCCTTCCCTGGGAGTTGGCTGCGTTGGATCCGGGCCGTCAGCTCGTGAAAGGTTCGAGGGCGAACCGACCCCACGCGATGAACACCGCCACCGCGAGATACACCGAGTTCAGCACGACGAACTTGTACTCCCCCAGCCGGCCGTGCGTGATCATCGCGCCGACCATGAGCCCGACCCAGCACACGGCCGTGACCGGCACCATCACCGGGGCGATGCCGAGCACGGCGGGCAGGGTCAAACCGACCGCCGCCAAAATCTGCAAGACGCCCAGACCCTTGACGAAGCCGTCCCCGGCACTCGCCGTCCATTCCCCGCCAGGCGACGCGGCAAGCTTTTCCCGCGGAACGAACGCCTTGGTGATACCGCCGAAGAGGGCGAGCGCGGCCAACAGTGCCGTAGCGATCCACAGTGCGATGTTCATCGGAATCTCCTCCGTCTCTGATGTGTCGGCCAGAAGACACCGCGCAAGCGAACGTTGTGACAACCCGGTGACCCAGATCACTCTCCGGATGGGTGGCCGCATCCGGCGCCGTGTTGAGCGGCACATGACGGAGGGGATACTCGCGATTCGCCTCAACCATGCGCCACTCGATGGCGAGGGCAGTTCTTGGAGGCTGGTCAAGATAGCATCAGGGCCTGGCACTAGATCAGGACTGGAGATGCCTCGCAACAGACGTCCGCAGGATCGGGAAGAGAAGCGCGCGGAGATCGTGGTGGCTGCTCGGCGGTTGTTCGTCGAGGAGGGATACGACGCGGCATCGATGGCGCGGATCGCCCGCGACGCCGGAGTGGTGTCGAACACGCTGTACTGGTACTTCCGGGACAAGGACGCGGTATTGATCGCGGTCCTGGACGCGGTCCTGGCCGACTCGATGGCCTCCTACAGCGAAATGCTCGGCTCGGGGCTGGCTGATCGGCTGTTGTGGCTGGTCGAGGAATTGGAGCAACTGGGCCGGTTGGTCAGCACGGTGCACATGCGCGCCAAGGAGTCCGCGTCCATTCAGGAATGGCACGAGCAGTTCCACGCGCTGGCCGAGGGATTGTTCCGGGCAGAGCTGATCGAGCTCGGCGTGCCCGCTGACGAACTGGATCCGCTGGTCGCGATCGGCGTTTTCGTTGTCGAAGGCTTGCTGACGCATCCGACGGAGCAGGCCCAGCGGCGCGCGGTGCTCGAGACGTTGCTGAACAGCGCTAGCAGTCTGGCCGCAGCCGCCGACTGACTGCCCGCTCTCCGCACGTCCATCAGCCAGGGGCGACCTACTGCGTGTTGTGTGCGGTGTTGTCGAACTGTGTTGCCAGGAAATGGAGTTGGTCACGCACGGCGCGTTCGAAGTGCTCGCCCAAGTAGATGCCGAAGTGGTCGCAGGGGTAGTTCTGGACGTGCACGTGTGCCAGGCCCTGCGCGCGGCGCTTCGTGGTCTTCGCGGGCGCGGCCGCGTCGTTGTCGCAGACACACAGCAGCGTCGGAGTGCTGAAGCGAGCCAGCGCGCGACCGGGCCGATCGAGCGGGAGGTGCAGCACCAGCCGTGCGGCCAGGGCGTTGGCGGCATCGAATTGATCATCCGGGCCGCGCAATACACCCCATATGCTGTCGCGACCGACACCGGTCACGGGTTCTTCCCCACCGTCGATTTCGGTCAGCTCGATGTTCTTCGACACCTGAGCCCGCACCGACGGCAGCCGTTTCAACAACGCGCTGGTGCGCCGCGAGAGCCGGGTCCCCGCGGGCAGGAGTGCGGAAGCGCCGGCGAGAGCGTCGGGTGAGGCCACGAACGCGGGCATCCAGGACGTCCCCGCCATCGGCAACAGGATCGGCTTCGCGCCGAACCAGGAACCGACCGTGTCGAGGATGCCCGCCACTGTCAGCGCTACCACGCTCAGCGGGCCGGTCCGGATCCGCGAGCGCAACGACGCCGGTCCGTCGGTGAAGGGGCACTGGGCCACGACCGCCGCGATTCGGGTGTCTTCAGAGGCGACCTGAAGGACATGTCCGCCGCCGAAAGAGCTGCCCCACAACGCGATCCGGTCGACATCGACCTCCGGAAGTGTGCGTGCGAAGGCCAGGGCGGCATGCCAATCGGCGCGTTGCCGACCGATATCGAGGAGCTGGCGCGGTGCTCCGCCGCTGGCACCGAGGTGACGGTAGTCGAACACCAGCACCGACCACCCCGCGTCGGCGAACCGTTCCGCGTAGGCATCCAGGCGCATCTCCCGCACCGCCCCGAGTCCGTGCCCCATGATCACCATCGGACGCGGGCCGTTCAGGTCAGGCGCGGTGTACAACCATGCGGCGCACTCGTCCTGGCCGGAGGTGAACGAGACCTCACGCCGCCGCACCGCTACCGCCTGGCGCCGATCGGCCGGCCCACTGATTTCCATGACTCGCGTCCTCCCGCTTCACCACCACTCTTCTTGGACGCCATCCAAGAAGTGGATGGCGGTTACGGTAAAGACTTCTTGGACGTCAGTCAAGAAGGCGGCGCGGCTCACGGATCTGAGTGGGCGGCAACCCGGCCCTCCAATCGCGCTGTAATCGGCATTACCGAGCGCCTTCAGGTCATCTCCCCCAGCCGCGGCATGAACCATGTGACCAGCAAGATCCTGCCGCGATCTTGACTCGAAACACTCTCCTCATGCCTGAACTTGGATGCCGAAAGCGTTGGACGACACGGTCGGGACGCGAGTTCACCGAATGGTCGGTGCCAGCGATGCGCGCTAGGAGGTGAGTGTTACGGATCGCCGATGGCGGAGTGTGTCCGGCAACCATTGGCGACGCCTGACCTAGGCGATTATCCAATTCGCGAGCCTGCTCGCCTGCCGATCTCAAAAGACCCGCCCCGGTCAGTGGGACAGGCTGGGGTGGAGCCGATGACGGGAATCGAACCCGCGCTGTCTGCTTGGGAAGCAGAAGTTCTACCATTGAACTACATCGGCAGAGGCAGATGTGCCAATCGAGACTGTAGCAGAAGCCGCGCGCGGGGTGGGAAAAGTCCAGCTAGATGCCGGTGAGCTGGGCCGATGGGTCGATCAGGGCCGCTGGTTCCGGTCGAACTCCCCGCCCACTACGCCAGCGGTGAAGGCGTCCCACTCGCTGGGGGTGAACACCAGCGCCGAACCACCTGGATCTTTGGAATCGCGGACTCCGATCATGCCCCCTCGGAGGAACGCGACCTCGACACAATCGCCGTGGCCCCCGCTGTGGCTGCTCTTGAACCAGGACGCGCCTGCTAGGTGACCGATCACCCTCGTGCTCCCCTGGTAGTTACGGCCGGTCGAACTCTCCCTGTAGGACACCAGCGGTGAAGGCGTCCCACTCACTGGGGGTGAACACCAGCGCCGGGCCCATTGGATTCTTGGAGTCACGCATGCCGACATGTCCTCCTTTGAGGAACGCGATCTCCACGCAATCCTTGGATGGTCCGCTGCGCCGACTTTTGAACCAGTGAGCGCCGGATAGGTCAACGTCCACGGGCGTACTCCTCTGCAATCTCCAGGAACAGATTGCGGCTCTGCTCTCTGCTCAACGCTGAGCGTTCAATGTCGCTGAACGCCTTGCGATACTGTGCGACCTCTTCGCCTTTCTCCAGGTAGAGGTCCCCTGTGTAGCCCTCAACGTACACCACCGGCGGCTCGGTCAGATGGGTCGTTTTATGTGGGGGGAACTCGAGGATGGTGAACGCGCCGACGAAGAGGCCCGGATGTGTTCGGGCATCGATCGGAACGATGCGCACGGAGACATTGGGGCGACTGCCAACGCTCGCCAAGTGATGCAGTTGGGATTCCATCACTGCTGCACCGCCCACGGCATGCCTGAGCGCGGCCTCATTCACGATCACGTCCAAGTTGAGCGGCGCGGTCCTCGAAGTGATGCGGTCCCGCCGCCTCGAAGCGAGTTCCAGCCGGAGATTCACGTCCGCGGTGCTTATGTTCGGACGCTCCACCCAGATGAGCGCCTGGCGATATTCGGTCGTCTGCAACAGGCCAGGCAAAAGCGTGGGTTGGTAACCCACGAGACTCGAAGCGGCCTGTTCCAGTCCGACGAACAGGTCGAAGTCTTTCGGAATGGCGTCACTGTATGCATGCCACCAGCTCTTGTTTTGAGCCTCATCGCGCAGCGCCAGCAGGGCTGCTTTGGTCTTCTCGTCAGTGCCGTAGATCTTGCACAGATGCTCGATGAACAGTCGGTTGATCTTGACGGGTTGCCCGGTCTCCATGCGCCAGAAGGTCTGCTGTGAGACGCCGATCTCCTTCCGCGCTGTCTCCGAACTGACCCTCGCGTTGTCGCGGAGCGCTCGAAGCTGTCGAGCAAGCAAGCGGCGCGGGATGGTTGAGCCCGAACCTGCTTCAGCGGCCATCGTTCACAGTCCTAACTTTCACGACCGATTCTGGATTGCATTCTGCCTCCTATCTGGAAGTTGGCATATACATCTCCTGAAATTCGTTTAGGAAGCTTCCAGAACAGACCTTGCGGTGGTCTCCTGGAGCCAGCGGGGGATCGCGTCGCTGATCCCGCGTTTGGCGCACCCAACCACCGTCTTCGAAGTGAGCAGAGGTCTACTGATGGACGAAGGAGCGTTCGGGGACACCCTGCTGTCCCGCTGTCAGTACTACCGGCGGACCTGTGGTCTACCCGTCGTCATCGATCCGCCCGAACTGGGCCGGATCGTTCTTCGCGCGGGCAGCGTGTGGGGAGTCACGATGCCGACGCGGCTCGGTCAGTCGGTGAAGGCCTACTTGCACAACGGCGGGCACGCGATCGGGCCGATCGTTGGGCACCCACGCTCCGGCAGGTGGACTTTCCTGATTCGGCCTGACATCGACCTGAGCGACGTGAAGTTGTTCGCCGAGATGTTCCGCCTGGACGTCAACGTCGCGCGGACCGGAGCGAGCATCGCGCTGCCATCGCCCGCCGCGTCGGCGGAAGCGATCCGTCACTGGATAGTGCCTGCGCGCAATTCCTTTCGTCCCTCTGGACAAGTGGTCATCGCCGGCGTGCGCGCATGGTCGGATCAAGTACACGGGAGGCGGTCAGCTCGGTGGACCACGCCGGATGGCCGCTCGGCCAGGAGCGACCACTGATGGCGGTGAATGTCGCGGCCGTCGCCGCCGCCGTTTGGACAATGGCGTGCTACTTCGGCGGGATGAGGCTGTTGGTTCGCCCGATCGGCCGGAAGATGCCGGATCCCTGCTGCGTACAGTGCCTACGTCCGTGGTCGTCCATGACGACTGTCGTCGAGCGTCCGCAAATGGCGGAGAGCGTAAGGGCTCGGGTGCCGACGATCGGCGAGCGTCCCGCCGCTCCGCATCAGCTGAGCGCGATGGCGAGCTGAGATGGAGTACTCAGGGTGGTCGCGGATTCGCGCGATCGACGCGACCGATGGTTGGGTGCTGAGCGGCACGGCCGTCGACCACTGGCTGACCAAGCCATTCGACGGCGGACGTGCCGTCATCCGGGTCATCGATGCCGATGGCACCCTGCGTGTGTCGCTGGGCGACGCCCAGGGCAAGGTGATCCGCGCGTATCCCCAGGCGCCGAACGACATCGAGCATGCGAAAGAAATCGCGGAGTGCGGGATCGCGCGCTTGTTCCTGGGGATAGCCGAAGCGCAACGAGACGAGCCGCGTAGCCAACCGCCTCCGGCCGGATGATCACGGGCCGTGGGACGACTGCTCACCGCCCGCGTCCGACTTCGCGGCGGTCGAAAGATACCGAATCCGGCGCGGTGCCGTCCGGCTCTCGGCTCGGCAGGTGGTCCCTGGTCCCGCCCCGGGCCGGTACCAAATACCGATACCCCGTCAAGCAGAGGATGAGCCACAGCGCCCCGAAGCACCAGCCGCCGAGGACGTCGGTGGCCCAGTGGACGCCGAGGTAGATCCGCGACAGGCCGACCGCGAGGACGAACAGCGCGGCGGCGATCGCGGTCCAGGCGCGCAAGGCGGGGCCGTGTATGCCGGGGAGTGCGACGGCGAGGACGATGCCGACCACGACGAACGAGCCCATGCTGTGCCCGGATGGGTAGGCCTGGTTGGAGACGCTGATCAGATGTTCTTCGATGGGCGGACGGTCCCGGTCGGTCAGTCGCTTGCCGCCGCGCACGAGTAGCCCGCCGCCGAGCCCGGTGATCGCGACGAGCGCCGCCGTCGTCCAGCGCCGCCGCCAGGACAGGATCAGGCAGGTCACCGTGGCCAGGGCCGTCATGGCGAGTGTGCCGCCCAGCAGGCTGACCGTCACCGCGACCGGAGTCAGCGTGCCGTTGCGGTGCGCTACGGCCCAGTCGGTGATGCCGCGATCGAATCCGCCAGGACCGCGATTCCCGACCACACCTGCCGTGAGAGACGCGGCGCACACCACCAGCAATACGGTGAGCACCCGGATGGCGTTGCGAATGCGAAGGGAAGTCACCATTCCACAGTCCCACTTCCGCCGCCGGAAGGTAGCCAAGTCCGTTCCCCAGCTGGGACGACACCAGGACCGTGCTATCGATCGACCGGCGCGAGCGACCGGGTCGTACAGCGCGGCCCTCTTCGGGGTGCGCGTGACGTCAGCGACGCGCAGTCCTCGGCGGTACCCGGTGAGACGATCGGCCCGCGGGCGGTATCAGGCAGCCGCAGGCGTGCCGTAGTGGATGCGCGGCAATGCGCGGGGCGGTGGCTATCCGGCGGCGCGGTCGAATGTGGCGAGCGTCTTGCCGAGTCAGAACTTGCTGTAACCGCCGTCGATCAGCAGAGTGTCGCCGGTGTGGTAGGCGCTGGCGGGGCTGGCGAGGTAGACGGCGACGGATTCGAAATCGCTCGGCAGGCCCCAGCGGCGAACCGGGATTCTCGGGTGGACGCGTTCGCGGAAGCGGTCCCAGGCGAAGGCGTCCTCGGTCATCGGCGTCTCGACCCAGCCGGGCAGCACCGAGTTCGCGCGGATGCCGTGCTTGGCCAGCTCCACCGCGATCGAGTTGACCATGGCGATCAGCCCCGCCTTGCTGGCCGCGTAGGACTGCCCGCGCGGAACGCCCTGCTGGGCGGCGAGGCTCGCGGTGGCGACCAGGCTGCCGCCTTCACCCTGGGCGAGCATCGCCTTCGCCGCTTCGCGCAGCGTCACGAACGCCGCGTCGAGGTTGAGCGAGGTGACCCGGCGGAATTCCGCGAGATCGGTCTCCACGAAGGGGATGAACCCTTGGCTGACACCGGCGTTCACGAAGCAGGAGTCGATGCGGCCGAGTTCGGCGGCCGCGCGGCCGATGGTGTCGATCACCTGCTGTTCCTCGCCGACGTCGCAGCTCAGCGCGAGCACCCGCCCGCCGAAGGCGCGCAATTCGGCGGCGGCGGCCTCGTTGCGTTCGGTGTTGCGGCCGACCACACAGACATCGGCGCCGGCTCGCGCGAGCCCACGGGCGAACCCGAGACCGATGCCGGAATTACCCCCGGTGACGACGGCGACGTGGCCGGTCAGGTCGAACAGCGAGCCCTCGGTCATATGGTCCATCCCTTCGCTCACGGGCGGCGGCGCCCGAATGAATGCGAGGATATCGGTCTCTCCATATCACTGTGCGGCTGAGGAGCCCCGTCGAGCAGGCGCTACGCTCGTCGCGTGCTGCTTTCCGATCGTGACATCCGCGCGGAGATCGCCGCTGGGCGTCTCGGCGTCGAGCCGCTGCTGGAGAACCTGATCCAGCCCTCGAGCATCGACGTGCGCTTGGACCGGATGTTCCGGGTCTTCAACAACACCCGCTACACCCACATCGATCCGGCGCAGCAGCAGGACGAGCTCACCAGTCTGGTCGAGCCTGCCGAGGGCGAGCCGTTCGTGCTGCACCCCGGCGAATTCGTGCTCGGCTCCACCCTCGAGGTCTGCACCCTGCCGGACGACCTGGCCGGACGGTTGGAGGGCAAGTCCAGCCTCGGCCGCTTGGGCCTGCTGACCCACTCGACCGCGGGTTTCATCGATCCCGGCTTCAGCGGGCACATCACGCTGGAGCTGTCCAACGTGGCCAATCTGCCGATCACGCTGTGGCCGGGCATGAAGATCGGCCAGTTGTGCCTGCTCAGACTGACCAGCCCGGCCGAGCACCCGTACGGCAGCGCCGTGGCCGGCTCGAAGTACCAGGGTCAGCGCGGACCGACTCCGTCGCGGTCCTACCTCAACTTCCCGATTCCGGCCGCCGCGATCGACGCCGCCGAATCACGCTGACGCCGCCGGGTCCGCTTCGTCGACTGTGGGGGAGAAGCGGACCCGGCGGACGGCAGCGGGGAACTGACCGCGGAGGTGATCAGTCCCCGCCGCCCGCTCCCACCGCGAGCGCCGTTGTGAGGATGACGGACAGCGGTGGAAGCGTGTCACCGCGGCTCGGCGGGCTGACCCAGTAGCACCCTTCCCGGGTCCAGCGGCCGAGGCCGGTCGGCAACATCACGGCGCTGCCGACGGCGGGCAGGCCGATATCGAGCCGATTGAGCGCCTCGAGCACCTGTGGTCCCGGTCGGCTGTCGGGCTCGGCGAGGAAACTCCATCGGATCTGCCTGGCCAACATGGGACCCCTCGTTCCCTGTTGTTCCAGTGCGACGCGCACCTTTTCGGCACGTGCGGTCGGCAGGTGGACGACGCAAACGCGACCGGTGATCGGCAGCATGGCGAAACCGCCACGCTCGGTGACCGGCAGTCCGAACTCGTGCCGATAGAACGCCACCCAATCGTCCACGGTCCTGAGTTTCTCGACATTCACGGCGAACTCCTTGCCTTCCGCCTCAATGGTCCCGGCTCGCCGCATGATTCGGCATCCCCCGCCCGCCCGCCTTCCGCTGCCCTTCCGCTGCCTTTGATGCGGGCCGTATTTCACCTGTGGCCCCGCTCACAAACCGCTCGTACTCTGGTAGGAGTTCGTTCGGAAGGGATGACACCGTGGTCACGCATTGGTCAGGCAAAGAGGCCCGTGCCCTTCGCGATGCCAAGCGGATGAGCATCAGGGAATTCGCCGCCCATCTGGGTGTGCACGAACGCTTGGTGTCGAAGTGGGAAGCCGGAGGCGTCCGGGTCCATCCACGACCGATCAACCAAGCCGCTCTGGATACCTCACTGGCCAGGTCCGACGATGTGGTGCGGGCGCGGTTCGCGGCACTGATCGATCGGCCCGCGATCGATCGAGCCGTCCCGCCGGGTTTCGATGCGCAGACCGACGCCTCGGCGCGCGTTCACTATTCGAGCGACGCGGACCTTTTGGCTCTCATAGACGCCGGTGCGATGAGAGGTGCTGCGTTGGCAGCGATTTCGGAGAGGGATCTGATCATGGCGGCTGCCCACGAGGCCAGCGAGCACGCCGGCAAGGCCGAGAGCACCAATGTCGGTGCGAGCACGTTGGAACAGCTCGACGCGGATGTCGTGCGCATCGCGAACGATTACGTGCGCATCCCGCCGGTTCCGATGATGGTGGAAATGGTGCGGGTGCGGCGGCGGGTGTACCGGTTGCTGGAAGGCCATCAGCGGCCCGCCGACACCGGGCATCTGTATCTGTTGGCGGGCACGCTCTCGGGCCTGCTCGCCAACGCGAGTACCGACCTCGGCTACTACGACGCGGCGGGCGAGCAGGTCCGCGCGGCATGGGCCTACGCGGAGTTGTGCGGGCACAACGGACTTCGGGCCTGGACCCGCGGCATGCACGCGCTGATCGAATACTGGTCGCAGCGGCCGCGCCGGGCGGTCCAGCTCGCCCAGAGCGGGCAGGAGTTCGCCGAATCCGCGACCGCGCAGGTGCGGCTGCTCAATATCGAGGCGCGCATCTGGTCGGCGCTCGGCAGCGCCGCCGACACCGATCGCTGCGTCCGAGCGGCGGGCGACGCCCGCGAGATCGCCGCCACCGACACCCTGCACGACGAGGTGGGCGGCGTCTTCGGGTTCAACGACGCCAAGGCCAACTACTACGCCGGCGCCACCTACATCCACCTCGGTCAGGCCGAGCCCGCGCTCAGCGCCACCCAGCGGGCCATCGAGCTGTACTCCAACGGACCGTCCGAACAGCGCTCCTACGGCGCGGAAGCGCTCGCCAGGGTGGACTGCGCGGCCGCGCACCTGATCAACGGCAGCCTGGACGGCGCGGCCGAGGCGCTGCAACCGGTGCTCGGGCTCGACGAGGACAAGCGCATCGCGCAGCTCGAGGAGCGGTTGACCGGTGTGCGCAGGCGGATCGCGGCCCCGGCCTTCCGCGACTCGGTCGAGGCGCGCCGGTTGGACGAGCGGATCGAGGAATTCTGCGGCTCGACGGCGGCCAAGGGCATCCCACCCGTCGGTCCCCACTGAGTGACGCGTCACACCCGGCGGGGGCCGTCGCCGCCGTCGGGGGCGTGGCGGCCCGATCGGAGCTCGGCCAGGCGATTTATCCAGTTGCGACGGATGGCACCATGGGACGGGTGAGTCCTCATCATCCGCACCGCCCCCCGCGTGTTCTGGAGCAGTCCACGAAGCTGCAGAACGTCGTCTACGAGATCCGTGGACCGGTACACGCGCACGCGGCACGGCTGGAGGCCGAGGGCCACCGCATCCTCAAGCTCAATATCGGCAACCCCGCCCCGTTCGGGTTCGAGGCGCCCGACGTGATCATGCGCGACATCATCGCGGCGCTCCCGTACGCCCAGGGCTACTCCGAGTCCAAGGGCATCCTCTCGGCGCGGCGCGCGATCGTGACCCGCTACGAACTCGTGCCCGGTTTCCCCGAGCTGGATGTGGACGACGTCTACCTCGGCAACGGCGTCTCCGAGCTGATCACCATCACCATGCAGGCCCTGCTGGACAACGGCGACGAGGTGCTGATCCCCGCGCCGGACTACCCGCTGTGGACCGCGATGACCAGCCTGGCCGGCGGTACGCCGGTGCACTACCTGTGTGACGAGGCCAACGGCTGGCAGCCCGACATCGCCGACATCGAATCGAAGATCACCGACAAGACCAAAGCGCTGCTGGTGATCAATCCGAACAACCCCACCGGCGCGGTGTACTCCGCCGAAGTGCTCCAGCAGATCGCCGACCTGGCGCGCAAGCACCAGTTGCTGCTGCTCGCCGACGAGATCTACGACAAGATCCTCTACGACGACGCCAAGCACATCTCGCTGGCCACGGTGGCGCCCGACCTGCTGTGCCTGACCTTCAACGGGCTGTCCAAGGCCTACCGGGTCGCCGGCTATCGGTCGGGCTGGCTGGCGATCACCGGGCCGAAGGAGCACGCGGCCGGGTTCCTGGAGGGCATCGATCTGCTCGCCTCCTCGCGGTTGTGTCCGAACGTGCCCGCGCAGCACGCCATTCAGGTCGCGCTCGGCGGTCATCAGAGCATCGAGGACCTGATCCTGCCCGGCGGGCGGCTGCTCGAACAGCGCGACGTCGCCTGGGAGCGGCTGAACATGATTCCCGGCGTGTCCTGTGTGAAGCCGAAGGGCGCGCTCTACGCGTTCCCGCGGCTCGATCCGAACGTGTACGAGATCTACGACGACTCGAAGCTGATCCTGGATCTGCTGTTGCAGGAGAAGATCCTGATGGTGCAAGGCACCGGCTTCAACTGGCCGGACCACGACCACCTGCGGATCGTCACGCTGCCATGGGCCAGGGATCTCGCGGTCGCGATCGAACGGTTCGGCAACTTCCTGTCCAGCTATCGCCAATAGCGGGAAGGGCGGCGGCGGTCAATATAATCGCCCCGCTTCCGGCCTGGAAACAAACTCGACGTACGGATACCTGTCGGATTTGGCGACTGGCTAGCGCAAAAGAAGTACTTTTGTGTACAGTGGTCCTCGGCACTCTGAGTGCCTGGTCGGATTGCCTACCCCCCCTGGGCATATCCGGCCTCGGGTTAGGCCGCCTACCCCCCTGGGCCGCCTGCCCTGCGGGCGGCGGAGACATCCCCCTGCTCTCCGCCGCCCCCTCTAACTTCCTTTTTCTCCCGCGATCGGTCCGCATCGACCGTGTATCCGCTGTGTTCGGTAACCGCCGCGACGGTCTTGAAAATGAAATCCTTTAGGCTCGCTCCGGGCGCAAACACATCGGACAGGTAGGAGCGCGGTGAGCGACCACCACCACCATCATCACGATCATTCGGGACCGATCGCGATCGGCGCGACCGCGGCGCGCGTGGTCGTCGGGCTACTCACCGCGATCGGAATCGTCGTCGTCATCGGCGCGATCGTGCTGTGGCCGAGCAAGCAGCACATCGACATCCCGCTGCCGATGCAGAACGCGGGCGGCGGCGCGGTGCAGACCGAGGCGGGCACCGTGGTGCTCCAGGATGTGGGGCCGTGCGGCAGCCCGTCGCTGGGCAAGGTGTTCGTCGACCAACCCCAAGCGCCGCGCAACAACGCCTACACCTGCCAGCGCAGCCTGATCTCGATCGAGTCCGGACCGCACAAAGGCAACCGCACGCTGCTGGAGATCGCCCCCGGCCCAGGACAACCCGATCTGCACGCCGGTGACAAGCTCCGGCTGGTCCGCCAGACCGACCCGAGCGGGACGCCGCTGTATTCGTTCGAGGACTACTCGCGCGGGCTGCCGCTCACGCTGATCGCCCTCGCGTTCGTCGTGGTGATCATCGTGGTGGCGCGCTGGCGCGGCGTCCGCGCGCTGCTCGGCCTGGTGTTCGCCTTCGCGGTCCTGGTGCTGTTCCTGCTGCCCGCGCTGCTGGACGGGAAACCGGCGATCCCGGTCGCCTTGGTCGCGGGCTCCCTGATCCTCTACGCGGTGCTGTATCTGGCGCACGGGGTCAACCTGCGCACCAGTTCGGCGCTGCTCGGCACGCTGACCTCGATGCTGCTCGCCGCGGGGCTGTCCTGGCTCACCATCGAGATGACCAATCTGACCGGGCTTTCCGAGGAGCAGAACACCAACGTCGCCACCTACATCGAGCACGTCAGCATCACCGGACTGCTGCTGGCCGGGTTCATCATCGGTTCGCTCGGTGTGCTCAACGACGTCACGATCACCCAGGCGTCGGCCGCGTTCGAGTTGGCCGCGATCGACCGGTCCGCCTCCCGGCGGGAGGTTTTCGCCGCTGCCATGCGCGTGGGGCGCGATCACATCGCCAGCACCGTCTACACGCTGGTACTCGCCTACGCCGGTGGGGCGCTGCCGCTGTTGCTGCTGTTCAGCGTGGCGGGGCGGTCCATCCGCGACGTGCTGACCGGTGACGCGGTGGCCATCGAGATCGCGCGCTCGGCGGTCGGCGGTATCGCGCTGGCGCTGTCGGTGCCGTTGACCACCGGCATCGCGGTGCTGCTCGCCCGCCCGTTCACGACCAAGGAACCCACGCCGGCGCCGCGCCCGCGCCGCGCCCGGCACGCGCGGGTCTGAGACTTCGCCCGGCTCAGCGCTGCGGCGGCGGAGGGAAGGGAAAGACCTCCGGCGGGATCGTGGGGACCACGATCGGCGGAAGGCCCGGCACCACGATGGTGTTCGGGCCGGGCGGCGGCGGCGTCTCGCTGGTGGTCTGCCTGCGATTCGGCGGCGGCGCGGCGATGGATTCGTGCGCGGGTGACTCCGTGGTGCCCGGCGCGACCGCGACCTGCGGGTCCAAGCTGGTGGTGCGCGGTGTGGTGGTCGGCGACAGCGACGGCGATCCCTCGCTGGTGTGCGAATCGCGTTCCAGCACCTGCGGTCCGTAACCGAGACCGAGTCCGATCGCGGCGACCACGGCCAGCGCGCTCACGGTCAGCACCGCGCCGCTGATCTCGCGCTTGCCGCGCTGGGCCGGAGCCGACAGCCAGGCGGGTGACAGTTCGTCGTCCAGCAGGGCGCTCGCCGTCGGCGTCTCCTTGCGGACCGGTCTGGCCAGCAGCGCCGCGCCGCGCGCCATCACGGTCTCCGGGCTGTCGGGCACGATGACGGGCACGCCCATCCAGCGTTCGAGCACCTTGGCCACCAGCGGGATCCTGGCGCAACCGCCGATGGCGAGCACGCCGTGTACGGGGCGGTCCGAACGGACGATCACGTCGCGCGCCATCCGCGCCGACGACTCGATGGCCAGCATGATCAGCGATTCGAAGTTCTCCTGCGCGAGCAGGACCAGACCCTGCTCGCTCGGCAGCGCCACCGCGGTGTTGGTGGTCAGCTGCTCCTTCGCCTCCCGGCACAGCGCGTCCAGCGCGGCCAGGCCCGCGGCGTTCGGCGGGTGCGCGATCCGCCCCGAGGCGATCTGCTGCTCCCGGATCAACGAGTCGAGATAGTCGCCGCTGATGTCGCTGGTGCGCTCGCTGTGCCTGACCTCGCGGGTCTGCGTGTCGACCACGCTCACCGTCAGGCCCGAACTGCCCAGGTCGTAGACGACCAGCGAGGAGATGCCCCGGATATCGCCGGTGGCCTGCGCGAATTCGAGCGCGGCCGCGATCTCCGGCACGAGTTCGTAATTGGTCAACTGCTGGCGCGCCATGGCGGCGCGAATGGCGCGGGCGTGCTGCTCACTGCGGTAGGCGATCGCGGTGGCGCCGATACCGGGCGTGGCCTCCAGGGTGACGCCGATGGCCTCTGCAGCCAGCTCTTCCACGCTCTGGTCGACGACTGGAATGGTCTGCAGATCGAAGGAATGCGGGGAGACATGCCCGTGGGGGTTCGCGGTGTGTGGTCGCGCCATACGGACAGCGCCGGCCCCCACCGAAACTCCCAGTACCGAACTCATCAGCTGCCCATCTCGTTTCACACTGCACGACATGCGAGCCTGCACCATCCGTCGGCGGAGACCCGCTGGACGGACCCTACCGTCGGCGATCAGCTGTGCTTAAGGCAGGACTGGTCGTCTGTCTGGCAGTAGCCCGCCTCGCCCCGCAACTCTACGGTGTGCCGAGTCCCGCGTACACCCATCCGGCTGCTCTCCAGGTGGCACGATTGAGACAGTTCCTGCCGTCGATGATCGAGCGGGCACGCACCACCCGGTCGAGGTCGCCGGGGCGCAGCGCGGTGAATTCGTCCCACTCGGTGAGCACGAGCACCACGTCGGCGCGGTCGCACGCCTCGATGACCGAGGTCGCGTAGTTCAGGGTGGGGAACACTCGGCGCGAATTCTCCAGCGCCTTGGGATCGTAGACGGTCACCACGGCTCCGTGGAGCTGGATCATGCCCGCGACGTTCAGCGCGGGGGAGTCGCGCACGTCGTCGGACTCGGGTTTGAACGCCGCGCCGAGCACCGCGACATTGGCCCCGAGCAGTGAACCGCCGCAGGCGCGAGCGGCCATGTCGACCACCTTGGTCCGGCGGCGCATGTTGATGTTGTCCACCTCGCGCAGGAAGGCGACGGCGTGGTCGGCGCCGAGTTCGCCGGAGCGGGCCATGAACGCGCGGATATCCTTGGGCAGACATCCGCCGCCGAAACCAAGTCCGGCGTTGAGGAATCGACGGCCGATGCGCGCGTCATAGCCGAGGGCGTCGGCCAGCATGGTCACATCGGCGCCGGTCGCCTCGCACACTTCGGACACCGCGTTGATGAACGAGATCTTCGTCGCCAGAAAGGCGTTCGCGGAGACCTTCACCAATTCCGCTGTGGCCAGGTCGGTCAGCAGGAACGGGACTTCGGCGGCGATGAGGTCGGCGTAGACCTCGCGCACCAGATCCTCGACCCACCCGGCGGCATCACGGTCGCGGTCGACGCCGAGAACCAGCCGGTCGGGCCGCAGAGTGTCCCTGACCGCGAATCCTTCTCGGAGGAATTCCGGATTCCACGCCACTTCGACGTCGGTGGAACTCAGTGCGCGAGCGCGAGTTCCCAGCGCGGCCGCCGTGCCGACCGGAACGGTCGATTTGCCGATGATCACCGAGGGACGTTCCAGCAGCGGGGCGAGCGTATCCACCACCGCCCGCACGTATTTCAGGTCGGCGGCGTACTCGCCCTTCTTCTGGGGCGTGCCTACGCCGAGGAAATGCACGTCCGCGTGGTCGGCCGCCTCGGCGTAGGAGGTGGTGAACCGCAGGCGGCCCGCGTCGAGGTTGCGGCGCAGCACATCCTCCAGGCCCGGTTCGTAGAACGGCACCACTCCGTCGGACAGCTTCGCGACCTTGCCCGGGTCCACGTCCACTCCGATGACGTCGTGCCCGAGTTCGGCCATGCACGCCGCGTGCGTGGCCCCGAGGTACCCGGTTCCGAAGACTGTGCATCGCATGATCGATTGGTAAGCCCCGCCGGTGGACACGCCACGTCAGCGAGGCAAGGGTCCGGGCAACAGCAGATGTACATGCGGCTACATGGCCGAGGCCGGCGCCGTGACCTGGTGTTACGCCCGGCTAGCATCGGCATGGTGCGACGTCGTCGGTTGGTCTCTGCCGCGCTCGGCGCCGGTCTGGCGGTGGTTGTCGCCACGGTGGCGCTGTGGCCGGTCTACGTGCGTCCGCGGACCGATCCGCCCGCGCGGGCCGACGCCGTGCTCGTTCTCGGTGGAGCACACGACGGTCGCGAACAGCTGGGCCTGCGCTTGGCGCGCGAGGGGTACGCGCCGCGGGTGGTGTTCTCCAATCCCTATGAGCACAGCGCCATGCTGAACCGGATCTGTCACGGCGGCTACAGCTTCGAGGTGCTCTGCTTCGACCCGTCCCCCCGCACCACCCGCGGCGAGGGGCGCGAACTCGCCCGCCTCGCCCGCGCCAACAATTGGCACCGCGTCATCGTCGTAACCTTCACCCCGCACATCTCCCGAGCCCGCTATGTCCTGCAAAAGTGCTGGGCCGGAGAACTTCTCTTCACCGACCCCGAACCCACCCTCTCGGTCCCCCGGTGGGCTTACGACTACGTCTACCAATCGGTGGGCTACCTGAAGGCATTCTTCGAGGACTGCTGAACGCCGGACGTTTTGATAGCGCCTAGTAACAAATGTGATCGACGTCTCGATCTGATGCCCGTGCGCATCGACCGTCGATGCGTGAACGCGGATGAGGTCCTCGCGCTCGAAGGATGCGACCGGGAAGGGCCGGATGCAGGTGATGGATCGGAACTGGATCGTGGTGGCGCAGTCACCCGGGCCGGGAACGTTGATCGGAGAGGGGGAGGCCGTGCTGTCGGTGGTCAAGATCGGTGAATCCAGTCCCTGCGGCTGAGGTGCGGCGGCGATTGCTCGGCGCGGATGGACCGGTTGCCGGGCCTGTGCTGGGGTCCGGCCACCGTGCCGTCGGTTCGCCCCCTGGTGAAGAGTCTGCGGGCATATGACGTCAGTTTGACTCTGTAAAACAAACGGTCGTACATTCTCTCGCGTGGTGGCGGGATGGTCGCCACGGAAGCAACGGTGCACACCCTCTGGGAGGGCAGATGGATTACGACTGGTCAGCGGAGGATCTGGCGTTTCGGGACGAGGTGCGCGCATTCCTCGACGCGAAGCTCACGCCGGAGTTGCGGCGGGCCGGGCGCTTGGCGACGAGCGTGTATCCCGACCATGAGGCGAGCATGGAATGGCAGCGCATCCTGCACGAGCGCGGCTGGGCGGCGCCCGCGTGGCCGGTGGAGCACGGCGGATGCGACTGGAGCCTGACCCAGCACTACATCTTCCAGCGGGAATCGGCGCTGGCCGGCGCGCCGGCGCTGTCACCGATGGGCATCAGGATGGTGGCCCCTGCGATCATCGCGTTCGGCACCCCCGAGCAGAAGGCGTTCTATCTGCCCCGCATCCTCACCGGCGAGGTCTTCTTCTGCCAGGGCTACTCCGAGCCGGAGGCCGGATCGGACTTGGCCGCGCTGACCATGGCCGCCGTCGACGACGGCGAGGACTTCGTGTGCACCGGCAGCAAGATCTGGACCACCCACGCCACCGAGGCCAACTGGATCTTCTGCCTCGTGCGCACCTCGCGCACGGGTAAGAAACAGCAGGGCATCACGTTCCTGCTGATCGACATGACCGCGCCGGGCATCGAGATCAGGCCGCTGGTGATGACCTCGGGTGAGCAGGTGCAGAACCAGGTCTTCTTCGACAACGTGCGGGTGCCGAAGGCCAATGTGCTCGGCCGGATCGACGACGGGTGGACCGTCGCGAAGTACCTGCTCGTGCACGAGCGAGGTGGCGCGGCCGCGCCGTGGTTGCAGGTCATGGCGCAGGACATCGCCGCCAACGCGGCGCGGCAGCCAGGCCCGGACGGCAACCCGCTGATCGAGGACCGCGTGTTCGCGGCCAAGCTCGCCGATCTGCGGATCCGCACCGAGGTGCTGGAAATCCTGGAGTACCGCACCATCTCCGCGATGGCGCAGGGGAAGAACCCGGGCCCCGCCTCCTCCACACTCAAGATCCTCGGCACCGAACTCAGCCAGAAGCTCACCGAGTTGGCGCTGGAGGTCGCGGGACCGCGCGGTCGCGTCTACCAGCCGCACGCCACCAAGCCGGGCGGCCCGATCGCCCAGTACACGCCGCCCGCCGACGGCTACCACAGCGGCGCGGACTGGCAGGCCGTCGCGCCGCTGAAGTACTTCAACGACCGAGCGGGCTCGATCTACGCGGGCAGCAACGAGATTCAGCGAAACATCCTCGCCAAAGCAGCATTGGGACTCTGATGGACTTCACGCTTACAGACGAGCAGGAAATGCTCCGCTCCGCGATCGCCGGATACCTCGGCGCCCGCTACGACCTGGAGAAGAGCCGTGCGGCGGCGAAATCGGACGCGGGCTGGCAGCCCGCCGTCTGGCGCGGCTTCGCCGACGAACTCGGCATTCTCGGCGCGACCCTGCCCGAGCGGGTGGACGGCACCGGCGGCGGTCCCGTCGAACTCATGGTGATCGCCGAGGAACTCGGCCGCGCGCTGGTGGTCGAGCCGTTCGTGGACACGGTGGTGCTCGGCGCCGGATTGCTCGAGCGCTCCGGCGGCGAGCAGGCCGATGCCGTGCTGCGCCGGATCGTGTCCGGTGACGCGCGCGTCGCGTTCGCCGCGCTGGAACCGACGTCGGGAGCCACGCTGCACGACGTGTCGACCACCGCCCGCCGCGACGGCGACGCCTGGGTGCTCGACGGCGAGAAGACCGTGGTGACCAGCGCGCCGCTGGCCACCGATCTGCTGATCACCGCGCGCACGTCCGGCGATCGCCGCGACGAGGCGGGCATCTCGCTGTTCCGGCTGGAATTCGACGCGAGCGCTCCCCCCGCGGGCGTCGAGGTGCACGCCTACCGCACCATCGACGACCGGACGGCCGCCGATCTGGTGTTCACCGACTTGCGACTGCCCGCCGACGCGCTGCTGGGCACGGAGTCGGACGGTTGGAGCGTCATCGAGCCGACCGTCGCGGAGGCGACCGCCGCGATCTGCGCGGAAGCGGTCGGCTGCATGCGCAAAGTGCTGGCCGACACCATCGACTACGCCAAACAGCGCGAGCAGTTCGGTCAGCCGATCGGCAGCTTCCAGGCGCTGCAGCATCGCATGGTGGACATGTACATCGAACTGGAGCAGGCCATCGCGGCGGTCCACCTGGCCGTCCATTCCCTGCGCGCCTCCGCCGACGACCGGGCCCGCGCCGTCTCGGCGGCGAAGGTCACCGTCGCGCGGGCGGCGCGTTTCATCGGGCAGAACGCCGTGCAACTGCACGGCGCGATGGGCATGACCGAAGAGCTGGCCATCGGCCACTACTTCAAGCGGCTTACCGCGATCGAGCACGAATTCGGCTCGACGGACGAACATCTCGCACGC
This sequence comes from Nocardia implantans, assembly GCF_035544775.1. NCBI lineage: Bacteria > Bacillati > Actinomycetota > Actinomycetes > Mycobacteriales > Nocardiaceae > Nocardia > Nocardia implantans. Next base: position 170,238 of record NZ_JAYKYQ010000001.1, on the reverse strand, counting down.
TACGCCGCACTGACCCGGCCATAGTCGCACGACGGCGCGCGCGGGTCGCTATCGGCCCCGCGCATCGTCCGGTCTCGTGCTCGGCCGCGCCTTGCCATGTCCATATGTTTCAGTAAATACTGAATCAACTAGACATGTGTGAATCGGAGTGAGTATGGCGAATCGGGACCCCGGCCACGAGCAGGTGCTGGAGTGGGTCGAGCGGGTGGCGATGTTCTGCACGGCGGAATACGGCATCCCGCCGATCTCGGGGCGCATCCTCGGATGGTTGATGATCTGTGATCCGGCCGAGCAATCGGCGGACGAAATCGGTGCGGCCATCGGAGCGAGCCGGGCGTCGCTGGCCACGAACATGCGGGTGCTCATCGATGCCGGTTTCGTACGACGGCGCACGAAACCCGGTGAGCGCACGCACTTCTACCGGATGGACGACGACGCGTGGAGCACCGTCCTGCAGCGGCGGGTGGCGGGTCTGCACTTGTTTCGCGACGTCGCCGCGCAGGGCATGGAACTGGCGGGGCCCGGCAGCGCGCGGGCCGAGCGGTTACGGGCGGCGCACGACGTCTACGACTGGATGGCGAAGCGGTTGAGCGAACAACCGCTGCCTTCGCGCGAGAGCGGCGACCGGTGACGGGGCAGGGCCGATCGGCGATCGTCGCCGGAGGCGGGATCGGCGGACTCGCCGCGGCCGTCGGACTACACCGGTCCGGATGGGCGGTGACCGTTCTGGAGCGGAGAGCGCGAGCGGGAGAGATCGGCGCGGGCTGGTCGTTCGCTCCGAACGCCGTGCGTGCGGCGGACGCGCTGGGTGTCGGAGCGGACTTCCGCGCCGTCTCGGTGCCGACGCAGGCCGGAGCGACCCTGCGGACTCCGTCCGGCCGATACCTGATGCGATACGAGGCGGGGCGCGACGTCGCGCTGCTGGCCAATCATCGCGCTGATCTGCACAGCGCGTTGCTCGGCCATCTGCCCACCGGCGTCGTACGTGCCGGAGCCGAGGTCATCGGGTTCGAGCAGTCCGGATCAGAGGTGTCGGTGACCTACCGGACGGAGGAAGGAACGCACCGAGCCGCCGCGGACGTCCTCGTGGGAGCGGACGGCATCCACAGCGGGGTGCGACGCGGCCTGTTTGCCGACTCCGATCCGGTCTTTCAGCGCATTCTGTGTTGGCGCGGGGTGACCGAGCCGGGCTCGGTATGGCCGATCGAAGGATTCCAGACTTGGGGACGAGGTGCGCGTTTCGGCGCCCACCCGCTGACCGATCGGCGGGTGTTCTGGTTTCTCACCGTTCGGCAGTCCGAACCAGGGATCCGCTACGGGAACGATCTCGCGGAACTGCGTCGGCGGGTGGGCAGCTGGCACAACCCGATCCCTGCTCTGCTGGCCGCGACGCCACCGGAGGCGATTCTGTGTCATGACATCTTCGATCTCGATCCTTTGCCGTCGTTCGCCCAGGGCCGGGTGGCGCTGCTCGGCGACGCCGCGCACGCGATGACGCCATTCCTCGCCCAAGGCGCGTGCCAGGCGCTCGAAGATGCGACCGCGCTCGCCGCTGAGCTGCGCGACGGCCCGGTTCCGGCGGCGCTGGCCCGCTTCGACCAGCTGCGCCGCCCACGCGGACAGCAGGTGCAGCGCATGGCACGCCAGGATCCCGCGATAAGTCTGTCCACCAATGCCCTCGTCTACGGACTGGCGACCGGCCTGACCCGCCTCGCCGGACGCGGCGTGGCCGGACGGAAGTCGGCCAGATTGTGGGATTGGACGCCTCCGGCGATAGGCGAGTAGCGCACCCCGCGTCGATGAGCTGTGCCGGTCGCCGGATACGGCGCGAACGAAAGAGCCCGGGTACTCCTCGAGTACCCGGGCTCTTCTCCGCTATCCTGGCTCAGCTTTTGCGGCCCGGAGCCTTCGCACCGGCCTTGAAGCCGAGACCGCCCGGCTTGGCGGTGGGCGGCGCGACTTCGGGTGCGCCGTTGCCGCTCGCGCCGTTGGACTGCTCCGGTTCGGCGGCGGGTCCGGGCTGCGTGGCGGAAGCTTCCGCGACGGGAGCCTGCTCCGCGGGAGCCGGTTCGGCGGGAGCCGCGTCCTTCGGGGCCGCTGCCGCCTTGCCGGGGGCCTTGGGGCCGGGCCGCTTGAAGCCGGACTTCATGGCCAGACCCTTGGCGGGCACCGTCGGCTTGGTCTCGGTCGGGCCGGTTTCGGCCGTTTCCGTAACCGCTTCGGCCGACTTCGCCTCGGCTGGTTCCGCAGCCGCTTCGGCGGGCGCGGCCTCGGCCGCAGGAGCCGCCGTAGCCTTCGCGCCAGGTGCCTTGGCCGCGCCCTTCATGGCGAGACCACCACCGGGCGCCTTCGCGCCGCCCTTCATACCCAAGCCCTTGACCGGCTTGGCCTCGGCAGCCTCGGTTGCGGGAGCCTCGGCCGGAGCTTCGGCGGCGGGGGAAGCGGTGGCCTTGGCACCGGGTGCCTTTGCTCCGCCCTTCATCCCCAGACCACCGGGCGCCTTCGCCGGACCCTTCATGGCGAGACCCTTGGCCGGAGCGGCGGGAGCCGGCGTGGCTTCGGTCTCCGCCGATTCGGCGGCGGGAGCCTTGGCGCCGGGCGCCTTGGCCGCGCCTTTCATGCCCAGGCCACCGGGGGCCTTCGCCGGGCCCTTCATGGCAAGACCGCCGCCACCGGGTGCCTTGGCGGGGCCCTTCATCGCCAGGCCGCCGCCGCTCGGCGCGGCCTTCGCCGGCGCGGGAGCCTCGGCGGCCGGGGCCGGTTCGGGCTCGGGTTCCGGCTCGGGCTCCGCCTCGGGCGCCTTGGGCTCCTGGATGACGGTCAGGTTCTCGGTGAGCACCGCGGGCTCGACGCGTTCGATGGCGTCCAGCATCAACTGGGCGACGTCAACCACCTCGACGCCTTCGCCCTCGCCCTTCTCCTGACGCGCGGTGACGCCGTCGGTGAGCATCACGCGGCAGAACGGGCAGCCCGTCGCGATCTTCGCCGGGGAGGTGGTCAGCGCCTCGTCCACGCGGTCGATGTTGACGCGCTTGCCGAGCTGCTCTTCCATCCACATCCGCGCGCCACCGGCGCCGCAGCACATCGAGCGCTCGCCGTGGCGGGGCATCTCGACCAGGTTGGAGCCGGACGCGGCCATCAGCTCACGCGGCGCGTTGTAGATCTTGTTGTGGCGGCCCAGGTAGCAGGGGTCGTGGTAGGTGACCTTCTGCGACACCGAGTTCACCGGGATCAGCTGCTTCTGCCGCACCAGGCGGTTGAGCAGCTGGGTGTGGTGCACGACCTCGTAGCTGCCGCCGACCTGCGGGTACTCGTTGTTCAGCGCGTTGAAGCAGTGCGCGCAGGTGACGACGATCTTCTTCTTGCGGTCATCGACGCCGTCGAACACCGAGTTCAGCAGCTCGATGTTCTGCTGGGCCAGCTGCTGGAACAGGAACTCGTTGCCCGCGCGGCGAGCCGAGTCGCCGGTGCAGGTCTCCTCGGCGCCGAGCACCATGAACTTCACGCCGGCGGTGGCCAGCAGCTCGGCGACGGCCTTGGTGGTCTTCTTGGCGCGGTCCTCGTAGGCGCCCGCGCAGCCGACCCAGAACAGGTACTCGTAGCCGTCGAAGCTGTCGGCGTCCTGGCCGAAGACCGGGATCTGGAAATCGAGCTCGTTGATCCAGTTGAGCCGGTCCTTGGCGTTCTGACCCCAGGGGTTGCCCTTGTTCTCCAGGTTCTTGAACAGGCCCGCCAGCTCGGAGGGGAACTCCGACTCGATGAGCACCTGGTAGCGGCGCATGTCGATGATGTGGTCGACGTGCTCGATGTCCACCGGGCACTGCTCGACGCACGCGCCGCAGGTGGTGCAGCTCCACAGCACCTCGGGATCGATGATGCCGTTGACGTCGGCGCCGCCGACCAGCGGCCGCTCGGCCTCGGCCTTGGCGGCCTCGGAGATCTTGGCCAGCTTCGCCTCGTTCGGGTTGCCCTCGGCGTCGACCAGGCCGATCTCCTCGCCGCCCAGGTCCTTGCGGCCACCGGCCAGCAGGTAGGGGGCCTTGGCGTACCCGTGGTCGCGCAGCGACATGATCAGCAGCTTCGGCGACAGCGGCTTGCCGGTGTTCCAGGCCGGGCACTGCGACTGGCAGCGACCGCACTCGGTGCAGGTGGTGAAGTCCAGCCAGCCCTTCCAGGAGAAGTCCTCGATCCGGCCGGCGCCGAAGGTGTCGGTGTCCGGGTCGGCGGTCTCCATGTCGACCGGCTTGCCCTTGGACATCATCGGCTTGGCCGCGCCCAGCGCGACGCCGCCGTCTTCCTCACGCTTGAAGTAGATGTTGAAGAACGCCGAGAAGCGGTGCCAGGCAACGCCCCAGGTGACGTTGCGGCCGACGTAGTACAGGAACGCCATGCCGGACATCAGCTTCACGAAGGCGAACAGCGCAACCATGGTGGTGTTCGCGGGCAGCAGCTTGGCCACCTGCATGGTGAAGAAGTCGGTGGCCGGGTCGGAGTGGCCGTAGGCGGCGATCTTGCCCGCCTTCACGAAGATCATGCCGAGGCCCTCGAGCAGGACGATCGCCTCGATGACGTAGGCCGGGCCGAACTTGGAACCGCTGAACCGGGACAACCGCTCCGGCACCCGTGGGTGGTTGAGCTGGCGCAGGACGATCAGCGTCAGGATGCCGACCACGGTGCCGATGCCGAGGATCTCGTCCCACAGGTGGTAGATCGCCAGGTTGCCGATGATCGGCCAGTGGAACGCCGGGTCGAAGGTCTGCCCGTACGCCTCGAACCACAGCATGGCTCCGCCGATGAAGCCGATCATCACCAGCCAGTGCGCCCAGCCGACGGTGCGGAACTTGTTCATCCGCGTGTGCGCGATGAACTCCACGAGCATCTGCTTGAAGCGCGGGAAGAAGGGCCGCCAGCGGTCCGGCGCAGGCTGTCCGACCATGATGGCGCGCGCGATATTGCGGACGCCGCCGATGAACGACGCCCAACACAAGAGGCTGAGCGCCGCCCCAATCGTGCCCAGCGTCACTGTCAGGGCATTCATGTCGCGACCTTTCTTTAGAGGCACCCGAGTGCGGCTCGTTCCGCTACCGTCTCGGTTCGCTCGTATCCTAACCGGCAGTAAGTTACCCGCCAGTAACAACTATGTCCATCGTACGATCGGCTTTTCGGCTATAGCCCCATATGCTGGGGCTTGACCGTCTATTTACCTGTGATCAATGTCACAGTAAATTCTGCCGATCACGCTGCCGAGTGGTCGACCACCACCGTAAACGGCGAAGCATTCCGTACAGTCGGTAAGGATTGGCTTAGTCCCCAGTCCTGATAAGGGATCTCGCTTAAAACGCGGCGTTCTATTAGGCTCACGACGTTCTGATTGCCGCGACCGTCTTCACACTGCTCGGGGAGGATCCGGAGCCGACCACCCGGATTTGCTGTACAGAGCTCTCGCGTGCTGAAGACCAGTGGTGACGTACGACCTGATGATGGATTGGAAACTGAATTGAATCTCCGCAGAACCACCGCGGCGGCCGCGATGGTCATCGGTGCGATGACCATCGGATTGGGGACCGCCCATGCCGAGCCGGCCGCTGCTACGCCCGACCCGATCCGGTACTCGGTCAAGCTGGTGGAGAAGACCGTCGTGACGACGCTCAAGGGGGGAACGTTCGAGCTGGCCAAGTCCTCCGAGGACGTCAAGGAAGACGACGTCTACCGGATCAAGGACTCGGAGGGCAACGCGGTCCTCACGCTGCCGATCGCCTTCAAGGTCGCCGACACCGTCGTCCCGGTGAAGCCGGTCGTGAAGGAAGACAACACGGTGCTCGAGCTGACGCCTGAGCAGGGCGTCAACGTCAACGTGCCCAAGGACAAGCCGCTCAACGCGGTGAACGTCGTCGCGCAGCCGATCGCGTCGCCGATCGAGAACCAGCGCGCGCAGAACGAGTTCGCCAGCCAGTTCGGCATCGCGACCGCCGTCGGCGGCTTCCTCGGCACCGCCATCGGCGTCATCGGTGGCGCGGTGATCGGCTGCATCCTCGGTCTGCCGTTCCTCGGCGTCGGCTGCATCCCGGCCGCGATCGCGGGCGCCGGCATCGGCGGCATCCTCGGCACGGTCGCCATCGGCGGTCCCGCTCTGCTCGTCGCGGGCATCGACCTGGTGAACACGCTGCAGGCGCCGGAAGGCACCACCAAGTGGGCGGACAAGCCGAAGTAGGCCTTCGGTCCCACCCGCTCGTCAGATCCTCGGCGGCCCGCTCTCATCGGAGGGCGGGCCGTCGTCGTTCATCCCGTCAGATCCAGCAGGCCGCGCACGACGTTCTCGCCCCGTTCCTCGCCCAGCGGGCCGAACGAGCGCTCGACCATCTCGAACGTCCCGTCCTCGCGGACGATCAGCACCGTGCTCGCTCGGGTGCCGTGCACGGTGTGCGCGACGAACCTGGCCGACAGCGCCCGCTCCATCTCGTAAGGGACGCCGGTGTGCGGCAACTCGTCGTCGGCGGCTTCGGTGCGGTCGGCCAGCACTTCGAAGTAGCGGTCCACCGCTCCCGGCTCGGTGCGCACGACCTCGCGCAGCCCGTCCACGCCCGCCCGTATCTTGGGCCAGATGGGCTGTGGCGCGATCAGATCGGCTTCCCCTAGGTCCGGGCCGGTCGAGGTGACGAATGTGCCGTTGGAGAGCCCGTGGAAGCCCGCCGCGAGTTCGCGTGGTTCCGCGGCGCTGCGGTTGGAGTGCCACCACAGCGTGCGCAGGTCGGAGACGACCAGGTTGTAGCCGTTGTAGTCGTCGGGAGCGGCGGCGACGTCGAGCACGTACTTCTCCGGTCCCGGGAACTCGCCCGCCCGGCCGCGATCGGCGGCGCCGCGCAGGAAGTCCATCAGCAGCGCGCCACGAGAACGGGCATCGAATCGTTGATCGGCGGGGTCGCGCACGTTCGTGACGGCGGCGAAACGATTGTCACCGTGCGGATGCGTGCTCAGGCCGAGCCAGGTTCCCGGCGGCTCGCCCTCCGCCCGGCCGGTGGCCCCGGTGTCGCGTCCGGCGAGCAGACCCGGCGCTTCCGGCCACCAGCGCATGGACTCGGTCGGACGGGTGTAGAACTCGTCCCGGTTGGCGGCCACGATCAACCGGTACTCCGGATGCGCGCGCCAGCCGATCAACACCAAACACATGCGGTCCAGGATGCCGGACCGCTGCCGCACGCCATGCGGCGTTGCCCCGCGCGGGCCACGTAAGGGCAGCGGAAAGCCCCTGAGACGGCGAAAGGCCGGCAGCTCGACGCTGCCGGCCTTTCGCGTGTTCCCGCGGTCAGTTGGTGCGGATGCGCAGACCCGGGTTGTCCGAGAGCACCACGTGCACCGGCTGCGCGAACAGCTGCGGCACGTTACCGGTGAGCGCGCCGATCAGGTTCGGGATCTCGCAGATCGGGTAGTCGGCCACCGACGACGCGCTGGAGATGCCGAGCGCCAACCGGCCGGTCACGATCGGGCCGCCGCTGTCGCCGGGCAGCGCGCAGATGTTGGCCGAGAAGCTCTGGGTGAGCTCGCGGTCGCCGACCTGCACGGTCTGGTCGACGGCGTTGACGATGCCGCAACTGAAGCCGGTGCGGGCGCCGGACTTGCACACCGGAGCGCCGACCACCGGGGTGGCCACGCCTTCGACCGGGATCGGGGCCGCGCCGGGCGCGCGGACGCCGTTGTTGGCGAAGCGGTCCTTGGCCTGGTCGTTGACCCGGATGATCGAGTAGTCCTGCTCGCCGAGCACCGACTTCTGGAAGACGCCCAGCTGCGCGCCGAGGCGGTCGCCGTTCATCTCGTAGACGCCTGCGGCGTTGCCGCTGCCCGCGGACGGGATGTCCGGGTTGCAGTGGCCCGCGGTGATGTTCACCGTGTTGCCGTTGCGGTCGGTGCCGTTGAAGCCGAGCGAGCAGCGCAGCGAGCTGCGTCCGGCGACCGAGGCGTAGCCGTCGCCGCCCGCGAGCGCGCCGCGCGCGTCGCCGGCGATGTCACCGGCCTGCAAGGTGCCCTGCTCGCCGGCCACCGGCGGGGCCATCACGATGACGCGCGCCGGGTCGATGAAGTTCGGCATCGGCAGGCCCGCCTGATCCACGCGGACCGCGATCGCGTTGTTGACGGTGTCCACCACCGCGCCACGCACCAGCGAACGCACCGCCTCCGGCTGGCCGTCCAGCCAGCGCTCGAACGCGCTCTTCTCGCCACGCAGGGTCGCTTCGCTCTTGGCGACGTTGCGGACCTCGAAACCGGCCGACTCGGCGGCCTTCTTCGCCTCGTCCGCGCCGGGGCCCTGCGCCAGCGCCACGACCGCCTTGCCCGCGTCATCCAGCCAGGAGCCGCCGAACACGGCCGGGTACTGCCGCTGTGCGGTGGTGGCGAACGCGGCCACCTGCTGCGCCAGCTCCGCACGATGCAGGTACTCGTCGGGCGAGATCTTCAGATCGCGGGTCACCGCGGCGACCAGCTCGGCGGGCAGACCGGGAGCCTGGTCGGGTTGAGCCGTCGCCACTGCCGCGGTGGGCCCGAACAGCAGTATCGCCGCCGAGGCGGCGATCACTGTCTTTCGGATTACGGTCTGTCGCGCAGTCGAGCGGGGAGGTCCTATACGTGGCAGGAGCATGAGCAGACTATATGGGGTTCGACGCGGTATGCCTACTCATGTTGTGGTTCCCGACTCCCTCATAGCCCGCCGACCGGCGATATGTCGATCGACACACCACGCGGCGTGCGCTCAGCTCGCGTTCGGCCGGGTGCGCACGGTGATGCCGCTGCCGATTCCGCCGCCGGAAGAGGCGTCGATGTCGGCCAGGATCGCCCGGATCGGAATGCCCAGCGAGGCGGTGCCGCCGTACTGCGCCAGCGCGATGTTGGCCTCGTTGCAGTTCGGCGCGTCCGCCGCGTTCGAACCACTGGTGATGCCGAGCGCCAGCGTGCCGGACACGATGGCGCCGCCGCTGTCGCCGCCGAGCGTGCAGGCCGAGCTGGCGAACCCGCGCACGGTCTTGCTCTCGCCCTCGGCGGTGTAGAGCTGGGTCTCCACCCGGTCGGCCACGACGAAGCCACAGGTGAAGGTGGACGACTGACCGGACTTGCAGACCGGTGCTCCGGTGATCGGGTCGGCGGTGCCGGTGATCGCCAGCGTGGTGCCGTTGGCGCCGCGCACCGAGGGCTGGTCCATGCCCGCCCGCACCGCGCGCTCGTTCAGCTTGATCACCGAGTAGTCCAGCGCGGACTGGCCGCCCAGCGAGGCGCGCACGAAGGTGCCCAGTTCGGGGCTGGCCGGGATGTCCCGGACGTTCGGCAGGTAGACGCCGGCCTCCTGGTTGCCCTTGCCCAGGTTCGGATCGCAGTGGCCCGCACTGATGTTCAGCGCGTTGCCGGAGGCGTCGACGCTGTTGAACCCGAACGAGCACACGTCGACGGCGCGCAGGGAGGAGTCCTGGAGCGAACCGGGCGCGCTGATGTAGGTGTCACCGCCCATCGGCCTGCGTTCGACCGGGCCGCCGCTGTTCGGCGACAGGATGACCTTGATGTTGGCCAGGAGCGTCGGCAGGTTGAGCATGTGGCCCGCGGGGGTGTTGGCGACGCTGAGCACCAATTGGCTGTTCAAGAAGTCGATGGCCACGGAGTTGATCGCCTGCGAGATCTCGCGCGGCAGGCCGGTGATCCACTGGTTGAGCTGCACCAGCGAACTTTCCAGGCTGTCCGCCGACACGGGGGCGAGCCGGGTCTGGTAACCGTCGGCCGCGGCGATCTTGGCGGCATCCAGCGAGGTGACCGCCATGACGGGCTTGCCGTCGGTGCCGATCCAGGCGCCCGCGTAGGAATCCGGCCGCTCCGAACGGAACTCGCGCGCGTAGTCGCGCAGCTGCTGGGCGCGCGCGGCGCGGTCCAGGTACTCGGTGGGGGTCATCTTCAGATCGCGTGCGATGGCCTGCACGAGTTCCGGTGGGAGATTGTCCGCGGCGAGCTGCGCGGGGGCATCGGGAACCGCCGAGGCGGTGGTCGTGCCGAACAAGGGAGCCAGGAGAACGGTCGATGCGATGGCGACAGCTTTGACCGCGGCGCGACGCGCCACCAACTTGCGCATGAAGTCCCTTCGTCGGCACGCACGTGCCAGCTAAATCCGTGGCCACGGGCAGAATCCGTTGGCACACAGTCTTCGTCCAGCAACCGACCGGTGTGAGGGAATTCATCCGACAACCCGGTCAGCGCAACACTCTAAGCCACAAACCCGAGAAGGACGCTACTAATCACCGACTACCCGGTATTCCCATCCCGGGGATGGTGGGGATCTGCGGCAACTGCTGACCGAACGGGTTGGTCGACGGCGTGGTCCGCGTCGTCGAGGTGCGCGTGGTGGTGCTCGGCGTCGTCGTGGTCGGCGGCTGGCTGGTGGTGGTCGGCGGGGTGGTGGTCGGCTCCGGCGTCGTGGTCTCGGTGATCACCACCGGCGGCTCGGGCGGCTCGGTGGTCGTGGTGGTCGTGCTGGTCACGACCGGCGGCGGGGCGGGCACCACCGAGGTCGTCTCGGACTTGGCGTCGGGCAGCGGCGGCACCGGCGTCTCCCCGCCGTCGCGGAACAGCAGGGCCACCACGATGCCGCCGAGCACGAGGCCGATCACCGCCGCGCCCGCGATCAGCAGCGGCATGCGCTTCGAGCGCGGCGCGGGAACCACTGGCGGCGGCTGCTTCTGGGCCTGCTCCGGCTCCGCGGCCACGAGCGTCTCGGCGACCGGGATGGCCGCCGAATACGCCTGCGGCGGCGCGTCGGCGGCGGGCACGGCGGGGATGACGATGGTGTCCACCGTCGAGTTCTCCGCGGTGGTCGGGTCCGGCGGGGTGGCCCCGGCCGGGGTGGCGAGCACGGCCGCCAGCGCCCCTCTGGCCGCGTCGTGGGCGAAGGACCTGCCGTCGGCTCCGGTCGCCGCGCTCGGCAGCTCACCCTCGCTGACCAGCAGCACCGAGCGCAGACCCAGGTAGTCCAGCGCGTCCCGCAGCGAACGCACCTGCTCGGCCGGCCAATCCGCCGGATGCGTCGCGTAGAACTCGGCGGCTCCGCTGAGATGTTCGGCGGCCAGGTTGATCAGGCAGAACAAGGCGGTCGCGACGAGGTCTTCGGCGCGGTAGGCCTCGCCGTCGTCGACCGGGATGCCCGCCGGGTCGCCGACGGCGGCCACGAAGCCGCTGATCGAGTGGGCATCGCCGGTGGGAGGGGGACCACCCAGTTCGGCGTCACCGTCGTCGGACATGTGCAGCACCGAGTCACGGACGATGTACCTCGGCTGCTCGTCACCGTCGGTGACGATGACCGCCGTGCACTCGTCGTCGGCGACGCGCAGGCCAACCCCAGTGGCCATCCTCACCTACCTCGCTTCGGCGTTCCCGCTGACGGAACCGCACCCGGTCACACCAGAAGCGAACCGTGTCCCATGGCGCGGAGCATCGACAATAACTCCGAACGGGAACGGGCACCGACCCGGCGTCGGATGCGCGCGACGTGGTGCTCGACCGTCTTCGCCGAAATGTACAGGCGCGCACCGATCTCGCGATAGGTGAGCCCGAGCAGAACCAGTTCCGCCACTTCGCGTTCCCGTTCGCTGAGGATCGCGGCCTGCGGCGGCACGGGCGGCGGCGGGGCGGCGCCGTTGTGCGCGGCCGGTGCCGCCGGACGAGTCTGCGGCTCCTGCGGGCGGGCCTCGGCGCGCACCGTGCGGGCCAGCTTGAGCAGCGCGGTGGCGGTCGCCGAGTCGGGCGTCGCGAGCGCCGCCTCGCTGGCCAGCCGGGCGGCGTCCCACGTCATGCCGATCTCGGTGAGCGCGGCGACCGCCGCGTGCACCGGTGCGCTGACGACCTGACCGCGCAGCACCAGCACCCAGGTGCGGCCCGCGTCGGCCAGCACGGCGGCGTGCCGGTCGCCCGCCTCGGCCGCGGCCTTCAACGCGCGGGCGTGCGGCAGCAGCTCCTCGGGACTCTCGTGCGCGATCGCGGCCTGCACGCCGTACCAATGGAAGGCGTTGGACCACGCGGGCGGATCGTTCAGGCGGCGCAGCAGCTCGAGCGCGGCATCCACCAGGGGCGTGATCCGGCGTTCGTCGCGCATCCGGATGGCGGCCAGCCACAGTTCCCCGATCGGCAGCAGCGCGAGCAGATCGGCCTGCACGTCGTCGAACAGCGGATATGCCGCCTGCCATGCGCGAGCCAGCGCGGTGTGATCGCCGCTGCGCCGGGCGAGGCCGACCGCGACGCCGTGCGCCAGCAAGCGGTCGCGCATGTCCAGCCGGTCGTGGTCGAGCGCGGCGACGGTGGCGGCGGCGGCGCGCTCGTCGCCGCCGAGCATCGCCGTCCAGGCCGCGAGCACGTCGAGTTGATGGCAGCGCAGCCCGCTCGCGGTGGCCCGCCGCAGCGCGTCCTGGGCACGCCGGGGCTCGCCGGTGCCGAGGGAGAGCAGCGTGGCGATCGACGCCGCCGTGCACGGCAGGAAGCGGTCCACGCCCGCGTCCGCGTGTGCGGCCTGGACCAGCGCCGATACCGCCGCCGCGGTGTTGTTGCCCGGTTCGACGGTGTCCGCGAGCGCGGTCGCGATCAAGCGCGCGTGCGCGCCCGCTTCGGTGGGCGGCCACTTCGGCGCCGACGCGGACATCTCGTGCGCGCCCGCCACGTCGCCCGCCAGGCACAACACCGTGGCGCCGACCGCCCAGTCCGGGCCCACCCGGTGCCCGCCGAGCCACGTGTACAGCTGCGCCGCGCGCCCGACCAGCCCGCGGCGGGTGAGCACCGCCGCGCAGATCCGCACCGCCGTCGCCAGTTCCGCACCGGTGCTGCCCGAGCGCGCCAGCATCGGCTCGGCCAGCCGCATGGCGGTGTCGCCGTCACCGGTCCTCGCGGCCGCCTCGGCCCAGCGCAGCGCGATCAGATCCAGTTCGGCGCCCGCGGCGGCCGCGGCGGCGTAATAGCGAACCGCGTCGCGACCCGCCTGCTCGGCGGCGCCGACGAGGAAGTCGGCCAGCCGAGGATCGCGGACGCCGGACTCGGCCAGTTGCAGCGCGGTGCGGTCGCGCAGCAGGCCCGCCTCCAGCCGGGCGCCGAGCAGCCGGCGCTCGACCGCGACGAACCTGCGGTCGCCCAGCAGCGTGCGCAGTGGGGCGACGGCGGGTTCCAGCAGCAGGTCGGCATCGGTCACCAGGGCGCTGGCCCTGGCTCGGTCGATCAGTTCCTGCGCGACGGCCTGCTCGACGCCGAGCACCTCGGTGAGCTCGCTGGAGTCCAGGCCGGTGCCAGTGGTGGCGACCACCAGGGTCTCCAGCAGGTCGGGCTCCAGGTTCTCCAGCAACCCGCGCGCCCACGTGGCGACGGCCGTGTCGACGGCGGCGATGCCCGCGTCCAGACGCGCCGAGCAGGCGGCCGTGAGCGCGGCGACCACGCCGCCGCGAATACCCGCGGTCTGCACATGGATGTGCTGCGCGACTTGGCGCGGCACCATCATGCCGAGTTCCCTGGCGAACGGTGCCATGTCCGCGACGCCGAGCGGGCGCAGGTCGACGACGCGACCGCGCCGGGAGACCGCGTCGGCGAGCATCCGCAGCCGCGGATCGTGCGGGCGCGGCTGGGTGGCGATCACCATCGTGCGCGACCCGGATTCCACCGCGTTGCAGAGATATTCGAGATCGATCTGGCTCAGTGTGTGGGCGTTGTCGATGATCAGGGCCGGGCGGGCGGTGTCGGTCGTCACGCCTGCCGTGCCGCCCGGGTTCGGCGTGCGCGTCACCGGGTGGGCTCCGTTGCGCGCGTGCGCGTGCTGGAGCGCGGCGATGTCGTCCTGCAACGGGACGCCGCGGGCGCGCAGCCGAGCGCGGATCTCCCCGAGCAGCGTCGACTTGCCGGTCTGGGACCGGCCGCGGATCAGGTAGACCACCGGTTGGTCGTCGGCGGAATCCAGGTCGCGGAACAGGTCCCGGGCGCAGGGAAGGGTGTCGAAGGCGGTATCAGCCACCGGAGCCTCCCAGGATCTCTCCGGGAGCGCGTAGCACCGTGCCGAGGGTGTCGCCCAGCACGCCGGTCGGCAGGCTCGGTGCGCTCGGCACCGTGGGCCGTGGCTGCTGCTGGGTCGGCGCGGGCGGGTTGGTCGGCGCAGGTGCGGGCGCGGGGGCGGGGGAAGGCTGTTGGGGTTGCGGCTGCGGGGCGGATTGCTGCGCCGGGGCGTCCGCAGGCGCTGGGGCGGGTTGATCGGGATTCTGCTCGCTGTTCACCACGGCCACGGTGGTGCCCGCAGCCGCCGACGAAGGGGAACCGGCCTGCGTCGCTTCGGTGCCGGTCTTCGGTCGGCCGGTGGCGCTCGCCGAGTCCGTCGCGGCGACGCCGGACGGAGCGGAGGGGTCGACCGGCTGCGCTCCCGAGGTCGCGGCGACTTGGGCGGCGCCGGTGGTGGACCGCTCGGTCGAGGCGGGATTGTCCGGCCCGGATTGGATGCCGGTGCCGATCGCGAGCGTCCCGGTGGCCAGCAGGCCGATGGCGACCACGACACCGGCCACCACCGCCATGCGCGGTCGGCTGATCAGTGCGCGCCTGCGCGCCGGTGGCTCATCTGGCAGCGCCGCGAGTCCCGCCGAGGGAAGGGCGCGTGGCTGCGGCACGGTCTCTTCCTCGGCCACCGGAGCGACCAAGGGAAGCTGGTCGGTCTCGGCGGCGAGCAGATCGGCGGCCAGCAGCGCAGCCCCGCGCGCCGTGGTGTGCTCGGGGTCGGGAGCGGCCACGACGGGCAGTCCGAACTCGGAGGAGACGAGCTCGGCGACCAGCGGGACAGCGCCGCCTCCTCCGGTGAGCAGGACGCGGCCGACATCGCCGATGTCGAGCCCGGCCCGGTGCACCGCGTCGCGGATCAGGTCCATCGCGCTCAGCAGCGGTCCGCGCAGCAGATCTTCCAGTTCCCCGCGCACCAGCCGCACGGTGCTGCCGTGCGGATCCGCGGGGTCCAACCGCACCGGAACAACGGTCGCGGTATTTATGGAAAGCTCTTCTTTCGCTTTCCTGCAGCGTTCCCGCAAAGCCGATAATTCGCGTTCCACCATCGGATCGAACGGATCGAAATCGGCGGCGAGCACCGCGTTAGCCAGGACATAGCGCATGGTCAGTAGATCGAATTCCGCGCCGGCGACGTCGGTGCTGCGCAACGGTGTGCCGAGCAGGCTGGCGTGCTCACCGGTGCGTACCACCGAAACCGTCGAGCCCGAGGCGCCGAGATCCAGGACGATCACCGCGCCGTCGCCGGTCCTGCCGTGCGCGGCGTCGAGCCAGCGGATCGCGGCGGTCGGCTCCGGCACCAGCGTCACCTCGCCGAGCCCGGCCCGCTCGAGCGCGTCGCGCTGGATGTCGACGGTGTGCCGCGACCACCAGGCCGGGTGGCAGGCGACCGTCGCCTGGACGCCGCCGCGCCCGGTCTCGGCGGCGATCTCGTCGACCAGGCAGCCGATCGAGGTCGCTACCAGGTCGGGGGCGGAATAGGACGACCCGTCCTCGGCGAGGATGCCCACCGGGTCGCCGACCCTGGCGAGGAAGCCCTCCAGCAGAACGTCGCTGGAATGGCGGCCGGCGGAGCGAGCGCCCGCGCCGAGCGTGGGCGCCATGTCCGGCGAGAGTCGCAGCACGCTCGGATGCGAGCGTAGAAAGCCGCCGCCGGACGGGCCGAGGCCGTCGTCGCCATCCTCCGTAGCCGCCACGGCGACCGAATTCGACGCCCCGACAGTGATGCCGAGCGCCAGGCGCTGTGTCATTCGAGAACCCCGTTCGAGAAGCTGTCAGGTCCGGTGTCGCTGCTGTGTATCGAGCTGGTGCGCTGGGCGTTGTAGTTGCCGACGCAACCGTTCTGTCGGTTGCTGGCCATCCGCCGTTACTTCGTTAGGGGCACGTTTAGGGAATTTCCCCTAATTTCGCTCTTACCCCTATCGGGTGGCCACGGCCGGTAGTAGGGGTTCGCCCCGTTTCGGCGTAACGCGATGCGCTCCTAGCGTGATTTGCATTCCAACGACTGCGGATCAGCGAGGTCCGCCGGGACTCAGGAGAAGATTCTCATGACACCCAACGCGATTCTGGAGTTCATCCTCGGTCTGCTGCGGAACCAAGAAGCCGCGGTCGCGTACTGCGCCAACCCGACCCAGGCGCTGGCCGCCGCGGGCCTGAGCGCGGTGACCCCCGAGGACATCGCCCTCTGCGCCCCGATGGTCGCGGAGTCGGCGCTGGTCACCGGCGGCTCCCAGTTGCAGTCCATCGTGGCGGCGGGCGCGCAGACCGGCACGGCCGCCGCGATCGGCGCGGCGGGCACCGTTGGCGCGGCGGCGGTGGCGGATGCCGGAGTCGACCTGGGCGCCGATCTCGGCGTGGATCTGGGCGGCGGTGCGGGTGGCGGCCTCGATGTCGACCTCGGTGTCGGTACGGGCGTCGACGTCGGTGGCGGACTGAACACCGCGATCGACACCGGGCTGGAGATCGGCGCGGGTCTGGGCGCCGGGTTGGCCGCGGGCCTCGACACCGTGGTGAACGCGGGCGCCGACCTGTCCGCCGCCGTCGGCGGCCTGCTCGGCGCGGGCGCCCAGGTGATCAGCGGCATCGGCGCGGGCCTCGATCTGGACGCCGAAGGGGCGGGAGACATCGCCGCCGGACTGGGGACCGGCCTCTCCACCAGTATCGACGCGGCGATCGGCGCGGGTGCGGGCCTCGGCGCGGGCCTGGAAGGCGCGGCGGACGTGGCGGCGGGCTTGGGCGCTGGGCTGGAAGGCGCGGTGGACGCCGCGACCGGTCTGACCACGGGCCCGGAAGGCGCTCTGGGCGCCGGTGCGCAGGCGGGCGCAGATCTGGGCGCGGGCCTCGGCGGGGTGATCGACGCGACGACCGGTTTGACGACCGGGCTCGGCGCGGGTCTGGAAGGCGCGGCGGGCGCCGCGGGCGATCTGACCGCAGGCCTCGGCGGCGCTGTGCAGACGGGCGCTGACCTCGGGGCAGGTCTGGGCGCCGGTATCGGAGGTGCCGTCGACGCGACGACCGGCCTCGGCGCAGGCCTGGAAACCGCCATCGGTGGCGCGGCGGACATCACCACGGGTGTCGGCGCAGGTCTGGAGGGTGCTGTGCAGGGCGCCACGGACATCTCCGCGGGATTGAACGCGGGGCTGGAAGGTGGTCTCGGCGCGGCGACCGACGTGACCTCGGGCCTCGGCGCGGGTCTCGAGGGCGCTGTGGACGCGACGACCGGCCTCGGAGCTGGTCTGGATAGCACGGTCGGTGGCGCGGTGGACCTCACCACCGGTATCGGCGCGGGCCTCGAAACCGGCCTCGGCGCGGCCACCGATGTGACCGCGGGGCTCGGCACCGGTGTCGGCGCTGGACTGGAAGGCGTTGTGGACGCGACGACGGGACTCGGTGCCGGTCTGAACGCCGCGACTGATGTCACCACGGGTCTCGGTGCGGGTCTGGGCGGGGCCGCGGGTGCGGCCACTGATCTGACCGCAGGTCTCGGCGCGGGCCTGGAGGGTGCTGCCGACGCGTCGACCGGCCTCGGCGCGGGTCTCGGCGGAGCTGTCGATGCGGCGGGCGGCCTTGCTACAGGCGTGGATGCGGCGCTGGGAGCTGGTGCCCAGGTAGGTGGCGGCCTGGAAGGCGCCATCGATGCGACGACCGGGCTCGGTGCCGGCTTGGATGGTGCCGCTGATGTCGGCGCGGGTGTCGGAGGCGCCGCCGCGGGTGGCCTGGCCACGGGTTTGGATGCGGCGCTGGGGGCTGGCGCTGGTCTGGAAGGCGCCGTCGACGCGACGACCGGCCTCGGCGCGAACTTGGGTGGTGCGGCTGACGTCGGCACAGGCCTGGGTGCGGGACTCGGTGGAGCCGCGGGTGCGGCGACCGATCTCACGGCGGGTATCGACAGCGCGATTGGCGGGGTGGCGAACCTCGGCACCGGTGTGGGTACGGGACTCGAAGGGGCCGTCGACGCGACAACCGATCTCGGCGCGGGCATCACGGGTGCTGTCGATGCCGGTCTCGGTGCGGGGCTAGACGGCGCGGCTGATGTCACCACGGGCCTCGGTGCGGGCCTCGGAGGAGCCGTGGACGCGACAACCGGCCTGGGCGCGAACCTGGGAGGGGTTGTGGATAGTTCCGCCGGTGTCGATGCGGGGCTGGGCGGCGCCGCGAATTCGGCGACGGGTATCGGTGCCGGTGTGCAGGCTGGGCTGGAGGGCGCGGTTGATGCGTCGACCGGTTTGGGGTCGAATGTTGGTGGGGCTGTGGATGGTTCGGCCGGTGCTGCGATGGACTTGACCGCTGGTCTCGGTGCGAATCTCGGTGGCGCTGCGGATGCGGCCGCGGGCGTTGGCACCGGTGTGCAGGCTGGGCTCGGGGGTGCGGTTGATGCGTCGACCGGTCTGGGGACGAGCCTGGGAGGGGTTGTGGATGGTTCTGCGGGTGCCGCGACGGACTTGGCCGCCGGTCTTGGTGCGGGGCTCGGCGGCGCTGCGGGTGCGGCGGGTGACCTCGGCGCCGGAGCGGGTCTGGAAGGTGCGCTGAACGGCGCCGGTGAGGTGACCACCGGTCTGGACGCGGCGCTGGGAGGCGGCGCGCAGGCGGGTGCCGGTCTCGGCGCTGGAGCGTCCACCGGATTGCACGGGGCGGCCGACGCGGGTGCGCAGATCGGGTCCGGTCTGGAGGCAGGCCTTGGCGGCGCGCTCGATTCCGGCGGGCAGGCGGCCACCGGGCTCACCGGCGGAATCGGTTCCGCGGCCCAGGGTTCCGGTAACGCGGCCGCGGGGCTCGGAGGCAACTTCTCCTCCGCCGTCGGCGGTGCCGGAAACCTCGGAACACAGGCGACGGCGGGTCTGGAGACCGGGCTCGCGACGGGTCTCGGCGCGGCCGTGAACACCGGCGCGGAACTCGGCGGTGGACTGGACAGCTCGCTGCACACCGGTGGGCAGGTCGGCGGGGGCTTGCAGAGCGGGCTCGGTGGCGCGTTCGATGCGGGGCCGCACGGTGCCAGCGGCCTGGAAACGGGCCTGTCCACCGGCGTGGGCGGCGCGGTACAGGCCGGTACGGGCCTCGGAACCGGGCTGACCGGCGCCATCGATGCCGGCGCTCAGGCGGGTTCGGGCCTCTCGGCCGGGCTCGCTTCGGGCCTGTCGACTGGACTGGGCGCGGGTGCGGAAGCCGGTGCAGGACTTGCCGCCGGAATTCAAGGCGCGGCCGGTTCGGGTCTGGAGACCGGACTCGGCGCTGCGGGCAACGTGGGTGCGGGTCTGTCGAGTGGTCTCGATGGCGCGTCGAGTGCGGGAGCGCATCTCGGTTCGGGCTTGGAGACTGGACTCGGCGCTGCGGGTAACGCGGGCGCGGGTCTGTCGAGTGGCCTCGAAGGAGCCTCGAGCGCGGGAGCGCACTTCGGTTCGAGTTTGGACGGCGGCGTCGGCTCGCACGCGGGTTCCAGCCTCTCCACCGGCATCCAGGGCGCGGCCGGTTCGGGTCTGGAAACCGGCCTCGGCGGCGCGGGCAATGTGGGCGCGGGTCTGTCGAGTGGTCTCGAGGGCGCGTCGAGCGCGGGAGCGCATCTCGGTTCGAGTTTGGACGGCGGCGTCGGCTCGCACGCGAGCTCTGGCCTGTCCTCGGGTCTCGACGCCACGGGCGGACTCGGCGGTGCGGCGCACTCGAGCGTGAGCGGCGCGGCGGACGCGGGCGCCGGGCTGGCTGGCTCGGCCGGCGGCGCGGCGCACGGTGCGGTGGACACCGGCGCCGGTCTCGGCGGCAGCGTCGGCTCGACCGCGCACACCTGGTCCTCGCTGGACGTGTCGAGCGCTTTCGGTTCCGGCCTGGACAGCTCCGCCAGCGGCCAGGCCGACGCGGGCCTGTTCGGCGAGAGCCACGCGGGCACGGAGTTCAGCGGTTCGGCGGGCGCCGAGCTGGGTGGCGATACATTCCTGCACTGACAGTTGCCCGGTAATACGGAAAGAGGTCCATACCGCGATGGGGACACCCGCGCCGAACGCCACTCCACCGGCGGTACCGCTGCTGTCGGTACTCGGTGAAACCATCGCGGCGGCCCGCGCCGCCGGCCGCAACGATCTGGTCGGCCGCCTGGAAGTGGCGGCCGACCGGGTCCGCGACCCGCGGCGGCGCATCGTCGTCGCCGGGCAGCTCGACCAGGGCAAGAGCCGTTTCGTCAACGCGCTGCTGAACCTGGACATCTGCCCGGTCGGCGACGACGCGACCACGGCGGTCCCGATGCTGCTCGCGCACGGTCCCGAGCCGCGCGCGGAGCTGGTGCTCGCGGCGCACGGCGACTCCAGCGGCGCGGAGACCAGGGTGGCGGTGCCGATCGCGGAGATCGGCGCGATCGACCAGCGCGCCCCGATCGCGCAGGGGCGGCGGATCGTGCGCCTCGAGGTGCAGATCCCCAACGCGCTGCTGGCCGATGGCATCGTGCTGATCGACACCCCGGGCGTCGGCGGCCACGGCAATGCCCACGCGGCAGGCGTGCTCGGATTGGTGCCCGCCGCGGACGCGGTGCTGGTGCTCTCGGACGCCTCGACCGAACTCACCGAACCCGAGCTGGCGTTCCTGCGGCAGGTGCGGGAACTGTGCCCGACGGTGGCGCTGCTGCTCACCAAGACCGACTTGTACCCGCACTGGCGTCAGGTGCACGAAGCCGATCTGGGCCATCTCGCGCGCGCCCGCCTGGACGTGCCGATGATCCCGGTGTCGTCGCTGCTGCGCAGTCACGCCATGCGGTTGCAGGACCCGCAGTTGGGTGTCGAATCCGGCTTCGGCGTGCTGTACACCTTCCTGCGCGACCAGGTGGTCGCGCGCGATCAGCTGGCCACTCGCACCGCCGTCGCCCGCGACATCCGGTCCGCCGCCGAGCATCTCGCGCTGGCTCTCGGCAGTGAATTGGTCGCGGTCCGCGATCCGGCGCAGGGCGCGGCGGCGGTACGCGAGCTGCAATCCGCCCGTTCCGCGGCGGAGGAACTGCACCGCAGGACCGCCGCCTGGCAGCAGACGCTCGCCGACGGCATCACCGACCTGGCCGGGGACGTCGACCACGATCTGCGCGACCGCCTGCGCAATCTCGCGCGCACCACCGAGGAATGGATCGACGAGCACGATCCAGGCCGGCACTGGGACCGCATCGCCGAACACCTCACCGGCACCGTCGACACCGCGCTCGGCGACAACCTGCTGTGGACCCACGCGCGCGCGATCCAGCTCGCCGAGCGCGTCGCCGAGCACTTCGCCGAACTGGGCGCCGTCGACCTGCCGGACGTGCGCCCCGGCGCCGGCGCCGACACCGGCCGCGCCGTCACCGGCACGCTCGCCGATCTCGAGCCGGACATCGGTTTCGGCAGCAAGCTGCTCGTCGGCATGCGCGGCTCCTACGGCGGCGTGCTCATGGTCGGGCTCGCCAGCACCTTCGCCGGCCTCGCGATGCTCAACCCGATCTCGATCGGCGCGGGATTGATCGTGGGCGGCAAGGCGTTCCGCGACGACAAGCAGGCCAGGCTGGCCAAGCGGCGCAACGAAGCGAAGGCGGCGGTGCGCCGTTTCGTCGACGATGTGGCGTTCCAGGCGGGCAAGGAGTCGAAGGATCGGCTGCACCGGATCCACCGCGCCCTGCGCGACCACTACGCCGGCGTCGCCGAACGCAGTCTGCGCTCGATCGACGAGTCGCTGCGGGCCGCGCAGGAGGCGGCGAACATGGTGGCCACCCGCCGCGCCGAACGCGGTGCGCAGCTGGAACAGCAGCTGCGCGTGGTCGCCGAACTGCGCCGCTACGCCGATGCCATGCAGACCGCACTACCGATGGGACCCGCCGGTACGGTAACCCCGTGAGACGTGATGGTGACGCGGTGCCGGGAATCGTCGCCGAGGCGCATCGGCTGGTCGGGGCGGCGCAGGCAGCGCTCGCGGGGGAGCCGCGGCCGCGCGCCCTGCTGGCCGACTGCGCCCGCAGATTGGATCAGCCGCTGCGGGTCGCGCTCGCCGGTTCGATCAAGGCGGGCAAATCCACCCTGCTGAATTCGCTTGTCGGACAGGACATCGCTCCCACCGACGCGACCGAGTGCACCAGGGTGGTCACCTGGTACCGGTACGGTTCCACGCCCAGCGTGACCGCCTACGCCCCCGACGGCGCCCGCGCGCACGTAGTGGTCCGCCGCGGCAGCGGGACGCACGGGCTGACCTTCGACCTGGACCGACTGAACTGGAACGCCCCGGCCCCGCGCGAGGTCGACCATCTCGAAGTCGAGTGGCCCGCCGCGACGCTCGCGCACACCACCATCATCGACACTCCCGGCACCTCGTCGCTGTCGCGCGAGGTCTCGCGGCGCACCGCGCGTCTGCTGACCCCCGGCGCGGACGAGGAGCGGTCCGAGCAGAGCATCGCCATTCCGGGCGCCGACGCGGTGGTCTATCTGCTGCGCCGGTTGGACGCGACGGACGTGCAGTTCCTCGAGCGCGTCGGCGCGGGCACCGCCGCCGCCAACGGCGGACCGGGCGCGCCGGGTCCGCTGGGCATTGTCGGGGTGGTCTCGCGGGCCGACGAGATCGGCGCCGGCCGCATCGACGCGCTGCACTCGGCGCGTGAGGTCGCCGCGCGTTTCGCCGGGGAATTGGAACGGACGGGCTTGTGCCAGGCCGTGATCCCGGTCGCCGGGCTGCTCGCGTTCGCCGCGGCGACGCTGCGTCAGCAGGAGTTCGCGGCTTTCGAGGCGCTGGCGCGGGTCCCGGTCGACGACCTGAGCGCCGCGTTGCTCTCGGCGGACCGTTTCGCGCGCGCCGACGTGCCGCTTCCGGTCCCGCCGGAGCTGCGCGCCCAGCTCGCCGAGCGGTTCGGGTTGTTCGGCATCCGGATGGCGGTCACGCTGATTCGGCTCGGCGTGCGCGACTCGGCCACCCTTGCCGCCGAATTGACCAGTCGCAGCGGCGTGGACGAACTGCGCTCGGTGCTGGACGTGCAGTTCGGTCAGCGCGCCGATCAGCTCAAGGCGCACTCCGCGCTGACCGCGCTGGCCCGGGTGCTGACCGCCTACCGAGGCACCCAGGCCGATCGCCTGCTGCCCAGGGTGCGCACCTTGCTCGCGGACGTACACGGTTTCGCCGAGCTGCGCCTGCTCGGCCGCCTGCGCACCGACGAACTGGCGCTGCCCGCCGACGTTCTCGCCGAGCTGCACCGCCTCATCGGCGGCTCCGGGATCGCACCGCATCTGCGCCTGGGTCTCCCCGCCGACGCGCCGCTGCCGGCGCAGCGCGCCCAGGCGATGGCCGCGGTGCGGAAATGGCGCGCGCGGGCGCGTCACCCGCTCGCCGACCAATTCACCGCCACGGCGTGCCTGACCGCCGCTCGCAGCGCGGAAGGCACGCTGAGCGTGCTGCCGGAATGATCGGCCGGTGAATACCGCCTCCGAAGCGCCGTGACCTGCGGCGACGGGCGTATTCCCCGCTCACCGCCGCCGGTGTAGTCGCCGTGGGGCCGGGTATGCGCCGTGGTAGCGAGAGGAGGTAACGATGAGCCAAGAGGACGTCGTACACGAATTGCTCGTCCGTGCGGGCACAGGATATGCCGAGGAAGCGGGCATCACCCTCGACGACAAACCGGCCGCACTTTTCCAGTTGCTCATGCTTTCCCAGCTGCTCAGCGCCCGTATCTCCGCGGAGATCGCGATCGGGGCCACGCGAGAACTGATCAGCAGCGGCTACCGGACGCCGCACCGGGTCGCGGACGCGCAGTGGCAGGAGTTGGTCGACGCGCTGGGGCGAGGGAACTACCGCCGCTACGACGAGAGCACCGCGACGCGACTGCACCACAATGCGTTGCGCCTGCTCGATCGCTACCACGGTGACCTGCGGGAACTGGCGAAGAAAGCGGACAACGACCCGCAGCGCGCCGCGGAACTGCTGCAAGAGTTCGACGGGATCGGTCCGACCGGAGCCCATATTTTCCTGCGCGAGATCCAGGACATCTGGACCTGGGTCCGGCCGCACTTCGACGAACGCGCTCTGCGCGGCGCCAAGCGCGTCCAGTTGCCGGAGGATCCCGACCGGCTGGCGCGGCTGGCGCCGGATCACCACACCGCCGAACTCGCCGCCGCGCTGGTGCGGGTGACGCTGGACGAGAAGATCGCCGACGAGGTCTTGGCCGCCGCGCCCTGATCGAGCTCAGGCGGTGGCGGCGCCCGCTGCGCGCGGGTCGATCAGGATCTTCGCGTGCCGCTGCGGGTTGCCGAGCGCGGCGAAGGCGTCCGCGACGCCGTCCAGCCCGACGGTCCCGGTGATCAGCGGGCTCGGGTCGACCTTTCCCTCGGCGAGCATGTGCAGGGTGTCGCGGAACTCGCCGGGGTCGTAGCCGAGCACGAACCGCAGTTCGATCTCCTTGTTGATCGCCATGGCGGGATGGAAGCGGTCGGTCTCCATGCAGACCCCGACCACGACAACGCGTGACAGCGGAGGCGCGGCGGCGAGGATCTGATCGATGATCCCGGGTACGCCCACGCATTCGAAGACGACCGGACCGGCGGGTCCCGCGTTCACCGTGTGAGCGAGGCGGAAGACGTACCACCACGGCAGATTCGGCACCCGCCGCAAGCGTTCCATGGTGTCGAACCCGAGTCCGAGGATGTCGGTGACGCCGTTGATCCGTCCCTTCTTCGGTGCGGCCGTCCAGGGTGACTCGGTCGCCGGATCCACCACGACGTCGGCGCCGCACGCCGTGGCCAGTTCCCGTCGGCGCGGGGAGAAGTCGCTGGCCACCACGGTGCGCACGCCCGCGGCCTTCAGCATGCTGATCACCGCGAGGCCGATCGGCCCGCAACCGATGACGAAGGCGGTCTGCCCCTTGCCGACCCGGCCCCTGCGCACGGCGTGCCAGGCCACCGCCATCGGCTCGGTCAACGCGGCGTGCTCGGCGGACAACCCGTTGGGCACCGGCATGGTCATCGATTCCTGGACCACCACCTGTTCGGCGTAACCGCCGGGCGCCGCGGTCGACAGTCCGACCAGGTGGGGTTGCCCGCCGTGCCGGACGATCGGCAGGGCCACCACCGGCGTTCCCGTCTTCCACCGCTTCCTGCACTCCGGCCCGTAGTCGACCACGGTGCCG
The DNA here is from genome assembly GCF_035544775.1 of Nocardia implantans. Classification (NCBI taxonomy): domain Bacteria; kingdom Bacillati; phylum Actinomycetota; class Actinomycetes; order Mycobacteriales; family Nocardiaceae; genus Nocardia; species Nocardia implantans. The sequence goes on along the minus strand of NZ_JAYKYQ010000001.1, from coordinate 145,112 downwards.
CTGAATTCGTGGCCGAGCACCACGCTCTGATCCGAACGCATGAAGTGGTCGTAGCCCGTGGCCACGGCCAGGTCGGCCAGTTCGTCGGCATGGGTGCGGGCATGCAGGTCGGAGCCGCAGATACCGCAGCGCGCCACGTCGATCAGCAGTTGCCCCGGACCGGGCCGTGGCGTCGGCACCTCCGTGACCTCGAATTCGGCGGCGGTGACGACGGCGGCCCTCATGGCGACTCCTCGGATCGACGGCGCACGGATGGGGTGCCCCGCCGTCACCCTACTGCGGCCACGATCCCGGCCGCACTCGCTCAGGGGGCCGTCCAGCGCCCTCGATTTATGACGCAGATCACAGCTACGTGCCGCCTCCGGGGAATTAAACGCGCGACTCGCCCGTTGAGCTATTCGACAAGATTGAGCGTGCAGGACTCAAGTTTCGGTTGACTCCGAGACTCCTGCGGGGCAGGATTGAGCCGACCACGCTCAGTGTTGCTGGGGCCGTGCTCCGTGAGGTGCTAGGGGCGAGGTCTCGCGGCGTCCTTCGCGGCGTCACAGGGCGGTTTTCGCCCGGCACCGACACACATTGGTACGTCAATTAGGAGGAACCACCATGGCTCGTGCGGTCGGAATCGACCTCGGGACCACGAACTCGGTCGTCGCCGTTCTCGAAGGCGGCGAGCCGGTCGTCGTCGCCAACTCGGAAGGATCGCGCACCACCCCGTCGATCGTCGCGTTCGCGAAGAACGGCGAGGTACTGGTCGGCCAGCCGGCCAAGAACCAGGCTGTCACCAACGTCGACCGCACCATTCGCTCCGTCAAGCGGCACATCGGCACCGACTGGACCGTCGAGATCGATGGCAAGAAGTACACGCCGCAGGAGATCAGCGCCCGCACGCTGATGAAGCTGAAGCGCGACGCGGAGGCCTACCTCGGTGAGGAGATCACCGACGCGGTCATCACCGTGCCCGCCTACTTCGAGGACGCCCAGCGGCAGGCCACGAAGGAAGCAGGCCAGATCGCGGGCCTGAACGTCCTGCGCATCGTCAACGAGCCCACCGCGGCGGCGCTGGCCTACGGCCTGGACAAGGGCGACAAGGAACAGACCATTCTGGTCTTCGACCTCGGTGGCGGCACCTTCGACGTCTCGCTGCTGGAAATCGGCGAGGGCGTCGTCGAGGTCCGCGCCACCTCCGGCGACAACCACCTCGGTGGCGACGACTGGGACGAGCGGGTCGTGCAGTGGCTGGTCGACAAGTTCAAGGCCAGCTCGGGCATCGACCTGACCAAGGACAAGATGGCCATGCAGCGGCTGCGTGAGGCCGCCGAGAAGGCCAAGATCGAGCTGAGCTCCTCGCAGAGCACCTCGATCAACCTGCCCTACATCACCGTCGACGCGGACAAGAACCCGCTGTTCCTCGACGAGCAGCTGACCCGCGCCGAGTTCCAGAAGATCACCTCGGACCTGCTCGACCGCACCCGCGCGCCGTTCCAGTCCGTGATCAAGGACGCGGGCATCAAGGTGTCCGACATCGACCACGTGGTGCTCGTCGGCGGCTCCACCCGTATGCCCGCCGTCTCCGATCTGGTCAAGGAACTGACCGGCGGCAAGGAGCCCAACAAGGGCGTGAACCCGGACGAGGTCGTCGCCGTCGGCGCCGCCCTTCAGGCCGGTGTGCTCAAGGGTGAGGTCAAGGACGTCCTGCTGCTCGACGTGACCCCGCTGTCGCTGGGCATCGAGACCAAGGGCGGCGTGATGACCAAGCTCATCGAGCGCAACACGACCATTCCGACCAAGCGCTCGGAGACCTTCACCACGGCCGACGACAACCAGCCGTCGGTGCAGATCCAGGTGTTCCAGGGTGAGCGCGAGATCGCCTCGCACAACAAGCTGCTCGGCTCCTTCGAGCTGACCGGCATCCCGCCGGCCCCGCGCGGCGTGCCGCAGATCGAGGTCACCTTCGACATCGACGCCAACGGCATCGTGCACGTCACCGCGAAGGACAAGGGCACCGGCAAGGAGAACACGATCAAGATCCAGGACGGCTCCGGCCTGTCCAAGGAGGAGATCGACCGGATGATCAAGGACGCCGAGGCGCACGCGGCCGAGGACAAGGCGCGTCGCGAGGAGGCGGAGACCCGCAACCAGGCCGAGTCGCTGGTCCACCAGACCGAGAAGTTCATCAAGGAGAACGAGGACAAGGTCCCCGCGGACGTCAAGACCAAGGTCGAGGCGGCCATCGCCGAGGCGAACGAGGCGCTGAAGGGCACCGACATCGCCGCGGTCAAGGCGGCGGTGGAGAAGCTGGCGACCGAGTCGCAGGCGCTCGGCCAGGCCATCTACGAGGCCTCCGCGGCGGACGCCGCCGCGCAGGGCAACGGCGCGTCCAGCGCCGCGTCGGATGACCAGGTCGTGGACGCCGAGGTCGTGGACGAGCCGGTCGACACGGAGAAGAAGTGACCGAGGCCAACTCCGAGAAGGAGCCGATCACCTTCGTCGACAACCGGAAGATCGATCCGGAGACCGGTGACGTCCGGCAGCAGGCCGCGGACAACGGCGCCGCGGCCGCGCAGGCCCCGCAGGCGGACGAGGGCGTGGAAACCGGCAACGGCGACGCCCTCGCCGACACCATCAGCGGCGAGCTCGCCGAGCGCACCGCCGACCTGCAGCGGCTGACCGCGGAGTACGCCAACTACCGGCGGCGGGTCGAGCGCGACCGCAAGGCCGCGATCGATGCCGCCAAGGCGTCGGTGGTCACCGAGCTGCTCGGCGTGCTCGACGATCTCGACCGCGCGCGGGCGCACGGTGACCTGGAGGCGGGCCCGCTGAAGTCGGTGGCCGACAAGCTGTCGGCCGCGCTGCTCAAGCAGGGTCTCGAGGAGTTCGGTTCGGAGGGCGAGCCTTTCGACCCGACCCTGCACGAGGCCGTGCAGCACGAGGGCTCCGGCCACGACCCGGTGATCGGCATTGTGATGCGCAAGGGCTATCGCTTCGGCGATAGGGTGCTTCGGCACGCGCTCGTCGGGGTAACCGACGGCGTGGCCGATGTGAAGGAAAACGCTGTTCCACCGACTGAAGAGGCATCGGATGTTGATGCCGGCGCGAACGAACAATAAGGACGCGAGAGGAGGAGATGCTCGGTGAGCCAACGGGAGTGGATCGAAAAGGACTTCTACAAGGAGCTGGGTGTTTCCTCCGGCGCCTCGCAGGACGAGATCAAGAAGGCCTATCGCAAGCTCGCCCGCGACTTGCACCCGGACGCCAACCCCGGTGACACCAAAGCCGAGGAGCGGTTCAAGGCCGTCAGCGAGGCGCACGCCGTCCTGTCGGATCCGGCCAAGCGCAAGGAGTACGACGACACCCGCAAGCTCTTCGCGGGTGGCGGCTACGGTCGCGGTGGGTTCGGGTCCGGCGCGGGCGGCGGCTTCTCGCAGGAGTTCAACCTCGGGGACCTCTTCGGCGGCGCCGCGGGTGCCGCCGAAGGTGGCCTCGGCGACCTGCTCGGCGGTCTGTTCAACCGGGGCGGCGGCACGCGGACCTCGAGCCGCCCCCGCCGCGGCGCCGACGTGGAGACCGAGACCACGCTCGGTTTCCGGGAGGCGGCTCAGGGCGTCACGGTTCCGCTGCGGATGACCAGCCCGTCGCCGTGCACCACGTGTCACGGCAGCGGAGCCAAACCGGGCACGAGTCCGCGAGTGTGCCCGATCTGCAACGGGACCGGCATCGTCAGCCGCAACCAGGGCGCGTTCGGCTTCAGCGAGCCGTGCGACGAGTGCCGTGGCAGCGGGTCGATCATCGACGACCCGTGCCTCGACTGCCAGGGCAGCGGCATCCAGAACCGCACGCGCACCATCACGGTGCGGATTCCGCCCGGAGTCGGTGACGGGCAACGCATCCGCCTGGCCGGTCAGGGCGAGGCGGGGCTGCGCGGGGCGCCTTCGGGCGACCTGTATGTCACCGTGCACGTCAGCCAGGACAAGGTCTTCGGCCGCAACGGCGACGACCTGACCCTGGTGCTTCCGGTCAGTTACAGTGAATTGGTCCTCGGCACCACGGTTTCGGTGCCCACGCTGGACGGGCGGGTCGGCGTCAAGGTGCCTCCGGGCACCGCGGACGGCCGTACCCTGCGGGTACGCGGCCGCGGCGTGCCCAAGCGCGGTGGTGGCGCGGGCGATCTGCTGGTCACGGTGAAGGTCGCCGTGCCGCAGAAGCTGGACGACAACGCCATCGAGGCGCTGAAGCGCTATCAGGAGGCGGAGCGAGCGGGCGGCTTCGATCCACGTGCGGGATGGGCAGGTGCGTGATGTCCTCGGAACCGAAGAACGCGTCCGGCGGGTCGCGGGCCGAGTTCTTCATGATCTCGGTGGCGGCCCAGCTGGCCGGCATGCACGCGCAGACGCTGCGCACGTATGACCGTCTGGGACTGGTCACGCCGCAACGTACTTCGGGCGGTGGTCGGCGCTACTCGGCCCGGGACGTGGAGCTGCTGCGCGAGGTGCAGCGGCTGTCCCAGGACGAGGGCGTCAACCTGGCGGGCATCAAGCGCATCATCGAACTGACCAATCAGGTGGAGGAGCTGCGTCGGCAGGTGGCGGAACTGTCGGCCGAGCTGGAGCGGACGCGGGCGGCCTACCGCCCGGATCTCGTTCCGCAGCAGCGCAGTACCGCGCTGGTCGTCTGGCAGCCGCGGCACCGTCGCGAAGACGGCCAGCGCAGACGATAACCGAAACGACGACGGCCCCGGCCTCGGTCGCACTTCGCGATCCGGCGCCGGGGCCTTCGTCGTTCGCGCCCTGTGTGTCACAGATTTGCTGAGAATAAACCAGAACATGTTCGACAGAAGCGGCTAGACATAGGTCATTTCGTTGTCGAATCAACTGGGAATTTCTACCATAGACTCGCTTACGCAACCGTATCGGTTTGCCCGATTCGATCCATCTGCGCCAGTTGTGGTGTTGCCCCGAAGTCGCTAGAACAGACCAGTCGGGACGTAATTTCCTAAGTGTCCCTTGTCGATCCGGGGTGTGGAAGACCAATTACCTGTGGAATCTACGGTCTCTCAGTCGGTTTCTCTGGCGTGTCTCCCGGAATATCCTCGTTTCGACGAAATTCCGAGCGGGATGTTCCTTCGAAAGATTCCGTTGCTGGCAAACCTCGCCTACACTCCTTTCCATCGGCTGCTGTCGAGTGGCCCCGCAGCACCTCACTCGCCGGCATGGTTCGTGAACGAGTGCGAAATGGGGTTGTGATACCGATGGATTCACGCGCTGTCGCTTTGATCAGAACTACTTTCAAGGCGGTTGCTGCGGAGGATGGGGGGCCGGAGAAACTGGCGAGATCGTTCTACGCGATCTTGTTCACCGACTACCCGCACGTCCGCGATTTCTTTCCCGCCGCGATGGACCTCCAGCGCGACCGGCTGGTCAAGGCGATCTCCTACGCGCTGGACCGGTTGGAAGAGCCCGACAAGCTGCTGCCCTTCCTGTCCCAGCTCGGCAGGGACCACCGCAAGTACGGTGTGCAGCCCGCGCACTATGCCGCCGTCTCCACGGCGCTGAAGACCGCCGTGAAGGTGTTCGCCGGCACCGAGATGTGGACCGACGAGGTGGACCGGGCCTGGGACGAGGGCCTGAAGATCATCTCCGACACCATGATCGGCGCCGCGGAGAAGGAGACCACGCCGTCGGCGTGGACCGGAACGGTGATCGAACGCCGCGAGGTGCTGCGCAACCTGGTCGTCGTCCGGCTGCAACTGGATCAGCCGATGCGCTACGCCGCGGGCCAGTACCTGAGCGTGCAGATCCCGTCACGGCCGCGCATGTGGCGCTACCTCTCGCCCGCCGTGCCCGCGAATGCCAACGGTGAGATCGAATTCCACGTCCGCAGCGTGCTGGGCGGCTGGGTCAGCTCCGCCATCGTCGGCCAGACCGCCGTCGGCGACCAGTGGCTGCTCGGCTCACCGCTGGGCGGCTTGGGCGTTCCGCGCAACGCCAAACGCAAGATGCTGATGGTCGGCTGCGGCACCGGCATCGCGCCGCTGCGTGCGCAGCTGATGGCGATGGCGATGCGGCGGACCAACCCGAAGGTGCACCTGTTCGTCGGCGGCCACCACCCGTGCGACCTCTACGACCTGGAAACCTTGAGCAAGCTGGCCATGGCCAACCGCTGGCTCACGGTCACGCCGGTGAGCGAACACGACGAGAACCCCTGGTGGTACGCCGAACCGGAGGAACCGCGCACCACATGGCCCGGCGTGGAACCACGGGTCACCGGCCAGATCGGCAAGGTGGTCGCCAGTTACGGCGCCTGGTCCGACCGTGACGTGCAGATCGTCGGTTCACCGTCGATGGTGCAGACCACCAAGTTCCGCCTCATGGCAGCGGGCACGCTCGCGAAGAACATCCGCCACGATCCGCTCTATTAGTCCAGCGCCTGCTGTGTTCGATTTGCAGCGCCTGCGGCGCTGCGAACGGCGGATGCTCGGTCTCGCTTCGCTCGAAACCGGTGGTTGAGCTGGTTTGGTTGCGTCAGTGGTGATCGCGCTAACCAGGGGTTCCCTCGTTGCCGTGGGGTTCCGGGGTCGTCGCTGATGGAACCGCTTCGGATGCTTGATGGGCGCTTTGCTCGAGACCGGTGATCCACCAGTGTGGTTGCGTGGGTTCGGGCAGTCGGCTCCAACGGTGTGCCGTTGCCCTGGCCGAGTAGTTCACTCGGCTCAGGTTCACGGTTCGGTTAGAGCCCCTCGAATTGGATTCGCTGCGGGGGGGTTCCGGTTTCGAGGAGGCGGTCGACGGTGGTCTGGACCATGGCGGGGGAGCCGCAGACCAGGACTTGGTGTTCGGCGAACGCGCCGTGCGAGCCGAGGACGTCGGCGAGGGTGCCGTAGAGCAGGTCGTCGGGTGCGAAGCCGATGTCGACGCGGGACTGCTCGTACCACTCGTCGACCCAGTTCGGGTCGTGCGGGTTCTCCACCACCGGAATCACGGTGAGCCAGGGCAATTCGGCGGCCAGCAGGTAGAGCATGTCCGAGGCGTACAGGTCGCGGGGTGACCGCCCGCCGACGAAGAGGTAGGTGGGCGGCGGCGACGGCTTGCGGGCCAGCTCGAGGATCTGGGCGCGCATGGGCGCCAATCCCGTGCCGCCCGCGATCATCACCACCTCGTCGCCGTCCGGGTCCACCCAGAACCCGCCGGCGGGAGCGCCGATCCGCCACTCGTCGCCGGGCTGGGTGTCGGCGACGATCGCGCCGCTGCACCAGCCGCCCGGCACCGTGCGCACGTGGAACTCCAGCTTGCCGTCCAGTGACGGTGGCAGCGCGGGCGACAGCCTGCGGCGCACGCCGGGATGCTGCGGCACCCGTACCTCGACCGACTGTCCGGCGGCGAACGGCACGAACTCACCGATCAGGCGGATCACCGCGAGATCGTGGCGCAGGCGATGATGACCGACCACGGTCGAAGTCCACTCCGGCGCCTGATGACCGTTACCGAGCATGCTCGGATCCCCCAACGGGGCCTCCTTCTTCTACACAGGGTCGCAGCTGATGTTCTGCTCCGGCGTGCCGACCGCGAGGAGCGCGCGCCGGGTGTCGGCGATCATCCGAGCCGATCCGGCGATCTGGATCTGGCGATCGGCCCACGCGCCGAAGCTCGCGACCACGGCGCCAAGGTTACCGATCAGGCGCCGGTGCATCCCGTACGGTGCGTCCTGCGGCGGATGCGGATACCACCACGGATTGCTCTTCTGCTCGCACACCGGAACGATGGTCAGCCACGGGTTGCTCTGCGAGAGCTGCCACATGTTCTCCACGTCGTACAGGTCGCAGGGATAGCGGCCGCCGATGAAGAAGTGCACCCGCGGGTTGATGCCGCGCTGGCCCATCTCGATCAGCTGGGCGCGCAACGGGGCGATGCCGGTGCCCGCGCCGATCATGAGCACGTCGCGGCCGCTGTCCCGGTCGACGTGTAGTCCGCCGAGCGGGCCCGCGATGCGCCAGCGGTCACCCACCCTGGTCTCGTTGACGATCGCGGGGCTGACCCAGCCGCCGCGGATCTTGCGCACGTGGAACTCGATCTCGCCGTACGGGTTGGACGGGATGGCCGGGGAGAAATACCGCCACATCTTGGGCCGCTGCGGAATGGTGACCGGCACGTACTGCCCGGCCTGGTAGGGCACCGGCCCGTCGGACTGCAGCCGCACGATGGCCAGGTCATCCAGCACGCGGCGATGACCGACCACGGTGGCCTCCCACACCGGCTGCGACTTGTCGGAGTTGGCGCCGATGGCCATGGACGCGGAGATCAGGATGGTGATGTCGCGCCAGCCCTCTTCCAGGCTCCGGTCCCAGGCCGCGCCGTTGTAGACGCGGAACGCCGCCAGCAGCGCGCGGCCCGCCATGTCGTAGTGCGCGGCCTCCACGCCGTACTTGCGATGGTCGCGAGCGAGTTGCTCCAGGAACTTCTGCGCCCGGTCCCAGTCCTCCAGGTGATCGAGGACGTACTGGATGGCCGTGGCGATGCGCTTGGCCTGCATCTCCATGGCCGGTGGGAACAACTCGCGCAACCGTGGGTTCTCGGCGAACAAATGTCCGTAGAACGCACTGACCAACCGCTCGGGTCCATTCGGCGACTCGATCACCGAACGAAAATTGGCGCGGACCAGCGCAGCCGAACGCGCATCCACGACGTGGAGCTTCCTTTCCCTCAGTTCTGCCCGGGGACATACCCGTTACCGGCGGTCTCCCGCCGACAAGTATCCCCGAAAATGCCGTGGTCGTGTGGCTATCAGTCCCAAGACCCGGGCAAACGGTAATCGGTGGGCAAACGGCGGATGCCGCTGACCCGTCCGGTACCGAGGCCACGGGCGGGCCGGGCCGGATTTCCGCGCCGATGCGGTACCGGCGGATGCGGTCTCCGGCCGGTCAGCTCCCGGCGCCGGTACGCACCGCGGGCACGACCTGCTCGGTATAACGACGGATCTGCTCGACCGGTTCCCCCTCGGTCGGCCAGAAGACGAATCCGTCGATCCGCTGGTCGCGGTGCAAGGCCAGCAGGTCGTCCACCCAGCGCTGGGGCGGGCCTTCCAGGAAGCCGCGATCGGCCCCGTCGGCGGTGATGGTCCCCGACACGTTCAGCACCCGCCGCACCGTCAGCGGGTCCCGGCCTGCCGCGGCGGCGGCGTCATCGATCCGCCTGCCGGCTTCGGCGAGGAACTCCGGCGGCGCCCAAGCGGCCGACGGCACCCAGCCGTCGGCGGCGCGGCCGGTGAGTTCGAGCATGCGCGGCCCGCGCGCGCCGAGCCAGATGCCGGGCCGGTGTCGCGGGAGCGGGCCGGGATGCGCGCCCGCCAGGGAGTAGAAGGAGCCAGGCACCCGGACCGATCGCGCGTCGCTCCACAAGGCGCGGATCACCGTGATCGCCTCCTCCAGGGCGCGCACCGCCTCGCCTCCGGTGCGGCGCGGTCCGCCCATCCCGGCGACGGCGTCCCAGAACGCGCCGGCGCCGAGGCCGAGCTGGATGCGGCCGTCACTGACGATGTCGAGCGACGCGACCGACTTCGCCAGCAAAGCGGGGTGGCGCAGCGGCAGGTTGGCCACGTCGGGGAAGAAGGTGATCCGCTCGGTTCGCGCGGCGAGCGCGGTGATCAGCGTCCAGGTGTCGAGGAACCTGCGCTGATAGGGATGGTCCTGGATGCCGATCAGGTCGAGCCCCGCCACGTCGGCGTACGCGCTCAGCTCGGCGAGCCTGCGGAAGTCGTCGGCCTCGGGGATCAGGAACAGGCCGAATTGGGGCGGTCGGGTCCTCATCACACACCTCCTGGTGGTCGCGCGGGACGCCGACCCGGCGCGGTGGGCCGGTACGGATCAGATGGCGAGCACGGTCTTGCCGCGTGCTCCTGGCGCTCCGATGACCGCTGGTCCCTCCGCGAGCGGGACGGTCGCGTCGATCGGCACGACCACGTCGCCCGCGGCCACCCGCTGGATCAGGCGGGCCAGTTCCGGTGCGCTGCCCTTGGATTCGATGTTGCCGCCCCGCAGCGATCGTGCGCGCAACGCGTCCTCGTCGGCGGCGAAAGTGGTGGAGTAGACCGTGCCGCCGTCGCGGACCAGCGTGGTCAGCTCCGCCAGCGCCTCCGGCGGGCTCACCAGATCGAACAGGACGTCGATGCCGTCCGGATGGGCGGCGGCGACCTGGTCGCGCACCGGTCCCGCGGTGTAGTCCACCGTCTCGGCCGCGCCCAGGCGGGTCATCTGATCGGCGGAGTCGCCCCGCGCCGTGGCGATGACGTGCGCGCCCGCGATATTGGCCAGCTGCACCAGGAAGGAGCCGACGCCACCGGTCGCGCCCACGATCAGCACGGTCTGGCCCGGCTGGATGTGGGTGGCGTCCACGAGGTCCTGCGCGGTCACCCCCGCGGTCGGCAGCGCCGCGGCCGCGACCGTGGGCACCCCGGGCGGAATCGGCACCAGGGTGCCGCCCTCAGGGAGCACCGCGTACTCGGCGAAGCTGCCGTGGCCCACCGGCGGTGTGAGGAACTTGCCGACCACCCGGTCCCCGACGGCGAAACGGCTGACGCCAGCGCCGACCGTGGCGACCGTGCCGGCCCCGTCCACCCCGAGGATCATCGGAAAGTCGTGCGGCAGTTTGCCGTCCAGGAGGCCGGAGGCCACTTTACGGTCGAAGGGGTTCACCCCGGCCGCCTGGAGTTGCACCCGCACGGTGCCCGGCCCCGGCTCGGGCATCGGCATTTCGGCTAGTTCCGGCTTCGCTCCGAACTTCCGTACCACGATCGCGCGCATCCATTCGCTCCTCGAGTCGGGGTGAAGAGTGCTGCAACAACTGACGGCCGAGGTCATCGTAGGCGTCCGAAAGCCGCCGACGTGCGGAATCACCGCATGGGCGGTGTGGCGGGGCGTCGCATTCGCCGGTGCCGGAGCGTAGCGTTCGACACATCCGGTGGATCGCCTGCGGCGCGGCGGAGAATTCCAAACTTGAGCGGAACAGACTCAACCTTTAGAACGTTGGACGGGTAGAACGGCGCCGAGCCGAAGGCGGAGCGGGACGACAGCGACAGCTTCGGCGAACGCGCTCGGCGCCGTGCGAATCGACTCGACCAGTAGGAAGGTGACTCGTGGACTCGTTCAATCCCACCACCAAGACCCAGGCGGCGCTGACCGCCGCCCTGCAGGCGGCCTCCGCCGCGGGCAACCCGGAGATCCGTCCTGCGCACTTGCTGGTGGCGTTGCTCGACCAGACCGACGGCATCGCCGCGCCCTTGCTGAAGGCCGTCGGAACGGATCCGGCGACCGTGCGCCGCGAGGCACAGGACATCGTGGACCGGCTGCCGCGGGCGACCGGCGCCACCACCACACCGCAGCTCGGCCGCGAGGCGCTCGCCGCGATCACCGCGGCGCAGCGCCTGGCCACGGAACTCGGTGACGAGTACGTCTCCACCGAGCACGTGATGGTCGGTCTCGCCGAGGGCGACTCCGATGTCACGATGGTGCTCACCAAGTACGGCGCCACCGCCGACGCGCTGCGTGCCGCGTTCACCGCCGTCCGCGGCAGCGCCAGGGTGACCAGCCCCGATCCGGAGGGCAGCTACCAGGCGCTGGAGAAGTACTCCACCGACCTCACCGATGCCGCCCGCCACGGCAAGCTCGATCCGGTCATCGGCCGGGACACCGAGATCCGCCGGGTGGTGCAGGTGCTGAGCCGGCGCACCAAGAACAACCCGGTGCTGATCGGCGAGCCCGGCGTCGGCAAGACCGCCATCGTCGAGGGCCTCGCCCAGCGCATCGTGGCTGGCGACGTCCCCGAGTCGCTGCGCGGCAAGTCCGTCGTGGCGCTCGACCTCGGCGCGATGGTCGCGGGCGCGAAGTACCGCGGTGAGTTCGAGGAACGGCTCAAGGCCGTGCTGGAGGACATCAAGAACAGCGCGGGCCAGATCATCACGTTCATCGACGAGCTGCACACCATCGTCGGCGCCGGCGCCACCGGTGAATCGGCGATGGACGCGGGCAACATGATCAAGCCGATGCTGGCCCGCGGCGAGCTGCGCCTGGTCGGCGCCACCACGCTGGAGGAATACCGCCAGCACATCGAGAAGGACGCCGCCTTGGAGCGGCGCTTCCAGCAGGTGCTGGTCGGCGAGCCGTCGGTGGAGGACACCATCGGCATCCTGCGCGGCATCAAGGAGCGCTACGAAGTGCACCACGGCGTGCGCATCACCGACTCCGCGCTGGTCGCCGCGGCCACGCTGTCGGACCGCTACATCACCTCCCGGTTCCTGCCCGACAAGGCGATCGACCTGGTCGACGAGTCGGCCTCGCGGCTGCGCATGGAGATCGACTCCCGCCCGGTGGAGATCGACGAGGTGGAGCGCGCGGTGCGCCGCCTGGAGATCGAAGAGGTCGCCCTCGCGAAGGAGACCGACGAGGCGTCCAAGCAGCGGCTGGAGAAACTGCGCGGCGAACTCGCCGACGACCGCGAGAAGCTCAATCAGCTGACCACGCGCTGGCAGAACGAGAAGAACGCGATCGACCAGGTGCGCACGCTCAAGGAGGAGCTGGAAGCGCTGCGCGGTGAATCCGAGCGCGCCGAGCGCGACGGCGACCTGGGCAAGGCGGCCGAACTGCGCTACGGCCGGATCCCCGCGCTGGAGAAGCAGCTCGCCCAGGCCGAGCAGGCCTCGGCCACCGCGGGCGACGGCGAGGTCATGCTGAAGGAAGAGGTCGGCCCGGACGACATCGCCGAGGTGGTGTCCTCCTGGACCGGCATTCCGGTGGGCCGGATGCTGGAGGGCGAGACCCAGAAGCTGCTGCGCATGGAGGACGAGCTCGGCCGCCGCGTGGTCGGTCAGCCCGAGGCGGTGCAGGCGGTGTCCGACGCGGTGCGCCGGGCCCGCGCCGGTGTCGCCGACCCGAACCGCCCGACCGGGTCGTTCATGTTCGTCGGCCCCACCGGCGTCGGCAAGACCGAGCTGGCGAAAGCGCTGGCGGACTTCCTGTTCGACGACGAGCGCGCCATGGTCCGCATCGACATGAGCGAGTACAGCGAGAAGCACTCGGTCGCCAGGCTGGTCGGCGCTCCGCCCGGTTACGTCGGTTACGACCAGGGCGGTCAGCTCACCGAGGCGGTGCGGCGCAGGCCCTACACGGTGGTGCTGTTCGACGAGATCGAGAAGGCGCACCCGGATGTGTTCGACATCCTGCTGCAAGTGCTCGACGAGGGCAGGCTCACCGACAGCCAGGGCCGCACGGTGGATTTCCGCAACACCATCCTCATCCTGACCTCGAACCTGGGCGCGGGCGGTGACAAGGAGTTCGTCATGAACGCGGTGCGCTCGGCCTTCAAGCCGGAGTTCCTCAACCGCCTCGACGACGTGGTCATGTTCCACGCGCTCGACGAGGAGCAGCTCGAGCAGATCGTCGACATCCAGCTCGAGCAGCTGCAGAAGCGGCTGGCGCAGCGCAGGCTGAAGCTGGAGGTCAGCGATTCGGCGCGGTTCTGGCTCGCGGTGCGCGGCTACGACCCCAGCTACGGCGCGCGTCCGCTGCGCAGGCTGATCCAGCAGGCCATCGGCGACTCCCTCGCCAAGGAACTGCTCGCGGGCGAGATCGCCGACGGCGACAGCGTCAAGGTGTCCGTCAGCCCCGGCGGGGACGGCCTGATCGTCGGCAGGTGAGTGAGTGAGCGGCCTCGTCGCGGACGAGGCCGCTCGCCTTTCGTCGAAGCTCGCTCGCGCACAAGGTGTTTCGCCCCACCGTCAGCACGGTGAGATCGATGCCGGAACGAACGCCCACCGAGCCGCAGGCGCACCGGTCCACGTGGTACGGGTGCGCGCGAACGTACGCGGCCTACGCTGGAAGCCATGACCAACCCGAACGATCCCTGGGGACAGCGGCCGGAGGATGCGCCGACCGAACACCTGGGTCCGCCGGGCAAGTCCGGATACGGTGGCCCCGCGCACACCACGGAGTACCTCGACGCGTACGGCACCGGGGCTCCGTCGGAATATCCCCCGACGGAGCATTACGGAGCCTGGGGCCCGCCCGGGGCGAACGCGACACGTGAGTTCCCGGCCTACGACCCCCAGTGGGCCGCCTATCCCGACACCGTCCCGGGTGCGGCGGGTCCGCCCGGCGGCGCGATGCCGCCCGGTGCGGCGCCGCCGGGACCACCGCCGCCGCGGCGCAACACCGGCCTGTGGATCGCCCTCGGTCTCGGCGTGGTTCTGCTGATCGGTGCGATCGGGGTGGTCGCGGGCGTGCTGCTCGGGTCGGGCGATTCCGGCTCGGCCGACACCGCGGCGGCCTCCACGACGCGCGTCACGACGAGACCCTCGCCGGGAACCAGGACCGCGCAGCCCACCCCGCCGAGCGGTTTGCCCAGTGTGCCCGGCCTCGGCGATGTCGACGGCCTCGGCGCGACCATGGGCACCATCACCGCCAACGACGGGGGCACCCTGACGGTGAGTTCGGTGATGGGCAACACCATTACGGTGCGCACCGACGCGAACACCCAGGTGATCGCGCTGTCCGGGACCAGAGTCTCCGATCTGGCCACCGGTGAGCTGGTGCTGATCCAGGGGGACAAGGCAGCGGACGGGTCGATCCAGGCGAAGGTCATCATCGGCACCTCGCTGCCCGGCGGCGGGCGATGAGCCGCGCCGGACGCCGGGGGCGCGAAGCGCCGGGGGTAATGACGGACCATGTCCGGCCGGGACCATTAGGCTAGGCGGCGATGACGGCAATGTGGTTCGGGTTGGCGGCGATCGCGCTCGTGGGCGCGATCGTGCTGCTGTATTTCGATCGGCTCCAGCGGCAGCGGACCGGTCACGCGCGACAGGTCTGGGCGAAGTCGCAGGGCTATACCTACGTGTCCGTGGAACCCGCGCTGCCGTCCACGTGGCGGCGCGGCGCGTTGACCAAACTGGGCTATCTCTCCGCGGTCGACGTGGTCTCCGGCATCCGCAAGGGCGAGAAGTTCGTGCTGTTCGACCTGGAGGACTCCGCGACGCTGGTCGCGGTGCGCCGTCAGATCGGTTCGGACATCGACGTGGACATGCGGCTGAAGACCGCCGCCCCGCCCAAGGACCACGATCTGGAACTGCTCGGCGCCATCGGTGACCGCGTGGTCTTCGCGACCAATCCCGAAATCGCCAGGCACGCTGTCGATCAGCGCATGGTCGCGTTTATCGAGAACCTGCCCGACACCGTGCAGATGCTCTGGAGCGAGGGCAACTGGACGCTGGGCATGCTGCTGGTCGGCACCACCCCGAAGGACTGGGAAGGCGCGATCGACGCGGTGCTGCGCCTGTCCGGCCTGCTGCACGTGCTGCCGCCGGTCAGCGAGCCGCGCTTCGACGACGGCGGACCCGAACCGGCGCGCCCCCGCGCCCGTCAGCGGGGCGACCGGGACGCCGAGGGTGAAGCGGGCGACCGCCCCGAGGCCGACGACGAACGGTCCGAAGACGACTCCGACGACGCCGAGCGACCGGAACCGGCGCGCCGCCCGTCGCTCGCCGTCGTGCCGAACACGCGCGCCCGCGTGCGCGACGAGGAGAAGCCCCGGCCGCGCGAGGAGCGCGACGCCGAGAGCCGGAACGACCCCGAATCGCGGCAGCGGCCGACCGACCCGCCCGGTGGACCGTTCCATCCCGGCTTCCGCCCTTACCAGGGACCCGTGCCGAAGTGACCGGCCGCGCGCCCACCGCGGCCGGGCCGCAGCGGCTGCGATCGATCGCGCCGTCATGACCGAGCATCCCCGGCTGCCCGGCGCCACCCGTCCTGTGGCTCTGATCACCGGACCTACCTCCGGTATCGGCCGCGGTTACGCGACCAGGCTGGCCTCGCTCGGCTACGACCTGGTGCTCGTGGCTCGGGACGAGCAGCGGCTCACCGCCATCGCGACCGAGATGGAGCACCGCTTCGCCACCCGCTCGGAGCTGATCGTCGCCGACCTCGCCGCCGCCGACGACCGCGAGCGGGTCGCGGCGCGGCTGGCCGACGGCGTCGAATTCCTGGTCAACAACGCGGGTTTCGGGCAGTCCGGGGAGTTCTGGACGTTGCCGCCCGAGCGATTGCAGGCGCAGTTGGACGTCAACGTCACCTCGGTGATGCGGCTCACCAGGGCGGCGCTGCCGCCGATGATCGCGGCGGCCAACGGCCGCGTCGTCAACGTGGCCAGCGTGGCGGGCCTGATTCCAGGACGAGGGTCGACGTACTCGGCGTCCAAGGCCTACGTCGTATCCTTCACCGAAGGGTTGGCGCGAGCACTGGCCGGGACCGGAGTCCGGGTCCAAGCCCTGTGCCCGGGATTCGTCCGTACGGAATTCCACCGGCGAGCAGGCATCGCGATGCCCTCGCTGCCGAAAGCGTTGTGGCTGAGCGTCGAGCAGGTAGTCGCCGGCTCACTGCGTGATCTGGAGAAGGACCGGGTGCTCAGCGTGCCCGGTATGCAGTACAAAGCGCTCACCACCGTCGCCGGAATGATCCCGCGAACCCTGGGGGCCCGGCTCGATCGCGGGCTGTTCGACGCACGCGGAAGGACTTGACATGATCGACGTGATTACCAACGACAGGGACCGGCTGGCCGCGCTGGTGCGCGAGCTCGCCGTCGTGCACGGCCGGGTGACCCTGTCCTCGGGCAAGGAGGCCGACTACTACGTCGACCTGCGCCGCGCCACCCTGCACCACAGTGCGGGCCCGCTGATCGGCAAACTGCTGCGCGAACTCGTCGCGGACTGGGACTTCGACGCCGTCGGCGGCCTGACCATGGGCGCCGACCCGGTGGCGCTGGCCGTGCTGCACGCGCCCGGCCGCCCGATCGACGCCTTCGTGGTGCGCAAGGCCGCGAAGTCGCACGGCATGCAGCGCCAGATCGAAGGCCCGGATGTCGCCGGCAAGCGGGTGCTGGTCGTCGAGGACACCACCACCACCGGCAATTCACCCCTGACCGCGGTGCGCGCGCTGCGCGACGCGGGCGCTACCGTGGTCGGCGTCGCCACCGTCGTCGACCGGGAAACCGGCGCCGACCAGGTGATCGCCGCGGAAGGCCTGGAGTACCGGTCGATCCTCGGCTTGAAGGATCTCGCCCTGGGATAGCCTGGACGATGGTCTAAGTCTTCGAAGGTGAAGGGTCGTGTGAGTCACCAGTGGTGAGCATTGCAGTCAACAGGAGCCGCGAGAACGTGGCGATGCTCGGAATCGGCGCTTACCGACCCAAACGCCTGGTCAGCAACGCCGAGGTCTGCGAGGTGCTGGATTCCACCGACGAGTGGATCTACGAGCGCACCGGTGTCCGCAACCGGCGCTGGATCAGCGGCGACGAGACGCTGCGGTCGATCGCGGCGGCGGCGGGCGAACGCGCGATCGTCAACAGCGGCGTCGACCGCTCGAAGATCGGCGCCGTGATCCTGGCGACCTCCAGCTGGCTGACCCTCACCCCGCACGGCGCGCCGCAGGTGGCCTACGACATCGGCATGAACGGCGTGCCCGCCTTCGACCTGACCTCCGGCTGCGGTGGCTTCGGATACGGCCTCGGCGTGGCCGCCGACATGATCCGGTCCGGTTCCGCCGAGTACGTGCTGCTCATCGGCGCCGAGACGATGACCGTCGGGCTCGACCCCACCGACCGCGGCACCGCGATGATCTTCGGTGACGGCGCGGGCGCGGTCGTGGTCGGCCCGAGCGACGAGAACGGCATCTCGCCCACCGTCTGGGGCAGCGACGGTGAGAACGCCGCCGCGATCATGCAGGACATCGATTTCCTGGAATACATGCAGCGCGCCCAGGCCATGCAAGGTCTCGACCCGGCCGTGGATCCGGTCGGCCGGATGTCGCTGCGGATGGAAGGCCCTCGGGTCTTCCGGTGGGCCGCGGTCACGCTGCCGCGCGCCCTGTCCACCGCGCTCGAGGTCTCCGGCGTGGCCAAGGAGGACATCGAGGTCTTCGTCCCGCATCAGGCCAACGCACGGATCAACGAGCTGATGAAGAAGAACCTCGGGCTCGCCGACGAGATCCCGATGGCCAACGACATCGAGAACACCGGCAACACCTCGGCCGCGTCCATTCCGCTCGCGATCGAGGAGATGCTGGTCACCGGCAAGGCCAAGGGCGGGCAGACGGCGTTGCTGCTCGGCTTCGGCGCCGGCCTGAGTTACGCGGGCCAGGTCGTCACGCTGCCGCCCGCACCCGCCGAGCCGAGCTTCTGAGCATGCGGCCTTTTCGAGCCGGGTATCTCGCGGCGGCGGCGCTCACCGTCTACGGCGCGGTCACCGGGCGGGAGAAGGCGCAGTGGATCGCCAAGCCGCTGCTGATGCCGCTGCTCGCGGCGGATGTGGCGACCGAAGGCGGGCAGCTGCCGTCCACCGAGCGCACGGTGCTGATCGGGTCGCTCGGCGCGGCGACGGTCGGCGACATCCTGCTCATAGATCCGGATGACGACCGCAGGCTGATCGCGGGCGCGTCGTCGTTCGCGGTGATGCAGGCCGGGTACACCACGCTGTGGTGGCGGATGGGTGGCAGGCCCACCGCAGGGGCGGCCGTACCACGGGTGGCCGCCTGGCTGGGGGTGGCCGGGGTGCTGCGGAAGAAAGCTCCCACGGTGGCCGCTCCGCTGACCGCCTATGGCGTCACCTTGGGCGCCGCAGCCGTGCTCGCGTCGGACCCCGCGCTGGCCCCCGCCACGAAAAACATTGCGGGCGTGAACGTTCCCGGCATGGATCCGCGCAGTCGCCTCGGCCTCGGCGCGCTGCTGTTCACCGTGTCGGACGGACTCATCGTGGTGCGGCGGTTGTTCGCTCGCGGTGAGCGGGCGCGCCGGGTGACCGAAGGCGTGATCCTGGCGACCTACGCGGCCGCGCAGTACCTGCTCGCCGATCCGAAGGCGCATGTGAAGCCGGTGCTCACAGCACCAGAATGATGCGATCCCGGTTCGCCGGGTCGACGCGGATCGAGAGGATCTCACCGACCGCGAGTCGGGGTTTGTCGGCCGGTGTGGCGTCGAAAACCACCGTGCCACGGTAACTTTCGGAGCCGGGGACGGTGAGTTCGAGATCCAGCTCGGTGAGTTCGGTGTGATGATCGGTGCGCTCCAGCGGGTGCACGCCCTCGACCGTCGCCCACCCTTCCAGGCCGTGCCGCCACAGTTGACGATCCGCCTTGGACGGCCGCCCGGCAAGCATCATCCCGACGCCGAGGCACGAGCCGAACAACCCGACCAGCGCCACGATCTGATACGGCACGGTTCCCGACGGCGTCCGGTGCACCACCCACCCCAACCACAGCGCCAGCAGGATCAGATACCCGGCGGTCACCCCGAGCACCGTGCGCAGTATCCGCTCGTGATCCATACCAGCCTCCACCCCGAGTGCCAGACCTCCAGGATAGGCCCGCACACCTTCGGCGGTGCTGACCTATTCGCCGAGATAATCGCTCGACAGGGCGACAAGGTCGATCGTGACCGGCGTTCCCGCCAGATCGACTGTCACCGAGCCCGACCGCTCGGCGACCAGCTCGTAGTCGCTGTCGATCAGTCGGTAGGCGCTGAGGCTGGCCGGTTCATCGAGATCGATGAGCCAATAGTGCTCGATGCCGACTTCGGCGTATTCGAAGAACTTGGTGACACGATCGGTTCGCCGGGAACCAGCCGACAGAATTTCGACGGCGAGTTTCACATCCTCCGGATGCACGCGTGCGAGATCGTCGGTGAGCGCTTTGCGGCGGATGACCAAGACGTCCGGCACGCGCACCGTAGGGGGTTGCGCCGGATCGACAACCAACTCGGCTTCACCTACCGCAGCGAGCTCTTTCGGTAGTTGAGGGTGGATTTGCGCCGCGAGCTGCCAGACCGCGAATTGATGACGCACGACCGGCCTCGGTGACACGACCAGAACCCCCTCGACAAGCTCGTAATTTCGGCTGCTGTCCTCCGGCAGCGCGATCCAGTCCTCCAGGGTCAGCAGATGATCAGGCCAGTTCACTTCGACGGTCATCGCTTCCTCCCCTCCCCGCACGGATACCGCGTTGGGGCCAGTTTGGCACACCAGGCCGACAAACCACAGCGACGTCGGCTCTCGAGTCGTAATACCGCCAGGACGCGGCGGCGGAGGGAAGCTGCCCGTCGAAAGTGGTGTGTGCGCACCCCCACCGGCACCCATTACGATCCTGCTGATGAGCTACCCGCCGCAGCCGCCGCCGTACGGTTATCCAGCCTATGGGGCCTACGGAGCACCGGACCATCCGCAATCCACCACGATCTTGATCCTGGGCATCCTGAGTCTCGTGCTTTGCCAGCTCATGGGGCCTTTCGCGTGGGTGATGGGCAAGCGGGCGCTCAACGAGATCGACGCCTCCGGTGGGACCATCGGTGGCCGGGGGAATGTCAACGCCGGATACATCTGCGGCATCATCGCGACCGCGCTGATGGCATTGAGCCTGCTGTTCCTGCTGTTGATGTTGGTGCTCGCCTTGGCAGGCGCGTTCGCGGGGAGTTCGTCCAGCTACTGAGCCACCGGCCGCGGGCACGATGGCCGGAATTAGCATCGTTGGGGTGAGTCACCCAGTGCCGGACGCGGCGGAGCAGGATCTACCGGGCCCGACGGAATGGGGCGAGCACCCGAACGGCGTCGGTCCGTGGGCTAGCGAGCACGCCGAGCCGCCGCCGGATGACCCGCGCCTGGATCCCGAACTGCTGGCCGGCGGCGACCGCCGCAATGTGGTCGACGCCTACCGGTACTGGAGCCGCGAGGCGATCGTGGCCGACATCGACCGGCGCAGGCATCCGTTCCACGTCGCGATCGAGAATTTCGGGCACGACGCGAACATCGGCACGGTGGTCCGCACGGCGAACGCTTTCGCCGCCGCGGCCGTGCACATCGTCGGGCGACGGCGGTGGAATCGGCGCGGCGCCATGGTGACCGACCGCTACCAGCACATCCGCCACCACGCCGACATCGGCGAACTGCTGGCGTTCAGCGAGCAGGCCGGACTGACCGTGGTCGCCGTCGACAACGTGCCCGGCTCGGTGCCGCTGGAGACCGTCACGCTGCCGCGCGCGTGCCTGCTGCTGTTCGGCCAGGAAGGCCCGGGTGTCACCGACCACGCCAAGCAGGCCGCCGTGATGACGGTGTCGATCGCGCAGTTCGGCTCCACCCGCAGCATCAACGCGGGAGTCGCCGCGGGAATCGCGATGCACGCCTGGATCCGGCAACACGCCGATCTGACGACCGCATGGTGAGTTCCTGGCCGCGTTCGATCCCCTGAGCAGGCGATCTTCGATCACCGAAGCCCACCGGCACGATTGCACATCGCTTTCGTAACAAATCGGGCGCATGAATGCGTTCTGGCCTGGCACCATTGACCCATGACCTCGCGGAGCGACGATATCGAGGTGCCGAGCGTGGAGCACGCCGAGACGGGCTCCGCGGCACCGCGTCCGCCGGCCGGCCGTGCACCGGCGGGCCGGGAACCCGTCGCGCCCGCGACGCTGTGGTCCGAACGGGCCGACATGGCCGAATCGTCGATCGTCTCCCGGCATCTGCGCGCGCTGTGGGCGCTGCCCGGCACCGAACTCGGCGTGGTCGGCTGGCCTGCGACCAAGCGCGAGCGAATCTTCGGCGCATGGCACTACTGGTGGCAGGCGCACCTGATCGAGTGCGCGATCGACGCCGCGAACCGGGCGCCGACGCCGTTGCGCCGCAGGCGAATCGCCGCGCTGGCGCGCTCGCACCGCTTCCGCAACATCACCGGCTGGACCAACCGATACTACGACGACATGGCCTGGCTGGCCATCGCGCTGGAACGCGCCGAGCGAACCCAAGGGGCCGACGTGCGAAGCGCGCTGGTCGCGCTGGAGAAGCGTTTGCACGACGGCTGGCAACCGGAGGTCGGCGGCGGCCTGCCGTGGCGCATCGGCTCGGACTACTTCAACGCACCGGCGAACGGTCCCGCCGCGATCGCGCTGCTGCGTCTCGGGCGCGTCCAGCGCGCGCAGGAGATGTCCGACTGGTTGGACGCGACGCTGCGCGATCCGGAGACAGGGTTGATCCTCGACGGCATCCACCTGCCCTCCGGCGAGATCGAGCGTCCGGTGTTCACGTACTGCCAGGGCGTGGTGCTCGGCCTGGAGACGGAACTGGCCGTGCAGACCGGCGAAGCGAGGCACACCGAGCGCGTGCACCGGCTGCTCGCGGCGGTCGAGGAGCACATGACCACCAATGGCGTGGTCAACGGCGGCGGGGGCGGTGACGGCGGGCTGTTCAACGGCATCCTGGCCCGGTACCTGGCGCTGGTCGCGGTGATGCTGCCGGGTGAGGACGCGCAGCAGGTCGCCGATCGCCGTGCGGCCGCCGCGATCGTCACCGCGTCGGCGAAGGCGGCATGGGCCAACCGGCTGCAGGTCGAGGGCGAGCCACTGTTCGGGCACGACTGGAGCAAGCCCGCGCAGTTGCCCGGCGGCAGCGCGGGAGCCGGTTACTTCACCTCCGGCGGCTCGGTCACCTCGTCGAAGGTGCCGGGGCGCGACATGTCGGTGCAGTTGTCGGGCTGGCTGCTCATGGAGGCGGCTTACCAGGTCAGCGCCGCGGGGCTGTGACCGCGGATCAGCCTTCCGGCTCCAGCACGGCGCTCGGAGCCGTTTCCAGCGCGAAGTCCTCGGCGGGCTGGGACATTTCCTGCCGGTAGTGCCGCACGCCGAGCGCCGTGCCGATGACCAGGCCGACCACCAGCGTGCCGATCACGATCGGCATCAGCCATTCCACGCGCTGCAGGAAATTGCCCGCGTAGTACCCGATGAGCAACAGCACCGGCGCCCAGACGATCGCGCCGATGGTGCTGGCGATGGTGAACTTGCGATGGTCCATCCGAGCGGCGCCGGCGACCGAGGGGCACAGGGTGCGCACCCACGGGATCCACCGGGCGATCAGCACCGCGACGAATCCGTGCCGATGCAGCAGCTCCGCGACCCGTTGCAGATTGCGGACGTTGATGTATCTGCCGTTCTTGCGGGCCACGAGATGCCGTCCGGTCCGGTGTCCGATGACGTAGCCCACCTGGTTGCCCGCGATGGCCGCGACCATCGCGCCCACCGACAGCGCCCAGACGTGCGCCTCCCCCGAGGCGTGCGAGGCCATCACGATGCCCGCGGTGATGAGCATCGAGTCACCGGGCAGGAACAGCCCGAGGATCACCGCGCATTCGAGGAAAACGAAGGTCAGCACCACCGTCCAGACGAGCGCGGGGCCCGCCGACAGTAGTGGATCGAAACTGCCCACGGCTAGGGGCGACGATTCCGTCGTCACCGGCTTCAGCGGGTGGATTCGCTGGTCGAAGCGGTCAGTTCCGCCTCGGTCTGCTCCTGTGCCGTGGCATTGCGGCCGAGCAGCTTCTTCGCCACCGCGGTGATGCCGGGCAGGATCGACACGAAGACGATGAGCAAGAAGATCGCCTCCACGTGGTCCCGGATGAACGCGACATTGCCCAGGAAGTAGCCGAGAACCGTGACACCGCCGCCCCACAGCAGCGCGCCGACGATGTCGAACGCGACGAACTTGCGGTAGTCCATCTTGGAGACGCCGGCCAGCACCGGCATGAAGGTGCGCACGATGGGCACGAAGCGGGCCAGGATGATCGTCTTCGGCCCGTGCTTTTCGAAGAACTCGTGCGTCTGCGTGACGTAGTGCTTCTTGAAGAACCGGGTGTCCTCTTTGTGGAACAGCGCGGGCCCGATCGCCCGGCCGATCCAATACGCGCACTGGTCCCCGGCGAACGCGATCAGCACGACGGCGGGCACCAGCACCCAGATCGACACCGGCGGATTCGGCTGCGCGGCGAGCAGGCCGCCGGTGAACAGCAGCGAGTCGCCGGGCAGGATCGGGAACAGCAGGCCGGTCTCGATGAAGACGATGACCAGGATGGCCGGCAGCACCGCGTCCTTCAGCCACGTTTCCGTGAGCAGGTGCATCGGATCGAGCAACTCGGTCAGCGCGAGGTTGCTCGTCACCGATTCTGTCGCTGCCTGCAGAATCACGTGGCCTCCTGTCCCGATACGGCTGGCCTGCATCGCTTGCCACCGCGTCGGAAGCTGCCAGCGCAAATTACCGGCCCCACAGTACCGGCTCCGCCTGAGAATGCTCGTGCTGTGCGCAAAATTACCGGTGCGTCAACTGCGCACCGCCTCCCTGCATACCAGGCGAAACACCGCTGCCTTAGGGTGAAGGCTGACAAAATAGGTCTTTGCCGCACAACACGGAGGTCTTACAGTGCCCATCGCGACTCCGGAGGTCTACGCCGAGATGCTCGGTCGGGCCAAAGCCAATTCCTTCGCCTTCCCGGCCATCAACTGCACGTCGTCGGAGACCATCAACGCGGCCATCAAGGGCTTCGCCGACGCAGGCAGCGACGGCATCATCCAGTTCTCCACCGGCGGGGCGGAATTCGGCTCGGGCCAGGGTGTGAAGGACATGGTCACGGGCGCGGTGGCGCTGGCCGAGTTCGCGCACGTGGTGGCGGCCAAGTACGACGTGACCATCGCGCTGCACACCGACCACTGCCCGAAGGACAAGCTGGACACGTTCGTCCGTCCGCTGCTGGCGATCTCCCAGGAGCGGGTCAACGCGGGCCGCAACCCGCTGTTCCAGTCGCACATGTGGGACGGTTCCGCGATCCCGATCGACGAGAACCTCGAGATCGCCAAGGAGCTGTTGAAGGCCACTCACGCCGCGAACATCATTCTCGAGGTCGAGATCGGCGTCGTCGGCGGCGAGGAGGACGGTGTCGAGGCCGAGATCAACGAGAAGCTCTACACCTCCCCGGAGGACTTCGAGAAGACCATCGACGCACTCGGCGCGGGTGAGAACGGCAAGTACCTGCTCGCGGCGACCTTCGGCAACGTGCACGGCGTGTACAAGCCGGGCAACGTGGTGCTCAAGCCGGAAGTGCTCGCCGAGGGCCAGCGCGTCGCGGCGGCCAAGCTCGGCCTCGGCGCCGACGCGCAGCCGTTCGACTTCGTCTTCCACGGCGGTTCCGGCTCGCTGAAGTCCGAGATCGAGGACTCGCTGCGCTTCGGCGTGGTGAAGATGAACGTCGACACCGACACCCAGTACGCGTTCACCCGGCCGGTGGCCGGCCACATGTTCGCCAACTACGACGGCGTGCTGAAGATCGACGGCGAAGTGGGCAACAAGAAGACCTACGACCCGCGCAGCTACCTGAAGAAGGCCGAGGCGGCGATGGCGGCGCGCGTGGTGGAGGCGTGCAACGATCTCAAGTCGGCTGGACGCTCGATCAGCGCCTGATCCTGATACACCCAGCTTGGTGCACATGAGTTTGGATGTGCGCGTGCTCGGGCCCGTTCGGCTGCTCGTCGGTGGTGAGCCGGTGGCCGTCGGCGGGCCCAAACCGCGAGCTCTGCTCGCCGCGCTCACGGTGAATCGGCGGCGCGCGGTGTCGTCGGCCGCGCTCGCCGATCTGGTGTGGAACGAGGAACCGCCCGACGCCTACGCCGCCAGTCTGCAGGTCTTCGTCTCGAACATCCGCAAGGCGCTGCGCAATTCCGGCGTCGACCCGGCGGCGGTGCTGCGCACCGAGTCGTCGGGCTACCGGCTGGAGATCGACGAGACCGCGTGTGATCTGGGCCGTTTCCAGGCGGCGCGGGAGGCGGGCGCCCGCGCCGCCGAGGCGGGCGATCACGCCGGGGCGGCGCAGCTGTTCGGCTCCGCGCTGCGCGAGTGGAGCGGCCGGGCGCTGGCCGATCTGGCCGGGTTGCAGTTCGCCGACGGATTCGCCACCGCCATGGACGAGGAGCGGCTGCTGGCCGCTTCGGCCCGGATCGACGCCGAGATCGCTTGCGGGCGAGCGTCTTCGGTGATCGGCGAGCTGGTCGCGATGACCAACGAGCACCCGCTGCGGGAACCGCTGTGGGGGCAGTTGATCACCGCGCTGTATCTGTCCGGCCGGCAGGCGGACGCGCTGGAGGCGTGCCGGAAGGTGCGCGGCGTGCTCGCCGACGAGCTCGGCATCGATCCGGGACCGGCGCTGATCGATCTGGAGCAGCGCGTGCTGCGGCAGGAGCCGCTGAGCACGGTCGAACTACGGCAAGTGGAACGCCTGGCCGCGGCGATGACCGAGACGGTCACCGAGGTGCCGCGCGCCGTCCGCTCCGGCCAGCTGCGGATGCCGGACGGTCGCGTGGTGGCGATCGCGCAGGGCGGCCTGCGGATCGGCCGGATGACCGACAACGACTTGGTGCTGGAGGATCCGCGAGCCAGCCGCTACCACGCGCACATCATGCCGAGTCGCTCCGGTCTGCTCATCAAGGATCTGCATTCGGCCAACGGCGTGTTCGTCAACGACGACGCGATCGACAGCGGCGTGCTGCTCGCCGACGGCGACCGGATCAGGATCGGCGGGACGATCCTGACCTTCCAGGCGCTGCACTAGTCGCAGGCGATGCCGTTGCCATCCCGGTCCAGGTGCGCGTTGAAGCCGGGTTGCCCGCGGTACAGCGGCCCGGCGCCCTCGGCGCGCACCTGGTCGCAGTCGGTGTAGATCTCGGGGGACCGCTCGGCGGGTTCCTCGGGTCGCGCGCTGTCGCCCTTCGGCCCGGTCCGGTTGTGCGGGATCGGGTGGTCGTCGTGCGGTCCGGCGATCGCGACAGCCGGGGGCGCGGCGGCGGACGCCACCGACGGCACGAGCGCGCTCGCTCCCGCCGCCAGCAGCGCCGCCGCGATCGCGGGTGCGACGCGGAGAACTGACTTGGTCACGTCCTCCATCCTGCTCCCGGATCGGCCGGTGCGCCCTATTCGCAGGCGATTCCGTCGTTGTCGCGGTCCAGGTGCGGGGCGTAACCCGGCTGTCCGCGCAACAGCGGAGCCTTACCGGCGTTGCGGACTTCCGTGCAGTTCTTGTAGTACGGGCTCGGTGGCGCTTGCGGCGGCGGATTGTTCGGCTGCCGTGGGTTGTTCGGGGCCGGTGGATTACCCGGCTGCGGAGGGGCCTGAGGCGGCGCCGCCTGCGGTGGGCAGAACTGCGCGGACCCGGAGCCGCAGAGCAGGTCGGTGAGTGGATCTGCCGCGGCGACGGGCGACCCGAAGGTGACGACGGCGGTGGCGAGCAGACCGGCGGAGCCGATGCCGAGCAAGGCGCGCAGGAGTGCGTTCTTCATGTGATCCGTTCTTGGTCGGGGCCGCGCATGATGGAACACGCTCGGCGCAAACGGTTTCGAATTCAGGCGCGCAGACGCGCTCCGACGGCCGCTCTCCCCGACTGGAGTTGCCGCGAAATGGACGCTAGCAAATCAGGGACGCTTCGCCGTGGAAATGAAGCAGATTCATCCTCTTTATTGGGCGTGTCGGTCTGCCCCTTTTCGAAAGGCGAACGGGGTAGGGTCGTTCCCCTGGTTCGTCTTCGCAAGGTTCGTGTCCGCAATGGATTTCGAGGGGTTTGCAATGGCGATGCGAATGTTCGCCGCGATCGGCGCGATCGTGGTCGGCGCGGGAATGCTCGTGTACACCGACGGGTCTGCCGCCGCCGAGCCCGAAGCGGCAGGCCCGCTCGCGGGAGTCGGGCCGTGCGCGACCGACCCGGTGGCGACTCACGAGCCTTTGGTGCCGAAGACGCTGGAGGTGCCGATTCCCTATCCGGTGGTCACCGTGCTCCCGGCGCAGCTGCCCGAACCCGCGCCGAAGCGAACGCGGATGGAACTCCCGCCGGACCCCTGCGCCAATCCCTGCCCCGATCTCACCGATCTGCCCGCACCCTCACCGAGTCTCGCCGCACAGCTCGGCATTCCGGAGATCCTGCTCAATCCCAAACCGTTCCACTTCGCGATCCCGGGCCCCGGTCCCGATCCCGGCCAGGTGCCGCCTCCACCACCGCCGGTGCAGCCGCCGGTCGAACCCGCGGCGCAGTCACCCGCCCGCCCGGCCCCGCGCCTGAGTCCGGCCCGCGAGGTGGCGAAGCTGACCGGCGCGAACTCGGTGAACCGCACCGACAAACGCTGGCAGGTGGACGGCACCGATCTCGGCATCATGTGGGAGAGCGCACCCGGCGAGATCGCGACGGCGTTCGGCGACACCGTCGGGCGCGGCTTCCATCCGCCCGGCGGTATGGGGCTGGATTGGCGCAGCAACGTGCTGGCTTTCAGCACCGACCGCGATCTCGCCGACGGGGTGAGCTTCGACCGGATGGTCACCGACGACCGCTGCCACGCGGCCGAGGTGCTCTCCAGCCGCAAGCTCGACAACGTCGAGGTCACCACCATTCCCACCTCGGGTTTCGCGCTGGGCGGGCGACAGTACCTCAGCTACATGTCCATTCGGACCTGGAACAGCCTGCCGGGCACGTTCTTCACCAACTACGGCGGCATCGCCTACTCCGACGACCACGGCCAGACCTGGACGAAGGATCCGCACGCCCGCTGGGACAACATCTTCGGGCTGGCGAACTTCCAGGTCAGCGCGATGGTGCCGCACGGGGGTTACGTCTACATGTTCGGCACGCCCAATACCCGCCTCGGCGCGGTCGGCCTGGCCAGGGTGCCGGAAGACCAGCTGCTCAACACCACCGCCTATCAGTACTGGCGAGACGGCGCCTGGACCCCTGTCGGCGGCTTCGGCTCGGCCACGCCGATCGTGGACGGCCCCGTCGGTGAACTGTCGGTCCGCTACGACGCCGCCCGCGACGTCTGGCAGATGAGCTACCTGGACACGACGAAGGCCGCGCTCGTCGTCCGGGAGGCGGACGCACCGCAGGGGGTGTGGTCCGACAGCACGCCGACGGTGTCGGCGCTGAGCTATCCGGAGTTGTACGGCGGCTTCATCCACCCGTGGTCGTCGGGCTCCGATCTCTACTTCACCATGTCGACCTGGAGCGACTACAACGTCTACCTGATGCACTCGGCCGTCGGCGAGTGATCCGCTCCGGTCAGCGCAGCCGGACCTCGGCCAGCGCGCGGCCGAACAACTTGCGCCCCTCGGAGGTGCCGCCGAGCAGGATGGTCGCGGTGCGCGCGGCGGAGTCCAGCGACTTGATCCGTCCGGTGAACTCGACCGTGCCAGCCGCGTCGGCGGCGACCGGGACGAAGCCGGAGAACCGCACGCTGAACTTCTGGATCGCGGTGGGATCGCCCAGCCAGGAGGTGAGGTAGCCGCCGGCCAAGCCCATGGTCAGCATGCCGTGCGCGACCACCGTCGGCAGCCCGGCCAGCTGCGCGGCGTGGTCGCTGAAGTGAATGGGATTGGCGTCGCCGGACACGCCCGCGTAGTTCGCCAGGTCACCGCGGGTCAGCCGGAACGCGCCGTCGGGCAACCGATCGCCCGCGGCGAGGTCGTCGAAGGCGGGCAGCGTGTGCACGGGTGTGGACTCGTGCCGCTCCGGCTCCACCAGCGGGCTGACGCCGAGCGACACCAGCGCGTCGTTGTGCGCGAAGTCGGCGCTGCGGGATTCGACCGGGCGGCCGTGCATCATGATGTTCTCCACCACGTCGTCGAGCGTGGCGCCGACATCGGCGCCGCGGCGCGCGACGATCGTGGTCGACCCGACGATGGCGACCTCGCCGTGCTGGTTGCTCAGCGAGAAGCGCACCAGGATGAAGTCGTTGTCGCCGAATTGCCGGATCGATTCGATGATGATCTCGCTGCGCACCCGGTCGCCGGCCAGGATGGGCCGGTAGATCTCGAAGACCTGATCGGTCTGCAGGAACTGCGAGAGGTCGTACTCGGTGAGCACCGAGTCGAGCAGCGCCCTCGTCCCGCTCATCCCGATCACCGAGGCGAAGGTCGGCGGCGCGATCAGCCCGGAGTACCCGAGCGCGCGTGCGTCGGCTTCGCGCTGGTGCGCCGCGTGGTGGTTCTGTACCGCGCGGGCGAATTCCCTGACCTTCTCCCGGCCGACCTCGTAGTGGTCACGCACCCGGAAACGCTGTCCGATCGGCGTCACCGGGACGACATCGATTTCCGGCCGCGCCATCGTCTGCTCCCTGCTCATGATCCGGGCCATGCTACTGCCGGACCGGACCATTGACCAGGTGGGTGTGACGTGCGTGACCGGCATCGATGCGTGCCCGCTATCACAATGCGGCGCGGTTACTGGGTGCTCGAGGGCGGGTCGCAGACCTTCCATCCGTCGTCGGTGTGCTGCAGGTCGAAGGTGCGTGCCGACCGCTTCGCCGGGTCGGCCTCGGTGTAGACCGTGGCCTGCGCGATGGCGGTGCCGTCGGTGATGCGGATGGCGTCGATGCTGTCCACCACCGGGATGTTCTTGCGTTCCATCGACAACTTGTGCACGCCGGCGAACTGGTCGCTCGGAATGCCCTGATAGAAGTCGTGCAGCGGACCGCACGTGGTGGAGCGCAGCGCGTCCAGATCGCCGCTCTTCAGCGCGTCGGTGTAGCTGGTGATGGCGCTGCGCACCTGAGCCTCGGGAGAGTCGTCGCCGGACATCGTGACCAGCGCCACGATCACCCCGATCAGCGCGATCACCGCCACGGCCGCCGCGCCGAGCACGATCAGCCGTCGATCGGGCCGAGCCGGGCCGCCGGCCGACGCGCCCGCGCCGGGCTGCGGAGCCGGAGGGATCCGCTGCGGCGGTGCGACGGGCCGGGTCTGCGGCGCGCGCGGATCGCCCATCGACTGCGCGGGCACGGTCTGCTGGACGTCCGCGGGGGACGGCGCTGTCGCCACCTGTCGCGGCCGGCCCTGGGGGCGCTGCGGCGACGGGCGCGTGTCCTCGACTCCCGGTCCGTGCTGCGGCGGCGCGCCGTGCGGGCCGGGCTGTTTGGGGCCCGGAGCCGGACGCGGCGTGCTCGGCGGCTTGGTGACCGGAACCGGACCCGCCGGTGGCGTGACCACGCGATCGGTGCCCGGCCTTCCGCCGTCGGCGGGACGCTGGATGGGCAGCGCGACGGTCTTCGCGTCGTCCAGGCCGACCACCGGCATCGCCATCGTGACGTCATCCGAACCGGGCGGGTTCTGCGCCTCGGCCGGAGTGGATTCGGCGGCGCGCTCCTGCGCGGGAGCCGGTCCGGCCGACGGCTGCGGCTTGCGTATCACGACGGTCGCGGATTCGCCGCCCTGCGGGCTCGGCGAACTCTTCGCCTCCGAGGCGGCGGAAGGGGAATCACCCGACGCGCCCGGCGTCCCCTTCGCGGCGGCCGCGCCACCGGCGGGTCCCGCTTTCGCACCGGACTCGGGTGCTGCCTTGCCCTTGGCGGGTTGAACTGGTTGCGATGCAGCGTCTTGCGCAGCGGATCCGCTCGCAGGAGCCGTGCCCGGCGCGGAACCGCGCGCCGCACCCGACGGCGTCTGATCCCGTTTGATCACCACAGTGCGGGCATCGCCGGGCTGGTTCGGCGCGGTGGGGGGCTTCGGTGCGCCGCTGGTCTGTGGTGGGATCGGTGCGGAACCGGGCCGCGGTGCGCCGCCGGTCTCCGGCTGGCTCGGTGCGGATGCGGGCTTCGGTGCGCCGCTGGTCTGTGGTGGGTTCGGTGCGGATGCGGGCTTCGGTGCGCCGCTGGTCTGCGGTGGGTTCGGTGCGGATGCGGGCTTCGGTGCGCTGCCGGTCTGCGGTGGGTTCGGTGCGGAACCGGGCCGCGGTGCGCCGCCGGACTCCCGCTGCTTCGACGCGGACTTGCTGTCGATCTCGGTGGTCTCCGCATCGGCGCCCGTGGTCCGACTCGGTGCGGACGCGCCCGCGCCGGTGCGCGCTGATCGGCTACCGACCTCGTCTATCGGGGCGTTCGCCCGGCCGGGACCTGCCGGTCCGGAAGGCGCCGCGCCCTTGACGCCCGGCGCGCTCGAAGCGGCGGAGCCTGCGGACGGCGACGGGTTCTGGCTGCCTGCCGGGGTCGCGCCGGGTCGGCCCGATTGGGGCTGTTCGGCAGCGGGTGCGTGCGATTTACCGGCGCCGCCCGGTGCGGAGCCGGAGGGTGGTGGTGTGTTCTGGCTGCCCGCTGGTGTCGCGCCGGGTCGGCCCGGTTGGTGCTGTGTGGCGGCAGGGGGGTTCTGTTTACCGACGCTGCCCGGCGCGCCAGAAGCGGCTGCGCCCGCGGGCCTCGGCGCTGAACTCGGCGACGGAGTCTTCGCGTCGGATGCCGGACCGGAGGACGGTGTGCCCTCGGAGGTCGTGCCACTGGCCTTGGGTGCGGCCGACTCACTCCGGACGCCGGCAGCGGGGGGATTCGAGGAAGCAGGTCGTGCGGCGGAGCCTGTTCGATTGTCCGGAGTTACGAGCTTCGCGCCGCCCGCTGCGGGCGAGGGAGGCTGCCCGGACCCCGCGCTTTGGCCGGACCCCGCGTTCTGCGCGGTCCCCGCAGGCATGGAGCCGCCGGGCCTCTGGGCGGAGGCCGGTGAGTTCGATTGGCCCGCAGGACCGTTCGCTGATTTCGCGCCCCCCGCGTTCGACGGCGCGTCGGTGCTCTTGGACGAGGTCGGACCGCTGCCCGGATCGGCGGATGCTCGGGCTGCCTGCGCGCCGGGAACCGAACCGCCCGACCCCGCCTTCGGGCTCGCCGCCGACGCGCCGCGACCCGAGGATGGGCCGGCCCCGGCGGGCGCGGCATCCGGCCGTTGCGCCTTGGCGATGCGTTCGGTGGGCGCGGCGGATGCCGCCGGGCCGCTCTTGTCCGCGGCCGGGGTGCGGTCGGTGCCAGCGCCGGGGCGTGCGTCGGCCCCGGCGGCGTCGGCCGGTTCGGCGCTGTTGGGCGCCGGATTCTTCTCGTCGTTCGGGTCGGACACGCACACCCCTCGTCAAAGCGGAACTGTTTGAACTCGACGGCCAGCCTAATGGTCGTGGCCCGGCGAGGTCCGGCATCAGTCCACGTCGATCCGAACGGACGCGGAGCGACTCGCGCAGTGGACGGCGCAGGGGTGGGAAGAGGGGACGGCGTCACGGGAACGAGCGGGACGCAGCCGTCCGCGGGGTGCACGCGGCCGTTGCGAAGTCATCGGCGCCGAACCGGGGTCGGACAGCCACGAGATAGGCCGCGGACCGGGCACACCGGCATCGGCGAAACAGCGGCCGTCCGTCTCCCCGCCTGAGCGCAGCCGCCTGACGAGCAAACCGTCGTGCGGTGCACAATGAACCGCATGACCTCGTTCGGTGACCTGCTCGGACCGCAACCGGTATTGCTACCAGAACTCTCCGACGCCGAGGACGCGCTCCTCGACGGCGCCGATCCGGTGCGGGTCGCGGCCGAGCACCCCGCCGCCTCGATCGCCTGGGCGCATCTCGCCGAGGCGGCGCTGTCCCGTGGCGAAGCCGAGGACGATGCGGTCAATCACGACATCATCGCCGCGTACGCGTTCGCCCGCACCGGCTACCACCGCGGCCTCGACCTGCTGCGCCGCAACGGCTGGAAGGGCTTCGGTCCGGTGCCGTGGAGCCACGAACCCAATCGCGGCTTCCTGCGCAGCGTCGGCGCGCTGGCTCGCGCCGCCAAGGCGATCGGCGAGAACGACGAGTACGCGCGCTGCCTCGACCTGCTGGAAGACTGCGACCCCAACGCGGCCGCGGAGCTCGGTCTCGACTGAGTCGTAGTGATCGGAGCACCGCGTAGCGATTCGATGACGGGTGGCGGCCTGGCGCCGGGTGCGTTCGACCCGATGTCGCGGTTCGGCGCGGCCCGCGCGCGCGGCGCGGCGCGGTTGCGCGCCTCGTGGGCCCGGCTGCGCCGGTCGGCGCTGCCGATCGTCCAGTGCGCGGTCGGCGCAGCGCTGGCCTGGTTTCTCGCGCATCACGTCATCGGCCACGCGCTGCCGTTCTTCGCGCCGACGGCCGCCGTCGTGTCGATGGGCATCTCCTTCGGCGCGCGGCTGCGTCGCTCGGTGGAGCTGGTGGTCGGCGTCGCGGTCGGCATCGGCATCGGCGATCTGTTCATTTCCCACGCGGGTACCGGCGTGTGGCAGATCGCGCTGGTGGTCGCGGTCGCCATGGCCGCGGCGGTGTTCCTGGACGGCGGTCCGGTCATCACCGTGCAGGCGGCGAGCTCCGCCGTACTGGTCGCGACGTTGCTGCCGCCATCGGCGGGCGGTGGCCTTTCCCGCATGATCGACGCCTTGGTGGGCGGTCTGGTCGGCGTGGTGGTGGTCGCCGCGATCCCCCTGCATCCCGTGCGCAGGGCGCGGACGCTGGCCGCCGACATCCTCGGCGTGATGGGCAGATCGATCACCGAATGCGCCGACGGATTGCTCGAACAGGATCCGGAGAAGCTGCACCGCGCGCTCACCGCGATGCGCGCCACCCAGCCGCAGATCGACTCGCTGCGCGCCACCCTGGAAGGCGGTCGCGAGATCAGCCGGATCTCCCCGCTGTACTGGAACTCCCGCCCCCGCCTCGAACGCATCAGGGCCACGGCCGATCCGCTGGACAACGCCATCCGCAACACCCGAGTCCTGTTGCGGCGCTCCCTGACCCTGGTGCGCGACGACGAAATCCTCAACCCTGGCTTGATCGACGAAGTGGAGCGGCTCGGCCAGGCCGTCGACGTGGTGCGCCGGATGATGCTGGCCGACCCCGGCGAGCAGCCCGACCGCGCCGAGGCGGCCCGCGTCTTGCGCTCGGTCGCGAAGGGCGCGCGACCGGAATTGGTAGCCGGCGCGGGGCTTTCGGCGCACGTCGTCTTCGCGCAGGTGCGATCCACGCTGGTAGACCTGATGCAGGTGTGTGGCGTGCAACGTATCTCGGCGATTGCCCTGCTGCCGCCGACGGTCAAGAACCCTTACGTGCGGCCCGAGGTCTGAAGCCGTACTACTCAGCGGTATTCGGACATTCGTGCCGGGCACAGTGGTCCGCGCCGGACGCGGCGCGCCGCGAATTCGATCTTCGGGTAGTCCGCTACTCGGGTTGCGCGCGTCGTCTCGTCGTAGCTTTGCGATGTGACCGCGAGTCGCGGGGTATCGCGGTCGATCGCTTCGCACGTGGACGAAAGGACCTCCCGGCCAAGGGGTGTGGCGGCCGGGAGGGGGCGGGATCGGACACGGGCGAAGAAGCGGGGCCGTTCGGCAACCCGACCGGGCGGCCCCGCGCCACGCAGCACGGCCGCTGCGGCGGGTCGCCGAAGATCAGGTCCAGAACCGCGTCAGGTAGCTGCCGTAGCGGGACCAATTCGACGGAACGCCGGACAGTTCGAACAGCGCGTACACCGCGTCGAAGAACACCTGGTTGATCGCGGGGGTGAACAGCAGCGCGAACAGGATCAGCATGCCGAACGGCTTGAACTGGTCGAGCGAGCGTCTGGTCTGGTAGCTCAGCGACGGCTCGACGATGCCGTAGCCGTCCAGGCCCGGCAGCGGGACCAGGTTCAGCAGCGTCGCCGTGATCTGCAGGAACGCGAGGAAGCTCAGGCCGAACCAGAACGCGGCGTGCGTGCCGGAGCTGCCCCAGATCCGCACGATCGCCAGCAGCAGCACGGCGCACAGCGCGTTCACGGCGGGCCCCGCGCCGCTGATGATCCGTTGCGTGCGCGGCGCGACATTGTGCGTGTGCACGTAGACCGCGCCGCCGGGCAGGCCGATCCCGCCCAACGCGATGAACACCATCGGCAACACGATCGACAGCAGCGGATGGCTGTACTTCAGCGGGTTGAGCGTCAGGTAGCCGCGCAACTCCACCTCGCGATCACCCGCGCGCCACGCCGTGTACGCGTGGGCGAACTCGTGCAGGCACAGCGAGACCACCCAGCCGAACACCACGAGGACGAACACACCGGCCTTGGCTCTGGTGGAATCCAGCGGTGCATCCCAGGCCAGCGCGCCGCCGACCGCGGTCACCACGACCACGAGCAGGAACACCGGGCTCGGCCGGACCGCACGCGATCGGCGGTTCAGGGAAAAACTCATCGCACCAGCAGCCAGGGTTCGTGATGGCGGTAGAAACTCGAGCGCGGCGCCGGGCGATCGGCGCGGACGCCGTCCCTGGTCACGATCGCGCCCGGCGTGCCGAGCTGCGCCGCTCGCCCCTCCACCCAGCGCCGTTTGCGGAACCTGCGCCGCACGGCAGCCCGCACACCTGGCGGTTCGAGGCACGGCGAGACGAGCATGGCCGTCACCTCACCGGAGAACAGCAGCGTGTCGTCGACGTAGGCCTCGCCTTCGAGCCGATCGCCGCCGACGCCGGTGATCACCGCCCGGCCCGCGAGTACCTTGCCGGTGTCGTCGCGGACCAGCGGCGTCTCCACGGCGCGGCCGCCGATGGCGCGCTTGGCGGCGGCGTTGCCGGTGCCGGTCTGGTAGGCGCGCGAGGCGTAGGTCTTCTCGACCGGGACGTACCCGATCTCCACGTGCAGGCGCTCGGTGCGCATCAGATGGGTGAGCACCGCGGCGAGCGCGGCGTCGTCGCCCAGCACGATCAGGCGCGGCAGGCTGTCGGCGGCCAGCACGGGAAGCAGCTCATCGATCACGGCGGGATCGGGGACGACAGCCGTCTGGGTGGTCGGCAGCGCCGCGAGCGCGATGGGTACGGGGGCGCCGTCGCAGCGGAGAACATGGGTACTCAAGCTGCCGTACACCCTCCTCGGTTCGAGCCGACACCGTCGGGCCCCTCGCCATTGCCTGGCGAACCCGCTGCGGCTCGCCCGTGCCCGCCGCGCTGCCGCTCGGCGTGCCGTGCAACCTTAGCCCTGCCCGGCCGCGGCCACACGGTTGTCGAGCCTACGACGAGATCCGCCGCGATGCCGCTCGGGACGGGTCGGCTAGACTGTGCTTCCGGCCACCGCCTCAGTACGGCAGGTAGCTGCAACACACCAGTGTTGCCTGTCGAACCGTAGGAGACACGACCATGCCGGCAATCGTCCTGATCGGCGCCCAGTGGGGCGACGAGGGGAAGGGCAAAGCAACCGATCTGCTCGGTGGTCGGGTGAACTGGGTGGTTCGGTACCAAGGCGGCAACAACGCGGGTCACACCGTGGTCCTGCCCAACGGCGACAACTTCGCCCTGCACCTGATCCCCTCCGGCATCCTGACCCCCGGCGTGACGAACGTCATCGGCAACGGTGTCGTCGTCGACCCCGGCGTGCTGCTGGACGAGCTGGCGGGCCTGGAGCAGCGCGGCGTCGACACCTCGGGGCTGCTGCTCTCGGCCGACGCGCACTTGATCATGCCGTACCACGTGGCCATCGATAAGGTCACCGAACGCTTCCTCGGCAACAAGAAGATCGGCACCACCGGCCGCGGCATCGGGCCGTGCTACCAGGACAAGGTGGCCCGCGTCGGCGTGCGCGTCGCGGACGTGCTGGACGAGAAGATCCTCACCCAGAAGGTCGAGGCGGCGCTGGAGTTCAAGAACCAGGTGCTGGTCAAGATCTACAACCGCCGCGCGCTCGACCCGCAGCAGGTGGTGGACGAGGTGCTCACCCAGGCGGACAGCTTCAAGCACCGGATCGCCGACACCAGGCTGCGGCTGAACCTTGCGCTCGAGCGCGGTGAGACGGTCCTGCTGGAGGGCTCGCAGGGCACCTTGCTCGACGTGGACCACGGCACCTACCCGTACGTCACCTCGTCGAACCCGACCGCGGGCGGCGCGGCGGTCGGCGCAGGCATCGGACCCAACAAGATCAACACGGTGCTCGGCATCCTGAAGTGCTACACCACCAGGGTCGGTTCCGGTCCGTTCCCCACCGAGCTGTTCGACGAGTTCGGCGCGTACCTGGCCAAGACCGGCGGCGAGGTCGGCGTCACCACCGGGCGCGCCCGCCGCTGCGGCTGGTTCGACGCGGTGATCGCGCGCTACGCCACCCGGGTCAACGGCATCACCGACTACTTCCTCACCAAACTGGACGTTCTATCCAGTCTGGAGACGGTGCCGATCTGCGTCGCCTACGAGGTCGACGGCGAGCGGGTCGAGCAGATGCCGACCACGCAGACCGAATTCCATCACGCGAAGCCCATTTTCGAGGAAATGCCCGGTTGGTGGGAGGACATTTCCGGTGCGCGCACCTTCGAGGAGCTGCCCGCCAACGCTCAGGCGTACGTGTTGCGATTGGAGGAGCTGTCCGGCGCGCGTATTTCCTGCATCGGTGTGGGTCCTGGGCGGGACCAGACCATCGTCCGGCACGACGTACTGGGTTAGAACCTGTTCGAATTCCGCGTCGGCCAGCGGAATTTCGGCAAGATCACCGGAAATTCGCCACATCTATCGTGCTCGCTCGGCTTCGATCATGATCGGTGAAGAACTACAGTTGGAACATGGCTCGGAACTGGCCGATGATCGAGCGCGAGAGCGAATTCGAGGCGATCCGTGCGGCGCTGACCGGTCCGGAGCACGTCGGCGTGGTACTGACCGGCGACGCCGGGGTGGGCAAGACCACCCTGGCCCGGCACGCCACCTCCGCGATCGGGGGCAATGTCCGCTGGGTGGCGGGCACCGAGTCGGCGCGCAGCATCCCGCTGGGCGTGTTCGCGCACATGGTCGGCGTCTATACGGCGCACGATCCGGTCACGTTCATGTCGGCGGCGCGCGAGGCGTTGCTCGCCGACGGTGACACGGTGATCGGCGTCGACGACGCGCATCTGCTCGATCAGCTCTCCGCCACGCTGCTGCTGCAACTGGCGATCGACAAAGCCGCGCACATCGTGGTGACCGTGCGAAGCGGCGTTCCGGTGCCGGACGCGGTCACCTCACTGTGGAAAGACGGCCACCTGACGCGCATCGACCTGCGGCCGTTCACCCAGCGCCAGAGCGTCGAACTGGTGGAGTCGATGCTCGGCGGGCAGCTCGAGGGGTTCACCGCCAATCTGATGTGGGAGTCATCCGCCGGAAACGCGCTGTTCCTGCGGCATCTGGTGGAGGGAGCGCTGGAGGCGGGCACGCTGCGTCAGGTCAACGGCGTGTGGCAACTGCGTGGACGCGCGGCGGTGACCTCGGAGCTTGCCGCGCTGCTGGAGGACCGGGTCGAGCAGTTGCCCGAGCCGGTGCTGCGGGTGCTGGAACTGCTGACCTTCTGCGAGCCGATCGATCTCGACGTGCTCGCCGAATTGGCGGGCGAGGACGCGGTGGAAGCCGCCGAAACGCGCGGTGTGATCCGGGTGGTGGAGAATTCGCGCGACCTGATCGTGCGCTACAACCACCCGCTGTTCGGAGAGGTGATCCGCCGCAGGCTCGGCATCGCCTCGGCGCGGCGGCTGCGCGGCCGGTTGTATTCCTCGCTCAAGGAACGCCGGATCAATTCCGCCGCCGACCGCATCCGGCTGGCCGAATTGGCGCTGGACAGTGACAAATCCGCGGATCTGGAATTGTTCGAAGCGGCCGCGGCCGACGCGATCGGATTGGCGAATCTGCCGCTGGGCGAGCGTTTCGCCCGCGCAGCCGTGGAGCGGCGCGGCGGCGTGGAGGCCGCCGACCTGCTGGCGCGCGCCCTGCTGTGGCAGGGGCACCGGATCGAGGCCGAGCGCACCCTGGCCAGCTTCGACCCCGACCAGCTCGACGAGGTGCAGTTGGCGCGCTGGGGCAGCACCAGGGTGGCGAACCTGTTGTGGGCCATGGGCGATGCCGATCGCGCCGACGAGGTGCTGAAGCTCGTGCGCGGGAAGGTGCGGCATCCGAAGATCGCGGCCATCTTCACCGGTCTTGCGTCCGCCAGCCTGGTGAACGAGAACCGCGTCGACGACGCGATCGCCGAGGCGGAGGCGGTGATGTCCGCCGACGGCGCGCCGCCGTGGGCGGTGTGGTGGGCGTCGTTCGGCGGCGGCCTGGCGTCGGCGTTGATGGGCAAGGCCGAGGACGCCAGACGGTACGCCGCCCGCGGGCACGAGGTGGAAGAGCACATCGACGGGCTCAACCGCTTCATGTCCACGCACGCCGAGGTGCTCGCCCTGACATTCGCGGGCGATCTGGAGGCCGCCAGGCGCTGCGCGGGGGCGTTCGTCGGCTACTCATCGCCGGGTCAGTATCTGGCCTGGGGCATGTCGAAGATCCTGCAAGGCACCGTCGATGTGGCGCAGGGCCGCTTCCTGGACGGCATCGAGAATCTGGAACAGGCGCTGGCCGCATTGGCCGCGGAGGGCGCGGCCGCATGGATGTTCCCCGCGCGAATCCGCCTGGCGGAAGCGTATTCGGCGCTCGGGCGGCCCGTCGAGGCCGCCGAGTCGATCGCGCACGCCACCGCGCGGGGCGGCAGGCACAGCGCCGTGTACGAACCGCAACTGGAAGTGGCGCGTGCTTGGCTGGCCGCAGCCGAAGGAACCGTGACGCCCGCCATCCGCATCGCGGTGGGCGCCGCGGACGCGGCCGCGCGCTCGCATCAGC
The DNA here is from genome assembly GCF_035544775.1 of Nocardia implantans. Taxonomy (NCBI): domain Bacteria; kingdom Bacillati; phylum Actinomycetota; class Actinomycetes; order Mycobacteriales; family Nocardiaceae; genus Nocardia; species Nocardia implantans. Next base: position 104,881 of record NZ_JAYKYQ010000001.1, on the reverse strand, counting down.
ACGCGATCGAGGCCATGGCGCTGCACACCGCGGCCCGCTTCGGCGACCATTCCGTGTCCGGGCGACTGGCGGAACTGGCCGACCGGGTGGAAGGGCGGCTGGTCCAGGCGCAAGCGCGGCACGCGGTCGCGCTCGCCGCCCACGACGGACCCGGGCTGGACGCGGCCGCGGCCGAATTCGAGCGCATCGGCGTGCTGCTGTCGGCCGCCGACGCCGCGGCGCAGGCCGCCTCGGCACACGAGCGCGCCGGGGACCGGCGCAAGTTGCTGGAGTCCGCCGCCGCGGCCAACCGGCTCGCCGCCGCCTGCGGCGGAGCGAGCACCCCGGCGCTGCGGCAGGCCGCGCAACCCTTGCCCTTGACCGCGCGGGAACGCGAGATCGCCAACCTCGTCGCCGCGGGCCTGTCCAACCGGCAGATCGCCGACCGGCTCACCGTCTCGGTGCGCACCGTCGAAGGCCATCTCTACCGGGCCTGCATCAAGATGGACGTCACCGATCGGGAGTCCCTCGGCGCGCTGATGCGCGGTGAGTCCGGGAGCGCGATGTGACCCTGCGGCCCGCCGCGGTGATCGCGACGATGGCGACCGGACTGGTCCTGGCCGCCGGATGCTCGGACCGGCAGCCGCAGCCAGTTCCCAGTTCTGCGCCTGCCTCGGCGACGGTCGCGCCGAAGACCGAGACGCCGCAGGAGCGCAACGCCCGGGTCAGGCAGAAGCTGATCGAACTCGGTTGCTCGACGAACGCCTGCATCCAGACCTACTTCGGCTGCGAGGACGGCTACATCACGGGAGAAGCCTGCGACTTCTACCGCGCCCACCCGGTGCTGTGATTTCTCCAGCGCCCGCGGCGCTGGGTGTGCTGTGCTGAATTGCCGCGCCTTCGGCGCTGAGTGTTCGCGGCCCCTTTGTGGCTCGCGTGTGCGCGACCGCCGCTTGCTCCTTCGTCGCGTACGCGGCGGCCGCGCACACGCGAGCCGGGCCGCGAACGGCGGATGCTCGGTCTCGCTTCGCTCGAAAGTCGTGGTCGAGGTGCGCTGGGCGCGTCGGTGTCGCGGCTCGCTGCCGGGGGCACGCCCGTTCGTCGTGGCTGGTGTCGGCTTTCTTCGACCGACCCGCGCGCTCCTTCTTCGCGTATGCCGCAGCTGGGTAGACACGAGCGGGCCGCGAACGGCGGTTGCTTGGTCTCGCTTCGCTCGAGACGTGGTCGAGCTGGTTGATGGTCTGCGGCGGCAATTCGAAGCGGCGCTGCGGCGTTCGATGTATTTGCGGCAGCGGTCGTTCAGAACAAGGTGGGCTCGCCGAAGCCCGGGGTGCGCTCGATGGCCAAGAGGCGCTGCTTGGTGTCGATGCCGCCGGGGGCGGAGAAGCCGTGTAAGGCGTGGTCGGCGGCCAGGACGCGGTGGCACGGGATGATCAGGGGGATCGGGTTACGGCCCAGGGCTTGTCCGACCGCCTGTGCGCCGCCCGGGGCGCCGACGAGGTGGGCGACCTGGCCGTAGCTGAGGGTGTGGCCCGGGTCGATGGCGCGCGTGACGGCGTAGACGGCGCGGTGGAAGTCGGGAATCCCGCTGGTGTCCAGTGCGATCCAGCGCAGGTCGTCGAGTTCGCCGGCGAGGTGGGCGCGGATGCCCGCGATGGCGGCGGCCACGGCGCCCGTGGGCGGCTCTTCGTGGATTCGCTCGCCGGTGCGTCCGCGTGTGATGCGCGCGCGGGTAGCCGCTGGGGTCGCCTCCGGGAGCTGGAAACGGATCACGCCGTGCTCGTTCCACGCGATCGCGCAGCAGCCGATCGCGGTGTCGAACAGCGTCGCCGCGATCGGGCCGGACGGTGCGGGGCGGCCGGAGACCTCAGGCTCGGTGGCCTCGGCCGCCGGACGATCGGCGGCGAGGCGAGCGGCGTCACTCATGAGGCAAGTCTGCACCGCGGGACCGACAAGTGCGCAATGAGCGGTCCAGTTTTCCGAAACTGGCTTTAGATATCCGGATCGCTTATGGCGCTTCGCCACGGCTGTGGATCGCGGCGAGGTCGGAGTATCTCCGCTGGTGCTCGTAATAGGAGAGAGGTTGGTCCGACATCCGTGTCCGGGGGTGGAAGCGTTCGAGGCGGAAGGTGCGGGTGTCGCGGTCCGGCGCGAATCGGTGGATCAGGAAGCCGAGCAGGGCGGCGGAGAGCAGAGTGGCGAGGACGGTCATGTCCGCCAGCGTGCGCGCCACTGGCCTTGCCAATGAATATCCAATCAGCCGATACTGGACCGATGGCGACGAGAGTGATCGGCGCGGGCAGCCTGGCTCGCGATCTGGGCCGTTGGCGGCACGCGCACGACGGCGATCCGGATGCGGCCGGGCGGCGGTCCACTCGCCCGGCCTACTTGGCGCTCGCCGAGGGCATCCGGCTGCTGATCCACGACGGGCGCGCGCCGCTGGGCGTCGCCTTGCCCAGCGAACGGGATCTCGCCGCCACCCTCGGGGTCAGCCGCACCACCATCACCTCCACCTACGCGCTGTTGCGCGAGCACGGCTACCTGATCAGCCGCCAGGGCTCGCGCAGCACGGTGGCCCTGCCCCGCGACGTGCAGCACGACGGCGTCAAACCGGCCCGCAGCATCCTGGCGATGATGGGCTCGCCCGAGTTGCCCACCGTCGACATGACCTATGCCGCCATGGCCGCCCCGCTGGAGATGCAGGACGCGTATTCCGTCGCTCTGGAAGGGATTCCGGCCTACCTCGGCACCCACGGTATGGACCCGGTCGGCGTGCTCGCGCTCCGCGAGGCCATCGCCCGCCGCTACACCGCGCGCGGGCTGCCCACCGAGCCCGATCAGATCCTGGTCACCCTCGGCGCCCAGCACGGCCTGCGCCTGCTGCTGAACGTGCTCACGGTGCCCGCCGCCCGCGTGCTGATCGACCATCCGACCTACCCGAACGCCATCGAGGCGATCCGCGACGTGGGCGCGCGGCCGGTGCCGGTGCCGCTGCGCCCGGAGGACCCGGCGGGCGGCTGGGACCTCGACGGCATCCGCAGCGCCGCGCGGCAGACCGCGGCGGGCCTGGCCTATCTGGTGCCGGACTACAACAACCCGACCGGCCTGCTGCTCGACGCCGACGGCCGCGCCGAACTGGCCGCCATCGCGCGGGAGACCAGGATGACCATCGTGATCGACGAATCGATGGCGGACCTCGGGCTCGGCGACGAAGTTCCGCCGCCGCCGGTCGCCGCCTTCGCCAAAGGCTCCGAGATCGTGACCATCGGCTCGGCCTCGAAATCGTTCTGGGGCGGTCTGCGCGTCGGCTGGATCCGGACCAGCCAGGCGCTGATCACCAAGCTGCTCGGCATCCGCTCCACGGTCGACCTCGGCACCCCCGTGATGGATCAGCTGGCCACCGTGCATCTGCTGGAGCACGCGGAGGCGATTCTCGACCGGCGCAGGGACCAATTGCGCTCGCAGCGTGCCGCACTGCTCGACGCGCTCGCCGAGGAACTGCCGGACTGGCGCGTCAGCGTCGGCGCGGGCGGAATGTCGGTGTGGGCGCAGCTGCCGACCTCCGTTTCGACGGCGTTGGCCGCCACGGCTCCCAACCACGGCGTATTGCTCGCGGCCGGACCCCGATTCGGTGTGCAGGGCGCGTTCGAACGGTTCCTGCGGTTGCCGTTCACCCACCAGGAACCCGAATTGCGTTTGGCGGTCAAGGCCATCGCGTCCGCCTACGCGGCGCTCACGCCGCGCGCCGCGGATCCGTTGACGCCGTTGACCTGCTACTGAGGCGATTTCGACGAGGTGGGAGTGCCTCCGCCTGCGGCATGTTCCCACACCGCCGAGCACGATCGGCCTGCCACCCCTCGGGACTGGCCCTCGTCGTGCTCGGGCGGTGTGCAGAAGCTCGCACGGCGCGAAGGCCTCCGGCGAGAGCGGCGGTCAAGGAGCGGACCGCATGCGGTCCGCGATTCTCGAAAAGCCACCTGCTCGCGGACAGTATGGCAGGACCGGCACGAAACTGTCGAACCGGTTGGTATGTTACAAGTTTCAATTATCGGCCACGGGGCGGGATGGCACCACGCCACCCCGCCCGATGCTCACTCGGCCCAGACCGCTTCGATCGGGGTGGCGGTGGTCGGCGGCGGGGTCGGAATTCCGTTCGGGGTGCGGGAGAATCGCGGCGCGGGGGCGTGCTGAGTGATGTTGTCCAGCTCGAGCAGTGAGCCGCGGGCCGCGATGTGCTCGTTGCGCGTCGCCTCCTCGAACGTGAGCACGGGGGAGACGCACGCGTCGGTCCCGACGAAGATCTCGGCCCACTCGTCCCGCGTCTTGGTCCGGAAGCGTTCGGCGAAGAGCTTTTTCAGCGTGTCCTGCCCGGCGGGATCGAGCTGGAACGGCAGGCCGTCGGCGTCGATCTCCAGCCCGGCGAGCAGCTGGGCGTAGAACTGCGGTTCGATCGCGCCGACCGCCATGTACTTGCCGTCGGCGGTTTCGTAGGTGTCGTAGAACGACATTCCGGTGTCGAGCAGATTCACGCCGCGCTCATCGGACCAGGCGCCCGCGCCGCGCATGCCCCAGATCATGTGCGAAAGGGCAAGGGCGCCATCGACCATGGCCGCGTCGATCACCTGGCCCTTGCCGGACTGCTGCCGCTCGACCAGCGCGGCGAGGATGCCGAACACCAGGAACATCGAGCCGCCGCCGAAATCGCCCACCATGTTCAGCGGCGGAACGGGGCGTTCACCCTTGCGGCCGATGGCGTGCAGCACGCCGGTGATGGAGATGTAGTTGATGTCGTGCCCGGCGCGATCGGCCAGCGGGCCCTCCTGACCCCAGCCGGTCATCCGTCCGTAGACCAGGCGCGGGTTGCGGGCGAGCGCGTCGTCCGGGCCGATGCCCAGTCGCTCGGTGACGCCGGGGCGGAAGCCCTCGATCAGCACGTCCGCCTTCTCGACCAGGCCGAGCACCTTCTCGATGTCGGCGGGGTCCTTGAGGTTGGCCTCGACGATGGTCCGGCCGCGCAGCTGCGGACGGTCGAACCCGCCGGGCAGCTGGCCGGCCCGCTGCACCCGCACCACGTCGGCGCCCAGATCGGCGAGCAGCAGCGCGGCGTGCGGACCGGGGCCGATCCCGGCCAGCTCGATGACCTTGATGCCCGCGAGCGGGCCCTGCTTGGCGGTGGATGGAGTGCTCACGCCCTACCTCGGTTCGTCGTTCGATCCAGCGCACCGGTGGCCGGTGCGTCCTCCCGGCAGCCACCGGGAAGGATGTATTGACAGTATGACAATAACGTGGGGGCCGAAGCCCTGGGCATCCTCGAACGTCCACGGGCGCTGAATCGACGGCTCGCCCGATGGTGCGCCCGGCTCTAGGCTGCACGTGTGGAAGCGCTGTCTGATCAGGGGTGGTACAACCTTCTCGCCGGTCTCGCGATCGTGGTCGGTCTGGCCGGGATCGTCGTGCCGATCCTGCCGGGCGTCATCCTGATCTTCGCGGCCATCGCCGTCTGGGCATTCCTCACCGGGGGCGCCACGGCCTGGACGGTGTTCGCGATCAGCACCGTGCTGCTGGTGCTCTCGGGTGTCGTCAAATACACCTGGCCGGGGCGGCGGATGAAAGACGCGGGAGTGTCCAACCGCGCGCTCCTGCTCGGCGCGATCCTCGGCGTGATCGGTTTCTTCGTGATCCCGGTGGTCGGCCTGTTCGTGGGTTTCGTTCTCGGCGTTTACCTCTGGGAACTCCAGCGGCTGCGGGTCAACCGGCAGGCGTGGCAGGCGACGGTGCACGCGTTGAAGGGCGTCGGCCTGTCCATGCTGATCGAGCTGTTCGGCGCGTTGCTGGCCACCGGGGTCTGGCTCGCGGGCGTCTTCGCCGTCTGAGCGTTACCGATCGATGGCGGGAAACGGGACAGTGTCGCCCGCGCGGCTTCCCGGGAGTTCGTCGCGGCGCAGCCGGAGGGTCGGCGGTTCCGGCCGGTGCAACGGCAGCGTGGGAGGCGGATCGTCACTGACGACGCGCTCGCGGGCCGGGAGCCGGTAGAAGGCGCGGGCGTTGTCCTCCAGCACCGCGTACATGTCGGTGCCCACCACGTCGCAGAGCAGGTCCACGTCCGAGTCCCGGAACGGGCGCCCGGCTCTGGTGCCGGGCAGATCGGTGCCGAACATGAGGGCTTCCGGATTCACCGCGTGCACCCGGCGCAGCGTGTCGGCGACGTTCATCGCGACCCGGCCGAAACCGGTCGCCTTCACCTTGGCTCCGCGGTCGACCAGATCCAGCAGGAAGGGCACCCCTTCGGCGGACATGCCCAGATGGTCGACCGACAGCGCGGGCAGCTTGGAGATGACCGGTTGCAGCGAGGCCAGCATCGTGCCGTCGATGTAGACCTCGACATGCCAGCCGGCCAGGTCGTAGGCGCGCAGCGCCTGCAACGTCATGCCGGTGATGTCGGTGGCCGCGCGCTTGAGGTTGAACCGCAGCGCGCGCACCCCGATCCGGTCCAGTTCCAGGATCTCCTCGTCGGTGGCGTCCAGATCGAGCCGGGTGACGCCGACCCAGCCCTCGCCCAGTTCGGCGAGGGCGGCCTTCAGGTAGGTCTGGTCCGTGCCCTGGAACGACCCGCTGACCACGGCGCCGCCGCTGATGTCGTAGCGCGCCATGCGCTTGCGGTAATCGGCGATGGTGAACGGGTCGGGCAGGTAGCCCTCGTTCTCGGCCAGCGGAAACCGCGGGTCGAAAATGTGCAGGTGGGCATCGAACACTTGTACAGAATGCCTCAGGGTCGGATTTTCCGCTGCCAGAGCTGGGGTGTCGCGACGGCGGCGGAGGCGGTCACTCGGTGGGTGATCAGACCTTGTGCGGTTCGCTGGCGCGCAGCATGTCCTCGCGCTCGACGACCTTGACGCGCTCGCGGCCCTCCGGTTCGCCGAGGGAGCGTTCGTGCGCGTCGAGGCGGTACCAACCGGCCCACGTGGTGAACGGGATGCCCTTGCCCTCGAGGAACTCGATGACGGCCTCCGGCTCGGGCCGCTCGGCCGGGGTGAAGCGGGGAGCGTCGTCCAGCAGGCAGGCGATAGTCTCGTTGGCGTCGCCCTTGGTGTGGCCGATCAGGCCGACCGGGCCGCGCTTGATCCAGCCGGTGACGTAGGTGGCGGGCATGTAGCGCGCGGCGCCGTCGGCGTTCTCGTCGACGAGCACGCGACCGGCTTCGTTCGGCACGGTGCCGGCCTGATCGTCGAACGGCAGGTTGGTCAGGTTCTGCGACAGGTAGCCGACGGCGCGATAGACCGCCTGCACGTCCCAGTCCTTGAACACGCCGGTGCCCTTGACGTTGCCGGTGCCGTCGAGCTGGGTGCGCTCGGTGCGCAGGCCGACGACCTTGCCGTTCTCACCGAGGATTTCGGCGGGGGACTCGAAGAAGTGCAGGAACAGCTTGTGCGGCCGGTCGCCCGCGTCGCGGATGGCCCACTGCTCGAGCGTGTTGGCCACCATGTCGACCTGCTTGGAGTGCCGCCGCGCGGCCTCGGAGCCCTCGTCGTAGTCGATGTCCTCGGGGTCGACGATGACTTCGATGGTGGGCGAGTGGTCGAGTTCGCGCAGCTCCAGCGGGGTGAACTTGGCCTGCGCCGGGCCGCGGCGGCCGAAGACGTGCACCTCGACGGCCTTGTTGGCCTTGAGGCCCTTGTAGACGTTCGGCGGGATCTCCGTCGGCAGCAGCTCGTCGCCGGTCTTGGCCAGCACGCGGGCGACGTCGAGGGCGACGTTGCCGACGCCGAGAACGGCGACCTTCTCCGCGTCCAACGGCCAGGTGCGCGGCACGTCGGGGTGGCCGTCGTACCAGGAGACGAAGTCGGCGGCGCCGTAGGAGCCGTCGAGGTCGATGCCGGGGATGGGCAGGGCACGGTCGGCGTTGGCTCCGGTGGAGAAGATCACCGCGTCGTAGAAGGCGCGCAGGTCGTCGAGGGTGATGTCGGTGCCGTAGTCGATGTTGCCGAGCAGGCGCACCTGCGGCTTGTCGAGGACCTTGTGCAGGGCGGTGATGATGCCCTTGATCCTGGGGTGGTCGGGCGCGACGCCGTAGCGGATCAGGCCGAACGGCGCGGGCATGCGCTCGTAGAGGTCGATCGACACCTCGGCGTCGGACTTCATCAATGCGTCGGCGGCGTAGATCCCGGCCGGTCCGGCGCCCACGATCGCGATGCGGAGCGGGCGGGTCCTCGCGGTGTGCGCGTCAGGCCCGGAGGAGGAAGCCTGCGTCACCACGGAGGGCTCGCGGACACCGCCATCCTCTACTGCACTCTGTTCGGTCATCTCTTTACGCGCACCTTTATGGTCGAAACAATTAATGACGTCTGGGCTTAGCTTAGGCTAAGTTGACGCACCGGCTCGGTCGCACCCGTCCGGTGCGGACGCCGGCGTTGCCGGCTCGTGGCTGCACGGTGCTCCGTTCGCCGCGGCGTGGAGCTGCCGATTCGCTATGACAGCAGGCCGCCGTCCCGCGATTCTATCGGGATGGCCGATGCCGCCCCGCGTCGGTGCGTGAACCCGGCGGATGCCATCCACGGTCATGATCGTCGTCTACCCGCTCGCGCCCGGTCTATCGCCGCCCCTCGCTTCGGATCGGCGTCGCGCCTGGTCCGCAGCCGGGGGGCGAGCGCTCGATACCGCCGCCGACCAGGGATCATCGACTCATGACCGAACAGCATCCCGCCGCGGACGAGGACGAGATCATCCGCGTCGACCAGACCGACAAACGCTCGGTGGTCCCGTTCGTCGCCGCAGCGGTGGTCGCGGCGATCGTGCTGATCGCGATCGTGCTCGGCGGTGTGCTCTCGCCCGCTGAGAAAAATGTCACAGAGGCCGACCGCATCGCGGCGGCCGTCCGCAACTTCGTCGACGGCTCCAACCGCAGCGACGCCGTGCCGCCGCCCGGCACCGCGTGCCAGGGCTTCGACGCGACCCACTCACCGCTGGCGGGCCAGGACGGCGCCGGAAAGCCGGTCGAGATCACGAAAATCGACTCGCCCATGGTGGACGGCGACCGGGGCAAGGCGACCGTCACCACGAAGGTGGACGGGCAGGAGAAGACGACGACCTGGAATCTCACCAGATCCGGTGACAAGTGGCTGGTGTGCACCTGAGCGTTCGCGCAGGGTGCGCCACCGTTTGACACGGTGACCCGGGTCGGTGCAATCTCAGTCGAAGGTCATGAGAACCAGTGTCAAGCCCCGGCATTGCTGGTCGGCAACCCTCCTCCGCGGTGGGGTGCTCCGGGTGACGACCTGGCGGCGCCTCGGTCCCGGGCGCGGCAAGTGCGGATTCACAGGAGGTGCACATGAGTTATGCCGGTGACATCACCCCGCAGCAGGCATGGGAGCTGTTGCAGAACAATCCGGAAGCCGTCTTGGTGGACGTGCGGACGGAAGCGGAATGGAAGTTCGTGGGCGTCCCCGACACCAGTTCGATCGAGCGGCCGACCGTGCTGATCGAGTGGGTCGACTCGACGGGCGCGCGCAACGAGGCGTTCGTCGAGCAGTTGAAGCAGGCGCTCGACGGCCATGACCCGGAGGCTCCGGTGGTCTTCCTCTGTCGCTCCGGTCAGCGTTCGGTGGGCGCGGCGATCGCCGCCACCTCCGCGGGTTACCGCACCTCCTACAACGTGCTCGAGGGCTTCGAGGGCCCGCTCGACGAATTCGGGCATCGCGGCGGCTCCGGCTGGCGTGCTCTCGGACTGCCGTGGCGGCAGTCGTGATCACCGGCGGCGCGTTCGACAAGCCGCTGCCCGACGGCGTCGGCCCCGCGACGCTCGGCGTGCGCGGCGGCCTGCGGCGCTCCGGTTTCGAGGAGACCGCGGAGGCGCTCTACCTGACCTCCGGCTTCGTCTACGAGAGCGCCGAGGCGGCCGAGGCCGCGTTCACCGGCGAGGTCGAGCACTTCGTCTACTCCCGCTACGGCAACCCGACGGTGGCCATGTTCGAGGAGCGGATGCGCCTGCTCGACGGCGCCGAGGCGTGCTTCGCGACCGCGAGCGGCATGTCCGCGGTGTTCACCGCGCTCGGCGCGCTGCTGGGCGCCGGTGACCGGCTGGTCGCCGCGCGCAGCCTGTTCGGCTCGTGCTTCGTGGTGTGCAACGAGATCCTGCCGCGCTGGGGCGTTGAGACCGTCTTCGTCGACGGCGAGGACCTCGACCAGTGGGAGCAGGCGCTGTCGGTGCCCACGCAGGCGGTCTTCTTCGAGACGCCGGCCAACCCGATGCAGACGCTGGTCGACGTGCGGCGGGTGACCGAGCTGGCGCATGCGGCGGGCGCCAAGGTCGTGCTGGACAACGTGTTCGCCACCCCGCTGCTGCAACGCGGCTTCGAGCTCGGCGCCGACGTGGTGGTCTACTCGGGCACCAAGCACATCGACGGCCAGGGCCGCGTGCTCGGCGGCGCGATACTCGGGGCTCGGGACTACATCGACGGGCCGGTGAAAACGCTGATGCGCCACACCGGTCCCGCGCTGAGCCCGTTCAACGCGTGGACGCTGCTCAAAGGCTTGGAGACGATGCCGCTGCGGGTGCGCCATTCGACGGAGTCCGCCCTGCGCATCGCCCGCTTCCTGGAGAGCAACCCGGCCGTCAGCTGGGTGCGGTACCCGTTCCTGGAATCGCATCCGCAGTACGCGCTGGCCGCCGGCCAGATGAGCGGGGGCGGCACCGTAGTCACCTTCGAGTTGAACGCTCCCGAGAACGAGGCAAAGAAGCGCGCGTTCGAAGTCCTCAACCGGTTGCGCGTCGTCGACATCTCCAACAACCTCGGTGACGCGAAGTCGCTGATCACCCACCCGGCGACCACCACACACCGCGCCATGGGCCCCGAAGGCAGGGCCACCATCGGCCTGACCGACGGCGTCGTGCGCATCTCGGTGGGCTTGGAAGACGTGGAGGACCTGCTCCAAGATCTCGACCAAGCATTGGCCTGACCGGGAAGCCGTGGCCCGAGCGGTCAGCGGATCGGCACGGTTACGCCGGGTGACGACGGATCGCCGTGCAGGACCAGATGGCTCGGGGCCTCGTCCTTCTTGTCGTTCTTCTTGCCGTTCTTGTTCTTGCCGGGCAGGTCGAAGGCTAGGCGGAAAGTACCGGCGCGGCCGGGAGCGATGCGCGCGAAGTCGCCGGGCGGATTCAGCTCGGCGGTGCCCGCCGCGTCCGGCGGGAGCGAACGCCCGCCGGTGGTGACCAGTCGTTGCTCCGGGATGGACCAAGTCTGTTCGTGGTCGGACACATTGGTGACGGTAAGCGTCACGATCGTGCGCGAACCGCTTCCGGTGGCCGCGTCGGTGACGGTGAAGGCGAAGTTTCCGTCGCGCGTGGCGGGGCCAGGATTCGCGGACTGCGCACCGGTCGAGGAATTGGTCGCCATCGCTTCGCGGTCGGTCGTGCTCGCGACGGGCGCGGACCCGTTGTCGATGCCGCCTGCCACCAGCCACACCGCCGCCGCGGCGGCCAGCGCCGCCGCCGCTGCCGCGGTCGCGATGCGAAGTTTCCGCCGAGGGCCGCGCTGCCCGGTCGGGGCGGGGGGCCGGACCTCGGGTGGCGGTTGCGTGGAGGTGACGACGGGCATGATCCTGGTCGGCGTACGGCCGGACGGTGGCATGGAGCCCGGTACCGGCGTGTTCGGTCGCGCGGACGGGTTCAGGGCTGCCGATGCCGCGGCGGCGAACTGTCCCGCGCTGCCGTAGCGCGCGTCCGGCTCCTTGGCCATTCCGCGGGCGATGACGTCATCGAGTGCGGCCGGGACGCCGTCGGCCGCACGTGACGCGCGCGGCGGCTCGGTCATCAGATGCGCGCGCATCTGCTGGGCCGGATCGCCAGCGCCGTAGGGCGGTTGTCCGGTCAGAGCCTCGTAGAGCACGCAGGCCAGCGAATAGACATCCGACCTGGCGTCGACCGTGCCCGTGAAGCGTTCCGGCGCCATGTACCCCAGCGTGCCCACCACCAGCCCGGTCGCGGTGAGCGCCGTGCCGTCGGCGGCGCGGGCGATGCCGAAATCGATCAGATACACGAAACCGCTGGTGTGCAGAAGGATGTTGCCGGGCTTCACATCCCGGTGCACGAGTCCGGCCGCATGCGCGGCATCCAGCGCCTCGGCGGCCTGGGCGATGACGTCCACGGCCCGGTCCGGCGGTAGCGCGCCCGATCTCAACCGGGTGCCGAGATCGATGCCATCGATGTAGGCCATCTCCAAGAACAGGTGGCCGTCGACCTCGCCGAACGCGTGGATGGGCACGATATGCGGATTGCGCGCCCGAGCCCCCAACCGCGCCTCCCGCTCGAAGCGCTGCCGATAGAGCGGATCGGCGGTATATGCCGAGGACAGCACCTTGAGCGCCACGGCGCGGCCGTCACGGTCGTGCGCCAGCCACACCTCGCCCATGCCGCCACGACCCAGCAAGCGTTCGAGGAAGTAGTTCCCGAACGTGCCACCGGCGCTCTGGATGGACATGCCTCGACGGTAGCGCCGGGTTCGGCCGCAGGCGCGGGCGGGCTTCGGTGCTTCGATGCCGCGCGTCATGCGGAGACGGCTGTCGAGGGCCGAGCGATGGCCCGCAGGCCTGCCGGCGCCGGGCGTTCCGCTGGTCAGCCGTCGGTGCGTTCGATGTCGGTGAGATGGGCGATGTTGGCCTGGTCGTCCGGGGCCGAGCTCGGTTCGGTGGTGAACCAGGCGTCGAGGATTTCCCTGAGTTCGGCGCTCGAGGTCGAACGCAGGCTCAGGGCAAGGACATTCGCGTCGTTCCAGGTGCGGGCGCCCGCCGCGGTCGATGCGTCGGCGCAGAGCGCGGCGCGGACGCCGGCGACCTTGTTCGCGGCGATCGATGCGCCCGTGCCGGTCCAGCAGCAGACGACGGCCTGCTCGGCGTGACCGGAGGCGACGTCGCGGGCGGCCGCTTCGCTGGCCCACGCCCAATCGTCGCGTTCCTCGTCGGACAGCGCGCCGTGCAGCAGGAGTTCGTGGCCGCGCTTGCCCAGCTCGTCGACCAGTTCCGCGGCCACACCCACCCGCTCGTCCGCCGCCACCGAAATTCGCATGCGTCCAGCGTAGTTGCCGGTTCGCGGGTCCGCCGATCGGCGATTGACAGCATACTGTCAAATATGACAGCATACTGTCATGATACAGACAGTGCACATGGCCGTTTACGACACGCTCGCCGACTGGGAGGTGGGCGCGGCCGCCGCGCACATCAACAAGCCGAACTGGCATCGGGAGCCGGGAACGTGGCAGGTGCAAACGGTCGGCCCGACGACGGAACCGATCACCACGATGGGTGGCATGCGCATCGTGCCGGACATCGCGCTCGCCGACCTGACCCCCGCGGACAGCGCAATGCTGATCCTGCCGGGCGCGGAGACCTGGGAGGGGCCGCAACTCGATCCGTTCGCGCACAAGGCGCGCGAGTTCGTGGACGCCGGTGTTCCGGTCGCCGCGATCTGCGGCGCGACGTTCGGCTTGGCCAAGGCGGGACTGCTCGACACCCGCAGGCACACCAGCAATGTCGCCGAGTACCTTCGCTACAGCGGGTATTCGGGCGCGGATCACTACGTCGACGAACCGGCCGTCACCGACGGTGACGTGATCACCGCCGGTGCGAGCGCGCCGTTCGAATTCGCCCGCGAGGTGCTCGGCAGGCTCGGCGTGTACGAGCCGCATGTGCTGGACGGCTGGTACGCGTTGTACGCGCACTCCGATCCGGCCGGATGGGCGGTGCTCGCGGAGTACGACGCGCAGCATGCGTGAGCGAGAATCGTCGGTGATCCGGGAAACCGGCCGCGGGTACCGGAGGTGAGCATGACCCCTGAACAGGAACTGTTCGCGGGGGCGGCGATCACGTCGTTCCGCCTGAACGGTCAATTCCTCGCGGTGGCCGAGGATTTGGCGCGACCGGCTGGTCTCACCGCCGCGTGGTGGCAGGTGCTCGGCGCGGTATTGCGAGCGCCGTTACCCGTCGCGGGGATCGCCCGCGCAATGGGCATCACCCGGCAGAGCGTCCAGCGCATCGCGGATCTGCTGGTGGACAAGGGTCTTGCCGAATACCGTCCCAATCCCGCGCACCGCCGCGCGAAACTCGTCGCGGTCACCGACGCGGGCCTGGCCGCGGTCGGCCGGATCAATCCGCAGCACGCGGTGATGGCGGAGCGGCTCGCCGAAGAACTCGGCCGCGAGCAGCTGGCGCTGACCGTCGAGGTGCTCACCAGGTTGTCCGCCGCACTGGACGCGATCACCGTCGGCCGCGCGTAGTACGGCGCGCGCAGTGGGGCGCCGGTAACGGCGGCACCGGGGGTGCGGGTGGATTTCACCCGCGGACGACTGATCCGGCGACGATCCGAAGCCTTCGGACGCCGGCGTTCCGCGTCGCGCGGGTCCGGTCGGAAGGGGCGTCGATCCCCGGCTCACTGTCCGCTCGGCGGAGGTCGCTGGACGGGCGCCCTGCCTCGCTGCGCCTTTCGAGGTGCGATCGCCCGACAGGTCGGTGCCCATCGCGCGGTGGCGAGCGGCTGGATATCGATCAGTCCGTGAACGGGGCTTTGGTCTTGCCGATCAGATCGGCGACCGAGTCCACGACCATCGTGGGACGGTAGGGGTAGGCCTCGAAAGACGCTCGGGTGGAGATGCCCGAGGTGACCAGGATGGTGCGCATGCCCGCTTCCAGGCCGGAGATGACGTCGGTGTCCATCCGGTCGCCGATCATCACCGTGGACTGGGAATGGGCGCCGATGCGGCGCAACGCGGAGCGCATCATCAGCGGGTTCGGTTTGCCGACGTAGTAGGGATCGCGGCCGGTGGCGCGGGTGATCAGCGCGGCCACCGAGCCGGTCGCGGGCAGCGAACCCTCGCGGGACGGGCCGGTCGGGTCCGGATTGGTCGCGATGAAGCGCGCGCCGCGCTCGACCAGCCGGATCGCGGTGGTGATCGCCTCGAATGAGTACGTCCTGGTCTCGCCGAGGACCACGTAGTCCGGGTCGCTGTCGGTCAGCACGTAGCCGATCTCGTGCAACGCGGTGGTGAGCCCGGATTCGCCCACCACGTACGCGGTGCCGTTGGGGCGCTGTTCGTTCAGGAATGTGGCGGTGGCCAGCGCGGAGGTCCAGATCGCTTCTTCGGGGATGTCGAGGCCGGTGTGCCGCAGCCGCGCCTGCAGATCGCGCGGCGTGCGGATCGAATTGTTGGTCAGCACCAGGAATGGCGTGTCGTTGGCGCGCAGTTCGGCGAGGAACTTGTCGGCGCCAGGGATGAGGTGGTCCTCGTGCACCAGCACGCCGTCCATATCGGTCAAGTAGGACAGGATCGGCTCGTCGTCTGCGTTCACGCGGCCATTATCCGCTATCGCTCAGCATCCGCCACGGCGGAAACATTTCGCCCCCTCGGCGGCGTTCTCCGCCGTGAAGATCATCCGCGCCGGGTCGTCGGCGCGGAGGACGGCAGGGTTGACTACTGTCGATGACGGATCGCGATGGCGGCGAAACGAAACGCGAGGAGCGTGGCAGATGAGCGGACTCAAGCTCGGATACAAAGCATCGGCGGAGCAGTTCGGTCCCCGTGAACTCGTCGAGATCGCGGTGCTGGCCGAGGAACACGGCTTGGACAGCGCCACCGTGAGCGACCATTTCCAGCCCTGGCGGCACAAGGGCGGCCACGCGCCGTTCTCGCTGGCGTGGCTGGCCGCGGTCGGCGAGCGCACCGAGCGCATTCAGCTCGGCACGTCGGTGCTCACCCCGACGTTCCGCTACAACCCCGCGGTGATCGCGCAGGCGTTCGCCACCCTCGGCTGCCTGTACCCCGATCGCGTCATGCTCGGCGTCGGCACCGGTGAGGCGCTCAACGAGATCGCCACCGGGTACACCGGCGAATGGCCGGAATTCAAGGAGCGTTTCGCGCGCCTGCGCGAGTCGGTCGACCTGATGCGCGCCCTGTGGACCGGCGACCGCGTCGACTTCGACGGCGAGTACTACAAGACCGTCGGCGCCTCCATCTACGACGTGCCCAAGGGCGGGATCCCGATCTACGTCGCCGCGGGCGGCCCGCTGGTCGCGCGGTACGCCGGGCGCGCGGGCGACGGATTCATCTGCACCTCGGGCAAGGGCATGGACCTCTACACCGAGAAGTTGATGCCCGCCGTCGCGGAGGGCGCGGCGAAGGCGGGGCGCAGCGCCGACGACATCGACCGGATGATCGAGATCAAGCTCTCCTACGACACCGATCCGGAGCTGGCCAGGGAGAACACCCGGTTCTGGGCTCCGCTGTCGCTCACCGCCGAGCAGAAGCACAGCATCACCGACCCGATCGAGATGGAGGCCGCCGCCGACGCGCTGCCCATCGAGCAGATCGCCAAGCGCTGGATCGTCGCCAGCGACCCCGACCAAGCGGTGGAACAGATCAAGCCCTACCTCGACGCGGGCCTCAACCACCTGGTCTTCCACGCCCCCGGCCACGACCAGCGCCGCTTCCTCGACCTCTTCCAGCGCGACCTGGCCCCCCGCCTCCGCGCGCTGGCCTAGACGTCCGCGAGTGGCACACCACGGAGAGGTCTTCTCGGCCGATGCCACGGTGGTGTGCCACTCGCGGGGTTACGCCCGGGGTTACGTCCGGCGGAGGGCGAAGATGCGCAGGTCGCGGGTGGTGCGGGTGCGGTAGGCGGCGTAGGCGCCGGTGATGTCGACGAAGCGTTGGAAGATGGCGTCTTTGTCGGGGTCCGGGACCGGAGTCGCGGTGACCTGGATGCGCTCGCCCGCGATCGCCACCGTCGCGGTGGGGTTGGCCAGGAGGTTGGCGGTCCAGGCGGGGTGGTGCGCCTGGCCGAAGTTGCTGCCGATCACGTAGAGGGTGTCGCCGTCGTGCACGTACAGCAACGGCTGGGTGCGCGGCTGACCGGACTTGCGTCCGATGGTGGTGAGCAGGATGACCGGCGCGCCGATCGGGCCGAGCACGGTGTACTTCGCGCCGGTACGCTCCAAGACCGCCCGGTCCAGCGGGGTGAGCGCCCGAACGAGCCGGGAGCCGGCCTTCGTCGCCGCGAATCTGCTTGCCGCGCGAGCGAATAGGTTGGTCCGCGAACCCCACTGCCGATCCGGAAATTGCTCAGCCATGCCCGGACTATAGCGGCAGGGGAGCCCCGACCCCGGCGGCTTCGCGCCCGCAGCAGCACCCCCGCGGGTGACGATCGTCGCGCGGCGGGGTCCGGTTGCCGCTGGTTCACTAAGCTCTCGGACATGGCCGACAACGCTCCATCCGCCGTGTACATCGCCTCTCCCGAGGGCGACACCGGTAAGTCGACGGTGGCACTCGGGGTACTGCAGACGCTGTGCGCGACGACCGCGCGGGTCGGGGTGTTCCGGCCGATCACCCGCTCGACCACCGAGCCCGACTACATCCTGGAACTGCTGCTCGAGCACAGCACCGCGGACATCGACTACGCGCAGGCGGTCGGCACCACCTACGAGCAGGTCCACGCCGACCCGGATGCGGCGATCAGCGAGATCGTCCTGCGCTTCCACGAGGTCGCCAAGCTCTGTGACGCGGTGGTCGTGGTCGGCAGCGACTACACCGACGTGGCCAGCCCCAGCGAGCTGCGCTTCAACGCCAGGATCGCGGTCAACCTCGGCGCGCCGGTGTTGCTCGTGCTCCGCGGCGCGGGCCGCACGCCGGACGAGGTTAAGCAGCTGGCCGAGCTGTGCGCGTCGGAGCTGGCGCACGAGCACGCGCAGCTGGTCGCCGTCATCGCCAACCGTTGCGACCCGCAGCGGCTGGACGAGGTGGCCGCGGCGCTGGGCGGCTTCGACGTCCCGTCTTGGACGTTGCCCGAGGTCCCCTTGCTGATCGCTCCCACCATGGCCGAGCTGTGCGCCGCGATCGGCGGCGAGATGTACAGCGGCGACCCGGAATTGCTGCACCGCGAGGCGCTGAAGGTCATGGTCGGCGGCATGACGGCCGAGCACATCCTGGAACGGCTGACCGAGGGCGTGGTGGTGATCGCGCCTGGCGATCGGTCCGACGTGCTGCTCAGCGTCGTGAACGCGCACGAAGCGGAGGGCTTTCCGTCGCTGTCGGGCATCATCATGAACGGCGGCCTGCTGCCGCATCCCGCGATCGCCCGGCTCATGACCGGCCTGAAGCCCAAGCTGCCGATCCTCACCACCGAGCTCGGCACCTACGACACGGCGGGCGCCGCGTACCGCACCCGCGGCCGCATGTCCGCGGGCAATCCGCGCAAGGTGGACACCGCCCTGGCCCTGATGGAGCAACACGTCGACGGCGCGGAGTTGCTGCGGCGCATCGACGTTCCGCCCAGTCCGGTGGTCACGCCGCAGATGTTCGAGTACCAGCTCATCGAGCGCGCGCGGGCGGATCGCAAGCGCATCGTGCTGCCGGAAGGCGACGACGACCGCATTCTGCGCGCGGCGGGACGGGTGCTGCAGCGCAAGATCGCCGATCTGATCATCCTCGGCGACGAGACGACGGTGCGCGCCCGAGCCGCCGAACTCGGGGTGGACATCTCCGCCGCGCAGGTGCTGGACCCACGCGCCTCCGGCTACCTGGACGAGTTCGCCGCCGAATACGCCGAGCTGCGCAAACACAAGGGCATGACGCTGGAGCGGGCCCGCGAGACCGTCGCGGACATCTCCTATTTCGGCACCATGATGGTGCACAAGGGCATCGCCGACGGCATGGTCTCGGGTGCGGCGCACACCACCGCGCACACCATCCGCCCGTCGCTGGAGATCATCAAAACGGTGGACGGCGTCGCCACCGTCTCCAGCGTGTTCCTGATGTGCCTGGCCGACCGGGTGCTCGCGTACGGCGACTGCGCGGTCGTGCCCGATCCGACGGCGCAGCAGCTGGCCGATATCGCGATCTCGTCCGCGGCGACCGCCGAGCGTTTCGGCATCGAGCCCAGGGTCGCGATGCTGTCGTATTCCACCGGCGAATCGGGCAGCGGCGCGGACGTGGACAAGGTGCGCGTGGCGACCAAGCTGACGCGGGAACGCGCACCGCAGTTGCCGGTGGAGGGGCCGATCCAATACGACGCCGCGATCGAACCGACCGTCGCCGACGCCAAACTGCCCGATTCCGAAGTGGCCGGGCGCGCGACGGTATTCGTGTTTCCCGACCTCAATACCGGCAACAACACCTACAAGGCGGTGCAGCGCAGCGCGGGCGCGATCGCGATCGGCCCGGTGCTGCAAGGGCTGCGCAAGCCGGTCAACGACCTGTCCCGCGGCGCGCTGGTGGCCGACATCGTCAACACCGTGGCGATCACCGCCATCCAGGCGCAGGACAGCTGATGCGCGCCGGCGCCGCCGCGGCGCGTGCGCGTCGCGGAACAAGCGCGTCGTGATCGTGGTTGCCGAGCGAGTGCGACGCGAGCGCGCGACACAGGAGGCGTGATGAGCAAGACGGCCGAAGGCATGGTGCTGGTGATCAACTCCGGCTCATCGTCCATCAAATACCAGCTGTTGGACCCGGATTCGGGTGTGGTCGCGGCATCGGGCATGGTCGAGCGGATCGGCGAGGACGAAGGCGGGATCGAGCATCGCGCGGACGGCGAGACCACCGAGCGCCGCGAGCGGATCGCCGATCACGCCGCCGGGCTGCGACTGATCTTCGACACCTTCGCCGCGACGGGTCACGATCTGGTGCGCGAAGGCGTGCGTGCGGTCGGGCACCGGGTGGTGCACGGCGGCGAGGTGTTCTACCGGCCCACCCTGATCGACGACGGCGTGGTGGCCGCGATCAGCGAACTCGCGGCGCTGGCGCCGCTGCACAATCCGGCCAACGTCGCCGGGATCGAGAGCGCGCGGCAGCTGTTGCCGGGCGTGCCGCAGGTGGCGGTGTTCGACACGGCGTTCTTCCACGGCCTGCCCGCGGCCGCGAAGACCTACGCCATCGACGCCAAAGTAGCGGCGGCGCACGGCATCCGGAAGTACGGCTTCCACGGCACCTCGCACGAGTACGTGTCCGGCCGTGCCGCCGAGCTGCTCGGGCGCGATCCCGCCGAGCTGCGGCAGATCGTCTTCCACCTCGGCAACGGCGCGTCGGCGTCGGCCATCCGCGGCGGGCATCCGATCGACACCAGCATGGGCCTCACACCGCTGGAAGGCCTGGTGATGGGCACCAGGTCCGGTGATCTCGATCCCGGCATCGTGGCGCACCTGGCGCGGTCGGCGCACCTGGACATCGATGCGATCGACACACTGCTCAACCGGGATTCCGGGATCAAGGGCCTGTCCGGCGTGAACGACTTCCGCGAACTGCGCCGCCTCATCGACAGTGGCGACGAGGCGGCGCGGCTGGCCTACGACGTGTACATCCATCGGCTGCGGCGTTACCTGGGCGCGTACCTGATCGAACTCGGCGGCGTCGACGCGATCACCTTCACCGCAGGAGTCGGCGAGAACAGCCCGCAGGTGCGCGCGGACGCCCTGGCCGGTCTCGGCGGGTTCGGCATCGAGGTCGATCCGGCGGCCAATACCGCCGAAGACCGCGCCGCGCGGCGTATCTCCCCGCCCGGCGCGCAGGTCGCGGTGCTCGTGGTGCCGACCAACGAGGAACTGGCCATCGCACGCGCCGCGCGGCAGGTGGTCGACGGCTAGATCCAGGTCTTCGCGCGAATCGAGTTGGCCAGGTCGACGAGCGCGTAGCGATGCCTGCGGTTGGGCGCTCCGCGAGCCAGCGAGCGCAGGCCCGCTTCGGCGCCTGCTCGCAGTTCCCGTTCGGTGAACGGCGCGCCGAACAGCGTGGCATCGGGACGTTTCGGCGTGTTCCCCGCCTGCAGCCACGCCAGGGCCGCGCCGAGCACCAGCACCCGCATCTGCGCGACGCGACTCTCGCCCGCGGGCAGGCTCAGCACGCGGGACGCCGAGATGTGCAGGGTCGCCTCGTCGAGTTCGGCCACCGGCTCGGCGGTGACCATGAGCAGCACGGCCGTCATCTGCGCGGTGGTGAAATGCCGCGACGCGGCGGGCACGGCGTCGAGCGCCCGCACGGCCTGGTCCACCCGCCCGTCCGCCGCCAGTTGCCTGGCCAGCCCGAAAGCGGCGCTCACCACGGTGCGGTCGGTGCGCCAGACGGTCTCGTAAGCCTGCTCGGCGTAACTGCGCCATTGTTCGGGGTCCGGCGAATCCCAATGCTGGAGGATCAGTTCGGCGGTAGCGGCGAGCGCCAGTTGCGGCGCGAGTTCGCCGGGGAGCACGCGGAAGACCTCGTCGAAGTCGGTGAAGGCGCGCTCGTACTCCCGGTCGAGCAGTTCGGCCATGCCTCGATACCAGCTCACTCGCCAATCGCGTTCCGGCAGTCGCGAGAGCAGGTCCAGGACCGTGGCGGACTCACGCAGATCGAGCCGCACCCGCGCCTCGGCGAGGGTGAGTTCCAGATCGAGCGACTTCGGGGCGTTGCCCGGATCGGCCTCGGCTCGCTCGCGTGCCTGCCGTAGCGCCTCCAGCGCGTGGGCGGGGTCGGGGTGCACGGCGGCCGAGAGCAGGGGGGCCGACGGATCGGCCGGGTCCAGCAGCGGAATCGGCAACGCCGCCGCCACGTCCGGGGCATCGAGCAAGCTGCTGCGGGGGCGGCCGTCGGTGTAGGCGTCGGTCTGGCTGATCAGTTCCTCGGTGCCGAAACTGGCCCGCGGCGGCGTGAAGACCGTGGACAGCTGCGGGTGCTCGGTGTCGGTCTCCTGGGCGAGGATCTCCCGCAGCACGCCCGACATCTGGGCGGACATCGCGCGGGCGGAGGGGAAGCGGCGCTGGGGGTCCGGGTCGGTGGCGCACAGCAGCAGACGATGGAAGCACTGGTAGCGGGCCAGCACGGGCTGATCGTCGGGCTCGGGCAGGCCGTCGAGATAGCGGCCGTGCTCCGAGGGCATGTTCAAGGTGAGCACGGCCAGCGTGCGTCCGACGGTGTAGATGTCGGAGGCGATGGTCGGGCCGGTACGCGCGATCTCGGGCGCTTGGAACCCCCTGGTGCCATACAGGTTTCCGTACGCTTCGATAGTGGCGACGGCCCCCAGATCGATCAGTTTGACCTGATCATCGGTGACCATCACGTTGTCGGGCTTGAGGTCGTTGTAGGTCAGCCCGGTCGAGTGCAGGTAGTCCAGCGCGGGCAGGATCTCCAGCAGGTAGGCGATCGCCTCGGTGACCGGCATGCGCTGCGGGCGTTCGTAGGAGTCGAGGATGTCGCGCAACGACCGGCCGCCCACGTACTCCATGACGATGTAGCCGACGGGCGTGCCGTCCGCGCCGGTGTGCTCGACGAAGTTGTAGATCTTGACGATGCTGGGATGCGCCACCTCGGCGAGGAATTGGCGTTCGGCCACGGCGACCGCCTGCGCTTCGGCGTCACCGGCGTGCAGCAGGCCCTTGAGCACCACCCAGCGGTCGCTGACATTCCGGTCGATCGCCAGATAGATCCAGCCGAGTCCGCCGTGCGCGATGCAGCCCTGGATCTCGTACTGCCCGGCCACCATGTCGCCCGGGTACAGCGTGGGCCGGAAATCGAAGGGCGCGTCGCAGGTCGCGCAGGTGCCCGCCGTGGTCGCGGGCCTGGTCGCCGTCGCCCGGCCGACCGGTTTGCCGCAGCGCCAGCAGAATCGCCTCCCCTCGGAGACCACCGCGTCGGTGAGGACGGCGTCGCGGGGATCGGCGGGCGTCACCGTCGGGATCGGCACCAGCCCCGCGCCCAGTCGCCGGACCGCCGGGCGAGTGCGCGCGGTGCGCACGCTGCGTCCGGAGGTGCGCTGCGGAGCCGACGCGGGTTCGGAGTCCGTGCGCCGCGTCTGGTCCGATGTTGCTGCGGTCGCCGGCTCGTGCGCAGCCATGCCCTGGATATCCACCGCTTCCGGTGGCTGTCGGCGTCCGGTGGGATCGGGCGACCATGCGGCCGTGCTCGACGTCGCTTCCGGTCGGTTCGTCTGCGGTCGGGTCGCGTCCGAATCCGCCTCGGCTGCCGACTGTTGCGCGTCCTTGGACGACGCTTCGCGTTTCGCGTCCCGCGCGCTGTCCCGCGTGGCCGTGCCGTGCTGTTCCGTGCGGGTGCGGTGGCGTGGGTCATCGGTGTGGGATGCCGATTCCCCAGTGACGGGTGCGGCTTGGTGCGGCGTCGCCGGTGCGTCGTCGGTGGGCGGGGCCGATTTTCCGGCTTCGCGAGCGGCCTGGTTCGGGTTCGCCTGCGCGTCATCGGTGGGGGAGGTCGATTCCCCGGCGGCCGGGGCGGCTGGGTGCGGTATCGCCGGTGCGTCGTCGGGCGGGTCCGTGTCTTCGGCGCGGTTCCAGGCGACCGTGCCGAACGCGGTGGCCGCGCGACCGATCGGCGTGTATGTGGTGTGCTGGAGTTCTTCGGGCGCAAGAGGTTCGGCGTCGTCGATCCTTCCGCGTCGCCCCGTCCCCGCGGGGCGAGACCCCAGGTGGCGCGGGCTCGCGTGGTCTGCGCGCGGTGGTTCGGCCGCCTCCTGTCCCTGCTGTCGCCCGGCCGACGCGGTGGATTCACCCTCGCACACGGCGGCCGGGCCGGGCCCTCCCGCGGCGTTCTCGTCCGGGTCGGGCTCGGGGGCGGACCGTGTGTTCATCGGCCCGTCAATCCTGATAGGTAGGGGCGGGCGGAGCGGGGACGGGGCCGAGGACGGTGAGATATTTCTGGTACAGCCCGACCCAGGTGCCGTCGTTGCGGATGCGTTCCAGCGTGCCGTTGACGAAGCGCACCAGGTCGTCGTTGCCCTTGGTGATGCCGAGGCCGTACGGCTCCTCGCTGATGCTGGCGCCGACCAGTTCGGTGTACGGGTCCTGGGCGGCCAGGCCCGCGAGGATGGCATCGTCGGTGCTGACCGCGTCCACCTGGCGTTGTTGTAGCACGACCAGGCAGTCGGCCCAGCTCGGAACGGTGAGGATGGTCGCGGCGGGCTGGTTGCGGCGCATGTGCTCCAGCGACGTGGTGCCGGAGACGATGCAGACCCGGCGACCCGCCAGATCGGCCAGGCTGCGGATCCCGGAGTTCTTCACCGCGAGCACCCGTTGATTGGCGCGCAGGTAGACGGTGGAGAACGTGACCTTCTCGCGCCGCTCGCAATTGATCGTCATGGTCTTGGCGACCAGGTCGACGGTGCGGTTCTGCAACGCCGACTCCCGCTCGGCGGAGCCGAGGCTGCGGAACTCGATCAGATCCGGGCTGCCGAGCAGATCGCGGGCCACCTCCCTGGCGATATCGGCGTCGAAACCGACGATCGCGCCGGAGACCGGGTCGCGGTAGCTGAACAGATTGCTGCCGGTGTCCAATCCGACCAGCAGCCTGCCGCGCGCCCGGATCGCGTCGATCGCGGGGCCGCGCGCGCCCGCTCCGGTCGGACGCAGGCTCGCGGTCGGGTCCCCGCACCGCGACGCGCCCGGCGCAGGCGGGACCGGCGAATCGGTCAGCACCGGAACGGCCTTGGCCGGCAACGGGGGATCGGTGTATTTCGGCGTCTTGCTCGACACCGGCGCGCCGGTATCGCTCGCACAGCCGCTCGCCAGCGTCACCACGACGAGGGCGGTCACCAGAATGCCGCGCGCGGATCTCATCGGTACTCCCGAAGCCGGGGCCAGATGCCCAGTCCGACATAGCCTGCCGCCAGAATGCCGAGCACCATCGCGCCCGCGCCCAGGAAGTCCAGGATGCGAGCGGCATGGGAGATCTTGTCCCGCAGCGTGTCCCTGGTCGCGGCGACGCCTTGCTCGAGCGAACGGTCCAGCGCCTCCACCTGCACGGTGACGTCCGCCGAGCCGGGGCCGGTCGCCACCACGGCCGCGCTGTTGAAATCGCCCTTGGCCAGCGCGTCGTTCATGCGCTGGTGCGCCACGCGCCAGCGCGCCAGCGCCGGTACGGCATTGCGCATCTCGTTCGCCGCGGGGGCGGAGCCCGGGTAGTTGCCGATCAGATCGGCCAGCCGTTCGATGTTCGCGTCGTAGGTGCGGTCGTAGTCGCCGGTCGCGTCGCGGCGCACCAATTTCAAGGTCTCCGCGGCCCGGGCCTGCTGCACCAGGATCCGGCTCTCGGTCAAGCGCGAGGATGGCACCGCGCCGTCGTCACGGGCGCTGATCATCGCCGCCGCCGACACCGAGCCCGCGATCACCGTCCAGGCCAGCAGGATCAGCATGGCCACCGACGCGAGCACCAGGCCGGGGTTGAGCACCCGCCGCCAGCGGCGCGCCAGATCACGCTGAACCCAGACCAGCACGCCGAGGGTGAGCAGCAGCAGGCCGATCGCCGACCAGGGCGGCCGCACGTGGTTGCGCTGCGCCGTGGTGACCGCCGCCGAGCGATGATTGTGCAGTTCCTCGGCCATCGGCAGCAGCTTGGTCTGCATCTGGTTGGACGCCTCGCTCAAATACGCGGCGCCGACCGGATACCCGCTGCGGTTGTTCGTCCGTGCGGTTTCCACCAGACCGGAGTACACCGGCAGGCCGGTGACTATGCCGGTGCGCAGCCGGGCATCCGGATCGGTCGCCGCGTCGGATTGGGTCACCAATTCCGCGGCTGCTTCGCCCATCGCCTGGGTGTAGCGATCGCGCACCGCTTGTGGTTCCAGCCCGCCCGCGATGAAGGCGGTGCTCGCCGCGGCGTCGGCGATCGACAGCGAGGTGTAGAGCCGCAGCGCCGAGTGCGCGTCCGGTTCGGTGTCCCGCAGCAACACGTCGAGGTCGTGCTGTCGATCACCGACCGTCCCCGCGGTGACGGAGCCCGCGGCCAGGCACAACCCGATGAGCAGCAGTCCGAGCGCGATCAGCCGTCCCGGTGAGGAATTGGCGAACGAACGCAGATTGGCCAGGTCGAGACGTTCGCGCACCACCGCGACGCTCAGGCCGCCCGGATCGTCCCGACCGGCGGGCCCTGGCGCGGACGACGGCCGGAGTTCGGCCGTCGTCGGCTCGGAGCTAGCCATGTCCACCTCCCCAGTTTGGGCCGCGTACGCGGATTTCTCGACGGCTGGACCGGATATCCGATCGATCCGTGCGTGTTGGTGCGGAGTTTATTGTGGTCGTACGGGCGCCGCGGCGTGTGAAACACCCCCGATTGGGAGGAGAAGGCGCTGCCGCGGCTGGACGAGGATGGGTAGGACATGCGTGGTGACGGTGACGGGTGGTCGCATGGCCCGGACGGACTGCGGCACTGGGGGCGCTTCGGCGCCGCCGGACTGCTCCTGCGCGCTCCGCTGGCCGGTGGCGGTTCGGCGGTGCTGCTGCAACACCGCGCTCCGTGGAGTCATCAAGGCGGCACCTGGGCGTTGCCCGGCGGCGCGCGGGACAGTCACGAGACGCCGGTGCACGCGGCGGTCCGCGAGGCGTGGGAAGAGGCGGGCATCGATCCCGCCGACGTCCGGGTGCGCGGCGAGCGGGTGACGGCGTCGGCGCTGAGCGGCTGGACCTACACCACGGTCGTCGCCGACGCGGTGATGACCCTGCCGACCAGCAGCAATCGCGAGAGCCTCGAGCTGGCCTGGGTTCCGGAGGACGAGGTCGAGGCCCGTCCGCTGCACCCCGGTTTCGCCGCGTCCTGGCCCACCCTGCGCGCCGCGCCCGCGCGGGTGCTGCTCGCCGAGCTCGGCGACGATCGAGCCGTCGCCGCCGCGCTGCCGCGCACGCTCGACCTCGCCGATCTCGGTTTCGTTTGGCTGCACTCGGATCCGGGCGGGCCCGGCGATTACGCCAGGATCGTCGACGAGCCCGGCGCGCAGGCCGCGGAGCCCGCGTCGAACGGGAACACGGCCGTGGAGACCGCGCTCTCGTTCACCCGAGGACAGGTGCTTTCCTGACCGTGGCGCTCACCCGTTCGCCAGCAGCGCCGTCTTGAGTTCGCGCGCCGCGGCTTCCGGATCTCGCGCCTCGGTGATCGCGCGCACCACGACGACCCGCTTCGCTCCGGCTTCCAGCACCTGCGCGAGGTTGTCGGCGTTGATCCCGCCGATCGCGAACCAGGGCCGGGTGGGATGGGCGTCGGCGGTGGAGCGGACCAGTTCGGGGCCCGCCGCCTGCCTGCCGGGTTTGGTCGGGGTCGCCCAGATGGGACCGGTGCAGAAGTAATCGATGTGCTCATCGATCGCGGCGAGTCCGGCCTGCGCGCGATTGTGCGTCGATCGTCCGATCACCACGTCGGGCCCGAGGATCCGGCGCGCGTACCACGGCGGCAGGTCGCCCTGCCCGAGGTGCAGCACGTCGGCGGTCGCGGCCAGCGCGATGTCGGCGCGATCGTTCACCGCGACCAGCCCGCCGTGCCTGCGCGCGGCGGCCTTCAGCTCGGCCAGCGCGCCGAGCTCGGCCCTGGCCTCCAACGGGCCGAACTTGGCCTCGCCCGGTGATCCTTTGTCCCTGAGCTGGATGATGTCGACTCCGCCTGCGAACGCGGCCTCGGCGAACTTCGCCAGATCGCCCTTCTCCCGGCGGGCGTCGGTGCACAGATACAGCCGCGCGTTCGCCAGACGCTCCCGCGGCGAGGCGGGTCGATTGGGGTGGGAGGGTTGCACGCCTTCGACCGTAGCCGCGCTACCGTGGGGATGCGAAACAGGAGGCAGGTGGATCGGATGCGGACTCTGGCCGTCGTCGGTGGCGGCGCCATCGGGCTCGCCGTGGCCGGGCGGGCCGCCGAGGCCGGTTGGTCGGTCACGCTGTTCGATCCGGCGATCGCGACCGGGGCCTCCTGGGTGGCGGGTGGCATGCTCGCGCCGCTGTCGGAGGGCTGGCCCGGCGAGGACCGGGTGCTCGAATTCGGCGCGGCGTCGCTGGCCCGCTGGCCGGAGTTCGCCGCCCGACTCGCGGCGGCGACCGGCGTCTCGGTCTTCGTGGCGGACGAGACCATGACCCTCGCGCTGGACGCGGCCGACGCGGCCGACTTGCGCACGGTGGCCGACTGGGTCGGCGCGCGCGGGCACGAGCTGCGGCTGCTCGACCGCGCCGGGGTGCGCGAGCTGGAACCCGGCCTGGCCAGGACGGTGCGCGCCGCGCTGCTGGCGCCTGCCGAACCCGCGATCGACAATCGCAAGCTGGTCGCCGCGCTGCGGCAGGCGGCGGAGGCAGCGGGCGTCGTGGTGCGCGCCGAGTCCGTAGACTCGCTGACGGAACTTCCGCACGACCAGATCGTGCTGGCCGCGGGCGCCGCATCGGCCCGGTTGTGGCCGGAGCTGCCGGTCCGCCCCGTCAAGGGCGAGATCCTGCGCCTGCGGCACCGGCCGGGCGTCGCTCCCGCGCCGCGCCGGGTGATCCGGGCCAGGGTGCACGGGCGCGCGGTGTACCTGGTGCCGCGCGGCGACGGGATCGTCGTCGGCGCCACGCAGTACGAGGCGGGTTTCGACACCGCGGTCACCGTCGCGGGCGTACGCGACCTGATCGCCGACGCGGAGGCGGTGTTCCCCGGCATCGGCGAATACGAGCTCGCCGAGGCGAGCGCCGGTTCCCGGCCAGGCAGCCCGGACAACCTGCCGCTGATCGGCAGGCTCACCGACCGGATCATCGCGGCCACCGGGCACGGCCGCAACGGCATGCTGACCATGCCGCTCACGGTGGACGCGGTGGCGGGCCTGCTCGGCGGGGCAACGCTGCCCGAAGCGGAAGTAGCCGACCCGCAACGCTTTTCGACGACTGTAGGAGGAATCCGATGACGCTGTCATCCGTCCCCATCGGTGTCACGGTGAACGGCGAGGAGCACGAGTTCGCCGAGTCGCTGACCGTGCGCGAGTTGCTGGAACGCCTCGAATTGCCGTGCCGGGGCGTCGCGCTCGCGGTGGACGGAGCGGTGTTCCCCAAGTCCCGCTGGGACGAACCGGTCGGGCGCGGCTGGCAGATCGAGGTGCTGACGGCGGTCCAAGGTGGCTGAGGCTGCGGCGGCGTCCGCGCATGCCCCACTGCGGATCGCCGACCGGGAGTTCGGTTCCCGCCTGATCATGGGCACCGGCGGCGCGGAGAACCTCGCCGTCCTGGAAGAGGCGCTGATCGCCTCCGGCACCGAGTTGACCACCGTGGCCATGCGGCGCATCGACGCCGCGGGCGGCACCGGCGTACTGGACCTGCTGAAACGACTGGACATCGCGCCGCTGCCGAACACGGCGGGCTGCCGCACCGCGGCAGAGGCGGTGCTCACCGCGCAGCTGGCCCGTGAGGCGCTGGACACCAACTGGGTGAAGCTCGAGGTGGTCGCCGACGAGCGCACCCTGCTGCCCGACCCGGTCGAACTGCTCACCGCCGCCGAACAGCTCGTCGACGACGGGTTCGTCGTGCTGCCCTACACCAACGACGACCCGGTGCTGGCCCGCCGCTTGGAAGAGGCGGGTTGCGTGGCGGTGATGCCGCTGGGCGCGCCCATCGGCACCGGTCTCGGCATCGGCAATCCGCACAACATCGAGATGATCGTCGCCGACGCGAACGTTCCGGTCATCCTGGACGCGGGCATCGGCACCGCCAGCGATGCCGCCCTCGCCATGGAACTCGGCTGCTCGGCGGTGTTGCTCGCCACCGCCGTGACCCGCGCGAAGCGCCCCGAGCTGATGGCCGCGGCCATGGCCGACGCGGTGCGCGCCGGTTACGCGGCGCGCTTGGCCGGACGAATCCCGAAACGGTTCTGGGCCCAGGCGTCGTCCCCGGCGCTGTGAGGCGTCGAGTCGAGTCGCCGACGCCGGGTTCGGGACTCAGCCGTTGACGAAGGTGAGGTTCGTCGCGTCGTAGCGGTCGCCCGCGATCTGCTCCGGCGGGGCGGCGGCCTCGATGGCGGCGAGGTCGTCGGCGGACAGGTCGATGGTCAGCGCGGCGAGGTTCTCCTCCAGGTAGCGCTGCCGCCTGGTGCCGGGAATCGGCACTACGTCCTCGCCGCGGTGCTGCGCCCAGGCCAGCGCGAGCTGCCCTGCGGTGACGCCCTTCTCGGCGGCGAGTTCGTTCAGCTTCGCGACGATCGCCAGGTTCCGTTCGAGGTTGCCGTCGGCGAAGCGCGGCTGGCTGCGCCGCACATCGTTGTCCGCCAGAGCGTCCACCGAGCTGTACCGGCCGGTCAGGAACCCGCGCCCGAGCGGGGAGAACGGAACCACGCCGATACCGAGTTCGCGGCAGACCGGGACGATTTCCGCCTCCAGGTCGCGCGTCCACAGGGACCACTCGCTCTGCAACGCGGCGATCGGATGCACCGCGTGCGCGCGCCGAATGGTGTCCGCGCTCGCCTCCGACAGCCCGAGGTGCCGGACTTTTCCTTCCCGCACCAGTTCGGCCATCGCGCCGACGGTCTCCTCGATCGGCACCTGTGGGTCGACCCGGTGCAGGTAGTAGAGGTCGATGTGGTCGACGCCGAGCCTGCGCAGCGAAGCCTCGCATGCCTGTCGCACGTAGACGGCGTCGCCGCGGATGCGGGTGGGCTCGCCCAAGCGGTTGGCGAAGCCGAATTTCGTGGCGAGCACCACGTCGTCACGGCGCCCGGCGATCGCCCGCCCGATCAACTCCTCGTTGTGCCCGGCGCCGTAGAAGTCGGCGGTGTCCAGCAAGGTGACCCCCAGGTCGAGGGCGTGGTGCAGCGTCGCGATCGATTGCTCGTCGTCCGCGGCGCCGTATGCGTGGCTCATACCCATGCACCCGAGGCCCTGCGCCGATACCGCCAACTCGCCGAGCTGCCGCCTGCGAATGTCGCTCATACTGCTACCTCCTGCACTCGAATCCGTCGCCCCCGACGCTAAAAGCTGGAGTGCGCTCCATGTCAAACCCCGTATCGATTCCCGCGAGTGGCACATGGTGGAGACCCTTCTCGCGCTTCGCCGCAACCATGTGCCACTCGCGGGCCGCTACGCGCGAGCCGGGCGGCGTTGGTGGCGGGTGCGGGCTAGTTCGTAGGCGGTGTGGAGAAGGGTGCGGATGGGTTCGGCGGTTCGGGGGCCGGGGTTGATGACTGCCAGCCACGCGGCGGATGCGTAGACGGGGTGGGGGAGCACCGTGTCTACCGCGCTGGGATCGGCCGGGGTGGGGTGTCCGCGGGGGGTGTGGCCGGTCCAGTGGGTGAAGGCCTCTTTACCTGCGGCGATGTTGACGCGGAACGTGTTCGGGCGGTTGAGATCGGAACTCTCGTCGCCGGGGTAGTTCTTCGTGACGATCGTCGCGAAGGGTTGGGTCGCCTTCGGCACCACGCCGTCCGGTGAGTAGTAGAAGAACGTATCGCCCCAGCTGATTTCGGGGGAGCCGTCGCCGGGGCCTGGGCGCAGTGTCAGGACGCCCTCTAGGCCGGATACGAAGGCGATGATCTCTTCGATGGTCATGGCATCCAGCGTTTCATTGAAGTGCTTGTGGAGACTTCGACGCGGATATGCCGCAATATGGAGTGTCAACTCTCAACTGGCTGATGCATGCCGAGTCGGGCAGCCCGAGGCTCGGCGGCCTCACCGGGGCGGCACGGCCGCGGATCGAGCGTTCCTGGAGGCTGCTGGATGGAAGAACGCGGGGTTCCTTTCGCCCCGTTCCTGCGCACGGCCGATGTGGCGCGGCGGGCCGGGTATTCCGTGCAGCAGATACGCAACCTCGAACGCGACGGGGTCCTGCCCACGGCGATGCGCACTGCCACCGGCTATCGCAGATACGGCGAGGTGCATGTGCGGTCCGCGCTCGCCTATCGGGCGCTGGCGGCGGGCGTCGGTCCGGTGGAGGCGAAGCGCATCGTCCGCGCCGTCCACGAGGAACCGTTCGCCCAGGTGCTCGCCCTGCTCGACGCGGCACATGCCCGGCTGGACCGGGAGCGCGCCGATCTGGCCTTGGCGAAGCGGGCGGCGGAGGTGATCTCCGCCGAACCGATCGCCGACGTGCGGCCATCGGACGCGATGAGCGTCGCCGAACTCGCCGCCGCGCTGGGAGTGCGCCCGTCGACACTGCGGCATTGGGACGCGGAGGGACTCGTCGTCCCGGATCGCGCGACCCCGCAGGGCACGCGACGGTACTCGCCCGCCCAGGTCAGGGATGCCAGGATCGTCCATCAGCTGCGCAGGGCCGGATACCGCGTCGACACGCTGAAGACCTTGATGCCCGATCTGCCGCGCGGCCACCGAACCGATGACGTGGAGGCGGCGCTGGCGGCCCGGGACGCGAGCATCACGGCACGCTCCCGCGCCCTGCTCGACGCGGCCGCCGCGCTCGCCGGCGTGCTCGCGCTGTAAACGTCCCACGGCCCTGCCGCGATCCTGTTTACAGAGGATTTGCTCGAACGGCGCTGCCAGGATCTTCCAAGCTGCGGGAAGGTCGCTCCCCCATCCTGACGAAAGGGTCGTCTCGACCGGGAGACAGCATCTGCGCAGTGAGAACGTAAATGGGAAGCGGGACCGACCATGGGCGTGCTGATAGTGATGATCTTCGTGTCGGTCGTCGTGCTGATGGCCGTGGTGATTCCGCTGTCGATTCGAGCCGAGAAGTCCCGTAAGGCGGCCATCCGGCAGTGGGCGGCGGCGAACGGATGGACGTTCGCCGAGTCCGGCCGCGCCCAGTGGACCGCGCGCTTACCCGGCCACAACTCGCGCGGGCTCGGCGTGATCCTGAGCCGGCAACTCGGTGGCCGCTGGGTGACGGTGGCGGAGTACTCGTACCGGACGACGTCGTCGAGCAGTTCCTCGACGACCGGCACCACCACGACCACGACCACCACCCATAACTTCGTCGTGGCGCTCGTCCTGCTCGATCGGATGTATCCGCCGATCGGGGTGGTTCCCCGCGGCCTGCTGTCCCAGATGGGACGCGCCCTTTTCGGGGACAAGCCGACGGCGACGGGCAACGCCCTGTTCGACTCGCGGTACAAAGTCGTCACCGCTGATCCGGGCTGCGCGAAAGCACTGCTGGGTCCGCCGCTGATCGGCGCGCACGTCGCCAGGGCGGTCCCGCCGTGGACCCTCGCCGGGGCCGAGCTGCTCACCTACGTTCGAACGTCGGGAGCGCTGCGCGATCCGACCACGATCCCCGGTTACGTCGCGCCACTGCTCCATGTCGCCGAACTGCTCGGCCGCCGGGACATCGACCTCGCTCGAGCACACGAACTGCGCTGACCGGCGCTACGACCATCCCGGTATGGGACCCCACGCCCCTTAGGGGTGCCCGATTCCTCCCCTCATCCTCGAGGATGATCCAACTCGGCACTAATTACCGACGCGCGCGCCGGTGATTTGCGGAATGCTGGGCGGCATGATCGAGCTGAAAGGCCTCACCAAGCACTACGGGCAGACCGTAGCGGTGCAGGATCTGACCTTCACCGTTCGACCGGGGCAGGTGACAGGCTTCCTCGGACCGAACGGCGCGGGCAAGTCGACCACCATGCGCATGATCCTCGGGATGGACAAGCCGACCGCGGGCACCGCCTTGATCAAGGGCAAGCCGTACCGGGAGCTGGACCATCCGCTGCGCACCGTCGGGGCGCTGCTGGACGCCAAGTGGGTGCATCCGAACCGCTCGGCGCGGGCTCACCTGGAGTGGATGGCCGCATCCAACGACATCGCGAAGTCCCGGGTGGAGGAGGTGCTGCGGCTGGTCGGCCTGTCCGAGGTGGCAGGCAAGTCCGCGGGCGGCTTCTCGCTCGGCATGTCGCAGCGGCTCGGCCTGGCCGGCGCGCTGCTCGGCGACCCGGAGGTGCTGCTGTTCGACGAGCCGGTGAACGGCCTCGATCCGGAGGGCATCCTGTGGATCCGCCGGTTCATGCAGCGGCTGGCCGCCGAGGGGCGCACGGTGCTGGTCTCCAGCCACCTGCTGTCGGAGATGGCGCAGACCGCCGAGCACCTGGTGGTGATCGGGCGCGGCAAGCTCATCTCCGACTCCACCACCCAGGAGTTCATCGAACGCGCCTCCGAACAGTCGGTGCGGGTGCGCAGCCCGCAGCTCGACCAGCTGCGCAGCGTGCTCACCTCCAACGGCATGACCGTCCGCGAGGACGGCGCGGGCGCCGACGGCCCCGCGCTCATGGTGGCGGGCGTGTCCAGCGACGCGGTGGGCAAGCTGGCCGGCGAGCACAACATCACGCTGTTCGAGCTGGCCCCGCAGCGCGCGTCGCTGGAAGAGGCGTTCATGCGGATGACCGGCGGCGCGGTGGAGTACCACGGCGAAGGTTTCGATTCGCCGGGAGCGACGGGCCCGCAGGCGGCAGCCGGCGTAACCACGAAGGACCCCGCGGACGGCGGCTCCTACACAGCGATGGGAGGTGCGCTCTGATGGGCGTGCTGGCAGCGGAACGAATCAAGCTCACCTCCACCAGGTCGCCTTGGTGGTGCTCGGCGATCGTCATCGCCCTCGCGCTCGGCATGGCCGCGCTGCTCGCCTCGGTGGCGCGCGCGTCCTACGGCACCGAAGGCGCGATCGACCTGACGGTCTCCACCGCGGTGGTCGGGGTCAGCGGCTTCGGCGTGATGGTCCTGATGATCATGGCCACCCTGTCCGTGACCAGCGAATATCGCTTCGGCATCATCCGGACGACGTTCCAGGCGACGCCGGACAGGACCAAGGTCATCCTGACCAAGGCCGGGCTGGTCAGCGTCTACGGCGCGGTGCTGACCCTTGCCTTGGCGCTGCTGGCCTACGTGGTCGCCAAGGCGATCAGCGGCCCGGACGCGGGCGTGGCCCTCACCCTGTCCAGCGCGGCCGACTGGCGCGAGGTCTACGCCATCCCGATCTACGCGTTCCTGTGCGTGCTGCTCGCGGTCGGCGTCGGCGTGCTGGTGCGGCAGTCCGCCGCCGCTATCTCGCTGATCGTGCTGTGGCCGCTGCTCATCGAGGGGCTGCTCGGCGCGTTCGGCAGCTTCGGGCGCAACGTCACCCCGTTCCTTCCTTTCGCGAACGCGAACCGTTTCATGAGCGCCTCGCCGTCCACGGCCGACTGGCATTGGGGGCCGTGGGGCAGCCTGCTGTATTTCACCGTCTTCGTCGCGATCGTCTTCGGCGCTGCCCTGGTCGTGGTGAACCAGCGGGACGCTTGAGGCGAGTCCCCCTGACGACCCGAGTCGCCCTCCCTCGCCACTCGGGTTGACGGGGCGCCGACCTTGTCGGGAGGTCCGGCGCTCCCATCACCGCCCGTCACTGCCCGGCGGACGGTGCCATGATCGGCCCGGTGCGACTGCTCGCGCCGGGCCGATCATGCGTGTGAACATCGAGGAAACTATGCCGCTCGGCGCTTTCGAGACCCCTTCTCACCCGAGTAGCGTCGGTGCAGCAACCAGCTCGTTATCCAACGCCGGGCCCGACGACGTGCTCGCTGAGGTTCGTAGCGGAGGTGCGCATGGTGTTGATCGGTGACCTGCCGACGTCCGATCGGCTGAGATACCCTCTGGGCGTGAGTGAAACACCTTCCGGCGGCGCCGAGCCGGGGCCGGGGCCGGAGGCCGATGGAGGCGTACCGCCCGAGGTGGTCATTCCGTTGGAGCCGTCCGATGCGGAAGATGCTCCCCGCCGTTCCGCCGGATTTCGCCGCGGTCAGATATCCGCGCTGGTGAGCGCGGCGAATCAACGGGCGGATCTGATCGGCGTGCTGCGGAAGGCGCGGCAGCAGCTGCCGGGGGACCCCGCTTTCGGCGACCCGCTGTCGGTTTCCGGGCCCGGCGGCGCGCGAGCGGTCGCCCGCGCGGCGGACAAACTGGTCGGCGACTCTCCGAGCGCCGCGCGCGAGATCGGCTTCGGCGCCTTGCAGGTCTGGCAGGCCGCCCTGGAGCGGATGGGACGCGGCAGAGGTAGCCAAGAAGTAACTGTCATGTTCACCGACCTGGTGGCCTTCTCGCGCTGGTCGCTGTCGGCCGGTGACGAGGCCACCCTCGAACTGCTGCGCAAGGTCGCCAAGGCCATCGAGCCGCCGATCGCCGAGCGCGGCGGACACGTGGTCAAGCGCATGGGCGACGGCTTGATGGCGGTGTTCCCCTCGGCGGACCGGGCGGTGCGCGCCGCCGTGAGCGCCAAGCGCAATCTGGCCGACGTGCAGGTGCGCGGCTACACCCCGCAGATGCGGATCGGTTTGCACACCGGTTCCCCGCGCGAGATCGGAGGCGACTGGCTCGGGGTGGACGTCACCATCGCGGCCAGGGTCATGGAAGCGGGCGGCAACGGCAACACCATGCTTTCGGAGTCCACGTTGCAGGCGTTGCGGCCGGAGACGCTGGCGGAACTGGGCCTTGCGGTCAAGCAGTACCGGCGCAGCTTCTTCGCCGCCCCGCTCAACGGCGTCCCCGATGACCTGCGCATCTTCCGGTTGTCGAAGGGCTGACCGGCTGCCTCGCTCGGCCTACCCCAGCCACCAGGCGAGCGCGCCGCCCGCCGCGAGGACGGCGCAGACGGCGAGCGCGATGGACAGCGGCCGGGCCGTCTTCCAGGTGGTGTAGACGCCGCCGAGCAGGAAGCCCGACAGGGCGAACAGAACTATCACGGTGACGTCGCTGGACACGGTGCCATCTTGCTCCAGCCCGCTCGATCACCCGGCGGCCGGGGCGGGCAGTGGTAATTAACAATCACGCATGCTTGCTTTTTTCTGGCCCCGGTGTGATGCTGGTCGCGGAACGCGGACTTCACGGGTGCGGCATGCGGCCCATCCTGCCGGTTCGCCGCACAGGAGGCATTCCCGCTGATGAGTATGCTGGCCGCCGACCCGGACGTGCTCCGGATCGGCAATTGTTCCGGCTTCTACGGCGATCGGCTCGGCGCCATGCGCGAGATGCTGGAAGGGGGACAGCTCGACGTCCTCACCGGCGACTACCTCGCCGAACTCACCATGCTGATCCTCGGCCGGGACCGGATGAAGGACCCGGACCTCGGCTACGCCAAGACCTTCGTCAAGCAGATCGAGGACTGCCTCGGCCTCGCGCTCGAACGCAACGTGCGCATCGTGGCGAACGCGGGCGGCCTGAACCCGGCGGGTCTGGCGCAGCGTTTGCGCAAGGTCGCCGCCGATCTCGGACTGGACGCGAAGATCGCGCACGTCGAGGGCGACGACCTGGTGGCGCGGGCCGGCGACCTCGGCTTCGGCGCGCCGCTGACCGCCAACGCCTACCTCGGCGCGTGGGGCATCGTCGAATGCCTGAACGCGGGCGCGGACATCGTGGTCACCGGCCGGGTCACCGACGCGTCGGTGATCGTCGGCCCGGCCGCCGCGCACTTCGGCTGGGGCCGAACGGATTACGACCGCCTGGCCGGCGCGGTGGTGGCCGGGCACGTCATCGAGTGCGGCACCCAGGCCACCGGCGGCAACTACGCCTTCTTCACCGAACTCGCCGATCTGGGCAGGCCGGGCTTCCCGATCGCGGAGATCCGCGCCGACGGCAGCAGCGTCATCACCAAGCACGCGGGCACCGGCGGCGCGGTCACGGTGGACACGGTCGAAGCCCAGCTCATGTACGAGATCCAGGGTGCGCGCTACGCCGGGCCCGACGTCACCTCCCGCCTGGACACCATCCGGCTCGATCAGGACGGCCCCGATCGGGTGCGGATCAGCGGCGTCACCGGTGAGGCCCCGCCGCCCCGGCTCAAGGTCTCGCTGAACACCCTCGGCGGGTTCCGCAACGAGATGGAATTCGTGCTCACCGGTCTGGACATCGAAGCGAAAGCGGAACTGGCCCAGCGGCAGCTGGAGTCCTGGCTGCCGGCCCGCCCCGCCGAACTGACCTGGACCCTGGCCCGCCTGGACCGCCCGGACGCCGAAACCGAGGAGCAGGCCAGCGCGCTGCTGCGCTGCGTCGTCCGCGACCCGGACCCGAACAAGGTCGGGCGCGCGTTCTCCAACGTCGCGGTGGAACTGGCGCTGGCCAGCTACCCGGGATGCAGCTTCACCACCTTGCCCGGCAACGGCTCTCCCTATGGCGTGTTCACGCCGGGCTTCGTCGACGCCGCCGAAGTGCCGCACACGGCGGTGCTGCCGGACGGCGCCCGCGTCGAGATCGCCCCGGCGACGGAGACGGCCGAACTCGCCGCCGTCGCCGAGCCGCCCGCCCCGGAACCGCTGCCGGCCGGGGAAACCCGCCGCGTGCCGCTGGGAACCATCGCGCTGGCCCGCAGCGGCGACAAAGGCGGCGACGCGAATGTCGGCGTGTGGGTACGCACCGACGAGCAATGGCGCTGGCTGGTGCACACGCTCACCGTCGAGCGCGTCAAAGAACTCCTGCCGGAAGCCGCTTCGCTGACCGTCACCCGGCACGTCCTGCCCAACCTGCGGGCGCTGAACTTCATCATCGAAGGCCTGCTCGGTCAGGGCGTGGCGTATCAGGCCCGCTTCGACCCGCAGGCCAAGGGACTCGGCGAATGGCTGCGGTCTCGTCACCTCGACATTCCAGTGGAGCTTTACGCATGACCGGTCAGGCCCGGAGGCGGCAGCTCGCTTCACCACGCAGGGCCCCCGGTCATGCGAGAAAGGACACCGCATGACGAAACTCTGGGAAACGCCGGAACGACGCGAATTGCGTTCCACAGTGCGTGGATTCGTGGAACGCGAGATCCTGCCGTACCTCGGCGGCTGGGAGCGCGCCGGGGAGATCCCGCGCGAGCTGCACAAGAAGGCGGGCGCGCTCGGCCTGCTCGGCGTGCAGTTCCCGGAATCCGCGGGCGGTTCCGGCGGCGACGGTGTGGACGCGATGATCGTCTGCGAGGAGATGCACCAGGCCGGCGCGTCCGGCGGGCTGTTCGCCTCCCTGTTCACCTGCGGCATCTCCGTGCCGCACATCATCGCCTCCGGCGACGCCGAACAGATCGAGCGTTGGGTGAAGCCGACGCTGGCGGGGGAGAAGATCGGTTCGCTCGCGATCACCGAGCCCGGCGGCGGCTCCGACGTCGGGCACCTCACCACCACCGCGCGCCGCGACGGCGACCACTACATCGTCAACGGAGCCAAGACCTACATCACCTCCGGCGTGCGCGCCGACTTCGTGGTCACCGCGGTGCGCACCGGCGGACCAGGCTCCGGCGGCATCTCGCTGCTCATCGTGGACAAGAACACTCCCGGCTTCACGGTCAGCCGCAAGCTGGACAAGATGGGCTGGCTGGCCTCCGACACCGCCGAGCTGTCCTACGTCGACGTCCGGGTGCCGGTGGAGAACCTGGTCGGCCCGGAGAACTCCGGCTTCTACCAGATCGCGGGCGCGTTCGTCAGCGAGCGCGTCGGCCTCGCGGTGCAGGCGTACTCCAGCGCGCAGCGCTGCCTCGACCTGACCCTGGAGTGGGTGCGCAACCGCGAGACCTTCGGCCGCCCGCTGATCAGCAGGCAGGCGGTGCAGAACACGGTCACCGAGATGGCGCGGCGCATCGACGTCGCGCGCGTCTACACCCGTGACGTGGTGCAGCGCAGCGCCGAAGGCGAGACCGACCTGATCGCCGAGGTGTGCTTCGCGAAGAACACCGCGGTGGAAGCGGGCGAATGGGTCGCCAACCAGGCCGTCCAGCTCTTCGGCGGCCTCGGCTACATGCGCGAATCCGAGATCGAGCGCCAGTACCGTGACATGCGCATCCTCGGCATCGGCGGCGGCACGACCGAAATCCTGACCGGACTGGCGGCGAAGCGATTGGGGTACCAGTCATGACCATCCTGCGCAGCACCTTGGACACCGCGGCCCCCGAATACGAGGCGGCGGCCGACGCCATGACGGCCAAGCTCGCCGAGGTCGAGGCGGAGTTCGCCAAGGCCATCGCGGGCGGCGGGCCGGACAAGCTGGCCAGGCATCGCAAGCGCGGCAAGCTGACCGCGCGCGAACGCATCGAACTGCTCGTCGACGAGGACTCGCCGTTCCTGGAGTTGTGCCCGCTGGCGGGTTGGGGCAGCGAATTCCACGTCGGCGGCAGCACCATCGCGGGCATCGGCATCGTGGAGGGCGTCGAGTGCATGATCGTCGCGCCCGACCCGACCGTGCGCGGCGGCACCTCGAACCCGTGGACGCTGCGCAAGACGTTGCGGATCAACGACATCGTGCGGGAGAACCGGCTGCCGGTGATCTCGCTGGTGGAATCCGGCGGCGCGGATCTGCCCACGCAGAAGGAGGTGTTCGTCCCCGGCGGCCGGATGTTCCGCGACCTCACGCAGGCGTCGGCGGCGGGCATCCCGACCATCGCGCTGGTGTTCGGCAACTCCACCGCGGGCGGCGCGTACATCCCCGGCATGTCCGATCACGTGGTGATGATCAAGGAGCGCTCCAAGGTGTTCCTGGGCGGACCGCCGCTGGTCAAGATGGCCACCGGTGAGGAGTCCGACGACGAATCGCTCGGCGGCGCCGACATGCACGCGCGGGTCTCCGGCCTCGCGGACTACTACGCCGTGGACGAGCAGGACGCGATCCGCATCGGCCGCTCCATCGTCAAGCGGCTGAACTGGCGCAAACAGGGTCCTGCTCCGCGTGCCGAGGTGATCGAGCCGCTCTACGATCCGGAGGATCTGCTGGGCATCGTGCCGTCGGACCTGAAGATCCCGTTCGACCCGCGCGAGGTGATCGCGCGCATCGTGGACGGATCCGACTTCGACGAGTTCAAGCCGCTCTACGGCAGCAGCCTGGTCACCGGATGGGCGGAGCTGCACGGATATCCGATCGGCATCCTGGCCAACGCGCGCGGTGTGCTGTTCTCCGAGGAGTCGCAGAAGGCCACCCAGTTCATCCAGCTGGCCAACAAGACGAACACGCCGCTGCTGTTCCTGCACAACACCACCGGCTACATGGTGGGCAAGGAGTACGAGCAGAAGGGCATCATCAAGCACGGCGCGATGATGATCAACGCGGTCTCCAATTCCAAGGTGCCGCACATCTCGGTGCTGATGGGCGCTTCCTACGGCGCGGGCCACTACGGCATGTGCGGTCGGGCCTACGAC
Organism: Nocardia implantans; assembly: GCF_035544775.1. NCBI lineage: Bacteria > Bacillati > Actinomycetota > Actinomycetes > Mycobacteriales > Nocardiaceae > Nocardia > Nocardia implantans. The sequence goes on along the minus strand of NZ_JAYKYQ010000001.1, from coordinate 64,115 downwards.
CCCCGCTTCGTCTTCGCCTGGCCCAGTGCGAAATCCGCCGTGATGGGCGGCGCGCAGCTGGCGGGCGTCATCTCGATCGTCGGCCGGGCCGCCGCCGAGGCGAAGGGCCTGCCGTTCGACGAGGAGGCCGACGCCGGGATGCGCGCCATGGTGGAGGCGCAGATCGAGGCCGAATCGCTGGCGATGTTCATGTCCGGGCGGCTCTACGACGACGGCGTCATCGACCCGCGCGACACCCGCACCGTGTTGGGAATGTCCCTTTCGGCCATTCACAACGCCCCGATCAAAGGCGCCGACGGCTTCGGCGTCTTCCGAATGTGAGGCCGCGGATGGTTATCTCGAACGTTCTGGTCGCCAACCGTGGCGAAATCGCCCGCCGGGTCTTCGCCACCTGCCGCCGGATGGGTCTGGGCAGCGTCGCGGTGTATTCCGACGCTGATGCCGCCGCGCCGCACGTCACCGAGGCGGACGCCGCGGTGCGACTGCCCGGAAACACGCCGGGGGAGACCTACCTGCGCGGTGAGCTGATCATCGAGGCGGCGCTCGCCGCGGGCGCCGACGCGATCCATCCCGGATACGGATTCCTCTCCGAGAACGCCGAATTCGCCAAGGCCGTGCTCGACGCCGGACTGGTCTGGATCGGCCCGCCGGTCGAGGCGATCGAGCAGATGGGCTCGAAGGTCGCCGCGAAGAAGATGATGGACGCCGCGGGCGTGCCGGTGCTCGCCGAACTGGACCCGGCCGAGGTCACCGAGGCGCACCTGCCGGTGCTGATCAAGGCGTCCGCCGGTGGCGGAGGGCGCGGCATGCGGGTGGTCCGCGAGCTGGCCGACCTGACCGCGCAGATCGAGGCCGCCCGGCGCGAGGCGGAGTCCGCGTTCGGTGATCCGACGGTCTTCTGCGAGCGCTATCTGGAGACCGGCAGGCACATCGAAGTGCAGGTTATGGCCGACACGCACGGCACGATCTGGGCCGTCGGCGAGCGCGAGTGCTCCATCCAGCGCCGCCACCAGAAGGTGATAGAGGAAGCTCCGTCGCCGCTGGTGGAGCGCACCGAGGGGATGCGCGCGCGGCTGTTCGAGGCGGCGCGGCTCGCGGCGGGCGCCATCGGTTACACCGGCGCGGGCACCGTCGAGTTCCTCGCCGACGAGCAGGGCGAGTTCTTCTTCCTGGAGATGAACACCCGGCTGCAAGTGGAGCATCCGGTCACCGAGTGCACCACCGGCCTGGATCTGGTCCGGCTGCAACTGGAGGTCGCCGCCGGTGGCGCCCTGCCCGCCGAACCGCCCGCGATGCACGGACATTCGATCGAGGTGCGGCTCTACGCCGAGGACCCGGCGCACGACTGGCAGCCGCAGAGCGGAACCGTGCACCGGATCGACATCCCGTCGGTGCGCACCGAGTTCGACCTGCTGGATCGGCCTGGCGTGCGCCTGGACACCGGCGTGGTGGACGGCTCGGTGGTGGGCGTGCATTACGACCCGATGCTGGCGAAGGTCATCTCCTATGCCGAAACGCGGGGCGAGGCAGCTCGATTGTTGGCTTCGGCACTGCACCGCGCGAAGATCCACGGCCTGGTGACCAACCGGGACCTGCTGGTGCGCGTGCTGCGTCATCCGGCGTTCCTGGCCGGTGACACCGACACCGCGTTCTTCGCCACGCACGGGCTGGACGCGCTGGCCGCGCCGCTGGTGTCGGAGCCGGACGAGGAACTGTCCGTCATCGCCGCCGCGCTCGCCGACGCCGCCGCGAACCGGCGCGGCGCTCGGGTGGGCGGCGGCCTGCCCAGCGGGTGGCGGAACCTGCCGTCGCAATCGCAGCGCAAGTCCTACGAGAGCCGCGCCACCGGGAGGCACGAGGTGGGTTACCGGTTCGGCCGTAGCGGCGTCACCGTGGACGGTCACGACGGGCTCGAGCTCGTCGAGTCGGCTCCCGATCGCGTCGTGCTGTCGGTGCCTGGCGAACGCGGGCCGGTGCGCAGGCAGTTCGAGGTCGCCCGCTACGGCGATCAGGTCTACGTCGACTCGCCGCTCGGGCCGGTGGCCCTGCGCAGGCTGCCGCGCTTCAGCGACCCGGCCGACCAGGTTGCGACCGGCTCGCTGCTGGCCCCCATGCCGGGCAGCGTGATCCGGCTCGCCGCCGAGGTCGGCAGCCACGTCGAACAGGGTCAGCCGATCCTGTGGCTGGAGGCGATGAAGATGGAGCACACCATCGCCGCGCCCGCCGCGGGCGTGCTCAGCGCCGTCAACGTCACCGTCGGCCAGCAGGTCGACGTCGGCGCCGTGCTCGCGGTCGTCGAACCCGTAGAAAACCAGGAGAGCTGATGTCCTTCATCGAAACCGACGAGCAGAAGGCGCTGCGGGCCGCCGTCGCCGCGCTGGCCGCGAAGTACAACTACCGCGACTACGTGCTGCCGAAGGCGCGCAAGAACGAGCCGCTGGACGAATTGTGGCAGGAGGCGGGCAAACTCGGCTTCCTCGGCGTGAACCTGCCGGAGGAATACGGTGGCGGCGGCGCGGGCATGTACGAGCTGTCGCTGGTGATGGAGGAGCTGTCGGCGCAGGGTGCGGGCCTGCTGCTGATGGTGGTGTCCCCGGCCATCTGCGGCACCATCATCGCCAAGTACGGCACCGAGGAGCAGAAGCAGGAGTGGCTGACCAAGCTCGCCGACGGCTCCGGCAAGATGGTGTTCGGCATCACCGAGCCGGACGCGGGCTCCAATTCCCACCAGATCACCACCACCGCGCGCCGCGACGGTGACGACTGGATCCTCAACGGCCGCAAGATCTTCATCTCCGGCGTCGACCAGGCCGAGGCCGTGCTGATCGTGGCCCGCACCTCCGACCACAAGACCGGCAAGCTCAAGCCCGCCCTGTTCATCGTGCCGACCGACGCCGAAGGCTTCACCAAGACGGCGCAGGAGATGGACATCATCGAGCCGGACCACCAGTACAACCTGTTCCTCGACGACGTCCGGCTGCCGTCCACCGCGCTGGTCGGCAAGGAGGACGCGGCGCTGATGCAGCTGTTCGCGGGCCTGAACCCGGAGCGGATCATGGGCGCGGCCATGGCCGTCGGCATGGGTCGCTACGCCATCGAACGCGCCGTGGAGTACGCCAGGGAGCGCACGGTGTGGAAGACGCCGATCGGTGCGCATCAGGGCATTTCCCATCCGCTGGCGCAGGTGAAGGTGGAAGTGGAGCTGGCGAAGCTGATGATGCAGAAGGCCGCCACCCTCTACGACGCCGGCGACGAGATGGGCGCCGCCGAGGCAGCCAACATGGCGAAATACGCCGCGGCGGAAGCCAGCATCAAGGCGCTGGATCAGGCCGTCCAGACCCACGGCGGCTCCGGCCTGACCAAGGACGTCGGGCTGGCCGCCATGCTCGCCGCCGCCCGCATCGGCCGGATCGCGCCGGTGAGCCGGGAAATGGTCCTGAACTTCGTCGCCCAGTACTCGCTGGGTCTGCCGAAGTCGTACTGAGAGGACGCGCATGACCGAGACGGCTCCGTTCGTCCGCTACGAGGTGAGCGGTGGCGTCGCGACGCTCACCTTCGACTCGCCGCACAACCGCAATGCGCTGTCGTCCAAGCTGGTCGCCGAGCTGCTGCGCGGACTCGACGACGCCGCTGCCGACGAAAAGGTGCGGGTCATCGTGCTCGCGCACACCGGCAACACCTTCTGCGCGGGCGCTGATCTGAGCGAGGCGAGCGACGCCGATCCGGCCGTGGCCGCCGACGAGCGCACCCGGGTCATGATCGGCGTGCTGCGCAGGCTGGTGGAGATCCCCAAGCCGGTGATCGCGCGGATCGACGGCAACGTGCGGGCGGGCGGCATGGGCATCGTGGCGGGCTGTGACATCGTGGTGGCCGGCCCGGGCTCCAGTTTCGCGCTCACCGAGGTGCGCATCGGGCTGGCGCCGTTCATGATCTCGCTCACCCTGCTTCCCAGGCTCGATCCGCGTGCGGCCAGCAGGTACTACCTCACCGGCGAGAAGTTCGACGCGCACGTGGCTCGGGAGATCGGCCTGGTCACGGTGACCGCCGACGATCCGGCCGCCGAGGTGGCGCGGCTGTGCGGCGAGGTGCGCAAGGGCTCACCGCAGGGGCTGGCGGAGGCCAAACGGTTGGTCAACGCGGGCATCCTCGCCGAGTTCGACGCCTCCGCCGAGGAGCTCGCGCGGCGTTCGGCGAGCTTCTTCGGCACCCCCGAAGTGCACGAGGGCATGCTGGCCTTTTTGCAGCGCCGCCCGCCGAGCTGGGCAGAATAGCGACCATGGCGACACCCCACGAACCCAAGCAGGACCGCAGCCGAGCTACCCGGCAGCGCCTGCTCGAGGCGACCATCGACTGCCTGGCCGAGATGGGCTGGGCGGCCGCGACGGTCGCGGTGGTCGCCGAACGGGCCGGGGTGTCGCGCGGCGCGGCGCAGCATCACTTTCCCACCAGGGAGGATCTGATCACCGCCGCGCTGGAGTACATGTTCGACACGCGCAGCGGGCAGGCGGTGCAGGAAGCGCCGACGCTGACGGAGCTGGGCGACGGCGTCGCCCGCACCGAGGCGGTGGTGGCGGGGCTGGTGGAGTCCTACACCAGCCCGCTGTTCAAAGCCGCGTTGCAGGTGTGGACGCACGCCGCCGCCGACCCGGTGCTGCGCGAACGGATCGTCCCGCTGGAAGCCCGCTTCGGCCGTGCGTCACACCGGCGCGCGATCGAAGCGCTCGGTGTGGACGACTCCGATCCGGTCACCCACCACCTGGTCCAGGCGACCCTGGACATGGCACGCGGCCTGGGGTTGGCCGACGTCCTCACCGACGACTCGGCCCGCCGCAAGCGGATAGTCGAGCAATGGGCGGCCACGCTCCACGCCGCTTTGCACGCACCGCGCTGAGCGGGGGTGCGCGCCGGTCGCCGGAAGCGCTACCTGTCCTCCGGCTCTCGGCGCGCCTGTGCACCGCGACCGATCAGCACAATCCTTGCTGCTCGAGACGGCCGGAATCGATGGCGTAGGAAGAGGCTCCGACGGCCGCGCCGATCAGGCCGACGATGATCGCGCCGGGGATCGCGCCGATGAAGAAGACGGGCAGGCCGACCAGCGCGCCGATGGCGGCGCCGATCGCCGCGCCGATGCCCGTGCGCAGTTCGATCGTGTCGCCGGGCGGCAGGCACGCTTTGATGTAGGTGACCTGCGGGGGCTCGCTGGTCGCCGCGGCGACCGGTTCGACGCGGTCGGCGGGCGCGGCCGACGCGGTGGCGGCGAATCCGACGGTGAGCGCGGTTGCGACCAGTGCGCTGACCACCGTCACGGCCAGCTTCATGAAAGCGTTCAACTGTTTCCCTGCATGTTCGCGATGGACACGTGACCTGATGGCCCGGTACTCGGCCGGGGCCCGTCATACGTCCGAACATCATCGCTGGAGTTTTGCGGGATGCCAAGAGCTGGATGCCAGCGGCGGGAACGCGATCCGCACCGGCGCCGAGGTATGACGCCGGTGCGGACGCGGTGTTCAGCGGACGCAGGGGGATTCGCGCTGAACACTGGAAAGCGGTGCGGTCCCGAGGGAATGCAGGGCGGCGGGGCCGCACCGCGTGGTTTCAGTGGGTGGCGGTCAGGTCGTACAGCGTGACGCCGTCCACCTGGATGGCGGTGAAGTTCTCCTCCACCCACTGCGTGATCTGCGCGCTGGGTGAGGAACTCGATGAACCCGGTCCGCCACGGCCGCCGCCGACGAAGTAGTGGATCTTCCCCTCGGCCACGTACTGCTTGAACTGCTCCAGCGTGGGCGAGGGGTCACTGCCGTTGAAGCCGCCGATCGGCATCACCGGAAGCTCGGTGGCCAGCTGCAACCCCGCGGCGCTGTTCGAGCCGATGGCCGCGGCCACCCAGGTGTAGTCGCCGCCGTTCTGCTCGAGCAGGGACACGATCCGCGCGCTCGGTTCGCTCGCCCCGAGCAGACCGCCCATACCACCGCCGCCATTGGGGCCGGGGCCGCCGTCACCGGGCATACCTCCGGTTGCCTGCGGCATCGCGCCGTCCGGTGCCTGGCCGGGCACGTTACCTTGCGGTCCGGCGCCGGGAGCCGCGCTGCCCGGCTGCGGGATTCGGCCGTTCGGCGCCGTTCCAGGCGAACCGCCGTCCGGCGGCGTGCCGCCCGGACCTTGCGCGCCGCCGTCGCGGCCGGTGGTTCCCGTTCCGTCCTGCATGCGGCGGCCCATTCCCGGCATGCCCTCGCCCCACGGGGGCCTGCCGCGCATCGCGACGTTCGGTCCGGCGGAGGGAATCGAACCGGCGTGCGGCGTCGCGATGGTGTCGACGGCATAGGCCACGGGCCCGGCCAGGAAGGTGAACGCGACCGCCAGCGCCGACACCACGGCCAGCTTGCGCGGCGCGGGCAAGAGCACGGCGATCGTCGCCAGCACACCGACGACCAGCACCGCCCAGCGCAGCCACGGCTGCCATTCCGGACTGCGGGACAACAGCATCCACGCGGTCGCGGTGGTGAGTCCCACCGCGAGCGCCGATGCCAGCCGCACCCACAGCTGGTGCCGTCCCCGCCACGCCAGCACCGCGCCCGCCCCGACCAGCGCGGCGATGGCCGGAGCCAGGGCGACGGTGTAGTACTGGTGGAAGATGCCGGCCATGAAGCTGAACACCAGCCCGGTCGCCAGCAGCCAGCCGCCCCAGAGCACGAGCGAAGCGCGTTGCCGATCGGTGCGAGCGGCCCGGCCGCGCAGCAGGATTCCGACGACCAGCGCGACCAGCGCCGCGGGAATCAGCCAGGCGATCTGGCCGCCCTGCGCGGGTTCGAACATCCGCGTGATGCCCGTTTCGCCCCACATGCCGTTGCCGCCAGGCGGAAGATCGCCGCCCGGTCCGACGCTGCCGCGCTCGTTGCCGTTGAGCCGTCCGAGCCCGTTGTAGCCGAGGGTGAGTTCCAGGATCGAGTTCTCGTGCGAGCCGCCGATCCACGGACGGGACGAGGCGGGCCACAGCTCCACCGCCAGCAGCCACCAGCCCGCGGCCACCACCATCGCGGCAGCGGCAGCGAAGAGTTGCAGGATGCGTTTGCCCAGTTTCGGCGGCCCCGCGAGCAAGTAGGTCAGCGCGAGCGCCGGAACCACCAGCAGCACCTGCAATTGCTTGGTGAGGAAGCCAAAACCGATCAGAGCGCCGGTGAGCACCAGCCACCGCCAGCGTCCGTCCTCCACCGCCCGCGTCATCGCCCAAGCCGCCGCGACCATCAAGAACACCAGCAGCGCTTCGGGATTGTTGAACCGGAACATCAGCGCCGCGACGGGCGTCACCGCCAGCGCCGACCCGGCGAGCAATCCGGCCGCGGGTCCGAACGGCCTGCGCACCGTCGCCCACAGCAGTGCCACACTGGCCACGCCGAGCAGCACCTCCGGCACCAGGATGCTCCAGCTGTTGAGCCCGAAGGCCCGCACAGAGAGCTCCATCACCCACAGCGAGGCGGGCGGTTTGTCCACGGTGATCGAGTTCGCCGCGTCGGAGGACCCGAAGAAGAACGCCTTCCACGAGACCGAACCGGCTTGCACCGCTGCCGAGTAGAACGAATTGGCCCATCCGTTGGCGCTCAGGTTGCACAGGTAAGCCACCGCCGTGCCGAACAGCAGCGCCGCCAGCGCCGGGTACTCCCAATTCCTCGTGGCCCGTGGCCGCGGTTCGGCCGCGACCGGTTGCGCGGTCAGCGTCGCCGTCATCGACGAACCTCCACCGCGGAAGCCTCCCGATCGCTTCCCCCGTCGCGGAACACCCAGCGCAACCCGACGAACCGCAGCAGCGTCGCCACCAGATTGGCCGCCACCAGGACGAACAGTTCCAGATGCACCGAGGCGTCCGGCGCCCACCGATGCAGCGCGAACAACGAACCGCTGGTCAGCGCCAACCCGATGCCGAAGATCAGCAGGCCCTGGAACTGATGCGACACGGCGCCGTTGGAGCCGCGCACGCCGAAGGTGAAGGCCCGGTTGGCCGCTGTGTTACCCACCGCCGTGATCAGCAGGGCGGCGAAGTTCGCCACCTGCGCGCCGGTCAACGGTTGCAGCACCATGTAGAGCAGCAGATAAGCCAGCGTGCTCAGCACACCGACGATCGCGAACCGCACCAACTGTCCCACCATGCCCAGCGGCACCCCGGCCACCAGCGGCTCCCGGCCCACCGATCGGCGCAGTTCGTCCAGTGGCAGCGCGCCGGTCGCCAGCGCCCGGCCCAGCCGCCAGATGCCGAGCAGATCCTTGCGCGCGGTGTCGATGATGTCCACGCGGCTGTCCGGATCGTCGATCCAGTCCACCGGGACCTCGTGGATCCGCAGGCCCGCCCGCTCGGCGAGCACCAGCAATTCGGTGTCGAAGAACCATTCCCCGTCGTGCACCAGCGGCAGCAGGCGGCGCGCCACCTCGGTGCGCATCGCCTTGAAGCCGCACTGGGCGTCGGAGAAGTGCGCGCGCAGCGAGGCTTTCAGCAGCAGGTTGTAGCAGCGGGAGATGATTTCGCGCTTGGGTCCGCGCACCACGCGCGACGCGGCGTCGAGCCTGGTGCCGATCGCCAGGTCGGAATGCCCGGTGATCAGCGGCGCGACCAGCGGGAGCAGGGCGTTCAGATCGGTGGACAGGTCGACGTCCATGTAGGCGACCACCTGCGCGTCCGAGCGTTCCCACACCGCCCGCAACGCCCGCCCGCGCCCCTTGGCGGACAGGTGCACGACGCGCACGTCGTCCAGTTCCTCCGCGAGCAGCTGTGCGACCTGCAGCGTCGCGTCGGTGCTCGCGTTGTCGGCGACCGTGATGCGCGCCGGGAAGGGGAACCCGTCGCGCAGGTAGGCGTGCAGTCTGCGGACGCACACGCCGAGATCGGTCTCTTCGTTGTAGACGGGAATCACCACGTCCAGCACGGGCGCACCCGTGGTCTCGGTCCGTTCCGTCGCCGCGACGGTCAAGGTCTCGGTCATGCGAACCAGAGTCGAGGCCCACACTGCCACACGGCTGGGCCTCAGCTGTGAGGTTCCTGGTAGCCGTGAGGCCCGGCAGACGCCCGGTCAACCGGGCCGTTCGGTGCAGGTAGCATCCGGATTCGTGATGCGCGGCCGGACGGAAGACGACCAGCCGCCGAAACGTGTGGACGCGCGCACCGAGCGCTGGCGCGAGCATCGCCACAAGGTGCGCGCGGAGTTCGTGGACGCGGCGTTGCGCGCGCTCGACAAATTCGGTCCCGCCGTCAGCATGGGCGACATCGCCAAGGAGGCCGGCGCGGCCAAGCCCAAGCTGTATCGCCACTTCGAGGACAAGACCGACCTCTACAACGCGATCCTGGACCGGGTTCGCGACCTGCTCTGGGAACAGGTCATGACCAGCTTCGACCTGACCGGCGACTCGGCCGGTGACCTGGTGCGCCGGGCCGCGTCGGAATACGTGCTCGTGGTGTCGCGGCAGCCGAACGTCTTCCGGTTCATGCTGCACAGCCACTTCACACAACGGTCAGGCGACGCCGACCGCGCGCTGCGAGCGGCCAGGCAGTCCGCCCGGCGCGCCGCGGAGTTGTTCGCCGGCGTGGTGGACGACGAGTCGGTGCGGATCGAGAACATCGAGCTGGTGATCTATTCGATCTTCGGCGCGGTGGCCTCGGCCACCGATTGGTGGCTGGGCGTGAACCGGCCGGAGCCGCCCGCCATGCCGGTCGAGCAGTTCGCCGCCTATCTGAGCGAGATCATCTTCGCGCTGGTGGCGGCGAGCGCTCGGCTGCACGGCATCGCCATCGCGGCCGATCGTCCGCTGCACCTCGCCTTTTCCACGCTGTGACGCCTTTTCCACGTTGTGACCGGAGCGCCCCCCGGGCCGGGCGCCGAGGTCTTGCCGCGTCCACGCCGAACGTCGTTGTTCCGATCGCCTCGCCGTTGAAGCCATCCGTGTCGGCGACGTCCTCAGTATCGCAGCGCCCACCGACAAGAAACGACGCTCAGCTCCGGTGCAACCGCCACAGCGGGGACACCGGCCCGTGGCCCGCGCCGAGATCGTAGGACGCGGCCAGGCAGCGGTAGGTCCATTCCTTGGCGAACTCGACCGCTTCGGGCACCGGATACCCGTGGGCCAGCGCGCAGGCGATCGCGGCGGCCAGCGTGTCGCCGCCACCGTGGTCGTTGCCGGTCGTGATGCGCGGTGCGGTGAACTCCAGGAACTGCTCGCCGTCGAACAGCAGGTCGGTGCTGTACTCGGAGGAGCGCAGGTGCCCGCCCTTGACGATCGCCCACCGCGGTCCCAGCTTGTGCAGCGCCTCGGCCGCGCGCCGCGCCGAATCGTCGTCCTTGACGTCGATGCCGGTGAGCAGGCGGACCTCGTCCAGGTTGGGCGTCACCACGGTCGCGAGCGGGATCAGGGTGCCGCGCAGCGCGTCGAGCGCTTCCGCGTGCAGCAGCGGATCGCCGTGCATCGAGGCCGCCACCGGATCGACGACCAGCGGAATCTCGCCATCGCGGCCGATGCCGACCTCCTGGCACACCGCCGCGACCGCTTCGATGATCGCGGTGGAGGCCAGCATGCCGGTCTTCGCGGCGCCGACGCCGATGTCCCCCGCGACCGAGCGCACCTGATCGGCGACCACCTGCGGCGGAATCTCGTGAAATCCGCTGACTCCCACCGTGTTCTGCACGGTCACCGCCGCCACCGCGACCAGTGCGTGCACGCCGCACATGGCCATGGTGCGGGTATCGGCTTGGATCCCGGCGCCTCCGCCGGAATCGGTACCGGCAATGGTGAGCGCCCGGACGGGGGTCTGCCCCTCGGCGGGCAATGGCAGCAATTTCACGACACAAACCCTACGGGCGACCTCGTCCACCCGCGACGGGCAACCGGCCCCACCCGTCGACGGCAAATGAAAATCGTTATCATTAATCTCATGGACTCCGATCTGCTTCCCGTCACCGTGCTGTCCGGCTTCCTCGGTGCGGGCAAGACGACGCTGCTCAACCACATCCTGGCCAACCGGGACGGCCGCCGGGTGGCGGTCATCGTCAACGACATGAGCGAGGTCAACATCGACGCCGCGCTGGTCGCGGGCCAAGGCCACCTCGACCGCACCGAGGAGAAGCTGGTCGAACTGACCAACGGCTGCATCTGCTGCACCCTGCGCGAGGACCTCATCGAGGCGGTCGCCCGCCTCGCGCGGGAAGGACGGTTCGATCAGCTGGTGATCGAGTCCACCGGCATCTCCGAGCCGATGCCGGTGGCCGCGACCTTCGACTGGGAGTTCGAGGACGGATTCCGGCTCGGCGATATCGCCCGGCTGGACACCATGGTGACCGTGGTCGACGCCTCGACCTTCCTCGCGGAGGTGGCGCGCGGCCAAGCGCTGGCCGAACGGAACCTGGAGGCGGGCGACGGCGACGCGCGCACCATCGCCGACCTGCTGGTGGATCAGGTCGAGTTCGCCGACGTCGTGCTGGTCAACAAGACCGACCTGGTCGGCGCCGCGGCGGCGGGCGCGGTGGAAGCCACGGTACGCAGACTCAATCCCCGCGCGCACGTGCTGCGCACCAGCAACGGCGTGGTCGACCTGCGCGAGGTGCTCGACACCGGCCGCTACAACCCGGTGGTCGCGGCGGAGGCCGACGGCTGGGCCGAAGAACTGGCGGGCGGGCACACGCCGGAGACCGAGGAGTACGGCATCCGCAGCCTCACCTACACCGCCGACCGGCCGTTCCATCCGCTGCGTCTGGCCGACGCGCTGGAGCGGTTGCGTGGGCTGTTGCGCAGCAAGGGATTCTGCTGGATCGCGAGCCGCTCGACACTGGCCGCGGTGTGGTCGCAAGCGGGACCGAACCTGGTGTTCGAACCCGCCGCCTGGTGGTCGTCGCTGGAGGTGCCGCCGGGACAGGAGATCGTGTTCATCGGGGTGAAACTCGATTGCGCGAAGGTGCGCGCGTTGTTGGACGAAGCACTTCTCACCGACGCGGAGTTCGCCGCGGGCCCGGGCGCTTGGGCCGAGTATCCCGATCCCTTCCCGGCCTGGGGTGAACTGCACGAGCACGCCTGATGGCTGTGTCGCTCCAGGCGCCTCGGTGTCGCCGCATGACGTGCTCAGTTCGAGATACCGGGCGCCTGGCGCAGGCAGTCGATGCGCTTGAATCCGCCGTCGCCACACTGGGTCCGGCGCTCGCCAACTACCCCGACGCCAACCCGATTACCTTCCTGGACGACGACTACCGGGGCGTCGCGAGCATGAGGTCCGAAGACGAACCCGGTTTCGACCCGTCCCGGGTGTCGTTCGTGCCCGCCGACCAAGCCGCCGCCGTCGCGACCGCGCACTACGTCTCCGACGCCGCGGTACGGTCGAGCAGAACACCGTGCGGCAGCTCGACGGGATCGAGGTCGAGCGCACATTCGTCGACAAGGCATCCGGGAAGGACACCGCACGCCCGCAGCTGGACGAGCTGATCGCGTTCGTGCGCGACGGCGACACCGTGATCGTGCACTCCATGGACCGCCTCGCCCGCAACCTGGATGACCTTCGCCGGTTGGTGCGGACCCTGACCGGCAAGGGCGTGCGGGTGGAGTTCGTGAAGGAGTCGCTGACCTTCACTGGGGAGGACTCGCCGATGGCGAACCTGCTGCTGAGCGTGATGGGTGCCTTCGCCGAGTTCGAACGCGCCCTCATCCTCGAACGACAGCGCGAGGGCATCGCCGCGGCGAAGGTCCGCGGCGTCTACACCGGCCGCAAACCTGCCCTCACCACCGAACAAGCCCATGCGCTACGCGCACAGGCCGCGGCGGGGGAGCGCAGGTCCGTACTGGCGAAGGAGTTCGGGGTCAGTCGCGAAACTGTCTACAGCTACCTGCGGGCGGGCGCCGCACCAGCCTGACCCATCTCGCATGTCACTGATCGCTGCCGTCCGATGGAACTCCATCATCCGAACCACGCAGGGAAGCGAGGTGATCGCGGGCGACCACCGTGCGGGGATGATCTAGGCCCAGAATCCGCTCGCGGTCGGCCAGGATCTGCTCGTACAGACTGATCGCCTCGTCCGTCAGACCCACCGCCCGGTAGATGTGGGCAAGGTTGTTGCGTGAGTTCAGGGTGTCGGGATGGTGGGGGCCGAGGACCCGCTCGCGGTCGGCGAGGGTCTGCTCGTACAGGCTGATCGCTTCCTCCGTCCGGCCTGCCGAGTCATAGGCGTGGGCGAGGTTGTTGCGAGAGATCAGGGTGTTGGGGTGGTGAGGGCCGAGGACCCGCTCACTGTCGGCGAGGGTCTGCTCATGCAGCGCGATCGCTTCGTCCGTCCGGCCGGCCGAGTCATAGGCGCTGGCGAGGTTGTTGCGAGAGATCAGGGTGTCGGGATGGTGGGGGCCGAGGACCTGCTCGCGGTCGGCGAGGGTCTGCTCGTACAGGCTGATCGCTTCCTCCATCCGGCCTGCCGAGTTATAGGCGCTGGCGAGGTTGTTGCGAGAGATCAGGGTGTTGGGGTGGTGGGGGCCGTGGACCTGCTCGCGGTCGGCGAGGGTCTGCTCGTACAGGCTGATCGCTTCCTCCGTCCGGCCTGCCGAGTCATAGGCGTGGGCGAGGTTGTTGCGGGCGGTCAGGGTGTCGGGATGGTGGGGGCCGTGGACCCGCTCGCGGTCGGCGAGGTTCTGCTCATGCAGCGGGATCGCTTCGTCCGTCTGGCCTGCCGAGTCATAGGCGCGGGCGAGGTTGTTGCGGGCGGTCAGGGTGAGTGGGTGGTGGGTGCCGAGGAGCCGCTCGAAATGGTTGAGCAGGTGTTGAGTGAGGGGGATAGCGCGCTGCACGTCCACGGCGGTGACCAGCTGTCTGGTCGCCCACACAAGGACATTCAGAAATCTGATGACAAGAGAAAGTGGCTGCCGACGTCGCCGCAGCCACCCTCTGCGGGGCGCTGGTGTGGTGAAGTCGACCAGGTCCGCCCTATGGATGGCGTCGATCTGGTCGACCAGATGCGCACCTTCGACCCGTCGTGTCCACGCCTCGCTGTTGTCGAACAGTCGCGGCTCGATCAGCTCCAGTGCGTGTGTGAGGAGACTGTCTGTGGTGCCGTGGTCGCGGGCTCGTTCGAGTAGCACCCGGGAGGTGAGCCGATGGGCGAGCAGCGTTTCGCTGGTGGTCGACCAGCTCAGCAGGGATCGCTGCACGCAGTGGGTGATCGCCGCGTCGACGAACTCGTTGCACTTGGGATCCGGGTGCACGAGCAGGGACCGATCGACCCCGGATGGAGCGAGGACGGCGAAGAGCCCAAGCACCCAGCCGACCACTTCGTCCAGATCGGAGTTGCCGGTGGGTGCTTCGGCAGCGTGGATGGCGAGCAGGATGGCCTGGTCCACGCGCCAGGGGTATTGCTGGCCTTCACGACGTTGCAGAGCCTGCGGCAGTGGCTGCGCCCGCAGCTGCTGCAGATAGGTTCGGTAGGACAAGCGAGGCCCGTAGGGCGGTGCGATCGCGGTGGCCGCGGCTGCCAACGCCAATGGCAGGTAACCGAGTTCGGCGGCGAGTTCTTTCTCGCCGTCCGGGTCGTCGGTGATGCCGGTGGCCTCGCGCAGGTAGCGATACGCCTGATCAGGGGTGTACCCGGTGCCAGCATCGACGGTGACCGCGGCCAGCCCGAGCATGGCCTGGTTGGTGGTGGTGATCACGACCCGGGTGCCGCCGTGGACCGGGAGCAGTTCACGCACGAGGTCGACGTGTTCGGCGTTGTCGAACACCAGCAGATGCCGATCCTGCGTGGAGCCGAGATAGTCCCGCAGCAGACGCGCCGACTCGATCGTGTCGCCATCCGCGGCCGCGACACCGAGCCGGTCGGCGATCGCGGCCAGCCCGGTGTACAGGGTTTCCGGAGTTTCGGCGTTGACCCAACCGACCAACCCTTCCCGGCGATCGAGCACGCGGCGGGCATAAGCGGCGGCCACGTGAGTCTTCCCCGCTCCTCGCATCCCGGTGACGACCACCGCGCTCCGGTCCGCGGCCAACCCCCCCTCCACATCATCGACCTGTTCACGCTCCACGAAATGCTGCGGCTTCTGCGGAATCAGCCCCGACACCCCCACAGTCACCCCCGCCAACGGAGAAAACTGCACCCGCCCCACCGGTCCGCTGCCCCCGTAATAGTGGTGATTGCTCGTGACTCGGATGTCGCCGCCCGCAGACACCTCCTGCATGGAGGCAGCCACCCCTGGCACGGCGGTTTCTCGGGCCTTGCTCACGGGTGTGAGGCATCACCGCGGCCAGCGTCGATGTCCTTGAAATCCAAGTCGCCGCCGAAACGCGCCTTGCTCACTCTGACACCGGTGCCCGGCGCGCGAACCCCCTCGGCCCGCAAACCCCCTCGGGCTCTCACATTCCCCAGCTCGATACCACTGGCGGGTTCCGCCACCACAGCAGAGGACTGGGCGCGCTGCATCCACAGCGACGCTGCGAACACGCCCACGGTCAATACCGCGACCGCAAGCCACATCCACACCGAATGACCGCCGCCGGTCGCGTAGTTCACCGCCACCGCCAAGCCTGTCGACAACGCCGCTGTAGCAGCCGTGGGAACCATCACGCGCCTCACCGCCTGCCCTGAAGCCACGGCAACCCCCTCTATCCCGAAGAAACCCGAAATCTCAGTCAGCCCCCATCCTCACAGCCTCACACCCCAAAAACCAGCCGACATCCACACCGCCGCCCCACCAGCACCCACCCACTACAAACCGAAGCGCCACAGCCTCCTTCGCATCCTGGCGGGCACATCACCTGCACAGGTGATGCCCAACAACCCGGAAACCGCATCAACGGACTTCGCTTCGCCTCGGCGGAGGTGGATGGGCTCATGTCCAGTTGGCGTGGCGGTGCAGTGGCGCGAAAGCGGCAGGAGATCGTGTTCATAGGGGTGAAGCTGCGTTACGCGAAGGTGCGCGCGTTGTTGGACGAAGCACTTCTCACCGACGCGGAGTTCGCCGCGGGCCCGGGCGCTTGGGCCGAGTATCCCGATCCCTTCCCGGCCTGGGGTGAACTGCACGAGCACGTGTGAGCGCTGTGTCGACCCACACGTCTCTGTGCCGCCGCATCACGCGCTCAGTTCGAGATGCCGGGCGCCTGGTGCAGGTAGGTGGTGTCGGTCAGTTGCTCGATCATGAAGTCGGCGATGTCGGCGCGGGAGATCTTCAGGGTGAGTCCGGGCTCGTTCGCCGGGAACCCGCGCCGGTAGCTGCCGGTGGCCGGCCCATCGGTGAACGCGCTCGGCCGCACGATCGTCCAGTCCAAATCGCTCGCCATGACGTGCTTCTCCTGCTCGACGTGATCGGCGTAGGCCGGGCGCAGCAGCAGCCCGAACATCACGTACTTCCACAGGAAGTTCAGGTTGCCCCTGCTGTCGCCCACGCCGAGCGTCGTCTGACAGATCAGCCGTTTCACGCCGGTGCGCCGCATCGCGTCGATGATCGCTTCGGTCCCACCGGCCCCAACCACGCCGTTGCGGCCGTTGCCGAGCGAAATCAGCACCGCATCCTGGCCCTCCACCGCGCGTTGCACCGAATTCGGGTCCAGCACATCGCCTTCCACGACGCGCAGCCGCTCGTGCCGCTGCGTGACGCTCGCGGCGCTGCGGGTGAAGGCCGTCACCTCGTGGCCCTCCCGCAGCGCCCGCTCGACGACGAGACGCCCGACGGTGCCGGTGGCTCCGAAGACCGCGATTCGCATGGATTCTCTCCTGGTTCGAAAGCTGTTGTGCTGTTGCTGAATCCAGTACATCAGCGTGGATCGAGACGAACCATGGCCGCGACGCTCGATGCCATAAGCGACTGTCTCACCGCAGCGGGGCGAAGAACTCCGTGATCTCCTGCGCCATGAGCGCGGGCGCCACATGGTGCAGGTAGTGGGTGAACACGTCGTGCGTGCGCCACGAGACGATGTTGTGATCGCGCTCGGCGAAGCGGCGGATGCCGTGGAAATCGCCGGTGGAGCCGCACAGCGCGAGCGGAACCGTGGTCGGCGCGGTGGGGTGCTCGGCCTTGTCCTTCTCGAAGTAGTGCCGGATCGCCGAGCCCGCGGTGCCGGTGAGCCAGTGGATGGCGATGTTGGTCAGCACGAAGTCGTCGTCCAGGTCCGGGCCGAGCAGTTGGCCGTTCCAGCCGACCAATCCGGCCGGCGAATCCGTGATCGCGTGCGCCAGCGTCTGCGGCTGCTGCGATTGCAGCACGTTGAAGCCCATCTTGTTCCGCATGAACCAGTCCAGGGTGGCCAGTGACCGCTGCTCGTCCTCGTTCAGATCGGCCAGTTCGGCCGGGTCGCCGGACGGGAACGAGTACACCTGCGTGACGTGCACGCCGACCACGCTTTCCGGCGCGACGCGCCCCAGTTCCGGCGAGATCTGCGATCCGCCGTCGTTGCCCACCGCGCCGTAGCGGGTGTAGCCGAGCCGCCGCATCAATTCGGCCCAGGCACGGGCGATGCGGGCGTCGTTCCAGCCGGCCTCCGTGGTGGGTCCGGAGAAGCCGTAGCCCGGCACCGAGGGGATCACCAGATCGAATCCGGCCGCGGTGAGCGGCTCGATGATGCCGACGAATTCGACGAAGGTGCCGGGCCAGCCGTGCGTGAGGATCAGGGGGAACGCGTCGTTCCGCGTGGACTTCACGTGCAGGAAGTGGATGTTCTGGCCATCGATCTCGGTGGTGAACTGCGGGTAGTCGTTGAGCGCGTTCTCGACCGCGCGCCAGTCGAACCCGTCGCGCCAGTACCCGACCAGGCGGCGCACCCGCTCGACGCTCACGCCGTAGGTATCGCCCGAGCCGGGGATCTGCTCGGCCCAGCGGGTGCGGGCGAGCCGGTCGCGCAGATCGTCCAGCTCGGCTTGGTCGATGTCGATGCGGAAGGGGGTGATCGCGGTCATGTCCAGCTCCTCGTGAAACGGAATGCTCTGTTCTGTTTGAACCGTAGCAGAACGGACCATTCCGTTTCAAGTGCTACGCTGAACCCATGCCGAGAACATCCGCCGCCCCAGCTCAGAAGGGTCTGCCCGGCCGCAAGGCGCAGGCCGCGCGTAATGACGGCCTGATCCTGGAGGCCGCCCGCGCGATCTTCCTCGCCGACGCCACGGCCCCCATCTCCGCCGTCGCCGAACGCGCCGGCGTCGGGATCAGCGCGCTCTACCGCCGCTATCCGAGCAAGGAGGTGCTGCTGCGCACGCTCTGCCATGAGGGGCTGCGGCGGTACAACGCGGAAGCCGATGCGGCGCTGGAGGATGCGGACGGATGGCGCGGTTTGGTCGGTTTCCTGGAGCGCGTGGTGGACGCGGACGTCCACTCCCTCGCCGTGCACCTGGCGGGCACCTTCACTCCGGACGAATCGATACTGCCCGACGTGCGGCGCTCCGCCGAAGCGACGGAGGAACTCGTCCGCCGCGCCCACGCCACCGGCAAGCTGCGCCCCGACGTCACCCCGCAGGACCTCGGCCTGATTCTGGAGTCCTGCGCGGCAGTCGCGGTGCCCAGCCCGGAGCGCACCACCCAGTTGCGCCGCCGCGTGCTCGCGATGCTGGTGGCCGGGCTGAGCGCCGAAGGCGAACTCCCGGGCCCGCCGCCCGCGCCGGACGAATTCTCCTGGCGTTGGGCGCGGCGATGAATTTCCCCGCGCGAACCGGTCGGCACTGGTACGAATACCGCTGCCCGCCCGAAAGGATGCGCCGTGAACTGGACACTCGAGGTCGTGATCGTCCCCGTCTCGGATATCGACCGCGCCAAGCGCTTCTACGCAGAGCAACTGGGCTTCGTCGTCGACCATGACACGAAGATCGGCGAGGACGCGCGCATAGTGCAGCTCACCCCGCCCGGCTCCGGCTGCTCGATCGTGATCGGCCACGGCGCGGTGCCGGACATGCCACCGGGCTCCCAGCAGGGCCTGCAACTAGTGGTCAACGACCTGCGCAAAGCCCACGAGGAACTGACCTCCCGCGGCGTCGAGGTCACCGAAATCCAAGTCCTCGGCCAAAACCCGCGCCCCGTGCCCGACCCGCTCGACAACGTCGGATTCTTCTTCTTCACCGACCCGGACGGCAACGGCTGGGGGGTGCAACAGATCTCGACCCGTCCATGAGCGACCCTGTGCGGACGGTGGTTCCTCCCGAGCGATTATCGACGGCAAGGCAGTGAGCGCGGCACGGCGCAGGCCGCGCGGGTCAGCGGATCGATTCGTTGACCAAGCTCATCAGTCGGTCGGCGAGGACGGGGGAGGCGGCAATCGTGTCGGGGGAGCCGAGGCTGTGGCGGCGGGAGGTCGAGTCGAGGACGACAGCACCCGCCTCGCGGGCGATGAGCACACCGGCGGCGGTGTCCCAGGGCTTGTTGGACAACATGACGCAGGCGTCGGTGCGCCCCTCGGCGACCCACACCAGATCCAGGGCGGCAGATCCGAACATCCGAACCCGCTCGATGGTGGCCGCCAGCGCGGCCGTCCATCAGATCCAGACCCGTCCGTGAGTGCGTCGGTGACGAACGCCGGGTGGGTCTGCCTCGGTTATCGGGGGCCGAGGAAGAGGGTTTGTGTGCTGCGGCCCAGAGGGCCCTTTTCGTCGTAGAGCGCCGATTCGGCCATACCTATGCCATGGGGTTGGGGGTAGGTGACGGCGTCGAGGCAGACCCATTCGCCCGCAGGCTGGCGGTGCAGGGTGACTGTGAGGTCGGTGTTGATGAAAAGGTACTTCGACCAGTCCAGGACCGCGCTGACGCCGTTGCCGGAATCGGCGGCCGCGAGGGTGCGCTCCAGCGGGCTCGGGTCGGTGCCCGCGACGATCGGGTGCTTGATCCTGATCCAGCAGATCGCCGGGCCGGGTTCGGCGAAGGAGCCGCTGACGAAGCGGTAGTCGATGGCGGTGTGGAAGCCGATCGGCTGGTTGGAGGGGAACGGCTCGGGCGCGTCCGCGTGCTCAGGGCCCGGTCGCGAGCCGGTCGGCAAGAAGCGTTCCGGCAGCGGCAACTCCGGTTCGGACAGCTTGAATCGCCAGGCATTCGCCCGCATCACCGGCCCGCGCTCGCTGGACAGCGTCGCTTCGATGAGCTCGACGCTGCGGCCGGGCCGCGCGACGCGCGCCTGCGCGGTGAGCGGTGCCAGCGGCACCGGGCCCAGGATCTCTACCGCCACCCGGCCCACCTGGAATCCGGCGCGAGGCTCGCAGCGCTCGATCACGTGACCGAGTAGCGCCGAGGGCGGTCCCGCGTGCTGCGCGTCCGGCGACCAGGGGCCGCGGGTCAGTTCGGTCGAGAGAAAGCGGTCCGGCCGGTCGGGATCGGGGAGGTAGAAGGCGTCAGTCATGACCGTGCCTCGCCCGCGCTCGATTCGATGTGCGCCCGCGCGCCGAGTCCTCGGTTACTTCTCTGACGCTCGCTCACGTCGTCGTCCATCCTTCGGCCGATCGGTCGGTTGCACAACGACGGTAACGCGCACCATAACGCGGTTCATCCTCAGACCCGGCCGAACGCGAGCGCGACGTTGTGCCCGCCGAACCCGAACGAGTTGTTCAGGGCGAAATCGATGCGCTGAGTGCGCGGCGCGCCCGCCACGATGTCCAGATCGATCTCCGGATCGAGATTGTCGAGGTTCAGCGTGGGCGCGACGACCTGATCCCGCAGGGTGAGCATGGTGACCAGCGATTCCAACGCGCCGACCGCCCCGATCGAGTGACCGAGCGCGGATTTCGGAGCGTAGACCGAGGCGTCCGGCACGACGGAGGCGATCGCGTTGGCCTCCGAGGCGTCGCCGATGGAGGTCGACGTGGCGTGGGCGTTCACATGCTGGATGTCCGAAGGCCGCAATCCGGCGGTCTCGATGGCCTTGCGCATCGCGCGGGCCGCGCCGAGCCCTTCCGGTTCGGAGGCGACGATGTGGTAGGCGTCGGAGGTGATGCCTGCGCCGAGCACCCGCCCGTGCACGGTAGCGCCGCGCGCGCGTGCGTGCCGCTCGGACTCGAGCACCAGCAGCGCGCCCGCTTCACCGAAGACGAACCCGTCGCGGTCCCGGTCGAACGGGCGGGACGCGCGTTCGGGCTCGTCGTTGCGGGTGCTCATGGCGCGCATCATGGCGAAGCTCGCGATGGGCACCGCGTCGATGTGTCCTTCGACCCCGCCCGCCACCACCACGTCCGCCTCGCCGGTGCTGATCAGCCGCCAAGCGTGCGCGATCGCCTCCGAACCGGACGAGCAGGCCGAGACGGGAGCGAAAACTCCCGCTCGCGCCCCGATTTCGAGCCCGACGGTGGCGGCGGGACCGTTCGGCATCACCATCGGCACCGACATCGGCGACACCTTCCGGTAGCCGCCCGCGCGCATCGCGTCGACGGCGGAGATCAGCGCGTCACCTCCGCCGAGCCCGGTGCCGATGGCCACCGCCAAGCGGTCGCCGTCCACCTCGGGCGCGCCCGCCGCGCGCCAGACCCGGCGGCCGAGCACCAGCGCCATCTGCTCGACGTAGGAATGCCTGCGCTGTTCGACCCGGCTCAGTTCCGCGCCGGGCTGTGACGTCAACTTGCCGCCGATGCGGACCGGCAGGTCGTACTCGGTGACGAAATCGTCGTCGAGCGCGCTGATGCCGCTGTGCCCCGCCAGCAATTCGGACCAGGTCGTGTCCATGTCGTCGGCCAGCGACGTGGTCGCCGCGTATCCGGTGACCACGACCGAATCCCGAGTTTCTGAAGCGATTGTTACAGTCACGGTGTCATGGATACCTGTACCGATCGCTACAGTCAACCTATGGCTCGCCCCCTCGACCACGCCAAACGCGCCGAACTGCTCGCCGCCGTCGTGCGCTACATCGCCGAGCACGGCCTCGCGGACCTCTCGCTGCGCCCCCTGGCCGCCGAGCTGGGGACCAGTTCGCGCATGCTCATCTACTACTTCACGACCAAGGAAGAACTGCTGGTCCAGGCCCTGGCGACACAGCGGCCCGACATCGCGGCCGTCTTCGCCGACATCGCCGACGCTTCGGATCTGCGCGAGCGGTTATGGGACTTCTGGACCGCGAACGTGTCGGGCGACGGCCGCACGAGCGTCAGGGTGATGCTGCAGGTGCTGGGCGCGGCCTGTGCGCCACGCAGTCCGTATGCCGATTACGCCAACTCGGCCATCGCCGTCTTCGTATCGGCGCTGGCGGACGGACTGCGCGGCCTCGATTCCATCGATGACCCGGAAATCGTTGCCACGCTATTGATTTCGGGCCTGCGGGGCATTTTGCAGGACCGGCTGATCACCGGAGAGGTCGAGCGCACCGATCGCGCGGCCCGCCGTTTGATCGAACAGACGGTGCGCTGATTGTCTTATCGGCGCATCGGCGCATCGGCGCATCGGCGCATCGGCGCATCGGCGCATCGGCGCATCGGCAGTGAGCGGCGTCCGGGCGGTGGTGCGGCCGGTGACGGTGGAATCCGGTAGCGACGCTGTTGCGGTTCGTCGGGCTGCGCTGAATGTCCGTGACGGCGGGGCGATCGTGAGTCGAACGCATCGGTCGCTGCTGGACCGTGACCTCGGGCCAGACGGAATCGGGGGGTATCCCCACGCTTGCGGCGCTGCTGCTCGGCACGGCCGTGGCCCCACGTGTGCGACTCGCTCCGCGACGACGGCGGGGTAATCGTAGTGCCCGCATGGTCTCGCGCGGAGGCGATCACTCGGGCCGGGACTCCGGGTACGCATGCGCGAAGAGGCGTTCCAGGATCGCATGCAGCTGTTCTCGCTCCGCCGGGTCGAGCGGGGCGAGGATCTCGTCACCGACCCGGCGGGCTTCGCGGTCGAGGGAACGCAGTGCGGTGCGTCCGGTCCGGGTGATGCGCACGGTGATGCGGCGACGGTCGCGCTCATCCCGCGCACGTTCCACCTGACCGGCGACTTCGAGTTCGTCGACGACCTTGGCCACGTCGCTGGGGTGGATGGTCAGGCGCTCGGCCAAGTCGCGCTGGGCATGCGGGCCGAAGTCGGCGAGCGCGGCGAGGATCGCCATGTGCCACAGGCGCAGTCCGCGCGCGGCGAGACGGTCGGCGAACCCGGCACGCGCGGCCTTGCCGACCCGCGACAGGAGATAGACGTCGAGGCCGAGCAGGCGCGGTGGGAGTGCGCGTTCGGTGCTCATCGGCCTATTGTAGGTCTTGACCTACAATAGGTATCTACCAACTGATAGGAGGCTCGCCGTGGACGCGCTGCATCCGAGGCTCCTGGTCACCCGCTTCGCCGACTGCTTCGAGTTCTACGCGGCGGTGCTGCCCGAGCTGATCGGGGCGACTCTGGTCAAGGGAACCGCCGCTGGCCCGTACGCGAGCTGGGACGTCGGGGACCAAGGCGCGCTGGTGCTCTTCGATCGCGCCGCGATGGCGGAGGTCGTGGGTACGACGTCGTGGCCGGAGCGGCCCGCGCCATCTCAGGACGCGGCGATGCTCGTCTGCCGGGTGCGCGACGTCGACGCGGGTGCGAACTTGTGCGCCGGGCACGGCGCGACCGTTGTCGCGGCTCCAGCCGATCGGCCGCAGTGGGGCCCCGGGCTGCGCACCGCCCACCTGCGCGATCCGGAGGGGACGCTGATCGAACTTCAGTCTTACTGAGTACGGCGGTCGGCGGCATCTGCGACCCGTCGACTCAGGCGGAGCGGCTCGCCTCCATGGACGGTTGCCTGCGCGGTCGCCAGCGTCGAGCTAGCCTGCGGGTTCGATCCGGAAGACCGGGTATTGGTCGGCGATCCGCGCGAACTCGTCGAGCGGGGCGGTGCGGTCGATCGGGAAGTGTGGGCGGGCTCCGGGGGCGACGGCGAGGTAGCTGCGCAGGATCGGCGCCCGTTCCCCCACCTCCACCTCGGTCAGGTGTACCGCTTCGCGGCCGCGCCGGTGCAGGAACGCCCGGCCGTGCGCCGCGTAGACGTTGCGCACCCACCCCGCGTCCCGGCCCAGCATCGACACCAGGTAACGCCGACCCTCGTACTCGGCGACCACGATCGGCAACTTCACCGGGCGCCCGCTGCGCCGACCGGCCACTTCGAGCGTCATGGCATAGCCGGGGGACAGCACACCCGCCGAATACATCCATTCCGAAGCCCGGTTCAGCACCCGGGCGAACATCCCCGGACGGTTGCCCCGATACATCCCGCGTTTCGCCGCGAACAGCAGATCTCGCACGCTGTCCATACACCCACCTACCTCGTATGCGCCCCCGGCACCGCAAACAGTACTGATCGCCTGCCGCCACCGCGCGCTTCCACTCCGACACCGATCCCATACCACAGCAAGACATTTGACCTACCAACGCCGCTGTGACACCTTCTGGCCTCGGCCCGCGCCAGACGACGGTTGTTCGGTCGTGATCGACCGCCTGTGCGTCAGGCCCCGTAGCGGCAGGCTCGACCGCCGAGTGCAGCCGGCGGCCACGAGCAGCCCCGCGGTGAACCGGCGTCAGCACCGTCCCGCCGCATCGTCGGGATGCGGCGGGACGGCGCCGGGTCGTCACGAGACCACGGGCAGATAGACCGCGTTGCCGCGGCTGGCGAACTCGGCGGACTTCTCCGCCATGCCCGCCTCCAGCGCCTCGGCCTCGTTCAAACCCTGCCGTTCGGCGTACTCGCGGACGTCGGCCGAGATTCGCATCGAGCAGAACTTGGGGCCGCACATGGAGCAGAAGTGCGCGGTCTTCGCGGGTTCGGCGGGCAGCGTCTCGTCGTGGTACTCGCGGGCGGTGTCCGGGTCGAGGGACAGCGCGAACTGGTCGCGCCAGCGGAATTCGAAGCGCGCCTGCGACAGCGCGTCGTCGCGCTGCTGGGCGTGCGGATGGCCCTTGGCCAGGTCGGCGGCGTGCGCGGCGATCTTGTAGCTGATCACGCCGACCTTCACGTCGTCGCGGTTGGGCAGGCCGAGGTGTTCCTTCGGGGTGACGTAGCAGAGCATGGCGGTGCCCGCCTGCGCGATGATGGCAGCGCCGATGGCCGAGGTGATGTGGTCGTAGGCCGGTGCGATGTCGGTGGCGAGCGGGCCGAGGGTGTAGAACGGCGCCTCCTCACACAGCTCCTCTTCCAGCCGCACGTTTTCCACGATCTTGTGCATCGGCACGTGCCCCGGACCCTCGATCATCACCTGCACGCCATGCGATTTGGCGATCTTGGTCAGCTCGCCGAGCGTGCGCAGTTCGGCGAACTGCGCCTCGTCGTTGGCGTCGGCGATGGAGCCGGGCCGCAGGCCGTCACCGAGGGAGAAGGTGACGTCGTAGCGGGCCAGGATCTCGCAGAGTTCCTCGAAGTGCGTGTACAGGAACGATTCCTGATGATGCGCCAGGCACCAAGCCGCCATGATCGACCCGCCGCGCGAGACGATGCCGGTCACCCGCTTGGCGGTCAGGGGGATGTAGCGCAGCAGCACGCCCGCGTGCACGGTCATGTAGTCCACGCCCTGCTCGCACTGCTCGATCACGGTGTCCCGGTAGATCTCCCAGGTCAGCGCGGTCGGATCGCCGTTCACCTTCTCCAGCGCCTGGTAGATCGGCACGGTGCCGACCGGGACGGGGGAGTTGCGCAGAATCCACTCGCGGGTCTCGTGGATGTTCTTGCCGGTGGACAGGTCCATGATGGTGTCCGCGCCCCAGCGGGTGGCCCACACCATCTTCTCCACCTCCTCGGCGATCGAGGAGGACACGGCCGAGTTGCCGATGTTCGCGTTGATCTTCACCAGGAACTTCTTGCCGATGATGGTCGGCTCGAGCTCCGGATGCTTGTGGTTGGCCGGGATCACCGCGCGGCCAGCGGCGACCTCGTCGCGCACCAGCTCCGGCGCGACGCCTTCGCGCGCGGCGATGAAGCGCATCTCCGGCGTGACGATGCCCTCGCGGGCCCACGCGAGCTGGGTGCGCGGACCTTTCCCCTCGGGCTTGGTCCACGTGTCGCGCAGTTTCGGTAGACCGCCTTCGAGGTCGATCGTCGCGGACTCGTCGGTGTACGGGCCGGACGTGTCGTAGACGTCGAAGTGCTCGCCATTGGTCAGATTGATCCGGCGCACCGGAATGCGCAGGTCATCGACCTCGAGATAGTGCTTGACGCTGCCCTCGATGGGGCCGGTGGTGACGCTGTCGACGGGTGCGGATCCACCGTCGGACGCAGCGGCGCGTGCCATTCTTCCTCCCTACGCCGGCATTACCCGGTCAGGTTCATACGGTCGACGGCCCTGACGCCTCTCGGCTAGCCGTCCTCTCAGCCCGCTGGTGCGAGCCCCCGTTGGTGTGTGAAATTTCCCCGCCCGACCATACCCGGACCGCACGGGCGCGCGCCCGGCGATTCGGCGCGATCGGGCGAACTTCCAGGCAGGGGTGTCCGCACTCGCACGGGTCGGGTGGGAATCGAGTGCGCCAGGACCGGGTATCGAGTTCGCGCGCCGAGCGAGCGAGTCCGGTTGCCGGGAATCCTGGCCGCGATCAGGACTTCTCGGCGCTCTCCGGCTTGGCCGAATGGCCCGGTGCGCCGTGGGTGCGGCGGGCTTCTTTCATCTCGGCTTCGTAGACGTGGCGGCGGCCCTCCAGCAGTTCGTCCCTGGCGGCCCGCTCGATGTCGCGGAACAGACCGTAGTAGCCGTCCTCGTATTCCTCGACGATCTGGAAGGTCCAGCGCCCGGCCAGCACGTTGCGGCCGATCAACTCGGTGGAGATCCGGTCGGCGATGTGATCGTGCCCTGCTTCGCGGAACAGTTCCACCGCCGTGTCCAGCGCCAGATCCGCCCCGCCGGTCAGCTGGTGGAAGGCGTACAGATGGCCGCGGGCACGCTCGATGGTCTCCAGCGCCTCGGAGAGTTTGCCGGTGGCGGCGACCGTGTTGTCGTCCACGCCGGTGGGGCGGCAGTGCGCTGTATCCGGGCGATCGTTCATGACCTCGCTCCTTGTCCGGAGGGTGGGTGCGGCCGTGAACTCCGCGATCCGGCGGCGGAGATCGAGGCGCTCGGGTAGCGGCGTACCCGCGCGACGCCGTTCTCAAGCATCGAGTGCCCGTCCGAGGCAACCTCGGGCGAAGGCCGATCGACCGGCCACAAAGGGAAGTCGGGCACGCCATCGCCGCCCTGCCGACGGCGTTTGCCGGACGGCAGTCCGCCCGTTTCGTAAGCGGGCGTTCGACAGATCGGCCGAAGAAGTCGATCGCGGCATCAGCTCCGCATCGCGCAGCACATCCGCCATGGTGTACCGGGCGGGTCGCGCCCCTGGCACGCCGCCGAGTGCCGGCCGTGTTCAGTGCGGGTGTGCCGGAAGGATACGGCCGGTGACCTCGCCCAACCCGATCCTGGCCGCGTGCGGGCCCGGAGCCGACGCGGTGATGGTCACCTCGTCGCCGTCCTCCAGGAAGGTACGTTGCCGATCGTTCACCGATACCGGCCTGCTGCCGCCCCAGGACAACTCGATGAACGAGCCGCGTTGATCCGGTTCGGGGCCGGAGATGGTGCCGGAGGCGTACAGATCGCCGGTGCGCGTCGATGCGCCGTTCGCCGTGAGATGAGCCAGCATCTGCGCCGGTGACCAGTACATCCGGGAGTAGGGCGGATAGGTGACCGGTTGTCCGTTCCAGGCCACGGTGAGGTCGATGTCCAGGCCCCAGTGCTCGGCGCCGTGCAGGTAGGGCAGCGGCGCGGGTGACTGCTCGGGCAGCGGTATGCGGGCGGACTCCAGGGCCGCCAGCGGCGTGATCCACGGCGAGATCGACGTCGCGAACGACTTGCCGAGGAACGGGCCCAGCGGCTGGTACTCCCAGGCCTGGATGTCGCGGGCCGACCAATCGTTGACCAGCGCGACGCCGAACACCCGCTCGGCGAACTCGTCGATCGGGACCGGCACGCCGAGCCGCGAGCCGACGCCGATCACGAAACCGAGCTCGGCCTCGATGTCCAGCCGCCGCGACGGGCCGAAAACCGGTGCGCCGGAATCGGTCTTGCGCTGCCCGTACGGCCGTGCGATCGCGGTGCCCGACACCACCACGGTGCCGGCCCGCCCGTGATAGCCCACCGGCAGGTGCCGCCAGTTCGGCAGCAGCGGGTCGCCGTCCGGCCGGAACAGGCGGCCGAGGTTCGTCGCGTGGTCGATGCTGGCGTAGAAGTCCACGTAATCGCCGATGCGCACGGGCAGCCGCAACACCACGTCGGCCAGGCGGTGCACCGCGGCGTCGTCCAGCTCGCCGTCGACCGCCTCGCGAATCCGGTCGCGCACCGTGCGCCAACGGGCAGGTCCCTGCGCCAGGAAGGCGTTCAGGCTCGGCTCGGCGAAAACCGGATCATCCAGCAGCACAGCCAGATCGATGACATGGTCACCGAGCCGCACCCCCACGCGGGGGCCCGCTCCGGTCGTCGCGAAGACCCCGTACGGCAGATTGTCCGGACCGAACAGCGACGCCGGCGCTACCTCGACCCTGGTCCTCACGCGGGGCCCCGGCCCGACCAGGTCCACGCATAGGTCGGGTCTTCGCAGGCCAGCGCCCCTTCGCCGAGTTCGAGCGGGCGGAACGTGTCCACCATGACGGCCAGCTCGTCGAAATACTCGATGCCGATGCTGTTCTCGTAGGCCCCGGGCTGCGGACCGTGGGCATAGCCGCCGGGGTGCACCGACACCGAGCCCTGCGTGATCCCGGAGCCTTTGCGCGCTTCGTAATTGCCGCCGCAATAGAACATGACCTCGTCGGAATCGACGTTGGAGTGGTAGTACGGCACGGGAATCGACAGTGGGTGGTAATCCACCTTGCGCGGAACGAAATTGCAGATCACGAAGTTGCCGCCCTCGAAAGCCTGATGGACGGGCGGCGGCTGGTGGATGCGGCCGGTGATCGGTTCGAAGTCGGCGATATCGAAAGTCCAGGGGTACAGGCAGCCGTCCCAGCCCACCACGTCGAACGGGTGGGTGGCGTAGACCATCCTGGTGCCGACGACCTGTCCGCCGGGACGATGTTTGACCAGCACTTCCACCTCGGTGCCGGTCGCGGTGATGGTCTCGGCCGGGCCGTGCAGGTCGCGCTCGCAGTACGGGGCGTTTTCCAGCAGCTGGCCGAATTTCGACAGATAGCGCTTCGGTGGCGTGATGTGACCGGTCGCCTCGATCACGTACGCCCGCAACGGTTCCGGACCGGTGGGCCGCCAGCGGTGCGTCGTGGCGCGCGGGATGAGCACCTGATCGCCCTGCCGCGCGGGCAACGCGCCGAACACGGTCTCCACCACCGCCGCGCCGGCCTCCACGTACACCAGTTCGTCGCCGATCGCGTTGCGGTACAGCGGCGAGCCGCCCTTCGCGACGACGTAGGAGATGCGCACGTCCGCGTTGGCGAGCAGCAGGCGGCGCCCGGTCACCGCATCGGTCTCCGCCGGGGTGTCGCCGGGGAACAGCGTGTGCAGGCGCAGATGGCGGTGACGCAGCGGATGGTTCGGCGTGGTCCGCTGATCGGGCAGCTCCCAGACCGTCGAATCGACCAGTGCCGGCGGCAGGCCGCGGTGATAGAGCAGGGAGGAGTCGCCGGAGAAGCCCTCCTCGCCCATCAGCTCTTCGTAGTAGAGCCGGCCCTGCTCGTCACGATGCTGGGTGTGCCGCTTCGGCGGTACCGTACCCACTTGCCGATAGAACGCCATGACCGTTCCTCCGCCAGCCGGTGGTCGGACAGTTGATCACCATCGTAGTGCGGCCGACGCGTCTATCAGGCGTTTCGCAGGGCGCGGTAGACCGAGGCCCCGACGAACGCGCCGAGGTCGGCCGGTGTCCAGCCGTCCTGGTCGGCGAGCAGCGCGCGCACCGCCCCTTCCCCCGCCGACACCCACTGCTCCACCAGCACGGGCAACTTGCGTTCGGCGTCCACCGTGCCCCACGCGCGCAGCGTGGGGCGCAGGAGTTTGGTGCAGCGCTCGATGACGAGCGCGCGGCCGCGCCCGAACGACTTCGCGACGGCGGGGTCGGGATTGCCGTAGACCAGCCGCCAGGCGTCGGGCCGGGTCGCCGCCTTCGTCAGCAGTGCGCGAAACCCCTGGACGAACACGGTCTCGTCGGCGTCCACATCGCGTGGCTTCACCACCTCGAGCACGCCGCTGACCAGATAGCCCTCCTCGCGCTGGATCAACGCCTCGATCAGCTCGACGCGATCGGCGAAGCAGGCGTAGACCACCGGCCTGGTCACGTTCATCCGTTCCGCGATCGCGGCCATGGTGACCGCGGCGATGCCGTCCTCGACGGCGATGGCGAGCGCGGTGTCGAGCACCTGCGGGCGGCGGCGTTCCGGGCCGAGGTGCTGCGCCCGCTGCCGTTGCCCCACGGACGCGTCGCTGTTCATGCCGCCCAACCTGCCGCCGGTGGTCCGGTTGCCGCTGCTGCGGCGGGGGAAGGGCGGCTGTGCCGGGCGGGTCACGCGGACCCGGGTTCGTCGGCGAACTCGGCGATCACCGGGGCGTGGTCGCTGGCGCCCTTGCCCTTTCGCGCCTCACGATCGACCATCGCGTCCCTCACGGTGGCGGCGAGCGCGGGGGAGGCGAGGATGAAATCGATGCGCATGCCCTCTTTGCGCGGGAAGCGCAGCTGCGTGTAGTCCCAGTAGGTGTAGACGCCCGGTCCGGGCGCGAACGGACGCATGACATCCGCGAACCCGGCGTCCACGACGGCCTGGAAGGCGTCGCGCTCCGGCTGCGAGGTGTGCGTCTTCTCGGCGAAGTACTCCACGGACCACACATCGTCGTCGGTCGGCGCGATGTTCCAGTCGCCCACCAGGGCGATCTTGGCCTGCGGGTCCTCGGCCAGCCAGCGCGCGCCGTTGTCGCGCAGCGCGGCAAGCCATTCCAGCTTGTACGTGTAATGCGGATCGCCCAGCGTTCGCCCATTGGGCACGTACAGGCTCCACACCCGCACGCCGCCGCAGGTGGCCCCGATCGCCCTCGACTCGACCACCGGCGTGCTGATCAGCGACTCACCCGCGTCTTTGTCGAAGCCGGGCTGGCCGGGGAAGGCGAACTCGACGTCGGAGAGGCCGACGCGGGAGACGATCGCCACCCCGTTCCACTGGTTGATCCCCAGGTGGGCGACTTCGTAGCCGAGTTCGTCGAAGCGCTCGAAGGGGAACTGGTCGTCGCGGCACTTGGTCTCCTGGATGGCGAGCACGTCGATGTCCTGGCGGTCGAGCCAGTCCGCGACGCGGTCGAGCCGGGAGCGGATGGAGTTGACGTTCCAGGTGGCGAGACGCACTGCGGCCTTCCTTCGGGGTGTCAGATCTGTTCTACCGCAGGCCGCCGGGCCCGGCGATCGGTTCCGGCGCGGCGTAGCGATAGGTGTGGTGCTCGATGAAGCCCAGTTCGCGGTACATCGCGCGGGCCGGTTCGTTGGTGGCTTCCACCTGGAGATAGGCGTGGGTCGCGCCGCGGTCGCGGCCCCAGCGGATCAGTTCGGCGCAGACCAGCGAGCCGAGTCCGTGCCTGCGGTGCGCGGCGGCGACGGCCACGCAGGTGAGGCCGATCCAGCGTCGCCCGTCCGGGGCGGTGGTCAGCGCGCCGCGGCCGATCGCGATGGGACGCGGTAGACCGAGCGAGGCGAAGCCGAGTTCGCCGCCGATGACCGCGGTGAGCACGTCGGGATCGGGCGCGGGAACCGTCTGCGCGCCGGGGTCTTCACCGCTGTGACGGTGCATCTCCAGCCAGTCCGCGTGGGGAGCGGGCGCGATCCGCACCATCGAAGGGCCTTGCGGCAGCACGAAGTTGTCGATATCGATGGCGAGCACGATCGTCTGCCGCCAGCTGTGCCAGCCGGGCGGCACCGGGGCCAGCCGATCGGGCAGCGCGAGTTGCACGGGCAGGCCGTGCGCGGTGTACCACTCGCCGATCCGGTGCAGCGTCTCCGCCGACACGGTGGCGGGACCGTCGGAGTTGCCCAGCGGCACAGCGGAATTCGCGCGCCCGGTGTATCCGTGGCCCGCGCGCGCCAGCCAGCCGTCGATCCACGCGTGCTCGACGCCAGGCCAGCCGTAGGCGGCCGCGGCTTCCAGCGCGCGGATCTCCCTGATGCGGATCGGTCGCGGACCGATGGCTTTCAGCGCGATCACGCGTTCCGGCGCGACCGATACCAGCTCGCCGCCCGCGCCGCGCACCGTCGGCGGATCGAGGGAGACGAGTTCGCCGATCACGTCGGTCAGCGGTTGTGGATAACCCGCGGGCAGTTGGTAGCGCAGCACCACGCGACGACCGAGCGGGATATCGGGCAGGCCGGCCGCGGGGTCAGTCGTCATGCCCGAACGGGTCGGGGTCGGTGCCGGGCAGCCAGCTCAGACCCGGTGTGCCCCAGCCGTTGCGTTTGATCGCCTTCTTCGCGGCCCGCGCGTTGCGGCCGATCAGCACGTCCACGTAGAGGAACCCGTCGAGGTGCCCGACCTCGTGCTGGAGCATGCGGGCGAAGAAGCCCTTGCCCTCCACCTCCACCGGCTCGCCGCGCTCGTCGGTGCCGGTCACCTTCGCCCATTCGGCGCGGCCGGTGGGGAACTGCTCGCCTGGCACCGACAGACAGCCCTCCTCGTCGTCGTCCGGGTCCGGCATGGTCTCGGGGATCTCCGAGGTCTCCAGCACCGGATTGACCACGACGCCGCGGCGGCGGGTGGCGGTGCCGTCCGCGCCGAGGTCGGGGCAGTCGTAGACGAACAGGCGCAGCGGAACGCCCACCTGATTGGCCGCCAGCCCGACGCCGTGCGCCGCGTCCAGCGTCTCGAACATGTCCGCGATGAGCGGAGCCAATTCCTCCGGCGATCGAGTGACCCGCTCGGTCGGGTTGTGCAGAACCGGGTCGCCGACGATCACGATCGGGAGGATTGCCATGCGCCAATTATTGCCGTGCGCGCCACGTCACAGCGCCTCGGGTGCCGAACCCGTGACCGGGACTACCGGCCGGTAGGGAACACGCCGCGCTGTGGGCCGGGCGATTCTCCCGGCGCGTGGTTGAATGTTCCGCGACGTACAAGCACCATTTTCGTCTGGTGGTCACTCGGCGAGGGAGCGAGATGGACGGCGCAGCGGCACGGGATCTTCCCGCGACCCACAACGGCCCTTCCGCGAGCGAAGACGGCACGACGGAGCACGCCGCGGCCGAGCAGGCCGACGGTAGCGGACTGACCCGTCGCGAACTCGACATCCTTGCCTTCGAGCGGCAGTGGTGGAAGTACGCGGGGGCGAAGGAGGAGGCGATCCGCGAGCTGTTCGCCATGTCGCCGACCCGGTACTACCAGGTGCTGAACGCGGTGGTGGACCGGCAGGAGGCCCTGGCGGCCGACCCGATGCTGGTCAAGCGGCTGCGCAGGCTGCGAGCGAGCAGGCAGAAGGCGCGCGCGGCGCGGCGGCTCGGATTCCAGGCCTGACCCGGCGATGCGGACCCGGACCCGCTTCGTGCGACTAGGCTCGCGGACGTGAGCTACCCGAACCCCACCTCCGGTGGGCCACCGTTGCGCGCCCTGGCGATGGTGCTGATCGCGTTGGCCATCGTCTTCGCAGGGCTCGGCGCGATGTCGCTGTCGAATTCCGACGCCGACACCGACGCCTCGGGAACCAGCGAATCGCCGACCTCGAGCGCGAGCGCCGCGCCTCAGGTGCCGGCGAGCACCACCGCGCCCAAGGCGTCGATCTCGTCCACCGCGGCGGCGACCGTGACGCCGACCACCACCGCCGCGCCGACCACCTCCACGGCGGCGCGCTCGGTCCCGGTACGCGTGCTCAACAACAGCATGGTGCCCGGACTCGCCGCGAAAACCGCGGGTCAGCTCGAGGCGAGCGGGTGGACGATCGCGGAAACGGGCAACTACCCGGGCGCCAGCATCGCCAAAACCACCGTGTACTACGGGGATTCGTCCGGTGACAAGGAGGCCGCGCAGGCCATCGCGGACCAGCTCGGCGCGTCGGTGGCGCCGAAGTCGAGCGCGATCGGGGACACCGCGCCGGGTGTAACGGTGATCGTCACGGGTAACTGACCCGTGTGGACGCTGGTCGCACGCTCCGACCGGCGAACACAGGTGAGGGCGCGCCGCCCTGTCGGGGGCACGGCGGGACGGCGTGGCATCATCTTGTCCGGTAACGAACGTGTCCACCCAGCTTTACTCGTAAACTCGGTACTCGTAAAGGAGTTCCCCGATGGCCCCGTCCACAACTCGACGCCCTTCCTGGCGGACTGTGACCCCGGTGCTCGCGGTCGCGGTGTTCGGCCTCGCCGCCTGCTCGAACAGCCAGGAGTCGAGTGACGTCCAGGGAACGACTCCGCCGGTGTGGACCGGGTCCCCCGCCCCCGCCGGGCAGTCGAGCACCGAGCACGGCGGAACGCCGAACACCGAGCAGGGCGTGAACGTCCAGCTGAAGGACCCCTCGGGCGCCTCGGTCGGCACCGCGAACTTCGCCAAGGACGGCAACCACCTGCAGATCACCGTCGAGGCCCACGGGCTGCGTCCCGGCTTCCACGGCCTGCACGTGCACCAGGTCGGCAAGTGCGAGCCGAACTCGGTCGCGCCGACCGGCGGCCCGGCGGGCGATTTCCTTTCCGCCGGTGGTCACCTGCAGGTCGGCAGCGCCAACGCGCATCCAGCCAGCGGTGATCTGACCTCGCTCGAGGTGCGTGGCGACGGCGTCGGCAAGCTGGTCACCACCACCGACGCGGTGACGCTGGACGACGTGAAGGGCAAGGCCCTGATCATCCACGCCGACGCCGACAACTTCGGCAACATCCCCAACCGTTACTCCCGCGCCGACGGCGTCGCGGGTCCCGACGAGTCGACCCTAGCGACGGGCGACGCGGGTGGCCGTGTCGCCTGTGGCGTGATCCAGTAGCGCGGGTGGTATATGGCCGGGGCAGGAATCGAGCACGTTCCCTTCGAAGGTTCGCCCCGGCCCACCATCGGGGTCGAATGGGAGATCGCCTTGGTGGACAAGGTGACCCGCGATCTGTCGAATACCGCCGCCGAGGTCTTCGATTCCCTCGGTGACCTGCGCGCCCACGACGGAACGCCGCAGGTCACCAAGGAATTGCTGCGCAACACCGTCGAACTCGTCACCGGCGTGCACGACACGGTGGGCGCGGCGGTGGAGGATCTCACCGGCACGATGAACACGGTGCGGCGCGCGGCCGACCCGCTCGGCGTCGATCTGTTCTGCGCGGGCACCCATCCGTTCGCGCAGTGGTCGGCCCAGCAGCTGACCCGGTCGGAGCACTACGACGAGCTGATCGAGCGCACGCAGTGGTGGGGTCGCCAGATGATGATCTGGGGCGTGCACGTGCACGTCGGAGTCTCGCACCGCGACAAGGTCTTTCCGATCCTCAACTCGTTGCTGCTGTCGTACCCGCACCTGCTGGCGCTGTCGGCGGGCTCGCCGATGTGGTCCGGATCGGATACCGGCTACGCCAGCAACCGGACGTTGATGTTCCAGCAGTTGCCGACCGCGGGTCTGCCGTTCCAGTTCGAGAACTGGACCCAGTTCGAGCATTTCGTGCACGACGAAGTCAAAACCGGTGTGTTCACGCAGTTGGGCGGGATGCACTGGGACATCCGCCCGGCGCCGAAGTGGGGCACCATCGAGGTGCGGGTCTGCGACGGCATCTCCACACGCGCCGAACTCGCCGCGATGGCCGCGCTCATCCACTGCCTGATCGTCGACCTCGACCGCCGCGTCGAGAACGGCGAGACGCTGCCCACGCTGCCGCCGTGGCACGTGCAGGAGAACAAGTGGCGCGCCGCGCGTTACGGGCTGGACGCGATCATCATCACCGACTCCGACAGCAACGAGCGGTTGGTCACCGACGATCTGGACGATCTGCTGAACCGGCTGGAGCCGACGGCCGCGCGCCTCGGCTGCGCGGACGAACTCGCGCTGGTCGCCGAGATCCCCAAGCGCGGAGCCTCCTATCAGCGGCAGCGCCGGGTTGCCGCTGCGTCGCAGGGCGATTTGGTCGCCGTGGTGGACGCGCTGGTCGAGGAGTTGAAACAGTAACGACCCGCCGGGTACCGGTCGGTTGCTGTTCAGCTGGCCAGGGGGACGGCGTTCACCCCCCGTTTACTATGGTCGGATGCTTGTCGAAAACCCGGGTTCCAGCGTAGGAAGCGCGGTCGCGCGCCGCGTATCGCCCACTCGGGTCCGGGTCGCCGCGGCGGTGGGCGCGGTGCCGGTTCTGCTGATCGTGCTGCAGGGCGTCGCCATGTGGCAGGGATTCGAAGGTCCGCTGGAGAGCTTGGGGCGGGACTACATCGGCACACCCAAATCCATGTCGGTGCCGTGGGCCGGACTGGTGCTCGCGCTGGTCGGCCTCTCGGCCCTGCGCCGGGTGATCGCGGTGGGCGCCGCGGTCGCCGTCGATGTGGTGTGGGCGGCCGTCCGCTTGCTTGCGGGCGAGCCGTTCGCGATCGGAAACGGCCCCGTGCTCGTGCTGACCGGCCTGGCGCTGGTGGCCTGGCTGCGCTGGTCCGGCGCCGAACGGCGGGACGCGCTGCACGCCGTCGCGCTCGGCGCGTTGCTCGTGCTGGCCACCAAGGTCGGCGATGTCTGGCTGCACATCACCGTGCTCGGCAGCCCCACGGTGCTGGATGAATACGTGATCCTGGCCGATCACGCGCTGGGTGATCCGTCGTGGGTGCTCGGGCGGGCAGTGGACGCGCTCGGGCCCGTCGCCTACGCGGTACTGCACTGGGTCTACATCGAGCTGCCGGTGGCGGCGATCGTCGTGGCCGTGTGGCAGTTGCGCCGAGTGACGTCGTCGGGCCGGTGGCCGTCGCACTACCTGGTGCGCACCTTCCTGGTGCTCGGCTTGATCGGCCCCCTGGTGTACGTGCTCTTCCCCGTGGTCGGTCCGATGTTCGCGTACGGGCCGGACGGCAACGGGCTGCAACTGGGCAACTACTGGCCGGGAGTGGTGCCGCCGATCGATCGGACGCCGTTGCCGCTGTCGTTCGACGCGCCGATTCCGCGCAACTGCATGCCTTCGATGCACACCGCGTGGGCGCTGTCGGTGTTCCTGCATACCCGCCGCGACGACGACGGCGAACCCGCCCCGCGCTGGTTGCGCTGGGGCGGCGCGTTCTGGCTGCTGGCGACGCTCGCCGCCACCCTCGGGTTCGGCTACCACTACGGCGTCGACCTGGTCGCGGGCGCGGTGCTGTGCCTCACCGTCGAGTCGGCGCTGCGCGAACCGGAGCGCGGCTGGGGATGGTTCCGGATCCGGCTGGTCGGCACCGGTGCGGTCGTGCTTGCCGCGCTGCTGCTGTCCTACCGGTACCTCGCCGTCCCGATGGCCGAGTATCCGGTGCTCGCGGGCACGGTCGTGCTCGGACTGCTGGCCGGACTGGCCGCGGCGTTCCACGCGACGTGGTTCGCGACCGCGCGGCAGCCGCGGCAAGCGACACCCGAGGTCGAGCCCGTCGCGCGCTGAGCCGCGCGCTCGACTGGTCGGCGTCGAGCCCGTCGTGGCGCTGAGCCCGTGGTGCGCTGCAGGCCCGTGCGTGCGGCTGGTCGGCGTCGAGCCCGTCGTGGCGCTGAGCCCGTGGTGCGCTAGCCCGTGGTGCGCTGCAGGCCCGTGCGTGCGGCTGGTCGGCGTCGAGCCCGTCGTGGCGCTGAGCCCGTGGTGCGCTAGCCCGTGGTGCGCTGCAGGCCCGTGCGTGCGGCTGGTCGGCGTCGAGCCCGTCGCGCGCTGAGGCCGGTCGCGGCTAATCGATGTCGTCGTCGCGCAGCTCGTTGACGCGCAGCAGGCCGTCGCGGTGGCGCTGCTCGCGGTAGGCGGTGCGGCCGATCAGGTGGGCGATCACCGGGGCGGTGAGCAGGGTGAACAGCCCGACGAGCACCAGCGCCCAGACGTTGCCGTGCCCGCGCAGCTGGATCGCGGCGCCCGCCAGCACCAGGATCAGCCCGATGACCTGCGGCTTGGTGGCGGCGTGCATCCGGGTCAGGGTGTCGGGGAAGCGCGCGATCCCGATCGCGGCGGTGAGCGCCAGCGTCGAGCCGAAGAGGATCAGGACGCCCGCGAAGACGTGCCACAGATTCATGTGTCGTCTCGCACCCGGAATCGCGACACCGCGGCCGAGCCGAGGAACCCCACCAGCGCCAGCGCGACGATCGCGGGCACCACGGTGGTGTCGGCGCTGTAGGCGGCCCACACGGCCAGCCCGGAGGCGGCTATGGCCATCAACGAGTCGATGCCGACCACCCGGTCCAGCGTGCTCGGGCCCATGACTACGCGATATGTGGTGAGCAGTGCCGCCGCGGTCAGGATGACGGCAGCGATGACGGCGACGACGGTCACGATGTCACCTCCGGGGGTGAGGGCGGCCGGGAGTACGGCCACCCGGTCGGGCGTTCGAAGGCTTCGATCAGCAGGCGTTCCAGCCGCCGGGTGGTGCGGAAGAAGGCGGCCACCGCCGCGTCGCTGCCGACGTCGAGCACGTGCACGTAGACGACACAGCGCCTGCGGTCGATCTCCAGCACCATGGTGCCCGGGATCAGGTTGAGCAGGTCGGTCCACAGCACCAGCACCAGGTCCGAGCGCGTGGCGGAATACACGCGCAGCACCCCGGACACCGGTGGCGGCGCGGGGCGGATCGCCAACCAGGCGACCTGCAGACTCGACTCCAGCGCGTAATACGCGCTCGCCAGGATCAATTCGGGCAGGGGAAGCGGGTTCAGCCGGCCGGACACCGGCACGCGGGGCAACGGCAGCGCGACCATGATCAGCGCGGCGACCGCCAGTCCACCCAGCACATTCGCCGTGCTCAGATCGCCCCACAAAGCCACCCAGACCACCGTGAGCCACATGAGGATGCCGATGCGGACCGTCAGATCGCGCTTGCGGCTCCGCCCGGTCTGCTCGATGCTCATCGCGGGCCTCCGTGCGGATCACCGAGCACCGCGCCGATGTACACGCCGGGATCGCGCAGGTCCGCCGCGGCCCGGTCGGCGATCGTGAGGATCGGCCCGGCCAGCACCGTCAGGCCCAACCCCACCGCCAGCAGCGCCGCCGTGGACAGCACCATCAGCGGCGGCATCCGGCCGGGATCGGTGCGCTCGTCGTAGTGCACGTCGGTCGCTTCCTCGATCAGCGTGGGCGGCTTGGCGGCGGTGAGATGGCCCTCCGGCGCGTCCTCGCGAGGCCGCCAGAAGGCTTTGCTCCACACCCTGGCCATGGCGTAGAGGGTGAGCAGGCTGGTGAGCACGGCGCCGCCGACCAGCACCCAGGCCAGCACGCTGCCGCTCTCCGCGCCCGCCCGCAACAGCGTGACCTTGCCGATGAACCCGGAGAACGGCGGTATTCCGCCCAGGTTCAGCGCTGGGATGAGGAACAGCACGGCAAGCAGTGGGCTGGCCGCGGCGAGCCCGCCCAGTCTGCGCAGCGAGGTCGATCCGGCCTGTCGCTCGATCAGACCGGCCACCAGGAACAGGGTGGTCTGCACCAGAATGTGGTGCGCCACGTAGAACACCGCGCCCGACAGCCCGGCCGCGTTGGCCAGGCCGACGCCGAACACCATGTATCCGATGTGACTGACCAGCGTGAACGACAGCAGACGGCGGATGTCGCTCTGCGCGATGGCGCCGAGGATGCCGACGAGCATGGTGAGCAGGCCGCACACCAGCAGCACCGAGTCGAAGCCGCCGTCGGGGAACAGCAGCGAATGGGTCCGGATGATCGCGTACACACCGACCTTGGTGAGCAGACCGGCGAACACGGCCGTGACCGGCGCCGGAGCGGTCGGATAGGAGTCGGGCAGCCAGTTCGACAGGGGGAAGACGGCCGCCTTGATGCCGAACGCCACCAGCAGCACGCCGAAGATCGCCGTGCGGGTGCCGTCGGGCACGGCGCCGAACCGGACCGCGAGCTGGGCGAGGTTCAGGGTTCCGGTGGCGGCGTAGGTGAGTCCGATGCCGGTGAGGAAGATCAGCGACGAGACCATGGAGACCATCACATAGGCCACGCCCGCGCGGATGCGTTCGGTGGTCGCGCCGACGGTGAGCAGCACGAAGGACGCCGCCAGCAGGATTTCGAAGCCGACGAAGAGGTTGAACAGGTCTCCGGCCAGGAACGCGGCCGAGACGCCGGCGCTGAGCACCAGATACGTGGGCCGGTAGATCGAGGTCGGCTGCCGCTCGTCGCCGTCGCGGATGTTCTGGCCCGCGCCGTAGAGGTTGACCGACAGCAGCACGATGGACGAGACGAGCAGCATCGCCGCCGACAGCCGGTCCACCACCAGTGTGATGCCGATCGGCGCCGCCCAGTCGCCCACCTGCACCGCCGTGGTGCCGTCCCGGTCGACCAGGAACAGCAGCAGCCCGCAGATCACCACGCCACCGGCGAGCGCACCGACGCTGACCGCGCGCTGGATGCGCGGCCTGCGGCCGAACACGAGCGTGGCCGCGGCGCCCAGCAGCGGGACGAGCACCGGTAGCGGAGCGAGGATCGGCAGCAGGCCG
Source organism: Nocardia implantans (assembly GCF_035544775.1). Lineage (NCBI taxonomy): Bacteria > Bacillati > Actinomycetota > Actinomycetes > Mycobacteriales > Nocardiaceae > Nocardia > Nocardia implantans. Next base: position 23,718 of record NZ_JAYKYQ010000001.1, on the reverse strand, counting down.
GGGGAGAGGGTCACGTCTCCGGGTCCTCTCCGGCGCGCCGCCGGGCGACATCGACGTCTTCCTGATCGTTGGCGACGTCGTCGCTGGTGGTGAGCGTGTAGGCGCGGTAGGCGAGGGCGAGCACGAACGCCGCGATGCCCATGGTGATCACGATGGCGGTGAGCACCATCGCCTGGGCGAGCGGGTCGGCCATCTCCTCGGTGTCGGCCGAGCCGTGGATGGGCGGTTTGCCGTTGCCGCCGCCCGCGGTGATGATCAGCAGGTTCACCGCGTTGCCGAAGAGGATCAGCCCGAGCAGCATCTTCGACACGGCGCGTTCCAGGATGAGATACACCCCGCACGCGACCAGGATGCCGATCACCACCAGCAGGGTCAGATTCGCGGTCACGTCCGGGGACCTCCGTTCGCCGCGGGGGGCTCGGCGTCGGCGAGTTCGCTGTCCAGCCGCGCGCCGAGACTGCGCAGCACGTCCAGCACCAGGCCGACCACGATGAGGTAGACGCCGAGATCGAACAGCAGCGCGGTGACCACCTTGACGTGGCCGATCACCGGCAGCGAGACGTCGATGATCGCCGAGGACAGCGGCGGCGCGCCGAGCAGCAGCGACGACACCGCGGTGCCGGCGGCCAGGGTGAGGCCCGCGCCGAGGACATGGCCCGCGTCCACGGGCAGCGCCTCGCCCAATTCGTAGCGTCCGCCCGCGAGATACCGCAGCGTGAGCGCCAGCCCCGCCGTGAGCCCGCCCGCGAACCCGCCGCCGGGAGCGTTGTGGCCGGAGAAGAAGAAGTAGACCGACAGCACCATGATGGTCGGGAACACCAGCCGCGTGGTGATCTGCAGGACCATCGACCGTTCGGCCCGGCCGATCAATCTGCCCGCGGGCAGCCAGCTCACCAGTTCCGGATCGTAGTCGGGGGAGTCCGTCGCACGCGGCGCGCTGCCGAAACGCCTGCTGCGGAATACCAATGAGGCGACCCCGGTGGCCGCGACGACGAGCACCGAGATCTCGCCGAGGGTGTCCCAGGCCCGCAGGTCGACGAGCAGGACGTTGACGGCGTTCTTCCCGCCGCCGAACGCGTAGGCGGCGTCGGGTATCCGGGGCCAGATGGGTTCGGCGGTGCGGGCCGCGACGGCGAACCCGGCCAGGACCGCGACCACCGTCCCGGTTCCGGCGGCCAGCATCGCCCTGCGCACCTTGAATGCGGCGGTTCGGCTCGCCTCGATCCGCGCGGGAAAAGCGCGCAGGACCAGCACGAAGATCACCAAGGTCAGCGTTTCCACGAGGAACTGGGTCAGCGCGAGGTCGGGGGCGCCGTGCAGCGCGAAGATCACGCCGCTGCCGTATCCGGTCACGCCGACGACCAGCACGCTCGCCAGCCGGTTGCGCAGCACCGTCGCGGCGAGCGCGGTCACCGCCATGACCGCGCCGACGGCCGCTTGCAGCGGCGAATCCCACAGGCGCAGCGTGACACCCGTGCGGGTGCCCACGGCGAGCAGGACCGTCGGCAGGACGATGAGCGTGACCAGGATCGCGGCCTGGCTCAACGGCAGTGAGCCGCGCTGCACCGCGCCGGTCATCCGCAGCGAGAGGGTGTCCATCGCGCGCAGCGTGGCGTCGTAGGCGCGGTCGGCGTTGCCGAGGCGCGGGTGCGCCGATTCGGCGAAGCGGTCGCGCAGCCGCCACAGCACCACACCCACCGCGACGATCAGCAGCGTCGACGCCAGCGCGGGGTCGAATCCGTGCCACAACGCCAGATGCGGAGGCGGCGGCCCGGCCAGTGTCTCGGCATAGGGGCGCAACCGTGCGTCGAGCCAGGCCAGGGCGAAGCCGGCCGCGAGGCTCGCGACGGCGAGGATCACCGGCGCCGCGAGGAACAGCGCACCCGGCGGGTGCCAGCGCAAGCGACGCTCGGCTTCCGGCTGGTCCTCGGCGACGGGTACCTCGCTGGGATGGTGGGCGACGGGCGTCGCGCCGGCAGTGGGTTCCGGCGCGCCGCGCTTGTCCGCGAAAGCGCCCCAGACGAACCGGACGCTGTAGCCGACGGTCAGCATCGATCCCAGTACCACCCCGGCGAATACCACGCCCCGCACGGGCGCGGCCAGCACGTCCGAGTCCAGGACGGCGTTCAGCGCGCTCTCTTTTCCGGCGAAGCCGATCAGCGGCGGTATGCCCGCCATGCTGAGCGCGGCGAGCGCCGCGGTGGCGCACAGCACCGGAGCCCGGCGGCCCAGCCCGGACAGCCGGCGCAGATCCCGCGTCCCCGCACCGTGATCGATGATGCCGACCACCAGGAACAGGCAGGCCTTGAACAGCGCGTGCGCGATGATCATCGTCACTCCGGCCAGCGCGGCGGCGGGCGTGCCGAGGCCGACCAGCACGATCAGGAATCCCAGCTGGCTCACCGTGCCGAAGGCGAGCACCAGTTTCAGATCCACCACTTGGAGCGAGCGCAGCCCGGCCAGCAGCATCGAGGCCAGGCCTAGAGTGAGCACCAGCGGATGCCACACCGGATTCTGCGCGAACGCCGGTGCGAGCCGCGCGATCAGATACACCCCGGCCTTCACCATCGCCGCGGCATGCAGGTACGCGCTCACCGGCGTCGGCGCCGCCATCGCGCCGGGCAGCCAGAAATGCAACGGCACCACGGCGGATTTGGTCAGCGCGCCCACCAGAATCAGGGCCACCGCGACATTCACCGCCGTCCCGCTCGGGGCGGGTGCGCCGAGCAGATCCGACAGCAGATAGCTGCCGTTCGCGGCGCCGAGCACGACGATGCCCGCCAGCATCGTCAACCCGCCCGCGCCGGTCACCAGCAGCGCCTGGATCGCCGCCCTCCGGCTGGCCGCCTGCTCGGCGTTGTGCCCGATCAGCAGGAACGACAGCACCGTCGTCGCCTCCCAGAACACATAGAGCAGCAGCATGTTGTCGCTGGTCACCAGTCCGAACATGGCTCCGGCGAACGCGACCAGCTCGGCGGCGAACACCCCGAGGCGCGGCTCGTCGTCCTCGAAGTACCGGGCGCAGTAGACCAGCACCAGCGCCCCGATGCCGAGGACCAGCGCGCACAGCACCGCCGCGAGCGTGTCGAAGCCCAGATCGATGTTCAGGCCGATGCTAGGCGCCCAGGTGAGCCGAACTCGCTGCGGCTCGGACCAATTCGCGAGCACCCAGACGAAGCCGCCGAGCGGGACCACCGCGAGCAGGTAGAAAGCGTTGCGCCCCAGTGCCCGCACCCACAGCGGAGCCGCCAGGGCGGCTGCCGCATGCACGAGCAGGATTGCGAGCAAACTTCACTCCGTCGGGTAGGGGCGGCGGGGTGTCCGGCACAAGCCTACGGAAGGCGTGCTTTTTCCGGGGAAAGGGTGAGTATGGTGTACGCCATCCGCCCGAACCGAAGCTATATGTCCGCTAATGACTCGCTCTCCGGTTGCCCATTCGTTTGGGACTTGCTGCGCGGCCGCAGTCTGCGCAGCATGACGAGCCCGACGGCGCTGCCGATGACGATGGCCAGCGCGGTGCGGCCCGGAGCCGCGTCGTGTACCGCCACGTCCTCGCGCCAGTCCTTGACCCGGTCCGGCATCACCGAGACCGCCGAAGGCAGATAGAGCGCGCTGATCGCGAGCACGCCGCTGGGCGCGTAGTGCGGCCGGGCCGTGCCGCAGCAGTAACCGGCGGTCAGCGCGATGACTCCGCTGATCACCGCGAAGGCGACGGTGCCGGCGGACGTCGAGGTGATCAGGGCGAAGACCGTGATGCCCGTCAGCAGGAGGATGGCGAGGGCGGTCGACGGCATCCTGACGCCGACGACGAGTCCGGCCGCGGTCAACGCGATGAGCACCGCGGAGGTCCAGCCGGGCCGCACCGCGTACCCCACGGCGTCGACCGCGGCGGTCAGGCTCACGGCCAGATACACGCCGGTGCCGTCGCGGCCGGGCAGCAGCATGGCGGCCGCCGTCGCGCTGACGATCGTCGCCGCGACGACGATCGCGATCTCCACCGCGTGACCTTCCGCCGGCAGTTTGCTGTACTGGCGGCCCAGCCATTCGGTGCCCGCCAGCACCACCAGCGCGAGCACCATGGCGGCGAGGATCGGCGTCACCGGCAGGGCGATCGCCATGCGCGGCGTCTTCGCCTCCTCGGTGCGCTTCCAGTTGTGCAAGGTGCTGATCACCAGCAGGGCGAGCGCCACGCCGATCATCCAGCGCGTGGGGGTCTCCAGGACCGCGTACGGGTCGGCGTTGATGTTCAGCACGCCCGCGAGATCGCCGAAGCCGAAGAAGCCGACGCCGCCCACCGCGAACGCCGCGGCGGGCAGCGGCCTGCGCAGCACCACGGCGCCGAGGCCGCCGAGCAGCACCGCCGCGCAGATCGAGTCGATGTAGTTCTGCGTGGTCAGTATCTCGGCGGTGGCCACCCGGTGTCCGGCGAAGTGGTTGATCAGCTGCGCCAGCGCGGCGGTGGTCGCCGTCGCCCACCCGGTCAGCGGCCGCGATGTGGTGGCGACCAGCACGGCGACCGCCACGGCGACGATCACGCCCAGCGCCGCGCTGCGCGGCACGCTGTTGAGCAGCCCGGCGATCCGGTACGAGGCGGACTGGCCGGAGGGGCTGACGGTGACCGGCAGGAACAGCGTGACGCCCGCGACCGCGGCTCCCGTGAAGGCCGTGGTCGCGTCGACAATGTCGCCGACCCTGCGCACGGTTGTCGAACATACCCGTGGTGATCACGTGATCTTGTGATTGCCGACGATTCGCCCGTAAATGTCTCCGATGGGAAAAATGCGGGAAGCGACGATTTGCCGGTGATTGTCCAATGGGGGTGGTTGGTGACCTAGCCGCGGCTGTCCGCGTACCGGCGCAGCGTGTCTATCTGCGACGGGTCCAGCGAGGGCCGCACCACCGCCTTGGCCGCGAGCACGTCCGCGGCGGTCACGTCGGCCGCGTGCACGTCCCTGCGCATGGCCGCGAGCGCGGATTCACGCAACAGCGCGGCGCAGTCGGCGGCGGAGTAGCCCTCCAGTTCCTCCGCGAGCGCGTCGAGGTCGACGTCGGCGGCCAAGGGCACCGCGCGGCCCGCCGTGCGCAGGATCTCCCTGCGCGCGTCGGCGTCCGGCGGCGGCACGAACACCAGCCGCTCCAGCCTGCCAGGACGCAGCAGCGCCGGATCGATCAGCTCAGGCCGGTTGGTCGCGCCGAGCACCACCACGTCGCGCAGCGGCTCCACGCCGTCGAGCTCGGTGAGCAGCGCCGCGACCACCCGATCGCCGACGCCCGCGTCGGCGCTCTGCCCGCGGCGCGGGGCAAGCGCGTCCAGCTCGTCCAGGAAGATCAGCGATGGCGCGGAATCGCGGGCGCGCTGGAACAGCTCGCGCACCGCGCGCTCTGACGAGCCGACCCACCGGTCCAGCAGTTCGGCGCCTTTGACCGCGTGCACGCTGAGCTGACCGGTACCGGCCAGCGCCCGCACCAGGAAGGTCTTGCCGCAGCCCGGCGGGCCGTAGAGCAGCACACCGCGCGGCGGCTCGATGCCGAGCCGGGCGAAGGAATCCGGATGCTTCAGCGGCCACAGCACCGCCTCGGTCAGCGCCTGCTTGGTTTCGGCCATGTCGCCGACGTCGTCGAGGCTCAGGCTGCCGATGGCGAGTTCCTCCATGCCCGAGCGCGACAGCGGCCGGATGACCTCGAGCGCGCCGAGCAGGTCGGGCTGGGTGAGTTGCGGCTCGCCGTGCTCCCTGGCCCGCGAGGCCGCGCGCAGGGCCGCCTCCCGGCACAGCGCCGCCAGATCGGACACCACGAAGCCGGGCGTGCGCTCGGCGATCTCGTCGAGCCGCAACTCGGCGGTCGGCACCCGGCGCAGCAGATACTCGAGCAGCGCCTTGCGCACGGCGGTGGTCGGCAGCGGCAGCGCGAGTTCGCGGTCGCACAGATCGGGGGCGCGCAAGCGCTGGTCGATGCCGGCCGGGTGCGACGTGGTCGCCAGGAAGGCCACGGACGGTCCGGCGATCGCGGCGCGCAGCTGGTCGAGGATGAGCGTGGCGACCGGCTCCGGGTCGGCGGGCAGCAGGGCGTCGATGTCGGTGATCAGCAGGATGCCGCCCTTGCCGCAGCCGATATCGGCCACCGCCTCGGCGACCTCGCGCAGCCGCGCTCCGCTCTCGGCGGCGCCCACGCTGGGGCCGTCGAGCTCCACCACGCGCCGCGATCCAGCGACCGCGCGGGCCAGCGTGGCTTTGCCGACACCGGCCGGACCGGTGATCAGCACGCCGAGATGTGGGCGCGCGCCCAGCGTGCGCAGCAACTCGGGTTCGTCCAACGCGAGGCTGAGCCACTCCTGGAGTTTCGCGGCCTGGCCGCGCGCGCCCGCGAGCTCTTCGACCGAGATGCTCGGCAGGTCGGCGGCCGAGATCCTGGCCATCGCGGCGCCGTTGGTGGCCGCGGCCGTGTCCATGGCGGCGGCTTCGGTGGCGCCCCACGACGCCGTGCCCACCGGTATCGGGGTGCCCGCCCCGGCCAGATCGGCGGCGTCCCGCGCGGCGACCGCACCGGCCCCCCAGGACACCGCGGTATTCGGCTGCACGCTCACCGGCCCGCGCGGGTCGGTGCCGGTGACGGTGAGCAACTCCGTGGTCCAGGCGATGCCGAAGGTGCGCGACAGCGCCTGGGTGGCTGCCGTGGAGCTGATGTCGGGGCCCAGGTCGCGCGGCAGCAGGGAGACCGCGTCGCCGACGGTGACGACCTTGCCCAGCAGCGCCTGGCGCAGGGTCGCGGCCGGAATGGTGCGGGTGGCGTGCACCGAACCGCTCACCGTGATCTGTTTCGCGCCGTAGACGGTCGCGGGGGAGACCACCACCGTCGCATCCTCGCGCAGCCCCGCGTTGGACAGCGTGACGTCGTCGAGCAGGGCCACCCCGGCGGGCGTGCCCTGGCGGGCGATGCCGACCACCGCGGCTGTGCGCCGCGAGCCGACCAGCATGATCCCGTCCCATTCCCGCAGCCCCAGCGCGGTGAGCGCCTCCGGGTGCAGGCGGACCACCCCGCGCCGGGCATCGGCGGCCGACGAATTCAGGCGGGCGGTGAGTGCCAGTTCTGCCACTGTGCCATTCTGCCGCGCGGCCGGTGATCGGTCACGGCCCGCGAGCTGATCTGCGGCTACTTCTCGACGATTCCGGCGGCGACCGCGACCGAGGTGCCGGCCACGCTCGGCGCCAGGCACACCAGCTTGGCGGTGCCGAGCGCGACATTCGGGCTGCCGTCGAACGGGCCGCCCGGGTTCTCCGCGAGGATCTGCTCGATCAGCGCTTTCTCCGCGTCGGTGTCGAGCTTGCGGAACTCACCGCAGGTGGTGCTCGACGCCGGACCGAGCGCGGGATCGCGCTGCTTCGTCGTGGTGGTGGTGTCCGTATCCGCCGGGGCGGTCGATGTCGCGGTGCCGGAAGCGGTCGTCGTACGGGCGGCCGAGGCTGCCGCCGTCGCGCTCACCGAGCCCTTGCGCAATCCGTTCGCGTCGGTGGACTCGTCCCCTCCGCCGCAGCCTGCCAGCAGGAAACCCACCGTCCCGGCGATCAGGACGATGGCGGAAGTTCGTTTCATACCGTGCTTTCCCGGGTGGATCGTTGCGCCGGAGGCCCCGGCGTTCGCAGCAGCGTACCGGTTGCGGCGCGGTCAGTGGATGTGTGCCTGCCAATCCGCTGGCACCCGTCCGCGCGGGCCCGGCGCGCCCTGATCGGCGGGATGACTGTGCGGCGGCGCCAATTCCGGTCCGCCGCTGAACATCTCTTCGGTCTCGAAGTTGTAGTACCAGTCCTCGCCCGGCTCGAAGCTCTGGATGAACGGGTGCCCGGTGCTCTTGGCGTGCGCGGTGGCGTGCTGGGCGGGTGAGGTGTCACAGCAGCCGACATGCCCGCACTGGGCACAGCGGCGCAGATGCACCCACCAGCCGGAGACCTGCTCGCACTCCAGGCACCCCGGACCGCTCGGTGGTGCGGCCGGGTCGATGCCCGCGATCTGCTCGGTCATGCCTGTCCTTCCTGGTCGGTCGTGGCGACGACTTCCGCTTCGGGGCGGCGCAGCGGCAGCCAGACGGTGAACCTGGTGTCGCCGGGCTCGGAGTCCACCCTGATGTCGCCGTTGTGTTTCTTGACCACGATGCGGAACGAGATATCAAGCCCCAGGCCGGTGCCCTCACCCATCGGCTTGGTGGTGAAGAACGGTTCGAAGATCCGGCCGCGGGCCTCCGGCGGTATCCCCGATCCGGTATCGCCGATCTCCACCACAGCGCAATCGTTCTCGTGCCTGGTGCGAATGGTCAGCGTGCCCTCGCCGTTCATCGCGTACACGGCGTTGTCGATGAGATTGGTCCAGACCTGATTGAGTTCCGCCGCGTAGCACGGCACTTGCGGCAGCGTCCGGTCGTATTCCTTGACCACGTGCACGCCGTCGCCGATCTTGCGGCTGAGCATCACCAAGGTGCTGTCGAGCAGTTCGTGGATGTCGACCACCTGGAACGGCGCCCGGTCCATCTGCGAATACTGCTTCGCGGCGCCGACCAGCGCGGAGATGCGCGTGGTCGAGTCGGCGATCTCGTTCATCAGCAGCTCGGTCTCGATGGTGTAGTTCAGCCAGCGGACGGCCCCTTGGAACACCTGCTCCGGCGCGCCGTCCAGGGTGGCGGCCACCCGCTCCAGCCAGTCGGTGTCGAACCCGGCCTGCACGAAGTTCGGCGCGAGATTCCAGCCGTCGGCGATCCCGTGCTCCTCGAGCCATTCGCCGAGCACGTCCTCGCGGTCGGCGGCCTCCAGCGGCGTCAGCTCCGGAGCCTTCGCGACCTGGGCGGCGGCCTCCTCCTGCAGGCGCACCAACGCGCCGAGGGACGACGGATCGAATTTGCCCTCCGCCATCATGGCCAGCTTGTGCCGCATGCCCGCGACTCGCTCGCGCAGGCCCGCCGTGGCGCGCACCGCGGCGGCGGCCGGGTTGTTCAGCTCATGGGTGAGGCCCGCCGACAGCGAACCGAGCGCGAGCAGCCGTTCCCGCTCACCGATGCGCGCGTTGGTGTTGCGGTTGCCGAAGAACACCCCTTCGAGCAGGTGCACGGCCATCGGGAACCACTCGTGCATCATCCTGGCGAAGATGTCGGCGTCCAGCACGAAGAACCGCGAAGGCCGCGTCACCTGCATCGTCCCGCTGTAGGTCTGATCGACCTTGTCGCCGATGTAGGACATCCAGGCGCCCGCGTAGGCGCCGTGATGCTCGGTGCGGACCAGTTCGATCTCCGCGCCGCCGGACTGCTTGGAGAGCACCAGCTCGCCGTCCATCAGCACGTAGAAACACGTGGCCGGGTCGCCTTCGCGGAAGACCACCCCCGGCTCGATCGTCTCCACCCGGCCGTCGGCGCACAGCCAGGCCAACTGCTCGTCGTTCAGCTTCTCGAACAGGAACAGGGTGCGCAGCTCGGCGGGATCGCACACCGACCGGCTGCTGCGATCCGCGGTCTGGTTCGAAGTCATCTGCGGGCCTCCTGGTTACGCGAGATAGCGGTGCACGAGCATGACGGCCATGGCGCCCTCGCCCACGGCGGAGGCGACGCGCTTGGCCGACTCGGCGTGCACGTCGCCCGCCACGAACACGCCGGGCACGCTGGTCTCGAGATGATGCGGCGGCCGCGACAGCTCCCAGCCCGCCGGACGCGCGCCGTCGACCATCAGGTCGGGACCGGCGAGCACGTAACCGGCGTCGTCGCGGCTGACGACGCCGTCGAGCCAATCGGTCTGCGGCGCGGCCCCGATGAACAGGAACAGCCGCTCCGCGTCGGCCTTCTCCTCGGCGCCGGTGCGGTTGTCGCGCAGCACGATCTGTTGCAGATGATCGTCGCCGTCGGCGGAGATCACCTCCGTGTTGGTGTGCACCTCGATGTTCGCGATCTGCCCGATCTGCTGGATGAGGTAATGCGACATGGACTGTTCCAGCGAATCCGCCCGCACCACCAGATGCACGGTGCGCGCGTTGCGGGACAGGAACACCGCGGCCTGGCCCGCGGAATTCGCGCCGCCGACGATGTAGACGTCGTGGTCGGCGCACTCGGACGCCTCGGTCATGGCCGATCCGTAGTAGACGCCGCGCCCGGTGAAGTCGTCGACGCCGGGCGCCGGGTGACGGCGGTAGTCGACGCCGGTCGCGATGATGACGGTGTGCGCGCACAGCCTGCCGCCGTCGGCGAACCGCACGGTGCGCGCCGAGCCGTTCACCTCCAGCCCCACCACTTCGCGCGTGGTGATCACTTCCGCGCCGAATTTCGCCGCCTGCCGCCGGGCCCGGTCGGCCAGCTGCGCACCCGACAAACCGTCGGGGAAGCCGAGATAGTTCTCGATGCGCGAACTCTGCCCGGCCTGGCCGCCGGTGGCGGTGCGCTCCACGAGCACGGTGCGCAGACCCTCGGACGCGCCGTAGACCGCCGCGCCCAGACCGGCGGGACCGCCGCCGACGACGATCAGGTCGTAGAACTCGCCCGCCGGGTCGACGGTCAGGCCGACGTGCTGGGCCAGTTCGTTGTCGGTTGGCTGCACCAGCGCCTCGCCCGCGGACGTGATCACCACCGGACAGCGCTCGGGGTCGGCGCCCGCCGCCTCCAGCAGGCGCGCGCCCTCGGGCTCGTCGGCCAGGTACCACCGGTAGGGCAGCTGGTTGCGGGCCAGGAATTCCCGCACCTGCGACGACCGCGGCGACCAGCGATTGCCGACCACCTTGGTCTCGGTGACGGGCCGGTGCTCGCTGCCGCGCCAGGCGTCGAGCAGCCCGTCGAGCACGGGATAGAGCTTCTCCTCCGGCGGGTCCCACGGTTTGAGCAAATAGTGGTCGAGGTCGACGACGTTGATCGCGTCGATCGCGGCGTTGGTGTCGGCGTAGGCGGTCAACAGCACGCGGCGCGCGTACGGGTGCAGGTCCATCGCCTGCTCCAAGAACTCGATGCCGTCCATGCCAGGCATCCGATAGTCGGCGATCAACACGGCGACCGGCTGCCCGCGCAACTTCATCTCACGCAGCGCCTCGAGCGCCTGCGGCCCCGATTCCGCGCGCAGAATCCGGTAATCGGCGCCGTAACGGCGGCGCAGGTCGCGGACGACCGCACGGGAAACGCCCGGGTCGTCGTCGACGCTCAGGATGGCCGGTTTCGTAGCAGCGGGTGAAGTCACCTGACGAGTATGGAGCCTCGCGGCGCGGTCTGTCGTGGGCGTTCGCCCAGGGCTCAGAGCCGATGATGCAAGACGAGATCGAGTTCACGGGGAGTCAGCAGCCGCTCCAGGCGCTCCTCCTGCACGGCCCCGCGAACGCTCTGTGGCGGAAATACCGACGCGCCGTGCGCTTTTCGCCCGTCCTCCGGCTCGATGGCGGGGAGCAGCGGAACCGGGTTCGCCGGTCGACGATGGAGCAGGGAGCGCAGTTTCACGGCCGATCACCTCACGTTGGTACGCCGAAATGTTGGAGGCGGTGTCTGTGCTTCATGTATCTGTTATTGTGCGCCGAGCATTACACCGGGGGGTGCGCGAGTGGCGAAAACGTGACGCAACTGTCGGGCGCTTAAAATGTCAGCGACTCGTTCCACCGCGTTCGGACGGACGCCCGTCGGTCCGTCGCTGATATCCCGGAGGCAGCGTTGCCGAAGAATCTCGAAGCCAGTATCGACATCTCCGCGCCCCCGGAGCGCGTGTGGGCGGTGGTCTCCGATCTGAAGCGGATGCCGGAGTTCAGCCCGCAGTGCGTGCGGATGGTGGCGCTCGGCTCGTTCAAAGCGGGCACCTGGACGATCAACTTCAATCGCGAGGGCAAGAAGTTCTGGCCGACCACCGCCCGCATCGTGCGAGTCGAGCCGAACCAGGCGTTCGCCTTCCGGGTCAACGAGAACCGGACGGTGTGGAGCTACACCCTCGAGCCCACCGAGTCCGGCACGCGGCTGATCGAGCGGCGCGACGTGCCCAACGGCACCACCTGGCTCTCTCGCAGGGCGATCGATGCCGCGCTCGGCGGCGAGGCCCCGTTCGAGGAACTGCTGGTGCGCGGCATGAACGAAACGCTGGGCAAGATCAAGACGGCGGTCGAAGCCGGCGCCTGAGCGCGGGTCGCCGCGGCGGGTCCACGAGAGGTCGTGGCCCGGCCGCGGCGAGCGTCACTTCCAGTTCGGCAGGTTCACGACCTGAGCCGCGTAGGACAGGCCCGCGCCGAACGCGATCAGCAGCGCCGTGTCGCCCGGCTTGGACTCGCCCTTGCGCAGCAGCGCCTCCATGGCCAGCGGGATCGAGGCGGCCGAGGTGTTGCCCGCCTCCTCGATGTCGTTGGCGAGCGCGCAGTGCTCAGGCAGCTTCAGCACTCGGGCCATGATCTCGATGATCCGGCCGTTGGCCTGGTGCGGGATCATCGCGTCCAGGTCCTCGGGGGACAGTCCGGCGCGGTCGATGGCGTCGCGGCACACCTTCTCCAGCGAGTGCGCGGCCCACCGGAACACCGCGGTGCCCTCCATCGCCAGGTAGGGCCGCACCGCGTCCAAGCCCTTCTCATCGATCTCGTGGAAGAACTCCATCCAGTCCTTGTCCTGCCGGATGGCGTGGTGCTGGGTGCCGTCGGAGCCCCACACGGTGGGGCCGATGCCCGGCTCGTCGGAGGGGCCGACGATCACCGCGCCCGCGCCGTCGGCGAACAGGAAGGCGGTGGAACGGTCCTTCGGGTTGACCGTGTTCGTCAGTTTTTCCACGCCGATCACCAGCACGTGCGCTGCGGTGCCTGCCCGGACCAGGTCCGACGCCAGCGCGATCGAGTGGCAGAATCCGGCGCAACCGGCGGAGACGTCGAAGGCGGCCGCGCCGTTCATGCCCAGTTCGGTGGCGATGCGCGGGGCGGCGGCCGGGGTCAGCAACAGGTGGGTGGATGTAGCAACTATCACGCAATCGACTTGGTCGACCGCGATGCCGGAGGATTCCAGCGCGCCGCGCGCGGCGGCGACGCTCATGCTCTGGATCGTCTCCGATTCGTCGGCGAACCGCCGGGTCCTGATTCCCGACCTGGTCCTGATCCACTCGTCACTGGAGTTGATCGGACCGGCCACCTCGTCGTTGGTGACCACGCGAGCAGGGCGGTAAACGCCGAGCCCGAGGATCGCCGTGTGCTCAGCGCCGGTGGTCTGGGCGATTCGAGCAGCCATCTGCGTCTCCTATGTACCTGCGGCGGCGCCGCCGGGGGTGCCCCGAAGCATCGAAATCGGTCCCTCATCAGCCACTGCCCATTGGCGAATAGACATGAGGCTTCCTCATATTAGCTTGAAAGTCGCTCATCTGCCGCGCGTATTCCGACAATCCGTGGGTATCTCGACTCAGCGACGCCACTGCTGCACGAAGGCGTGGCCCAACTGAATGCGAGGACACCATGCTCGGTCTCGGGATTATCGGATGGATCATCATCGGCGGTCTTGCCGGATGGATCGCGAGCAAGATCATGAAGACGGACGCCCAACAGGGCATCCTGCTCAATATCGTCGTCGGCGTGATCGGCGGCCTGCTCGGTGGGTTCCTGTTGAAGCTGCTGGGAGTCGACGTCGAGGGCGGCGGCCTGTGGTTCAGCTTCTTCACCTGCCTGGGTGGCGCGGTGATCCTGCTGTTCCTGGTTCGACTGGTCACGGGCGCCCGAGTCAGGTCCTGACACCGCGTGCCACAGGCTCCTTTCCCGTAAGGTGTGAACGCTTGCGCCCGGCCTATCGTTGAGAGGGCGCAAACCGTCTGCATCGAGCACGAAAGAGGAGCCTGTGGCCCGCCGTCCCACCCCGCCCGGCACGCCTGAACGCACCGGAGTCGGCCACGTCGCCGACCTGGTCCGCAACGCGATCCCTCCGTTGCATCCCGCCGGGCTTCCGTTCGTCGCCGCACCCCTCGCGGTCGCCGTAGTCGGCGGCAAGCGCAAATGGGTGCGGCGCACCGGACTGTTCGCCGCGGCAGCCTGCGCGACCTTCTTCCGTCATCCGCATCGCGTGCCGCCGAATCGTCCTGGTGTCGTGGTCGCCCCCGCCGACGGCGAGATCGCCTTGGTCGACACCGCCGCTCCGCCCGCGGAACTCGGTCTCGGCGACGCGCCGCTGCCTCGGGTCAGCATCTTCCTGTCCGTGCTCGACGTGCACGTGCAGCGCACACCGGTCTCCGCCGTCGTGCGCTCGGTGCTGCACCAGCCCGGTCAGTTCCGCTCCGCCGACCTGCCCGAGGCGAGTTCGGTGAACGAGCGCAACAGCATGGTGCTGGAGACGCCGGAGGGCGACCAGCTCGTGGTGGTGCAGATCGCCGGGCTGCTCGCGCGCCGCATCGTCTGCGACGCCCAGGTCGGCGACGTGCTGACCATCGCGGACACCTACGGCCTGATCCGCTTCGGTTCGCGGGTCGACACCTACTTCCCTCCGGGCACCGAACTGCTCGTGCAGCCCGGCCAGCGCACCATCGGCGGTGAGACCGTGCTCGCCGTGCTCGGCACATCCGCCGACGCGTGATGGAAGCGGCGGTATCCACGCAGCGGCGCAGGCGGCGCAGCGTCCGCCTGCTGCCGAGCATCGTCACCATCCTGGCGCTGTGCGCCGGGCTGTCGGCGGTGAAGTTCGGCCTCGACGGCAAACTCGGTATCGCGCTGGCCATGATCGGCGCGGCGGCGGTGCTGGACACCCTGGACGGCAGGCTGGCCAGGATGCTGGACGCGACCACGAAGATGGGCGCCGAGCTGGACTCGCTGTCGGACGCCATCTCCTTCGGCGTCGCTCCCGCGCTCGTGCTGTACGTGACCCTGCTCAGCAGCAACAGCGTCGGCTGGATCGTCGCGCTGCTGTTCGCGGTCAGCATCGTGCTGCGCCTGGCCCGGTTCAACACCCTGATGGACGACGACACCCGGCCGGACTGGGCGCGTGAGTACTTCGTCGGTGTGCCCGCCCCCGCGGGCGCGCTCATCGCGGTCGTGCCGGTGGCGCTGTACGTGCAGTTCGGCGACGGCTGGTGGGTCGGCTTCTACGAAGTGGCCGCGTGGACGGTGTTCGCGGCCGCGCTGTGCGTCAGCACCATCCCGACGCTGGCCATGAAATCGGTGTCGGTGGCGCCGCAGGCCGCGGCCGGGCTGCTGGTGCTGGTCGCGCTCGCCGCGGCCGCGCTGGTCACGTATCCGATCGTGCTGCTGCTGGTGCTGGTCGCGTTGTATCTGGGCCACATCCCGTTCGCCTGGCATTCCCAGCGCTGGGTGGCCGCGCGGCCGGAAACCTGGACGCACAAACCGGCCGAGCGGCGCGCCCAACGACGCGCGGACCGGCGGCTGCCCGCCATCCGCCGCCCCGCCATCCCGCGCCCGGCGATCCGCGGTTCCGCGCGGCTGCGGCTGCGCCGACCTGGGGCGAAGCAACGCCAGAACGGGAATCGCCCGCCGGGCGCCGAGTTCTAGCGGCGGCGGCGAGCCCCGGCTCGGCTTCCTTGCCCTGTCGCCGGGGCGGCGCACCGGCACTCTCACCCGCTCCGCGCGGAGCGGTACGGTCGTATCCGTCGGCCGGGGTGGAGGAGGGTGTCAGATGGAGCCGTCCGCGTTGCGGGAGTTCGAGGGGCATCGCCCGCGATTGTTCGCGCTCGCCTATCGGATGCTCGGCTCGGCTGGTGAAGCCGAGGACGCGGTGCAGGAGACCTATCTGCGCTGGGACGGCGCCGATCGTCGCGATATCCGTTCCGCCGAGGCGTGGCTGACCACCGCGCTGGTGAATCTCTGCCGCGGCTGGCTGGTTTCGGCGCGTGCCCGGCGGGAGAGCTACGTCGGCCCGTGGCTGCCCGAGCCGGTGCCGACCGCGCGCGGCGAACTCGGCCCGCTGGAGACCGTCGAGGAGCGCGAACAGGTCTCCCTCGCGCTGCTGACCGCGCTGGAGCGGCTGACCCCGATCGAGCGCGCCGTGTTCGTGCTGCGCGAAGCCTTCGGCTACGCGCACCGCGAGATCGCCGACATGCTCGACATCACCGAGACGAACTCGCAGCAGATCTTCCGCCGGGCCGGCCTGCGCGTGCGCGAGGACCGCACCCGCTTCGGCGCCACGCCCGAGCACGCCCGCGAGCTGGTCGAACGATTCCTGAAGGCGGCGCGCGATGGCGACGTGGCGGCGCTGGAGCGGATGCTCGCCGCCGACGTCAGCGCGACGGCCGACGGCGGCGGCAAGGTCACCGCGGCGCGCCGCCCGATCCACGGCGCGAATCAGGTGGCGCGGTACCTCGCGGGCCTGCTGCGCTGGGAGGTGCCGGGCATGCGGCTTGTGGTGGAGGAGATCAACGGCGCGCCCGCCGCGGTCGCACGGGTGGATGGCGCGCCGCTGGTGGTCGTCGGGATGGACGTGGTCGACGGCGTGGTCACCGCGCTGCGGTTGATCGTGAACCCCGACAAGCTGGCCTATCTCGCCGGCGCGAGCGGCGCGGAGGGCGCGGTGGGCACCTTGCCGGACCGCGTCCAGCCTCCGCTGTGACACGCTTCACGGTGCCGATCTGTCAGGAATCGGGGGCCTGTCCGGTCTGAGGGTTGATGGCCGATCGAAAGGAGCCTCGACATGACCGGACAGCATCGGATCGTCGTTCTCGGCGCGGGATACGCGGGACTGGCGGCGGCCCGCAGGCTCGCTCGCACGGCGCGTGACGCGCGGATCACCGTGGTGGACGCGCACGCCTCGTTCGTCGAGCGGGTGCGACTGCATCAGCAGGCGGCCGGGCAGCGGATCGCGGCATGGGATCTGCGGGAAACCCTGGAGAACAAGGGCATCGGCTTCGTGCGCGCCATGGCGACGGAGATCGATACGGGCGCGCGGCGGGTGGTGCTCGACGCGGCGCCCGCGCTCGAGTACGACACCTTGATCTACGCGCTGGGCAGCGTCGCCGATCGGGAGAGCGTGCCCGGCGTCGCCGAACACGCCTACTCGGTCGCCACCCGAGAAGACGTGCGCGGCCTGGCCTTCGCGGGCGGGCCGGTGGCGATCGTCGGCGCCGGGGCGACCGGCATCGAGCTGGCGGCGGAACTGGCCGAATCGCATCCGGACTCCGGGGTGCTGCTGCTCGGGTCGGAGGAGCCGGGCGCGTGGCTGTCGGCGCGGGCGCAGGCGCACATCAGGCGGACGCTGCAGCGTCTCGGGGTCGAGATCCGCTCCGGCGCCAAGGTGATCGAAGTGACGCCCGAGGGGCCGCGCTCGGCCGACGGCACTCTGGTCGAGGCCGCGGCGACGGTGTGGACCACGGGCTTCCGCGTGCCCCACCTCGCCGCCCGCTCCGGGCTGGCGGTGGATCCCGACGGCCGCGTGCTGACCGACGCCACCTTGCGTTCGGTGTCGCACCCGGAGATCTTCGCCGCGGGCGACGCCGCCGTGGTCGCGGGGCCGGGCGGGCGCGAGCTGCGCATGGCCTGTGCCACCGCGCTGCCGACCGGCAAGCACGCTGCGGACGCCGCCGTCGCCAGGATGCGCGGTCGCGAGCCGGGTGAGCTGCGGTTCCGCTATGTGCTCCAATGCATCAGCCTGGGCCGCAACGACGGGGTCGTCCAAGCCGTGCACGCCGACGACGCACCGGCTCGGACGGTGCTGACCGGGCGCACGGCCGCGTGGGTGAAGGAGCGCATCGTGCGCGGCGCGGCCTGGGCGGCGCGCCCCTGAATCGAATCGTCAACCAACGGTTGACGCACCGTTTTCGTCAACCTATGGTTGACGCATGACTTCCCAATTCCGCCTCGACGACCTGATCGAAGGCATCAAGAAGGCCCGGCCCGACAACGTGCTCGAGCAACTGTCCGACGCCGTCGTCGCGGCCAACCACCTCGGCGAAGTGGCCGATCACCTGATCGGCCACTTCGTGGACCAGGCCCGCCGCTCCGGCGCCTCCTGGACCGACATCGGCGCCAGCATGGGCGTCACCAAACAGGCCGCGCAGAAGCGGTTCGTGCCCAAAGTGCCCGAGCCGGACGCGGCGGCCGCCATGGACCCGAACGCGGGCTTCGCCCGTTTCACCCCGCGGGCGCGCGCGGTCGTGATGGCGGCGCAGGAGGCCGCGCGCACCGCAGGCAACCGGGAGATCGCCGTCGGGCACGTGGTGCTGGGGCTGCTCACCGAACCGCAAGGTCTCGCGGTGCAGGAACTGCTCAACCAAGGCGTTTCCGTCGACGTCATCTCCGCCGCCGCCACCGCGTCGCTGCCGCCGAGCGAGGGGGATGTCCCCGCGCTGGTGCCGTTCGGCGCGGAGGCCAAGAAGGTTTTGGAGCTCACCTTCCGCGAGGCGCTTCGGCTGGGACACAACTACATCGGCACCGAGCACATCCTGCTGGCGCTGCTGGAACAGGAGAACGGCGCCGGTCTGCTCAGCGATCTCGGCGTCGACAAGGCCAGTGCCGAAACGCATCTGGGCGAACTGCTCGCGTCCATCACGCCCGAGAAGTCCTGATACCCGTGGGCGACGGGAAGCTCCGTGCGCGGACCGCGCTCGCCATCGCCGCGCCGTTGCTGGTGATCGGCGCGGCCCGGCGAGCGAACGCCGCGCACGGCATCCGCAACGTCGTCAACGGGGTGCGTGGCGCCCACCCGCGCGGGCGCGCCATCGCCGGGCGCGGCGCGCCCGCATCCGTGGGCCACGCCGGGCCGCTCCGGTCGCACACCGTGCGGCCCGAGCGGCCTGATCACGCTCGTCCGGCCAGTCCTCCGCCCCATCGGGGCCAGCGGGCCTGCGGCTTCGGTTCGGGAACCAACGGCTCGCGGTGGATGTCGGTGACGTACAGGGGTAGTCGCGGTTCCAGCTCGGCCAGCAGTGCCAGGGCGCGTCCGCCCTGCGCCGCGCGGTACTCCCGCATGGTCAACCCGACGATCTGCAAGAACAGCACGCGGCCGTGCGGGCTGTCGATGACGCCGAGTTCCGGGTCGGCCGTGAAGCAGACCGCCTGATTGGTGCAGTCGGCGTGGTCCGCCGCGATCGGTCCGTTCGTCTTGATGGTGTGGCCCGGTTCGAACCACTTGCCGGACTGGAAGACATAGCGAGCGAGGTTCTGCATGAAGTTCGCGGGCCACACGGGCGGTTCGGTGTCCTCGGGCCTGCGCGTCAGGCGGAAAGTGAACTCGAAGCCCCAGCCGGACTCCGCCGGGTTGTCCCACTCCTTCTCGTACAACTCGGTCATCCCGTAGCTGATGTAGTGCCAGTGCGGCACCGAGTCGGTGCGGGAGTAGGCGCTGATCCCGTCGAGAGGGTCGGACCCGCCCAGCGACCACGGATGGTCGGAGGCCCAGTGAAAGGGTTCGATGTCGCCGTACAGCGGCCGCAACGCATCGTCGATGGCATCCCAGCCGGGTTTCTCACTCACGCAGTCACCATAGGCAGGGGTGTGTCCGGCCCTGTCCGGGGCTCTGACGCCGCTACGGTCAGGCGTCCGGCACGTTGCGGGCGAGCTCGTCCAGCCAGGCCGCCGCGGACGCGTCGCTCGGCGCGCGCCAGTCGCCGCGCGGCGAGAGCGAACCGCCGGAGCCGACCTTCGGCGCGTTCGGCAGCGTCGAGCGCTTGAACTGGCTGGTCTGCACGAACCGGCGCAGGAACTCGCCCAGCCAGTGCTTGATCGTGGCGAGGTCGTAGGCGTTGCGCTGGTCGGCGGGGACCAGATCGGGCCAGCGGCCGGTGGCGGGATCGGACCAGGCGTGCCTGGCCAGGTAGGCGATGCGGCTGGGCAGGTAGCCGAAGCGCAACAGGTAATAGAGGTGGAAGTCCTGCAATTCGTACGGGCCGACCGTGGCCTCGGAACTCTGGGCGGGCG
Organism: Nocardia implantans; assembly: GCF_035544775.1. Lineage (NCBI taxonomy): Bacteria > Bacillati > Actinomycetota > Actinomycetes > Mycobacteriales > Nocardiaceae > Nocardia > Nocardia implantans. Next base: position 3,918 of record NZ_JAYKYQ010000001.1, on the reverse strand, counting down.
CGGAGGAGTCCGCGTTCGGGATCAGTTCGGGCGAGATCTCGGTGCGCAGGATCGACGACAGCGCCTCGTTCGCCTCCGCGCCGAACTGCTCGGTGTCCACCGCCCAGGCGATCAGGTACTTGATCAGCGTCTTCGGCACCGACGCGTTCACGCTGTAGTGCGCCATGTGGTCGCCGACGCCGAACGTGCACCAGCCGAGCGCCAGCTCGCTGAGGTCGCCGGTGCCGACCACCAGCGCGCCGTGCATATTGGCCAGCCGGAACAGATGCGAGGTGCGCTCGCCCGCTTGCACGTTCTCGTAGGTGATGTCGTACACCGGCGCGCCGTCGGCGGCCGGATGGCCGAGGTCGCGCAGCATCTGCGTGGCCGAAGGGGTGATGTCGATCTCCCGGGCCGTGACGCCGAGGGCGGCCATCAAGCGGTGCGCGTCGGTTCTGGTCCTGGTGCTGGTCGCGAAGCCGGGCATGGTGTAGGCGAGCACGTTGGAGCGCGGCAGCCCGAGCCGGTCCATCGTCTTGACCGCCACGATCAGCGCCTGGGTGGAATCCAAGCCGCCGGACACCCCGATCACCACGCGCTGCGTGCCGGTGGCGCGCAATCGGGTGCTCAAGCCCTCCACCTGGATGTGGTGCACCTCGGCGCACCGCTCGTTGCGCAGCGCCGGGTCGGCGGGGACGTAGGGGAAGCGCTGGATCTCGCGCTCCAGCGCGACGGGGTGCTCGGGGACCGGCAGCCGCACGTCGATGTGCCGCATCGCGGCCAGCCGGTCGCGGTGGTCGTGCACGTTGTCGGCGAAGCTGGTGGTGCGCAGCCGGTCCGCGGCGAGGCGGCGCAGATCCAGGTCGGCGGTGACCAGCTGGGGATGATCGCCGAACCGCTCGCCCTCCGCGAGCAGGTCGCCGTTCTCGCAGATCAGCGCCTGCCCGTCCCAGGCGAGGTCGGTGGTCGACTCGCCGGTCCCCGCGGCGGAATACAGGTACGCCGCGAGATAGCGCGCCGAATGCGAGGTGCACAGCGACCGCCGGTAGTCCGCCTTGCCGATCACGATATTGCTCGCGGACAGGTTGATCAGCACGGTGGCACCGGCCAGCGCGGCGAACCCGCTCGGCGGCAGCGGAACCCAGCCGTCCTCGCAGATCTCCAGGTGGAAGACGAAGTCGTGCAGATTGCTCGCGCGAAACAGCAGATCGGATCCGAACGGCGCCCGGTGCCCCGCGACGACGACGTGGTCGTCCACCGTCTCGCGCGCCGCCGCGAACTGGCGCTTCTCGTAGAACTCCCGGTAGTTGGGCAGGTAGCTCTTCGGGGCGACCCCCAGCACGATGCCACGGCAGATCGCGATCGCGCAGTTGAACAACCGGTGGTGGGACCGCACCGGCGCGCCCACGATCAGCACCGTGTCGATGTCGGTGCTCGCCGCGACCAGCCTGGCCAGCGCCGCCTCCACCGCGGCGTCCAGCGCGTCCTGGTGGAACAGGTCGTCGGCGGTGTAGGAGGACAGACCCAGTTCGGGGAACACCGTCAGCACCGCCCCGGCCGCAGCGGCCTGCGTGGCCAGCTCCACGGTCTGCTCCACGTTGTAGGCGGGGTCGGCCACCCGGAGCCGGGGCACCGCGACCGCCACCCGGGCGAAGCCGTGCCGGTAGAGCGAATCGAACGGCAGGTCGTCCACCCGCGTCCCCTTCCGGGATGAGTTGATCATGGTTCACCCGGAATCTACGCCGTCACGGCCGCCTCGGTGCGGTTCCGAGACCATCGAACGCCAGGGAGAGGTGCGATGACCTGCGCTTATGTCGTTCCCGCCGGGCGGTGCGAATCGTCCGGCCGGAGAAGTGAACCGCCGACGGCTAAGCTATAGCAATGGCGGATGACACGGATTCCGACCTAATAGCGGGGGAACGGCGCGCAGATCTACTGCGCGCTCTTCCGTATGTGTCCACCGAGTCCCAGCCGGACGGCGGCACCGTGGTGAACGGCGATCTGCCGCCCGAGGTCGCCCCTCCGTTCATTCGCGCCATCATGCGGGTGGAGGCGGAGCTGCTGCTGCGCGACGCCGAGCTCGTCACCGAGGACGGCGAGCCGCGCACCCAGGAGGAACGCCGCAACGACGCGATCATCGCGCTGCTGTTCCGCTTCGACGACCGCCATTAGGACTCGCGGACCTTGCACTCGACACCCCTGAGTGCTAAAAATGCTTTTGGCACTCTCGACCTGTGAGTGCCAGGTCGGGACGGTGAGACCGGGTTCCGTAGACACCCTCGGTCGTCCGTCGCGGGCACCGAACCTGGCCAGCGTAACTGGGGCGACCCAACCAGCGGTCGTCCTGTGTGTCAGCCATACACATGGAGGATCTCAACAACGCCATGGCCAAGACAATTGCGTATGACGAAGAGGCCCGCCGCGGCCTCGAGCGGGGTCTGAACAGCCTCGCCGACGCGGTCAAGGTGACGCTGGGCCCCAAGGGTCGCAACGTTGTCCTGGAGAAGAAGTGGGGCGCCCCCACGATCACCAACGATGGTGTGTCCATCGCCAAGGAGATCGAGCTGGAGGACCCGTACGAGAAGATCGGCGCCGAGCTGGTCAAGGAAGTCGCCAAGAAGACCGACGACGTCGCGGGCGACGGCACCACCACGGCGACCGTGCTCGCCCAGGCGCTGGTGCGCGAGGGTCTGCGCAACGTCGCGGCCGGCGCGAACCCGCTCGGCCTGAAGCGCGGCATCGAGAAGGCCGTCGAGGCCGTCACCGCCAAGCTGCTCGCCACCGCCAAGGAGGTCGAGACCAAGGAGCAGATCGCCGCCACCGCCGGTATCTCGGCGGGCGACGCGTCCATCGGTGAGCTGATCGCCGAGGCCATGGACAAGGTCGGCAAGGAAGGCGTCATCACCGTCGAGGAGAGCAACACCTTCGGTCTCCAGCTGGAGCTCACCGAGGGCATGCGCTTCGACAAGGGCTACATCTCCGGTTACTTCGTCACCGACCCGGAGCGTCAGGAAGCGGTCCTCGAGGACCCGTACATCCTGCTGGTCGGCTCGAAGGTCTCCACCGTCAAGGACCTGCTGCCGCTGCTGGAGAAGGTCATCCAGGCCGGCAAGCCGCTGCTGATCATCGCCGAGGACGTCGAGGGCGAGGCCCTGTCCACCCTGGTGGTCAACAAGATCCGCGGCACCTTCAAGTCGGTCGCCGTGAAGGCCCCCGGCTTCGGTGACCGCCGCAAGGCGCAGCTGGCCGACATCGCCATCCTGACCGGTGGCGAGGTCATCAGCGAAGAGGTCGGCCTCTCGCTGGAGAACGCCGGCATCGAGCTGCTCGGCCAGGCGCGCAAGGTCGTCGTCACCAAGGACGAGACCACCATCGTCGAGGGCGCGGGCGACGCGGAGGCCATCAAGGGCCGGGTCGCGCAGATCCGTACCGAGATCGAGAACTCCGACTCGGACTACGACCGCGAGAAGCTGCAGGAGCGTCTGGCCAAGCTGGCCGGCGGTGTCGCGGTGATCAAGGCGGGCGCGGCCACCGAGGTGGAGCTCAAGGAGCGCAAGCACCGCATCGAGGACGCCGTGCGCAACGCGAAGGCGGCCGTCGAGGAGGGCATCGTCGCCGGTGGTGGCGTGGCCCTGCTGCAGTCGGCTCCGGCGCTGGACGAGCTGAAGCTCACCGGTGACGAGGCCACCGGCGCGAACATCGTGAAGGTCGCGCTGTCGGCTCCGTTGAAGCAGATCGCGTTCAACGCGGGCCTCGAGCCCGGCGTGGTCGCCGAGAAGGTCGCCAACCTGCCCGCGGGTCACGGCTTGAACGCCGACTCGGGCGAGTACGAGGACCTGCTGTCCGCCGGTGTCGCCGATCCGGTCAAGGTCACCCGTTCGGCGCTGCAGAACGCGGCCTCGATCGCGGCTCTGTTCCTGACCACGGAGGCCGTCGTCG